>NZ_MKKC01000001.1 GCF_001942255.1 Nocardiopsis sp. CNR-923
CTCACGCGGCCCCTTCCCCGGCGGGGGAGGGGCCGCCGCCACGGACGCCCGCCCCCCAACCCGGCCCGCCCCTACCCGGCCACCACGGCCCGCGCCGGCTCGGCCTCGGGCAGGCCCTTACCGCACTCACCGCACTGCGCGCGCCGCCGCACCGCGTAGGCGGCCGTCGCCACCCCCAGCGCCGCACCCCACACGCCCATCGACAGGAACACGCTCGCGTGCGCAGGCTCGCTGACGGGGGTCGCCCCCTGAGCACCGGACATCACCTGCACCAGGGTGCTCCGGCCCATCGCCACCAGGGCCACGGTCACCAGACTCGCGGGCACCACCGCCAGCGCGACCGGCACCCGCCGCCCGGCCAACCCGACCATCCACCGGGGGAACCGGACCCCCCACCGCTGGACCAGACCCAGCATGAGCACCGCGCCGACCACCCCGGCCGACCCCAGCGACAGGCCCACGGCCACGGTGAAGGGGTCCGACAGCAACCGCCGGGTCTCCTCCTCGCCGAAGTCCAGCGCCACCCCGAACAGCCACAGGAACCGCAGCGCCGGGTAGAGCAGGGCCAGCGCCACGCCCACCGCCACGGCCCACCGGCCCACCCGCAGCGCCCGCGCCCGCACGCGCCGCTCCTGCTCGGGGGTCCAGCCCCCGCCGCGTCCGCAGCGCCGACACGAGCCGCGCACCACCCTGCGGTGGACGAGCGCCGCCACCGCCCACAGGACCACGCCGAGCGCGCAGAACAGCAACGTCAACGCCGTGGGCTCCAGGGTCGCCGACACGTAGGACGACCACAGATCCGGCACGAACCAGCCCGTCACCGGCACGATCATCGTGTACCCCATCCAGGCCAGCAGCGACCCGTCGAGGAACACCAGCAGCACCCCGGACCCCACCAGCCACGCGCCCGCCTCGCGACCCGGCCGCCCGCACCGCCTCCGCGCAGCAACAGCACCGAACACACCAAACCGGCCAGCCCGCACGCGGCCATCGCACCCGCCGCCACCCCCAGCCCCCGGCCGGAGAACAACGACCCGAACGACTCACCCTCGGGCACACCCCTGGGCAGCACACCCGACCACCACCCCAAACCCAGGCCACAGCCACCGCCGACCAGGCCAGCACCAGCCAGGGCGCCACGGACGCCCGCGACCCCTCCCGGTCGGGGGCAGCGGGTCGAACGGACGAGGAGACGGTCATGATCAAGGCTCCCTTCGAGGGCCGAAGCGTTGGCTCCACCCTCTCCGCCCGGCCCCGCCCCGCCACCTCCCCACCAGGGTGAACCGCCTCCCTCCCACGGGGGAGCGGCGCTCACCCGCCCAGCACGCCCCAGCCGGTCCGCGCCCACGGCACAGCCCCACCCGTCGAAGGGATTCCCGATCGTCGAGCCCGCGACGCACCCGCCAAGGGCCGTTTGGGGACTGGCCCCGAGACACTCGCGCCAGGAGAGCGTCATCCACCAGACCGATCGTCCCCCCATCGTCGGCCCGAAGCTCGCCCAACCACTCCCGCACCCCGCACACGGTCACAGCCGCGCACGCTGGGGGTTCGCCACACCGGCCTGTGGCGCGAATCCAGGAACCCCCGATCACTCATCCGCCACCTGCGGCGACAGCACATCGAAACACCCCCGTCACAACCGGCTGACGCCGGGGAAACACCCTCCGGGTTGCCTGAACACGACCGCACCGCAGCCCGGAGGAGCCGAACACCCATGGAAGAACTCGTCGTCATCGGCAACGGCATGGTCGGCCACCGGCTCGTCGAGGCCCTGCGCGACCGCGACACCGCCCACCACTGGCACACCACCGTCGTGGGCGAGGAACCACGCACCGCCTACGACCGTGTCGCCCTCTCCTCCTACTTCGACGGCGCCAGCGCCGACGACCTCTGCCTCGGCGACCCCGCCGGCCCCAACACCACGTCCACGTCAGCGAACGCGCCACCGCCGTCGACCGCGCCACCCGCACCGTCACCACCTCCACCGGCCGCACCCTGGCCTACGACCGCCTCGTCCTGGCCACCGGATCCACCCCCTTCGTCCCACCCATCCCCGGCCACGACCTGCCCGGCTGCCACGTCTACCGCACCATCGAGGACCTGGACGCCATCACCGACTCCGCCCAAAGCGCCCGCACCGGCGTCGTCATCGGCGGCGGACTGCTCGGCCTGGAGGCCGCCAACGCCCTGCGCCTGCTCGGCCTCAACGCGCACGTGGTCGAACTCGCCCCCCACCTGATGCCCGCCCAGATCGACGAGGGCGCCGGCTCCCTGCTCAAGAACCTCGTCGCCGACCTGGGCGTGAGCGTGCACACCGGCGTCGCCACCACCGCCGTCGAACCCGGCCCCCACGGCCGCGCCGCCCGCCTGGTCCTGGACGACGGCGGCCACCTGGACACCGACCTGGTCGTCTTCTCCGTCGGCATCCGCCCCCGAGACGACCTGGCCCGCGCCTGCGGCCTGGACCTGGGCGAACGCGGCGGCATCGCCATCGACGACACCTGCACCACCAGCGACGCCCGCATCATGGCCGTCGGCGAGGCCGCCAACCACCGCGGCACCGTCTACGGCCTCATCGCCCCCGGCAACGCCATGGCCGAAGTCGTCGCCGACCGCCTCGTCGGCGGCTCCGCCACCTTCACCGGCGCCGACACCTCCACCAAGCTCAAGCTCATGGGCGTGGACGTGGCCAGCTTCGGCGACGCCCACGGCCGCACCCCCGGCGCCCTGGACGTGGTCGTCAACGACGCCGCCGGCGGCCGCTACGCCAAGCTCGTCCTGTCCGACGACGCCACCACCCTGCTCGGCGGCGTCCTGGTCGGCGACGCCACCGCCTACGCCACCCTGCGCCCCTTGGTCGGCTCCCCGGTACCCGGCGACCCACTCGCCCTGATCACCCCCGACGGCGGCGCCGTCGGCGCCGACGCCCTGCCCGACCACGCCCAGATCTGCTCGTGCAACGCCGTCACCAAGGGCGCCGTCTGCGAGGCCATCCACTCCGGCTGCACCGACGTGCCCGCCCTGAGGCCCGCACCCGCGCCGGAACCAGCTGCGGCTCGTGCGTGCCCATGCTCAAGCAACTCCTGGACCAGGCCGGGATCGTCCAGTCCAACGCCCTGTGCGAACACTTCACCCAGTCGCGCGCCGAACTGGTCGAGACCGTCCGCGCCACCGGCCTGACCACGTTCTCCGCCCTCATCGAACGGCACGGCACCGGCCGCGGCTGCGACATCTGCAAGCCCGCCGTCGCCTCGATCCTCGCCTCGCTCGGCGGCGGCCACATCCTGCAGGGCGAACAGGCCGCCCTCCAGGACACCAACGACCGGTACCTGGCCAACATGCAGCGCAACGGCACCTACTCGGTCGTCCCGCGCATCCCCGGCGGCGAGATCACCCCCGACAAACTCATCGTCATCGGCGAGGTCGCCCGCGACTTCAACCTCTACACCAAGATCACCGGCGGCCAGCGCATCGACCTGTTCGGCGCCCGCCTCGAACAACTCCCCGCCATCTGGTCCCGGCTGGTCCGGGCCGGCTTCGAATCCGGGCACGCCTACGGCAAGGCCCTGCGCACCGTCAAGTCGTGCGTGGGCACCACCTGGTGCCGCTACGGCGTCCAGGACTCCGTCGGCCTGGCCATCCGCCTGGAGGAGCGCTACCGGGGCCTGCGCTCACCCCACAAGCTCAAGTCGGCCGTCTCCGGGTGCGCCCGCGAGTGCGCCGAGGCCCGCGGCAAGGACTTCGGCGTCATCGCCACCGAGAACGGCTGGAACCTGTACGTGGGCGGCAACGGCGGCTTCACCCCCCGCCACGCCGAACTCCTCGCCTGCGACCTGGACGAGGACACCCTCATCCGCTACATCGACCGGTTCCTGATGTTCTACATCCGCACCGCCGACCGCCTCCAACGCACCGCCCCCTGGATCGAGGCCATGGACGGCGGCCTGGACCACCTGCGCGACGTCGTCGTCCACGACTGCCTGGGCATCGGCTCCGAACTCGAACACGCCATGGAACACCACGTGAGCGCCTACTCCGACGAGTGGGCCGACGTGCTGGCCGACCCCGACAAACTCTCCCGGTTCGTGTCCTTCGCCAACGCCCCCGACACCCCCGACCCCACCATCACCTTCACCACCGCCCGCGACCAACCCGTCCCGCGCCCCCCTCAACCTCGGCATGCCCACGCCCCGACCGAAGGAGACCACCCGATGACCACCCTCACCCACGCCGCCACACACACCGGCACCTGGATCAACGCCTGCCCCACCCACCGCCTCCACCCCGAGGACGGCGTGGCCGTCCTGCTCCCCCGACGGCCGCCAGGCGGCCCTGTTCCGCACCCACGACCACCACCTGTACGCGGTCGACAACATCGACCCCTACACCCGGGCCGCCGTCATCTCCCGCGGCATCGTCGCGACCGCGACGGGGAACCCACCGTCGCCTCACCCATGCTCAAGCACGTCTTCTCCCTGCGCACCGGCCACAGCCTGGACGACCCCGCCACCCGCCTGACCACCTGGCCCGTCCGCGTCGACGGCGGCACCGTCCAGATCCACACCGGCGAGGGGACCCCGTGACCGAGACCGTGCACGCACCGCCCGCACCCACCACCGCGCCCCTGGCCGGGTTCACCGTCGCCGTCACCGCCGCCCGCCGCGCCGACGAGCTCTGCGCCATGCTGCGCCGCAAGGCGCCGAGGTCCTGTCCGCGCCCGCACTGCGCATCGTCCCCCTCAGCGACGACCAGCGCCTGGCCGCCGTCTCCCGCGAACTCGCCCGCCGCCCCGCCGACGTCGTCGTGGCCACCACCGGCATCGGCTTCCGCGGCTGGATCGAGGCCTGCGAGACCTGGGGAACCGTCGAACCCCTCCTGGCCTCCCTTCGCGCCTCCCGCCTGCTCGCCCGCGGCCCCAAGGCCAAGGGCGCCATCCGCGCCGCCGGACTCACCGAGGAGTGGTCACCCCCCTCCGAGTCCTCCGCCGAAGTCCTGGACCACCTCCTGGCCACCGGCGTGCAGGGACTGCGCGTGGCCATCCAACTCCACGGCGAACCCCTGCCCGACTTCACCGCCGCCCTGCGCCTGGCCGGCGCCGAGGTCGTCGAGGTCCCCGTCTACCGGTGGACCCAGCCCGAGGACACCGCCCCCCTGGACCGGCTCATCGAGGCCACCACCACCGGGGGAGTGGACGCCGTCACCTTCACCAGCGCCCCCGCAGCCGCCGGACTGCTGGCCCGCGCCCGCACCAACGGCCAGGCCGACGCCCTCGTCTCGGCCCTGCGCGGCGACGTCCTGGCCATGTGCGTGGGCCCCGTCACCGCCCGCCCCCTCATGGCCCACGACATCCCCACCGTCTGGCCGGGACGCGCCCGCATCGGCGCCCAGGTGCGCAAACTCACCGAGGAACTCCCCAACCGGTTCCCCACCCTGGACGTGGCCGGGCACCGCCTGCGCCTACGCGGCCACGCCGTCCTCATCGACGGCGCCGTCCACACCCTCTCGCCCACGCTGATGCGCCTGATGCGCGAACTCGCCCGCCGCCCCGGCCAGGTCCGCGACCGCGCCCACCTGCTCACCTGCCTGGGCGAGGACGCCGACGCCCACGCCGTGGAGACGGCCGTGGCCCGCCTGCGCACCGCCCTGGGCGACCCCCGCATCATCCAGACGGTCGTCAAACGCGGCTACCGCCTGGCGCTGGACACCTTCGAGTGCGCGGCCACGCCATGAACAGACGGCCCGCCCTCGTCCTGGCCGTCCACGCACCCGCGACCCACACGGCACCGCCGTGGCCCACTCCCTGGCCCTGCGCGTGGGCGAGATCACCCGCATGCCCGTCCACCTGGCCTTCGCGACGTGCCCTCGCCCAGCGTCGCGACGTGGCCGCCAGCGTCCCGGGCCCGATCGTGGTCGTGCCCGCCTTCCTGGCCAGCGGCCACCACGTGCGCAAGGACATCCCGCGCCAGCTCGCCAAGGCCGGGCGCGCCGACGCCGTGCTCGCCCCCGCACTGGGCGCCCACCCCGCCGTCGTGGCCACCGCCCACCGGCGTCTGCTGGCAGCGGGCCACCGCCGGGGCGACGCCGTCGTCCTGGCCTGCGCCGGGACCCGCGACGAGCGGGCCCGCGCGGAGTCGCACGACCGCGCCCGAGCCCTGGCCCGGCTCCTGGACACCCCCGTGGCCGCCGGCTACGTCGCCACCGGGGGTCCCACGGTCACCGAACAGGTCGCCCGCCTGCGCGCCCAGGGCCACGAGCGGGTCTCGGTGGCCACCTGGCTGCTCGCGCCGGGGCTGTTCCACGACCGCCTCGCCGCCAGCGGAGCCGACGTGGTCGCGCCGCCGCTGTGCCCGGATCCGGCGATCGCCCACGCCGTCGCCGAACGCTACCGCCAGGCCGCCATCCCGCTGCCGGTGTGAGCCGCCGCGCCCGGTCACGCCGCCCGGACGCGCCACGCCGACCCTGTGCAGAATGTCCGCCATCCCATCACCTCTCGTCGTGCGTGGGGCGCCCGGGTTCGGGTGCGCCCGCGCCGCCGCTCCGGGCACGGCGGCGTTCGTTGGCGCGCGTTCAGTCCTGCCGGGCGCGCTGTATGGTCTCGGCGACGCGCTGGACGCGCCGCGGTCGGGCGTCCCACGCGGCCCCGGCCGACGACAGGTGCGCGACCGCTCGGGCGAGTTGGAGCTGGTCGACCTCATAGCGCCGTCGACCAGAGCTCGTCGTCGACGGGCGCGTTCAAGGCGTCGACACCAGCCCGGAGGCGTAGTCGGCCAGGCGGGGGAGGAAGCGGTCCCATCCCTCGGTGTTCTCGCGGTACCGCTCCTGGAGCACGGCCGCCTGCCAGCACCTGTCCCGGAACCCCGTCCTGGTGAAGCGCACCAGCGTGCCCCCGCGGACGGTTCGCTCCATGCCGCCGTAGTCCATCGCACCCTCCCCGTCTGGCAACCTTTCGTTGCACGAAAACGCCGCGCACTACACCAGCACGCGCAACCCAAGGTCGCGGAAAAGGCACCGACCGCCCCCACACACCCGCATGGCCACAACCGGCAAACCATGCCACATCCCCCCGCACGCGGGGAACACCACCGGTGGTATCGCGA
>NZ_MKKC01000002.1 GCF_001942255.1 Nocardiopsis sp. CNR-923
GACCAGGGCGGCAGAGGGGCCCCAGCGAGATCGGTCCCGGGTCACATCCCGGGGGTTAGTGCGGTTGTGAAGTTACACCACTCCAAGGGACATGACCGACCATCGCGGCCCGGATGGGTCCGGTGACCGGGGTGACCGCCCACCCCGAAGGCGTCACCCGAGGCGGTGACCTGGACCATGTGCGCGCCCTGGACATCCCGGGCCTCGCCCGTGAGCGCTTCTCCATCACCGAACGACACCTGCCGTTCAGTCCTGGAGACGATCCGCTACTCCCTACAGATGAGCCGCCGCCCTCTGCTGTGAGTTGGGCGGCCTTCGCCGGGCAACTACGCCATGCCGCCACGTCCGGGGCAGTGTGCCATCTCACCGGAGACGGTGGTGACAACCACTTCCTTCCGCCTCCCACGCACCTGGCGGAGCTGGCACGAAATCACCAGTGGACACGAGTCTGGTATGACGCGTGCGGCTGGGCGCGACTCCGCCGCCGTAGTCCTTGGCCCCTCGTACGAGCCGCACTCACGCAGGACATCAACGCTCTGGCTCGGTCGGCTCCCTCTCCCTCTCCGTGGTCACACGACGCCCCTATGGCACGTGACCGATACCTGGATGCCGATCACGCGCTGGTCACTCTGATCCACAGCGTGACGCGTGCCGCCGCCTCGGACATACAGTTGGCCGACCACGCAGGAGTCGTCCAGCACAACCCCTACTTCGACGGCGCGGTGCTGGACGCGGTGGTGTCCTTGCCCGCTGCCGATCGATTCTCGGTGGAGCGGTACAAGCCCGCGCTGATCGACGCGGTTGGTGATCTGCTCCCACAGTCGGTGCGTGAGCGCACGACCAAGGGCTCCTTCGTCACCGACTACCACCGAGGTCTGCGCACAAACTTGAAGCGAGTGCTGGACTTGTGTGACGGACCGCTGACCGACATGGGACTGGTCGACGGCACCAAGCTTCGTGCTGCGGTACACGCGGCGTCCCTGGGCACCCGGACGCCATGGGCACATCTGGTGACCACCCTCGGCACCCAGATCTGGCTGTTGGCCCTGCGTGATTCCCCGTCTCCACGCTGGGTTCGATCTCGGGACGTTGTGGCATGACCGCGTTGCCCACAGTCGCGGTGCTCACCAGGCATACCTGCGTGCTCATCGACTACCGCACCGGTCATACCGAACTCCGAACGAGACTGCCCGAGAAACGTGACCCCTTGGTCATAGTTCGGCATGAGACCGACGCCGGTTCCTGGGGAACCGAGGAGATGAACGCGATTCTGCGCACTCCATCGAAGGTCGGGAGCGGCTGGATCCTGGCGGCGATTCCCGCCGCAGCGGTGACCGTCACCGTCCTGTTCTGCGGTTCCCGCCCTCAAAGGTTCGCCCGCATGGTACGACTCGCGTGCGTGGGACGACGGTTCCCACCCGCGACGGACGCACAAGCCCAGCAGGCGGTACATGCCGTCAGGCGGATATCCGCCCTGTTCCCGGCCCGGTGGGCGTGCCTGGAACAGTCCGTCACGGCCGCGCTCCTCCTCGCCATGGTGGGCCGACGTGCGGAGTGGCGGCACGGCATCGCGACCGACCCGGTACGCCTGCACGCCTGGATCGAAGCCGACGGGTGCCCGGTGGAGGAAGAGCCCGGAATCGACGCCTACACCCCGATCTACACACCTGATGGTCCGGCCGTGGGGCCGGGCGAGACCTTGGAGAACACCGTTGAGTGAACCGCACATCCTGCTGGCCGGACAGAACCTCGCCCTGGCCTTGCCGCGCCGAGAGATGTTGGAGTCCTACCACGCCTGGGAGAACGACCCGGGCACGATTCTGGGGTACGGCAACCAGATGCCCCAGTCCTTGGAAGTCCGCGCGAACGGATGGGAACGTCAACGGAGCAACCACAACTACCCGCAGTTTGAGGTCGTCCAACTGGAGGATAAAACCGCCGTTGGGATGACGACATTGCAGGTCAACACGTTCGTGCGCACAGCGGAGTTCGTCATCGTGCTCGCCCCGGAGGAACGAGGAAAGGGCCACGCCACCGAGGCGACCCGCCTCACCCTGGACTGGGCGTTCCACCTGGCCGCACTGCGCATGGTCTGGCTCAAGGTGCTGGGGCCCAACACGGCGGGCGTGACCGCCTACGAGAAGGCCGGATTCAAGCACGCCGGACGGCTGCGGCAGTCCGGGTACTGGCTCGGCCAACCCGTCGACGAACTGCTCATGGACGCCGTCCCCGAGGACTTCCCCGGCCCGTCAGTCGTGACGAGCACTGTCCAGCGGCAGGGAACACAGCCCCAAGGGTAGGGACGGGGAACCATGGACCAGGCGCCCGAGGTGCGGCACGAGTCACTGGTGGAGGCGTTGAGCGTCCTCCGTGACCCCGAAGCGCTCGCAGACCTCGCCGAGTCGGCTGGGTCCGAGGCGTCCACCTCCGAGGAGGAGATGGCCGAGCTGATGACCCAGCGATTCGGCCGGGCAGGACACCCGCCTGATCACGGCCTCCACCACGTCCGGCCCCACCCACGAGAACCTCAGGTGTGTGGGTGGGACCGGACAGCGCGTGACGTCACGCCAACAGGGTCACCAGGTGGCCGATCACCGTGCCGCCCACGAGCGCGGCCGTGTAGGAGGCCGCACGGAACAGCAGGCCCCTTCCACGCCAGCGACGCCGGGACCGGTGGCGGCCTCCACCGTGAGGCGTGGGGTTCGGTTCCCGTACGGGGGCGCTCGACCTCGGTCCGACCCGGCTCCTCCGCTTCTCCTCGGCCACCAGCATCCACGCGGGCAGGGTCCCGTGTTCGAGCCGGTAGGCGACCCGGGGGCTGCCCTCCATCTGGGCCAGCATCCGCTGTTCCCGGGTGAGCGGGGTCGCTCCGGCGGGGCGGGAGAAGCGGCGGCCCCTCGGTGCGTCCAGCACCGCGCGCATGCGCGGATTCACCGTCGTCGTGCTCATCGAAGCGCCTCGCTCTCCGTCGTCTCCACGGAGAACTCGGCCCACACGGCCGTGCCCAGGGCGGCGCAGAAGGGGAACGGAACCACCGGATAGGTGCCCCAGACCCGCGCGAGGGTGTCGACCAGGAGCAGGCCGCGTCCGCGTTCGGCGCTCATCCACTCCGCCTCGGTCCGCTGGCTCGGGATCCGGGGTTCGCTCTCCCGTGCTCCGTCGTCCACGACGACCAGCCGCAGGACTCCCGGTTTCGGAGGGAAGAGGGCGCGCAGCACCCGGCCGTCCGGCTCTCCGGAGCGGCTGTGCTCGATGGCGTTGGCGGCGATCTCGCTGGCGCACAGGGTCATGCGCTCGACCAGTTCCTCGTCGAACCCGGTGAGGTCGGCGCGCAGGTCAGCGCGGATCGTGGACATCCGGTCGAGGGTTCCCGGGTAGATCCGTGCCCTCCACGGGGTTACGGAGGGCGTCGAGTGCAGCACAATGGGCATGTCGGCGTTCGCTTTCCGTGTTCAGGGGTGAAGGTGGGTCGGCCTGCTCTGGGGGTGCTTCGACTCACCCGCCAGAGCCTTTTCGTGTGACCGCGTCAGCGCGCGACCGTGGAGAGCGTGCTGAGACCACCGACGCGGTTCGCCTCGCTCCCGCTGCCGATGGCCTTGGGGGAAGGGGTCGGCTCCACACCGGTGGCGGCGTCGGCCAGCAGGGCCAGCGAATCGGCCACCGACAGCGCCGCCCCGCACAGGTCCTCGAAGAGATCCGAGAACGCCTGGATCTCGCTCGGCGCGGAGATGAGCTGCCCGTCGCCGTAGGGGGCGACCACGTGGGCGACGGTGTAGGCCGGTCCCAGCGACAGGAGCCGGAACGGACCCATCGGGCAGGGGTGGTCGGCCACGCCGTGCGGGATGACCTGGAAGCGCAGCCCGCTGCCGCGGATCGCGTTGACCAGCCGTCGCAGCTGTTCCCGCATCACCTCGGCCCCGCCGACCAGGGTCCGCACGGCGGTCTCGTTGACGACCACGCGCAGACCGCCCGACCGGTTCCACAACCCGCCCCGCCGAGCCGTGTTCCCGGCGAACCGCCGGAGCGCGGTGCCGTAGTCGTGGGTCTGGAGTGGCACGGGGATGGTGCCGGGGCTGAACTCACGGATGGTGCGGGCGCTGGTGTCCAGCTCGTACGGGCACGCGCCACCGGCCAGGTGGGTGCTGATGGTGGCGCGGGCCCAGGCGTTCGTCAGGCGGCCCTTCGCCCCGAACCTGCGGTCGAGGTAGTCGGCGGTGCAGCGGGCCGGGACCGTCGCGCCGCTCTCGATCTCCCGGAGTTCCTCGGCGCTGAGGACCTCCCGCATCGCGAGGTCGTTGTGGGCGAGCCCGGCCTCCGCGCGGAACCGCGCGACCCGCTCCCCGAACACCTCCCACCCGCTTCGCTCAGCCCCGCTCTCGAATGACCTCGTGGGACCGTGTCCGCTGCTTCGACGGGTGGAGTTCGTCATCTGACCTCGATTCTCGCGATGATGCACGTCAGCGAGGCGCATGAGGCGACGAGCATCCTTTCCTCAAAGCACCCCACCAGGAGACACCCAGCCACTACCCTGAGCAATGATCTGAGTACTGACATCATGGATCGCAAACTGCGATTAATCAAGGGATTGTGAGCAAACTCTTGCGACTTCTCCGGGGTTGGAGGGTTACGATCGGTCCATGCGCCGACCCCGTACCCAAAGCCCCAGCGTGCGCCGTCGCAGACTCGCCGCTGAACTCCGCAAGCTCCGCGAGCAGGCGGGGCTGACCGGCGCAGTCGCCGCCAAGACCCTCGGCTGGCAGCATTCCAAGATCACCCGTATCGAACGGGCAGATCAGGGCATCAACCAGCCCGACCTGGCCAAGCTCCTCGACCTCTACAACGCCGCGGATCGGTGCTACCGAGATGCGCTCATGCAGCTCGCGAAGGAAGCGAGGCAACGAGGCTGGTGGTCGGACTATCGTGACGTCTTCGGTCCCGGAGCACTGCCCGACTTCGAGGCTGAGGCATCGACCATCCGAACCTTCGAAGCGCAGGTCATCACCGGCCTTCTTCAAACCCCCGACTACGCGGCTGCCATCTTTCGCGGAGGCGCGGCGCATCCTGCCAACGTCTCGAGCGTCACGTACAAGCCAGACTGGAACGCCAGAGGATCCTGGAAGGCGTGCACCCAGCCAAGCTGTACGCGATCCTCGACGAGGGAGCCCTACGACGCGTCGTCGGAGGTCCTGATGTCATGCGTGAGCAACTTCAGCACCTCATCAACTCGGCCACCAGGCACAACATCGACCTTCGCGTGCTTCCCTTCACCGCAGGAGCCCACGCCGCGATGCTCGGATCCTTCATCCTGCTCGACTTCGAAGATCCTCTGGACCAGACGCTGGCGTTTACCGAGTCGGTCACGACCAGCCAGTTCCTGGAGGAACCCCACCAAATCGAGAGGCACAATGACGTATACGGGCACCTACAGGGCTCGGCTCTGCTCCCCGGCCCCTCGGTGGAGTTCATCGAGCAGGTGATGCGTGATGTCTACACGTAGAAGGACACAAGTGATACCGATGTTCGACCTGGAGTTTCGCAAGTCCACCTACAGCGCCAACGCACAGGCGTGTGCGGAGGTCGCGGACACTCCCACCCTGCACGCGGTTCGTGACTCCAAGACCCTGGAGCAGTCGCCGCTCATGTTCGATCGAGCCGAGTGGCGCGCCTTCATCGACGCCACCCGCACGCACTACCTCTGACCAGACACGCAGCGGTGTCCCGGCCGTCTTCCACGGCCGGGACCCCGCTGCGTCCTCCCCAGAGTGGGGGATCAGTCGAGTTCGCGGATGGCTCTCTCGATCAGCGATCGAGCCTCGGCACCGTACACCGCATGATCTTGGAGGCGGCCGAACGCGCGTAGGAACAGCACGATCTCTCTGGGCTGTGTTACCTGCATCTCGGCCGTCGTCGTCTCGACAACTGCCACCTTGTCGTCGAAGATCCAGGTTCCCTCACCAGGCCACATCCTGCGCACGGCATCCGGCGGGATCACCCCGAATGACACCTGAGGGAAGGTCGTGACCGCGAGCAACCGTTCCAACTGCTCACGCATCACGTCCACGTCGCCGAACCGAGCCTGGAGAGCCCAGTACTCGACCACGAAGAGGAAGCGCTGTTTCCCTTCGTGAAGGAACCGCTGCCGGTGCAATCGGACATCAACGGCATCGTCAATCCGCCCGTCAGCACCATAGAAATCGTTCGCGATCCGTAGCACCGCGCGACTGTACGCAGCGGTTTGCAGGATGCCGGGAACCACGATCGACTCGTAGGAGCGAACCACGCTCGCCCCCTCGTGAAACCGGTCAAACGTCTGTTGCAGATACTTGAGACCGCCTTTGAGGTGCTGCTGCCACTCGACCCACATCCCGTCGATGCCTCGCAAGGTCGCCAGCAACTCCGGGATCTGATCCTCAGCGCCGCAGGCCGAGCACCAAAGCTTGACATCCCGTTCGGAGGGGTTCTGCTTTCCATGCTCCAACCGGGACACCTTGGTGAAGTGCATCCCGGTTGCGGCTGCGAGCTCCCGCCCCGAGAGCATGGCGTCCTTGCGGATCTCACGCAGGCGGGATCCGAAGGCCGTCTTCGCATGACGGACCTGATCTGACACGTATCAACTCAAATGGGATTGTAGTCGCGGTGCGGCACCACGAGACTCCATGCCGAGTCGAAAGCCGCGCGGCACAGGTCGATATCGCTTCGACTGTTTGAGACGAAAATCAGTCTGATAAACGGTGACCGAATCGTTCAGCATTGACTCCGACTCATTACCCCTGAGCGTGATACACAACTTGTTGACTCCCTGTCCAAGAGTTACGCGACAGCGCGTCAAGCCTCGCGTCAGCGGTGCCTGGAGATCAAGAATGTTTCACGAAGTTGCGTCCCTCCACGTCATCCGCATGGCAGCCTGGGGGAACAACCAGACCGTGCAATCTGGTCATGTCCCTTGGAGTGGTGTAACTCCTGGATGGGTGATCTGACCTGCAGGGCTATAGCAACGAGGCGAGCCATCGTGTGACGGTCAAGAGGAAGG
>NZ_MKKC01000003.1 GCF_001942255.1 Nocardiopsis sp. CNR-923
GCAAGGCCTCCACTTTCCTGGCCATGCTCGGCATCGCCTGCATCCTCATCTGCTACAAGCACCTGGCAAAGCATGCTGATGGCTTTTGAGATGAGCTCTGAGCGCGAACGTCCAGAGTTCGAGACTCGACTCACCCCCGCCTCTGCGGGGAGCACGACGGGACGGTGGTCGAAAGCCGCAGGTAGGTGGGCTCACCCCCGCCTCTGCGGGGAGCACTTACTGGGGAATTGTAGGCCAGGTCAATGTCCAGACTCACCCCCGCCTCTGCGGGGAGCACCAACACGTCATCGACGTGCTCAACAGCACCAGGGACTCACCCCCGCCTCTGCGGGGAGCACTACAAGAGTGAACTACCTTTCAAAGGGTCCCGGACTCACTCCCGCCTCTGCGGGGAGCACCCCTTTTTCACCTGCATCAATGCGGGACGTTATCGATCCGAAACATAATTCGTCACGCAAGCAACACAAACCATGAAACGACTCTAATCAAGCCCTCGAACCACCATCAACAAGACGGACAACGGAAAGCGGTCCCGAAACACGAAACCCGCAGCAACTCACCGTCCGATCGCGCAGCGATCGCGTTCCAGACGCCGCCGGTTCTCCTCCACCCAGTCAGAGGTGTCATCAATCGGCATGCACACCGCGATCTGCGTCGATGGCCCATCGCGCACGGTCACCTCCAGCGGGTCCTCGGGCACCACCTCCAACCAAGCAGTCCAATCGCCTACGGGCCACACCCTCCAGGCCCTGCGGTTCCTTCAGCTGGGGCAGATCGCCGCCCAGGACTCCGGATGCGAGCGCACCGTCGCGCTCATGTGCGCCAACGCCGCCTGGGCCTACGCCGTCCTCGATGACCACAAGCGCTCAATGGACTCCCTCGCCCGTGCCCACGACGCCTTCGCCCGCGCCGACGCGGACACCACCCCGTGGGTGCGGTTCTTCCACGAAGCCGACCTGGACGCCATGTCCGGGGTCGTCAACGCCACACTCCCGACCCCCTCGTCCCGCACCTACACGGCCACGACCGAGCACCTGTACCGGGCCGTGGACGCCCGCAGCCCGGACATGGACCGCAGCCAAGCCTTCGAGCTGACCGCCCTGGCCACCGCCCACATCCGCAACGGCGACCCCGACCAAGGCGCGCGCATCGGCCGCCAGGCCGTCGACCTGGCCCGGCAGGTCCGTTCGGTGCGTGTCATCGACCGGCTCGCCCCACTCCACCACGCCGCCCTGGCCTACCGAACCCGGGGCGAGACCGCCGAACTCGCCGACGAGATTGCTACTCTTCGCACACCATGAGCACCACTCCCGCTCCCTCCACCAGTCCCCGCCTCGCCCTCACCCGCGACCGCGTCCACGACGTCCTCGCGGCCCTGTGCGAGGAAGCCGGACTGGGCGCCAAGGCGGCCGACGACGCCGAGCTGATCAAGTTCACCAACAACGCCGTCTACCGCCTCCCGGGTGCGGGGGTGGTGGTGCGCATCGCCGGATCAGCGACCGTGGCCGAACGCGTCCCCGTCGTCATCCAGGCGGCCCGGTGGCTCGCCGAGCACGACGCCCCGACGGTGCGATTGGTAGAGGACATCCCCCAGCCGGTGCGGATCGGTGGGGCTACGGCGACCTTCTGGCACCTGGTGCCCTCCACCGGACCCGAACCGACAGGGACCGACCTGGGCCGTATCCTCCGCTGCATCCACGCCCTGCCCGCACCGGGTTTCGCGCTGCCGTCGTGGGAGCCGTTCGCGCGCATCCGCAGCCGCATCGCGGACGCGAAGGGCTGGCCCAGACCGACCGGGTCTTCCTCGCCGAGCGCACCGACCACCTGGAGGTCCTGGTCCAGGACCTGGAGTTCGAGCTCCCCGCCGGGGTGCTTCACGGTGACCCGTTCATGGGCAACCTCATCCCCGGCCCGGAAGGTCCGGTGATCTGCGACTTCGACAGCCTCAGCCACGGCCCCCGCGAATGGGACCTGGTCCCCGCTGCGGTGGGCAAGGTCCGCATGGACTACGCGACGGACCACCACAGCCCGCTCGCGGCCGAGTACCGCTTCGACGTCCTCACCTGGTCCGGGTTTCCCGTCCTGCGCCAGCTCCGCGAACTCCGGCTCGTCACCAGCGTCCTGCCGGTCCTGAACACCAACCCCGGGCTCCGCACCCAGTGGTGCCACCGCCTCGACACCTTGCAGCTCGGAGATACCACCACCCGCTGGTCCACCTACAGGTAGGTGTCACCGGATGTATCGGGTGACGGGAGGCGATCCCGACATACATTCCAACCGGTACAAGACACCTCACGCTCTAGGCACGTCTTCAAGCGCCCAGAGAGCTAGCGAAGTGATCGAGCACTCGCGACGACTCAGGCTCCGCAATGGCGCGCTGTGCTGGAGAGCGCGGAAAGCACTGGCCACTTTCGGCCAGACCTCAAACCCCGCGAATCCTCCCATGTCAGGCGCTTTCGGTCGCGCCTTCCACCCACATCGACCGAATGCCGTGTTTCGGACCAACGGGCACCCTCGGTAACTTGGCGGTACATCACGTGCCGTAGCCCCGCCCCCACCCTCCACGACTGGAGCCACCCATGTCCGAAGACATCGGCGTCAACCCCTACGACGCTATGTCCGAGGCCACCAAGGCCGAGGAAATGGCTGAGTCGATGGTCTACCTCGGGATCGACCTCGAGGAAGCGATCGAGAACCTCCGGGGAGCAGTGTCCTCCCATGTCACCCCCGGACTGGACGACTACGAACTCGACACCTTCGAGCACCTCCAAGCAGTCGCGCGCAGCGGCATCGCCTTGGCCGTCAACGTCCAAGCGCCGACATCACGATCGTCGACGCCGACCACGAGAGCGCGGAGTCCTACGAGGAGGCCCTGGAGGCGCTGGACATCCCCATCAACGACCTCACCTAATCTCAATTGCGCTCTGGAAACGGATATCCACCTTGTCCATCCTCGACATGTCTCTGGGACTGCCCGCGGACATCGACGCGGTCGTGTCCCACATCAACGACGGCGCCGATACCCTCGACCGGATCTGCTCGACAATGTACGGCCGGGCACACGACGTCGACGGCCAGTTCAATGACGCGGCGGGTCAGTTCAGCGACCTCATCGCCTGGGACATCAGCTCAGCTTCGGCTCGGGAGCTACAGTCCTGGCAGGACGCCGGAAGCGCACTGACCAGCGGCGCGGCCGTCCTGCGGCTGTGGGCGGACGACATCGAGGAATACCGAGCGACACGCGCCGACCTGCACGAACGTTGGGAATCGGCCAAGCGCAACGCCCAGTCCCGAGTCGACAACCCCGTAGCCAGCGCCGCCGCCAGCGGCCGCACCGGAGGCTCGTCGAGGGGATTGTTGATGCTGCCGCCAACAACAAGGCGGAGCGCGAATCCCAGGAAATCGAAGCGCTCAACGGTTTCGCCTGCGGTCTGATCGCCGAGCACACCACCGCCTGGGACCTGTTGATGGACCAGGCCGACCAGGTCAAGAAAGACCTGAGAGACGGCCCTGGTCAGGAGACCGTGGATCGGCTGGTCGAGGCCGGCCATGTGGGATGGAACCACGTGGGGCTCTTCTTCCCTGTCTCAGATGTCCCTGTCGAGGAGTTCTCCGAAAGTGCCTCCCCCAGTTCCGTCAGCTCCTGGTGGGAGTCCCTGACCGAGGACGAACGGCAGGAGGCGATGGAGGAACATCCCGACGAACTGAGGAACCTGAACGGTATTCCCGTCACCGTCAGAGACGAGTTGAACCGAACGGCCTTGCGCGAACACATGGAACTGACCGGAGAACTGGATCCGGCCGGGACCATCCTCTACTGGGAGGACGTGAGGGAGGCACTCGAGGCAGACGACAAGTTCCTCATCCACTTCGACCCCCTCGCAGGCGAAGGGGAAGGAGAGGTGGCCATCTCCACGGGCAACCCCGACACCGCTGACAACGTCTCCACACTCGTGCCCGGAATGCTCACCCACGCAGGCACTCTTGGACTGTCCATCGAACGGTCCGAGACCATCCAAGGCCAGATGAACGATCACGCCCCCGGCGCCGACAACGCCTCCATCATGTGGTTCGGATACGACCCGCCCTTGCCAGGGGACGTGTCGGCCGACGAGGCCGGCCGGAGCCTGGCGGAGTTCCAGGCTGGCCTGCGTGCGACCCACCAAGGGGACGAGCCCTCTCACAACAGCGTCCTGGGCCACAGTTTTGGCTCCTTCGTCGTGGGAGCCGCGGACAACCCCGACATCGGCGGCGGCCTGGATGCCGACAGCATGGTGCTCGTGGGCGGTGCCGGGGCCAGCGTGGACAACATCAGCGAACTGTCCATGGACCCGGAGGACATCCACGTCGTCGCGGGCGACGACGACTGGATCAACGGTGCACGGGACCTGGGCCTAGACGGTCACTTCGGTGCGCCGTTGCACAGCGAGGAGTTCTTCGCGGACCCCGATAATCCCAGCGAGGCCCTGGGCAACCGTCTCGATCCCAACGAGGGGACCGGCCATTCAGGCTATTTCGA
Organism: Nocardiopsis sp. CNR-923; assembly: GCF_001942255.1. Lineage (GTDB taxonomy): Bacteria > Actinomycetota > Actinomycetes > Streptosporangiales > Streptosporangiaceae > Nocardiopsis. Next base: position 4,520 of record NZ_MKKC01000003.1, read on the forward strand.
GGATGAGCAAACCCTCGACTACCTCGGCGACCTCATGACGGGAAACTAGCCCATGACGAATCGACCCAAGGCACATCGCCCCTCACCGCTAGCCCGCATGTGGGTGCCGGAGGAAAGCCTGGACGCACCGGTCTCCGGCGTCAGAGCATACTTGGGAAGCCGTCTGTTGCTGTTGTGCGTACTCGCGGCGTTTACAGGGTTGACCGCAGGGCTGGCGTCCGGACTGTTCGTCTTCAAGTGGAACGAGTGGAACAGCCCGTCATTCGGCGCCTTCATCGCGCCGTCCGCGCTGTTGGGCTGGCTGGCCCTCCGCCCACGGCACGCGGCGGTGGTCGGTGCGGCCGCTCTCGCGGCAGCCGCTACCGGTCACTTCGTCGGTGCCCAGTTCACCGAGTATGACCAGAACAACCTGGAGTACCGGGCCTGGGCTGTGATCAGTGTGGTCCTGGGCCTGCTGCTGGGCTGGTTGGGTCACACGATCCGGTCCCGCAGGCTCATTGCACGGGCTTGCGCAGCGGGTGTGCTCGTGGCGTGGATCTGCGTCCCGTTCTACCTCGGATTGGACACCGAGTACTACGTGGAGAACACGAACCTCCTCACCAGGTTCCTTGACCTCTCCGCTGCGGTGGTGTTGCTGTCGTTGTGCAGGGGGGTCGCTGCCCGGATCGCGGCATTGGTCTGCGCGGCCTTGTTCTTGTGGCCTCTGAACATCGTGTCGGTGCTCAACAGCATGCTTCTCTGGCGTGCGGGTGGAGGTCTGTAGAGCTCAGACGAGGACCTCGCGAGCGTGCCATCGGACGCCGCCAGCCGTCGGTTTGTGCTCCGTTCGTGCTCTTCAGTTCCGTACTGACACGGCCCCAGGCGGTACCACACGGCCTCAGGCGGCACGACGGATCGGATGGGGTGACACGAAACGACACGAAAAGACACGTGGCGGCACGTATCAACCGGACTTCTAATCCGATGGCCGCAGGTTCGAATCCTGCCGGGTGCGCCACAAAACCCCAGGTCAAACGGGGTGTCCGAGTCGAACAGGCGAGCGCGAAGCCCCGTCCGGGCCCTGAAATGCTCCGTGCGTGCTCCCCAGTGCAAGGTCCCGTACAAGTGGGTACCCACCTCGCGGAGCATTTTGCCCTCCCGTGACCCTGCTGGACGGCCCTGAGCCCGACCCGCACCCGCACCCGGGGTGGCCCCGCTGCGCCCACCAACACTCCCACAGTCGCCCCCGACCCCCGCCCGCCACACGCCCCCCCAGGGGCCGCGGCCCCTGCCCCGCCGCCACCAAGCCCCACAACGCCCCCACACCCCCGAATCCGCGCACCCACACCCCGCCACACACCCCGCCCGTGACCGGATTCGGCCATCACGCATACCCGGAAAACCACACTGACCTTGACTGATCCCAGGTGGCCGGGACGGGCCACAGAGCCTTTCACGGCCTTTTGTCCGTATCCCCTGCCATACTCAAAAACCATCCGTGCCCGATAAGTCACGCCCCCCGCACGAAGGAGACGCCGTGCCCGGATGGAACATCCAGGTCCCCGAAGTCAGCGGCGTGCTCAACCAGGTCCACGACCACATCGGAGACGAGGACGCCACCACCGGTCTGACCGGGACCATGACCAACCTGGCAGAGCGCCTGGAAGAGGTGTCCACGCACGCCGCCAGCGCCCCCATCGGCATCGCGCTCGCCGAGTTCGCCGAGCACTACTTCGGCGTCCTGGGCCAGACGGTCGGACTCGCAGCCAGCGCCGTGAGCGGCGCAGGCGAAGCCACCCTGTTCTACGTGCAGGGCAACGACGCGATGGCCGCCCAGTCCCAGGCCAACGCCGGTCAGATCCCCGACTGAACCCTGCGCTCCTGTCCGCCCCCGAACCCACCTCTCCGCCTCTCTGCCTCTCCGTCCCCCCGTCCCCCCCTTGGTTGGGAGTCATGTTCTCCACCTCCTTCACCTACCTCGGCGTGGGCGAGTACGACCCCTGCTTGGTCGACGGTCCGGTCCTTCCCTCCGCCGTGCCCATCCCCAGGGTCGACCCCGACGAGTTGGAGGCCGCCGCCGGGCGTTTGCGCACCTCGGGCGAGGCCATCGCCCAGTCCGGTGTCGACATCACCTCGACCTGGGCCGGGTTGGAGGGCATCTACACCGCTCCGGAGTCGGGCGAGCTGTTGTCGGTCATCGACCCCGTGGGATCGGACACCGCAGCGGCCCAGGAGGCCGTGGCCGGGGCGGCCGAGGCCCTGACCACGTTCGCCGAGACCGCGCGGCCGTTGAAGGAGGAACTGATCCGTCTCCAAGGGCAGGCGGTCGAGTTGTGGGAGGAGGTCGACGGCGACCAGGAGTGGTCCGCCGACGAGGATCTGCGCGAGCGCAACAACGACCTGAACAACCGCATCGCCCAAGCCGTGTTCGAGTTCCAGGCGGCTGAGCGCACCTGCGCGAACGCCATCGGGGCCAGCTACGGCGGCACCTACTTCCGCGGG
>NZ_MKKC01000004.1 GCF_001942255.1 Nocardiopsis sp. CNR-923
GTCGGGACGGCCGTGGGGTCGACCGTCACCGCGACTCGGATGTCCCGGCCGAGGTGGGCGGAGAGCGCCCTGCTGATCGCCGGGTAGAGCCGTGTCTCCAGCACCTTCTTGGTGAACTCGTTGGGCGCGGCGATGAGCGCGGTGTCCTCGATCAGACCCAGCGGTCGGGTCTGGGGCAGCCAGGCGCGCTGGTGCGCGGGCAGGGAGTCGTTGTCGATCCCGTCCAGCACGCTGGACCAGACCACTGCGAGGTTGACCTGTGCGTCAGCCACGGTGACCTGCCATGGTTGCTGTCCCTTCGGTGCGGATCTGTTCGGATGCGGGTGGGGGCAGGAGGGGACGGGAGACCCCGGGGGTCCTCGCGGTACGTCGTCGGTCAGTTCGTCCGCGCGAACACCTCGCGGGCACGCGGACCGAACGTCCATTGTCCTCCCCCTCCGGGAGTGCCGGGGCGGGAGGAGCTGTGGACGACCCGTGTGACGGGCTCCACCGGCCTGTGGACAACGTCCCGGCGGCCGGGGCGAGGTGACGCGGCGGTCGCGCGGTGTCCACAGGCCTGTCACGTTGTCCACAGGTTGTACACAGGTTTATCCACAGGATGGCAGATCACTGTGCACAGTGCAGGGTTATCCACAAATCGCAGCTCATGGGCTGTGTAAATCAGATCCTGCGGCCTGCGTCGGGGCGTGATGCGGCGCGAGTGGTGAGTTATCCACAGGTTGAGGTTATCCACAGGCTGAGGTTGGCGTGGACGCGGCACACCCTGTGGACAACTGTTGTCCACAGGCTGTCGGAGCCGGTCCTGGGGTGGACGCCGCCACGCGGACGCGGACGCGGACCGCCTGATTTGACCCCGACCGGACACGGTCGTATCTTCTTTATGCTTATGCCGATGATCTGCCTGCGCCCGTGTCCACACGTCGGCGCGGCCTCGGCGCACGCACCGTGAGGCCCCGCATATCCTTGGGGGTCCGTCGTAGTTCCTTCCTGACACGCCCCTGGAGCCAGCAGTGAGCAAGCGTACGTACCAGCCGAACAACCGGCGTCGCGCGAAGGTCCACGGCTTCCGGCTGCGCATGCGTACGCGCGCCGGTCGCGCCATCATCGCCTCGCGTCGCCGCAAGGGGCGCTCGGCGCTGACCGTGAGCCACTAGGCCACGCTCAGCCCCAAGTTCCTCGGGATCGGTCCGGCCTTCTCGCCGGCCGGTCCCTTTTGTCGTGGGACGAGGCCCGAGTCCCGGAGGGAGTGCCGATGCTGTCGTCGCGGAACCGGATGCGCCGTAGCTCCGAGTTCGGCTCCGTGCTGCGCGCGGGACGGCGCTCCGCACGGGGGGCCGTGGCGGTCGTCTACCTGGCCCCGCCCGCGGACGCGGCCGAACCCGCCGATCCGCCGCGCGTCGGTTTCGTCGTGAGCAAGGCGGTTGGAGGCGCGGTCGTGCGCAAGCGCGTCCAACGTCGACTCCGTCACGCCATGCGGACCCGGTTGGCCGTTCTGCCAAACGGTAGCCTGCTGGTAGTGCGCGCCAAGCCCGCCGCCGCCACGACGCGGCAGGCGGAGTTGGACGCGCACCTCGACAGTGCGATCGCCGCGGCGATGCGACCCCGGACCTCCCGCCGTCGGCGGGGCCGAGGCGGATCGTCCGCTTCGGCGGCCGAACCGGCGGGAGACGGGACGGCGCCCGGGCGGGTCCCGGACGGGGGCGGAGAACGGACGGGGCGATGACCGAGCACAGACCGACGACTCTCGCGCGGTTGCTGATCCTGCCCATCCGGGGCTACCAGCGCTTCATCAGCCCGCTCTTCCCTCCGGTCTGCCGTTTCTACCCCTCGTGCAGCGCGTACGCCGTGGAGGCGTTGCGCGTGCACGGGGCCCTGCGGGGGTTGTGGCTGGGTACCCGGCGCATCGCCCGCTGTCACCCCTTCCACCCGGGGGGACTCGACCCCGTGCCGCCGCCGAAGGGGCGGCGGCACACCGAGGCGGAGGGGTCGGAGGGCGGCGCCGGAGCCACCGGATCCGCTCCCGGGGACCAGTAGCTGAACCGAGGCAAATAGGAGTTGGCCGGTGCTCGACTGGCTTTACAACATCGTCGGCTGGACGTTGGCGCGGATCCACGAGGGTCTGGCCTTCATCGGGCTGAATCCTGACAGCGGGTGGGCGTGGGGCCTGTCCATCATCCTCCTGACCGTTCTCATGCGGCTGCTCATGGTTCCGCTGTTCGTCAAGCAGATGAACACGCAGCGGAAGATGCAGGAGATCCAGCCGAAGATCATGAAGCTCCGGGAGCGCTACAAGCACGACCGGGAGCGTCTGAGTCGCGAGTCGATGAAGCTCTACCAGGAGAGCGGAACCAACCCGATCATGGGTTGCCTTCCGCTCCTCCTGCAGATGCCGGTCTTCTTCGCCCTCTTCAGCGTCCTGCGCAGCGTGGCCGAGGGCAACGCCCAGTACGGCTTCTCCGAGGAGCTGGCCGAGAGCGCCCGCCAGGCGCTGATCTTCGAGGCGCCGATCGCGGCGCAGTTCAACAGCTCTCCCGAGGAGCTGCTCGCCCTGGGTTCCTCGAACCCGGTGCTGGCCAAGGTCATCATCGCGATCGCGTGCGTGATCATGGGCACCACGACCTTCCTCACCATGCGTCAGAGCATCAAGCGCAGCACCGCGCAGATGCCGGACAACCCGATGATGCAGACGCAGAAGATCATGATGTACATGGCGCCCCTGTTCGGGCTCTTCGGCCTCATGATGCCGGTCGGCGTGCTCGTCTACTGGGTCACGTCCAACATCTGGACGATGGTGCAGCAGCACTTCCTCTACCGGAACCACCCCGCTCCCGGCGAGCAGGACGCCAAGGGCGGCGGCACCCCCTCCACCGGCCCCGCCAAGGGCATGCTCGGCCGGAAGAAGGCGGCCGAATCCGCGCCGGAGCCGAAGGAACAGCCTAAGATCGAACGCAAGCAGCCGAAGAAGCAGTCGCGCTCCAAGCGTGGGGGCGGCGGGTCCCACTAGGGGACGGCGTCACGTCGGCCGCGGAGATCTCAACGAGTGCGCAGGCGACACAGCCCCTGAGGCGTACGACGGTCAGGGCGTGAATGATGAGGAGACGGGATCGCTGTGGGACGTAGCGAGGAAGAGAGCGGTGGAGTAGCGGTGGCCGATGCGCCGGAGTCCGAGATCGACGTCGAGGCCCTGGAGAACGAGGGCGACATCGCCGCTGACTACATCGAGGGCCTCCTCGACATCGCGGACTTCGACGGTGACATCGACATGGACGTCGAGGGCGACCGTGCGATGGTGTCGGTCGTGGGCGCCACGCTCGACGAGCTGATCGGTGACGACGGCGAGGTCCTGGAGGCACTCCAGGAGTTGACCCGCCTGGCGGTGCACCGGGCCACGGGTGAGCGGAGCAAGCTGATGCTCGACATCGGCGGGTACCGCGAGGAGCGCCGCAAGGTACTCACCCGCATCGGCGCCGAGGCGGCGGAGAAGGTCAGTAAGACCGGGAAGATCCATCCGCTGGAGCCGATGACCCCGTTCGAGCGCAAGGTGGTGCACGACGCCGTCGCCGCAGCCGGGCTGAACAGCGAGTCGGAGGGCGAGGAGCCGCACCGTTACGTGGTGGTCCACCCCGCGGGCTGACGCGTCCGGCGCCGGGGACGACGGCATCGAGGGGGCGATGTTTCACGTGAAACATCGCCCCCTCGTCGTGTCGGCGGGTCGCGCCGGAACCGGGGGCGACGGATCGACTGGTCGACAAATCCGTCTGCCGAGGTGTCGACGTGCCGCCGCGTGATTCGGGGGACATCCCGGGGCGGCCGTATGTTTCACGTGAAACCATGGGGGTCCGCGGCCATAGGATCGTGGACCGTGGGAAGTGATGATGGACGAGTTCCGACAGGTGGTGACCGATGACCTCGGGCGCTGAGGAGCCCGGCGCTACGCCGCCCGCCCCGCCGAGCGAGGCGGAGGCGGTCTTCGGCGACGCGTTGCCGAAGGCGCGGCGCTATGCCGCACTTCTCGCTGACGACGGTGTCCGGCGGGGACTGATCGGACCGCGCGAGGTGCCCCGCCTCTGGGAGCGGCACCTCATCAACTGCGCCGTGGTGGAGGAGTTGCTCCCCGAGGGGGCGGAGGTGGTCGACATCGGCTCGGGCGCGGGACTGCCCGGCCTGGTGCTGGCCCTGGTCCGCCCCGACATCAGGGTGACACTGCTGGAACCCCTCCTGCGGCGGACGGTCTTCCTGAACGAGGCCGTGGAGATCCTCGAACTGCCCAACGTCGAGGTGCGCCGGGAGCGGGCCGAGGATGCGCACGGGGAGCTGCGGACCGACTTCGTGACCGCGCGCGCCGTGGCCCCGCTGGCCCGTCTGGCCGGGTGGGCGCTGCCGTTGCTGCGCAAGGACGGCAGCCTCCTGGCGATGAAGGGGGAACAGGCGGAGGCGGAGTTGGCCGCCGCGCACGACGACGTGTCCGAACTGCGTCCCAGCGTCTGCGATGTGATCAGGGTGGGCCGGGGTAAAGTCGATCCCGCTACCACGGTCGTTCGCGTCACGGTGACATCCGAGGGTGGTCCGCCCCCGTCAGCGGGAGCCCGGAAGGCGCGGGGCGGCAAGAAGAAGCGCGGACGGAAGAGGTGAACTCATTCGTGCCCCAGAACCCAGCCGACCACGACGGTGTTTCACGTGAAACCCCCAAGGGTGCCTACGGAGACCTGCTCGATGTTTCACGTGGAACCTCCCCCGACGACCAGCGCCCGGTTCCACGCCAGACCTGGGCCGGCGACACCGGAGCCCCCGGTCGGTCGACGGGTGTACCCGACACACCCCTGGCACGCGCGGCACACGCCGCGATGGCGGTTCGCGGGCACGAGGACGCCTGGCCCCGCCCCACGTCCTGCCGCGTGATCGGCGTCGCCAACCAGAAGGGCGGCGTCGGCAAGACCACGACGACCGTCAACATCGCGGCCGCGCTGGCCATGCACGGCCAGCGGGTCCTGGTGGTCGACCTCGACCCCCAGGGGAACGCCTCCACGGCGCTCGGGATGGAGCGGGACACCACGACCCGCTCCATCTACCACTGCCTGGTCGAGGACGAGGAGATCCGCAAACTCGCCCAGCCGGTGCCGGACATCCCGAACCTGTGGTGCGCCCCGGCCACCATCGACCTGGCGGGCGCGGAGATCGAACTGGTCTCCTTGGTCGCCCGCGAGGCCAGACTCAAGCGCGCGCTCGACGCCTACGACACCTCGGAACTCGACTACATCCTCATCGACTGTCCGCCGTCGCTCGGTCTGCTGACGGTCAACGCGATGGTGGCGTGCGACGAGGTCATGATCCCGATCCAGTGCGAGTACTACGCGCTGGAGGGGCTGGGCCAGTTGCTGCGCAACGTCGACCTCGTCCAGTCCCACCTCAACCCCGGACTGGAGATCAGCACCATCCTGCTGACGATGTACGACGGCCGGACGCGGCTCTCGCAACAGGTCGCCGACGAGGTGCGCTCGCACTTCGGCGACCTCGTCCTCCAGACGGTGGTGCCGCGCAGCGTCCGGGTGTCCGAGGCGCCGAGCTACGGGCAGTCCGTGATGACCTACGACCCCGGGTCCACCGGTGCGGTGCCTACCTGGAGTCCGCCCGGGAGATCGCGCACCGCGCCCCGGGCGTCCACGGCTGACGGCGGTGACGTCCCGGCACGGAGCCGGGGCGCCGATGTGTTCGAGGAGAGTGGAGGGAGTTGCCGGTGAGCCAGCAGCGGCGCGGACTGGGCAAGGGGCTGGAGGCGCTCATCACGCAGGGGCCGCCCGCGTCGTCGGGAGGAGCTCCGGAGAGGGTGAAGCTCTCCGACGGTTCGTACCTGGAGGAGATCGAGCTCGGCGCGATCACCCCCAACCCGCGCCAGCCCCGGGAGCGTTTCGACGACCAGGCGTTGGAGGAGCTTCGGGACTCCATCAGCGAGGTCGGTGTGCTGCAGCCCGTCGTCGTCCGCGGGCTCGGGGACGAGGCGGGCGTTCCCCGCTACGAGCTGATCATGGGGGAGCGCCGCTGGCGCGCGAGCAAGGAGGCGGGTCTCGACCGGATCCCCGCGATCGTCCGCGACACCGGTGACGGCGACCTGCTCCGCGACGCGCTGCTGGAGAACCTGCACCGCCAGGAGCTCGACGCCCTGGAGGAGGCGGCCGCCTACAAACAGCTCCTGGACGACTTCGGCGCCACCCACGGCGAGCTCGCCCAGCGGATCGGCCGGTCGCGCTCGCACATCACCAACATGCTGCGCCTGCTGAACCTGCCGCCGAAGGTGCAGAAGCGGGTCGCCGCGAAGGTGCTCAGCGCGGGGCACGCCCGCGCGCTGTGCGGTGTCGAGGACCCCGAGCGCCAGGAGCGGCTCGCCGAGCGGGTCAATCTGGAGGGTCTGTCCGTCCGCTCCCTGGAGGAGATCATCGCCCTGGGCGAGGAGATGGACGAGCCGGAGGGGAAGCGTGCCCGCGTCGCCCCAGACCGCCGTCCCAACCCGCCCCAGGTCGAGGAGTGGGCGAGCCGCCTCGCCGACCGTCTGGACACCACCGTGAAGGTGGACCTGGGCAGGAGGAAGGGCAGGATCGTCGTGGAGTTCGCGACGCTGGAGGACCTGGAGCGCATCGTCGGCCAGATGGACTCCCGCGAGTCCTGATGCCGTGGCGCCCCGCCCTCCATGTTCACGTGAAACATGGAGGGCGGGGGCGTGTGGCGGCCGTGGGGGCGTCGGGGGTCTGGCTCGGCGGAGCCCCCCCGGGGCCTGGGACGCCGGAAGCCCCCAGAATCGCTCGTG
>NZ_MKKC01000005.1 GCF_001942255.1 Nocardiopsis sp. CNR-923
TGAGTAGGTCGTCCGTCGGTCGAACATCTGGGCGGTCTCGCGGGCGGTGGGGGCGCCGATGTCGGGGTCGGCGCCGTGTCCGGCCAGTACGCGCGCCACCTCGGTCTCGCCCTTGAAGACCGCTCCGGCCAGCGGTGACTGGCCGTGGTCGTTGAGGCGGTCGGGGTCGGCGCCGTGGTCCAGCAGCAGGGTGACGGTGTCGGGGTGGCCGTGGTAGGCGGCGAGCATGAGCAGGGTGTCGCCTTTGTCGTTGGTGAGGTTGACCGGGACTCCGGCGTCCAGGTAGGTGCCCAGGGTCTGGGTGTGGCCCTGGCGGGCGTGGTCGAAGACGCGGCTGGCGAGTGCGACGACCTCGGGGTCGGGTTCGTGGCGTTCGTGGCTCATGGTGGCTCAGCGTAGTCGTGTGCGGTCGGGCCGTGGCGGTCGACGTGGTGTCGGCTATGCGAGTGTGGCGGCGTTCGTGCTGATTTCGCGTTGTGCCGCTAGGGTGCTCCCCAGTCCCCGAGAGGAGCATCCCCGTGCGACATCTAGTCGGCTTCCTGTCCGGTCTGGTTCTGGGGCCGGTGTTGGTCCTGTCCTGTGGGTGGGTGTGGTCCCATCTGCGCGGCCTGCACTCGTCCGGTCTGGACGCGCTCTCGGGCACCGGCCCCGTGGCGTTGGCGGTCCTGGTGGGTGTGGGCCTGCTGGTGGCGATGGTCGCCGTCCCGCCCCGGTTGACGCCCCTGCTGCCGGGGGGCGCCGCGCTGGTGCTGGGCGGCCTGAGCGCGGTGGCGTGGTTGCGTCAGGGGTGGCTGGAGCGGGTGCCGGACGTGCCCGGTCTCGCCGGCGCGCTGGTGCTGCTGCCATTGGGGGTGTTCGTTCCCGTGGCGGTGGTGCTCATGGCGCCGGTGCTGGTCGGTGGGCGGTGGCGGGGCCCGGAGGAGGACTCGGCCACGCCCGAGGAGTACTTCGAGGGCCTGTACGACGAGGACGAGGACGAGGATGGGGACCGTGACGAGGACGGGCGCGGTCGCGCGTCCACGGGTGTGTTCGCCGCGCCGTCGGGTCGGCACGCGATGAAGTAGGGGCGTCCTGGGTTCGGTGGATGCCGCCCGGCGCGAGCGGCGCGTGCGGTGCGGCTGTCGCGGGGCCGAAGGAGGAGTGAGGGTGGGGTCGTCGCGGCTGACGAGAAGGTGGCGGGGGCCGTGCGGGGGCGTCGCGCGGTGGGGTATGCGTTCGCGGCACACGCCCTAACGCCAGTTCGGGCCCCATGAGGAGCTGCGCGAGACCCCTGGTGGCAGTGGTGGGAGCATCGCCGCGCCGGGGGCTCGGCACGTGTCCTGGGCCGGTGTGTGGTGCTCCTCGGCGGGGTGCGCCGTCGTCTCGGGGGTGATGATCGGGATGAGCGCGGTCTTGGCCGAGGTGTCCTCGCGCGGTTCGGGTTCTGGTGCGCGCGGGGGTTCGGGCTCTGGTCGGGGGGTGGTGTCGGCGGGTGGGACGAAGCCGCGTACGCGTTCGGTCGGGTCCTGCGCCGGGGTCAGGACCACGGGTTCGGGGATCGGGGTGGGTTCGTCGTCGTGGCTGGGCAGGGCCGGTTCGGCCGGGGCGATGCGGGTCCACCACAGCTCGGCCTCCTCGGCGGTGAGTTCGGACTCCACCTCCAGGCGGCCGTGGACGTGGTGGTGGCGGCGTCCGGCGTTCCAGGACCGGGGGTAGGGCTGTTCGTCCAGGATCAGGACGCGTTCGCCGTGCAGGGCGGGGATATCGGCGGGCGCGCCCTCGTTCCAGACCCAGGTGCCGTCGTGGGCGACCAGGTTCCACCAGCCGCGGACGGTTTGGGCGTGGGGGGTCGACGTCGCCGTCGAGGTAGGGGGTGACCCAGCGCGGGTCGGGGCGTTCGCCGTGCACGCCGTGGTGGTCGGGGCCGATGAGGGCGTCGGCGAGCAGGGTGTGGAGTTGGAAGTTGTCGCCGACGCCGTCGAACAGGACGCGGAAGCCGCGCCGGGAGCGGCGGTCCATGACCAGGGCGCTGGTGGCCTCGGCCATGCGCAGCAGGTCGCGGATGTCGTCGAACTCGTCCAGGTGGTCGCTGAGCTGGTTGGCGATGGCGAGGAGTTCGGCGTGCAGGGCGGGGTCGCGGCGGATGTGGGCGCGCACGTTGGTGTGGCCGAGCATGGTGCGGGCGGCCAGGCCGTGTCTGCGGATGGTCCACCAGCACATGGTAGCGCCGGGGGCGTCGGTGGCCAGGTCGGCGGCGACGCGGGTCTCGTCGGCGGCGGTGACGGCGTCGGGGTCGGGGGGTGTGTCGGGTCCGGTGCGTGCCCAGGCGCGGGTGAAGACGATGGCGCCGCGGCCCATGCCGCGGGCGCGGTGCAGGACTTCGACGCCGGCGGGGCCGGGGTCGGTGCCCATCTCGACGAGGGCTCCGGCGACCACGGACAGGTCGGCGATGATGCCGGGGGCGGCGTGGTTGCCCGAGAGCAGTGGGGTCAGGGCCTCCAGGGCGAGTTCGCGTTCGGAGGCGGGGATCTGGGAGGCGAGCACGTAGACCTTGTGCACGGCTGGTGGGAAGTGTTGGGGGTCGGCGGCGACGGAGGCGTCGATCAGTTCCTGGAACGCGGCGCGAAACTCGTCGACCATGAGACCGTCCCCTTTCTCACGCAACCAACCTAATGTCTGGTCAGTGCTGGATCGAACGTCAACGTGTTCTTTCGGGCGCTGTTTAAGGGTTTGTTGACGATTTGAGATCTGGGCACGGGCGCGTGGCCGCGGAGGTGTTCGCGGACCGACCGGGGCCGCGGGGCGGCCGGTCGGGGCCGGGCCTGGCCGCCCCGCGGCCCCTGCAGGGTACCCGTGCCGCGGTGGTGGGGGCACGTCCGCAAGCGGGCGCGGCGCGCGCCGCTGCCGTGCCGTCCCGTCCACGGCGTCGAACTGGAATTTCGCCACAGGTGGGGGTGTACTGGAGGAGGGGACGTGTGGGGTGTCGCCCGGCGCCCCACGAGCGGAAGAGCCGGACGTGGACGAGTCCTGGAGAGCGTGGCCCGAGGGGGCCGACCCACGCGAGCTGCGGCGCGCCGTGGCGCTGGCCCGTGAGCGCTTCCTCGCCTCCGGCCGGGCCTCGCCCAGGCTCAGGAGCGTGGTCCGCGAGTCGTGGCGGCGCAGCCTGACCGGCGGGGTCGACCCCGAGGGGGTGTGCCCGCGGATGGTGCTGCCCCGGGACGAGTTGTGCGAGCGCCGTGACGCCCACGTGTTGCGGGCGGTGCTGCCGGTGGTTCGGCGTCTGCTGGTGGACAGCGCCGCCGACAGCGGTCAGATCGCGGCGGTCGGCGACGCCGAGGGGCGGTTGCTGTGGGTGGAGGGCGACCACGCCGCGCGTGCGCGTGCCGAGGGGATGCGGTTCGTGGAGGGGGCGTCCTGGAGCGAGCGGGACGCGGGCACCAACGCGCCCGGGGTCGCCCTGGCTTTGGACCACGAGGTGCAGGTGTTCTCCAGCGAGCACTTCGGTCAGGGCGCGCAGTCGTGGAGCTGTTCGGCCGCTCCCGTGCATGATCCCGACACCGGCCGGGTGGTCGGGGTGGTCGACGTGACGGGCGGGGATCAGGCGGCTCAGCCCTACGCGCTGGACCTGGTGCGCGCCACGGCGTTCGCGGTCGAGTCCGAGCTGCGGCTGCAGCGGGTCAGCGGGGCGCTCTCGCGCGCGGCGGGCCCGGGGCTGGAGACCGCACCAGGTTGCGGGTGCTGGGGCGCGGCCAGGCCCAGCTCTTCCACCGGGGTCGGGCACTCCGGTTGAGCCTGAGGCACTCGGAGATCCTGTTCCTGTTGGCGGCGCACCCCGAAGGGCTCTACGGCGGGGAGATCGCCAGTCTGCTCCATGAGCACGGCACGCCGTCGGTGACCGTGCGGGTGGAGATGTCGCGCATCCGCAAGGCGTTGGGCGAGGTGGTGGACTCCTCCCCCTACCGGTGGTCGGTTCCGGTGGGCACCGACGTCGACCAGGTGCGCCACTTCCTGGCGGCGGGCGAGTACCGGCGCGCGCTGCGCGCCTACCGGGGGCCGGTGCTGCCGCGGTCGGCGGCGCCCGCGGTCGTGGAGGCCCGTGAGGATCTGGCGCACGAGCTCAGGCACGTGCTGTTTCGCAACGCCGCCCCCGAGGTGCTGCTGGAGTGGGCGCAGCGGCCGGACGGGCGCCGCGACCCCTTCGTGTTGCAGGCCGCCCTGGGGGCCGTCGCGGTGGGGTCGCCCAGGGCCGAGCAGGTGCGGGCGTGGCTGGACCAGGCGAGCGGGTGAGGGGCGGCGGCCGGTCTGGGGCGGCGCCGGTGGTGCAACGGGGTTGTTACGGGCGGGTCGTTAGCGTGACGCCAGGTTGTGGCACCGACCACAGGGATCCCTGACCCGATCCGAAATGGTGGTAGTACATGCCGGCTGCGACACTGCACAACGTGGGAATGACGGTCCGCCAGCGGGTGAGCGAGTACGTCAAGGAGTCGTTCTTCCTCTTCCCCTCCCTGGGAGCGGTGGTGTTCGTCCTGCTGGCGTTGGCCGTCTCCCGCTTCGACACCCCCTTCAGCCTCGTTGACCCCGACGACCAGTCCATGGTGCGCTTCGCCGAGCGCGGGCGGGTTCTGCTCAAGTCGGCGGGTCCCACGATCCTGACGGTCATGGGCCTGATCTTCAGTATCAAGCTGCTGGCGTTGCAGAAGGCGGGCCAGTTGACTCCGCGGGTGGTGGGGCTGTTCACCCGGTGCTGGGTGACCAAGGCGACGCTGACCATCTTCGTGGGCACGTTCATCTTCACGTTCTTCGTGCCGTTCTTCGGCGAGACGCCCCAGGGCGAGGGCGGCAACCTCGTGCTGCTGCTGTCGGGGGTCATCGCGGCGGTGCTGGTGTTCTCCTGCCTGATCGCGTTCTTGCTGTTCGCGCACCGGTCGCTGGGGATGATGCGGCTGACCTCGGTGCTGGACCGGGTGGTGAGCGACTCCCTGGAGCAGCTGAGCGCCTTCGACCGGGTGGCGAGCACGGTGTACATGAGCGAGCCCGGGTACTCGCACTCGACGGTGCTGCGGCTCGGGCGCGGCCCGGGGATCCTGGTGGGGGTGAACGTGCGCGCGTTGGTGCGTTACGCGCGCCGCCACGACGCGCTGGTGACGCTGTTGCCCAAGATCGGGGACTTCGTCGCGGCGGGATCGCCGGTGGTGCGGATCGACTCGCACGGGCCGATCGCCGCACCCGACGTGGACGGCATGCTGTGGACGGCCAACAACCGGTCCTCCTACCGGGACCCGGCCTTCGGGCTTCGCCAGCTGGTCGACATCGCCACCCGGGCGCTCTCGCCGGGTGTCAACGACCCCACGACGGCGGTGCAGGCGGTCGACCGCATCCAGATCCTGGTCACCGCCTTCGGGGTGCGTGAGCTGCGCCCGATCGTGTTCACCGACCGCCACGGGTCGGCGCGCCTGATCCAGCCGCGTCCGGCCTGGCCGGACGTGATGGATCTGGCCTTCAGTGAGATCTCCCTGTACGGGGCGGAGTCGCCGCAGGTGACGCGGCGGCTGGTCGCCGCGCTGGCGGACATCGGTCAGACGGTGGGGCCCGAGCGGCGGGGCCAGACCGACCGGTATTTGGAGCATGTCCGCGCCCTGGTCGAGGACCGGGTGCCCGAGGCGCTGCGGTCGATGGCGCTGCGGCCCGACCGTCAGGGCATCGGCAGCACGTGCTCCACCCACGCGGGGCCGGACGGGGCGGGCGCGCCCTTGGCGCGGCCGGGGTGGGACGGTGGGCGGTCCTCATGGACGGCGCGCTGAGGGGGCCGGTCACAGGCCCAGTCGCGTGACGGCGTTGTCCTCCAGGGGGTTGGCGGTGCGGATGTAGTCGTGCACGGTGCGGGGGTTGGTCCAGCGGCCCTGGCGCATGATCTCGCGGTCGGTGGCCCGCCCAGCGCGGCCTGGGTGGCGAATCCGGCGCGCAGGGAGTGGCCGCCGAAGTCGTCGGGGTTCAGGCCGGCGCGTTCGGCGTAGCGTTTGACGAGTTCGCCGACGGCGCGTCCGGACATGGCCCGCTCCCCCATCCGGCCGTGGCGGGTGACGGTGGGCAGCAGGGGGCGGCCGGTGTTGTCGGCCAGGGGGTTGGCGGTCAGGCCCTGGCAGCGGTGGGCGGTGGGCGCCACGGGGGTGTGGACGGTCCTCAGATGGGCGCGCACGGCTTGGTCGCCGCCCTCGCGGTGGGCGGCCAGCAGGTCGCACCAGTCAGCGAAGGCGCAGACCGGGCAGGTGGTGCGGTGGCGTCCGCGGGGTAGGGCCACGGTCTGGCCGTGGCGGCCCTCCTGGTCGGTTTTGGTGGTGGCCAGCGCGATGACCAGTGCGGTGGCTCCGGTGGCGGCGTCGGTGCGGACCATGACGTCGTCCAGGGTCAGGGCGGCCAGTTCGGCGCGGCGCAGCGCTCCGGCGAACCCGGTCAGCAGCAGTACGGCGTCGCGTCTGCGGGCGACGCCGCCGGGGTGGCCGTCGTGGGGGCGGGCGGCCAGCAGGGCGCGAGGGTGGACAGGACGATGGGGTCCTTGCGGCGGGGGCGGGCGCGGCGGGTGCGGGCGGAGTCCCGCGCAGGGTCATGCGCATGACTCGGCGCGGGTGGGCGAGGGCGAGCCGTG
>NZ_MKKC01000006.1 GCF_001942255.1 Nocardiopsis sp. CNR-923
CTGACATAGAACTCGCTGGGATCACCTCAGTGGCACGCTTGGATGAATTCGGGCCGAGGGACGCCCGTGATTGCGAGCGAGGTTTCCAGACCACTGAGTTCCCGGGGGAAGATCTTGTCTGGTTCATACCAGTTGACCCGAACCCAGGTTCGAGCCAGCGTCGGCATTCCTATGGACGGATTCCTGTTTCCTGGAGTCTGGCCATCACGGTTCAGGCGAACTCCAAGGCGGCGTTCGATCTCGTCGAGAATCTGATCTCGGGAGATCTGTACTCGTTGCAGAGCTTCTGCGCTCCACGCTGTTTCAGTAGTTTGGTACACCGTTGCTCGCTACGTTGTTCGCTAGTAGCTGGGGTTCCCGACACCCTCACAGGTGCAGTCACTCATCTCTTTGTCGCAGTCTCCGCACACCTCACCGGACATAGTAACTTATTCGTAAAACAACACACTATGGTCAGGGCAGAACCTGCCCGTTTCATATGTCGAACTCACACGTGTCGCAGGTGGCCGTGCTCAGCATTCCTTCCGGATGACAGGTGCCCCGGTTCCCGTTCGTGAGACGGACGCGAGAACAGCGTTCGCCTCGCTGTGCCGCATCCCGTACTGACATGTGAGCACCTGGTGGCAGACGTGCGACGGCGGTACCGGCTATGGACGTGAGGAAGGCACGACGGTCCACGGGGTCAGTCTCCAGAGCTTCTAGGGGAACCTGTAGGGCGGCGGCGAGGTGCCGTAGGTGATAGCGGGACGGTGTGCGTCTGCCGTTCTCTCAGCGGGAGACGGTCTCGCGGGTGACGGTGTCGCGCCCGCTCACACGGCACACCTCGGCCGCTAACTGAGACTGCGACCAGCCCAGATGTCCGCGTAGCTCTCGAATCGCTGTGGCCACCCCTGGGGCCACTGGTTTGCCGTGGGGCATGGCTCCGCCCTTCCCGATCGGCTCGCATCGTCAGGGTAAAGGGCGGGACCTTCGCCGTGCCGTGATCGGTCTCGTCTCCTGCTCGGATCGTCACTTCGGATCTCACCCGCCGTGACGGTGCCGGAGGGAGAGCGCGCCCCAGGGCGACCTTTGGCGTCGATCTCGGCTGAATCGGACCCATCGGTGTCCCGTGAACGGAGCTGCCCACGGGACACCGGGCGGGGTGTCAGCGGGTGACGCTGGCGATCAGCGTGACCCACTGGTCGGTGTCGAAGGCCAGCGCGCCGAGTTCGCGGTTCTTGGTGTCGCGCATCTCCGCGCCGTTCGCGTGCTCGCGCACCTCGACGCAGTCGCCCGAACTGGGGCTGTACGTGGACTTGTGCCACATGTTCATCGGCATATTTCTCCTTCCAGGAACCGGCGCGACCGCGCCGGAGGGAGGGCACGCCCCAGGGCGGCCTTGATTCGATCGTGAAGACGGTCGTACTCCTCCATTTCGCCATAGATGATGGCACCTCGGACATGCTCGCTGGCGGCGATCTCGCCACCCTCGGCCAGGTAGAACATCATGAGCGGCGACATGAGGCCGACCAGGAGGTCTTCTTGGGGGATGAGGTGGACCTCGACATGTTTCGTGTCGATGAGTTCCACCAGCCGGGCGGCCTGTTCCCGGCGAACGGTGTCGGGAACGAGGGTGATGGCGGTGACGGGGAACACGGATGTGATGTCTGGGTCGCCGTTCGCGGCCAGCACCTCGTACCGCTTGGCTCGCGCCTTGAGCAGGTGACCAATGCTGGCGGGGGTGAGGAAGTTGCGCCGCATGATCAGTTCCATGTACCCGGGGGACTGGAGCAGTCCGGGCACCACGTGCGGCGACACCAGCTCGATCCGCTGGGCACGCTGCTCCAACTCGGCGATGTCGTGTGCCCACGGCGGGAGTGGCGAGCCGGTCTTGGCCGTCTGCCACGCCCTGAGCAGTTGGCCCCGATAGCCCAGCTCCCTGTCCAGGGTCACGGCTGTCTCTCTGGAAGGCAGGAACTCACCCTTTTCCCACCGGCCGACAGTCGGCCCTACCGCCCCCACCGCGCGCCCCAGCTTTTCCAACGTCCAGCTCCGTGACGTGCGCCCGGCGTGCAGGAGCGTGCAGAAAGATTCGCCGTCCATGCGCTGACCTTAGGCGGACGCACGTATGCAGCACAGGTCCCTTGTCGCGCATTGTGAGCACGCTGTGACATGGGACGCATGACGAAGCCGAACACCCCAGAGCAGTCCGCCCTCAGCGACCTCCGCCAGCGGTATCCCGGCTGGAGAATCCAGCGGGCCTACGACGGCGGCCCCGCCTGGATCGCCGTGCACGGACCCGACGCCGACGACGTCATCCGCGCGGACACGGTCGAGGTTCTGGGGGCACGGCTGCACCTGACGCAGTTCGCGCCCCGACACCGGCCGGAGGCGGAGGCATGACCCGCCACGCGGTCGCCTACGCCGGTCGCTCGCGATGGCTGGTGGACGGGCGGGAGGGCAGCTGGGGCGAGTGCTACCGCTACCTCACCCGGGTCTGCGGGATGCGCCATTCGGCCGTCAACGAAGCCCTCTGAGGGTGGCAGGCTCGCCGATCCCTGGACAGGGACTGTACAACTTAACTTGACAGACCCAGCTCAGCTATGAGCACGTCGGCGGTCTCTGTCATGACGGGCCCGATGGGTGGCGTTGTTCCTGTGCGCTTGGTGGCTCGGGCGACGTTGGCGCACAGCAGCAGTTGGCACAGGCGGCCCGCGCGTGTGGACAGAACGTCGTCGAACCGAACACGGACGTGCTCAGCGACCTCCGGGACCCCCAGGGACGCCGACCACAAACAGGCGGCGTCCCAGCCGCGCGGTGCCATGCCCCAGCTCTCCCAGTCCAGGAGCGTGAGTTCGGGGCCGGTGACGTTGGCGTACCCTAGGTCGCCGTGGGCGCACACCCAGTCCTTCGCTGGGACGTGTGTGTCGATGCCGGTGCCGTAGACCTCCTGGATACGCCGGGTCAGGTGGGCTTGCTCCAGCGCGATGCGCTCGGTGGTGTGGTTGGCGAGGGCACCCAAGGCGGCGTGCAGTTCGGCCCACCACCGGTCCGGCAGACGGGGGTCAGTCGTGATGTCGGCTGTGGTCGAGACGGCGGGAGCGGGGGCGAGCGTGGTCTCCTCGGCTTTCCACACCACGTCGCGATCGCTGTCCGCCCAGGTGGTGGTGGCGACCCACTGAGGGCGGGGCACGCCGTGGATCGCCACCGCAGCTTCGGTCCCGGTCCAGGATTGTGCGTTCATGCGTGCGGCTCGACGCCAGGACAGGCGCACCCACGTTCCGGCATCGGTGACAAATCCTGCACTGCCGTTGACGCGGCTGTAGTGTCGGCCTCGTGGTTGAAGGAACGTCCCAAACTTTCCTGTGCCCGGTTGAGGACGTCCGTGATGTCCATGGCCGACAGATCGTCCAAGGCGGGGCGCGGGTTCGCCGTCTCCTGGGAGGGCATTATCCGGTGGGGTTCCTCTCGGTCCGGGCTCGCAGCAGAGCACGGTAACGCTCGATCACGGCCGGTGAAATGGTCAGAGATCTAGCCTGCACGATGTGAGCCAGGTGGGTGGGGGAACTCGTGCCTACGGCGATCCTTTCCACCTCAGGGATCGCGAACGCTGCTGCCAGTGCCGCTTGGAGCGTATGGGCCTGCTGGCCTGGTGTGAGGAAGAGGTGTGTGTCGACCTTCGACCAGATGGGGTCGTTGGCGTTTCCTCCGAAGGGCGCCATGCCGTACACCTTCTTCGCACCCAACCCGATGGTGAGCCGTTCCGTCGCGTCGAGCACGGGCGCGGGAACGCTCAGCCCAGCACGCACCATGATCACATCAGGTGGGGGAAGCGCCCAGCTTCGCCCAACGAGCTCCTGAGGGCTCCAGGTGGAGATTCCCCACTCACGGCAGAGCCCGTCGTCTCGTATCCGAACCAGTGCTTCGCATGCTGCTTCGAAACCGTCCACGGAGCATTCGGGGTTGTGCAGGAGCACGGTGTCAGGCACGCGCCCCAAGTCATCCACGGTCTGCCGCACGGCCTGACGCAACCGTTCGGGACTCAGGTCGTGGCCCTGGGGGAAGAACCCCACCTTCGTGGTGATCTCGAACTCGTCGAGTGCCTCGCCAGCTGCGGCGGCCAATGCCTGGTGGGAGGAGAAGTGCTGGTAGTTGTAGGCCGTATCCAGCCCCGTCACCCCGAGGTCGAGAGCCCGCCGAAGGAGTTCAGGCTCGGGACCAGATCGGTATAGCCCCAGGACAATCCTTCGGTCAGTGGAGCGCATAGACCTTCCTTGGTCAGGTGAGCAGCCAGCGCCTTCAGGTCAGCGCCGCCGCCGTGGAGGCTGACCGGATGGCCGGACAACAGAAGGCGCAGTCCTTCCTCGGCGCGCGCGTGGAAGATGAGCTTCTTACCACCGGCGGCGACCTGGACGGCTTCCTTGCTGACGGTGATGTTCGGAGGGAACTCGGTCACAGCCACGACCGCCATCTCGTCGAGCGCCCCGAACGATGAGACCAAGGGCATGTGTCGCTGAGGTGGGGCGCTGACGCGGAGTTGGTCCAGGTAGCTGGACGGCGGGTTCGCGCGCACCAAGTCAGCGAGCTTGGACACCAGGTACTCGTCGTTGATGGGGCCGTGTGTGTTTTCCAGGTCCGCGCGGAAGTCCGCATCGGCGCGGGCGGCGTCGGAGAGGAAGTTGGCCCAGGTGACCCCGGTGCGCTTGGTGATCCCGAAGGTCACGTGCAGGGAGTGTCCTTCGTTCCCGGAACCGATGCGGGTCGCGGTATGCCACCAGCCGCGGGGGATGTGCATGACGTCCCCGGCCACCATGGTTCCCGACCACACGACATCCTCGGACGGTTCCACGTTCTGCTCGGCATCGCGATACATGGGCACGGGACGGGAGGGGCCTCGCACTTCCCAGGATTTCTCCCCTGAGAGCTGCACAGCGATCACGTCGTGGTCATCCCAGTGCAGGTGGAAGCCGTCGGTGTCGCCCACGGCCAGGTAGCAGTTGACGGAGACGAGTTCTCCCGACCACCACCCCAGTGCCCGACAGGCCACCTCCATCGTCGGATCGAACGTGTCAACGCTGTCGAGGACGATGGTGCCCCCGTTGTTCAAGATGACCCCGAGCGCGGCCATGTCCGCCTGGCTGACCGCTTGACGGCGTCGGTTGACGACCGTGCTGAGGTAGCTGGAGGGGTGGAGCTCGTTGCCATCGGCGTAGCAGCGCAGCTGGGGGTTGGCCAGGTGCCGGCGCTGAATCGTCTCCAGTAGCCGGTAGGGGGTCATCAGACGGGTCAGCAGGCTCGGATCGGCCAGGGTTCCACGGGCGAACGCGGTGCCCACAGAACCCGGCCCGTCCCAGCCCAGCGCCTTTTCGATACCGGAGACGAGCCGGTGCTCCATGTGGCGGCTCCTAGCCCTTCGGAAGGTTCAGGTCGCGGTTCTCCCCGTCGTCGCCAGCGCTGTTCTGCGAGCTGGTGATGTCGGAGTGCTCCGAGCGCTGCCGGTCGTGGGCGACACCCAGCTGCTCAACCGCGAGCAGAAGACCGTCACTTTCCTGCGGGTTCCGTGCATACGAGGGTGAACTGCTCATGTTGCGTCTCCTTGCCCATGCGGTGGTTGGGGCACGATCGAAGATCGTTCCCCGCTGATCGGCGGAGCGAACTTCCCGTACGGGGTAGAGAGACCTTCCCCTGAGGCCACCATCAGGTGACCGAGGAGAGGATGTGCGCGGTCAACCGTCCCGGGACGGCTCAGTCGGCGACACGTGAATACTGGTTCTGGCACGGATTTGGTGAAGCGCCTGCGGGACCTGACACTTGCCCGCGATGATGCGAGGTGTCCCTCTCCTCCCTCTTCAGCCTGTTCTTCCCCCACCTGGTCGGGCTCGACATCAGCAGGGCGTACCGTCACAGCCACCGTGCACATCACCGCGGCCGCGACCACCCGCGCCGCCCGCTACCCGACATGCGCGACGCCCTCCGGGCGGGTCCACAGCCGCTACGAACGCCGCCTGACCGACACCCCCGCCTCCGTCCAGGAAACCCTCATCCACCTGCACGACCGCAAGTTCTTCTGCGACCACACCGCCTGTGAACAGAAGATCTTCGCCGAACAGGTCCCCGGTCTGACCCACCGCTACGCCCGCCGCACCCCGCATCTGACCGAGCTGCTGACCCATCGGGACTGTACAAGTAGAGGCTCTGTCCCCATTCCGGTGGTGACGTAGGGCATCGTCCTGTCACGCTCGGTTGAGTGTGACGTCAAGGAACTCCTGAAGATCGTTTTCTCCGGTCTG
>NZ_MKKC01000007.1 GCF_001942255.1 Nocardiopsis sp. CNR-923
GGGTGGGTTGGTGGAGTTGGCGCCCAAGAGCGCGGCGAGCCGCCGGATGGTGGCCCTGGACCACACCACGACCGGGGTGTTGCGCCGCCACCAGTGGCGACAACAACAGGAGGCACAGGCGCGCGGGCAGGAGTGGGATCCGCGCGAGTTCGTGTTCACCGGGGCGCGTGGAGGCCCCTTGGCCCCTGAGCGCCTCTCGCGCCTGTTCCGGAAGCTGAACGACGAGAGCGGGCTACCGCCGGTGCGGCTGCATGATCTGCGGCACGGGGCGGCGACGTTGGCGTTGGCGGCGGGGGTGGAGTTGAAGGTGGTACAGGCGATGCTGGGGCACGCGAGCATCGTGCTGACCGCGGACACCTACTCCAGTGTGCTGCCTGAGGTAGCCCACGAGGCGGCGGAGCGGACGGCGTGGCTGGTGCTGCGGGACGCCGGGAGGACTGGTCGGCATACGAGGAGGCGGGGTGGTCGCAGGGGTCTGGTGTTGGTCCCACCTCGGTCCCACCCTGGACCCACCGGCGTTACACCTTCTCTGCGGTGAGGCAATACACCCCGTCTGACCTGGGGTTTTGTGGCGCACCCGGCAGGATTCGAACCTGCGGCCATCGGATTAGAATGGCGAGGTCGGGCAGGAAGGCGTCAGGGCGTTGGTCGGCCAGGGTGCGGTAGATGTCGGCGGCCTCGGTGCTGGAGTCCAGGGCTTCTTCGCGCCTGCCCAGGCCCGCCAGGTAGATGGATTGGTTGTTCAGGGATGTGGCGAGGTCGGGTAGGTAGGCGTCGGGGCGTTGCTGGGCCAGGGTGCGGCGGATGCGGACGGCCTCGGTGATGGTTTCGAGGGCTTCTTCGCGCCGACCCCAGGCCCGCCAGGTAGATGGATTGGTTGTTCAGGGACATGGCGAGGTCGGGCCGGTAGGCGTCGGGGTCCTTCGCGGCTTGTTCCCGACGGGCTTTGACCATGCGGTCACTCACCTGCCCGGACCATTCGGCGAGCCGGTGGCTGAACAGGGGAAGTGCAGCGCTGAGCTGTACAAGGACCTCGATGGGGGTCGCGGTGTCGGCTGTGGTCTGTTCCAGGGCCCGGATGAGCGGGCCGGGGTCCTCCGCCTGGGTGGCCACGTCAACAGCCACCGGCCCCAAGGCGCGGATATGGCGCGCACACAACGCGGTCACGTGTGTGCCCAGGCCGGGCAGGGCGGGGTGCGCGGCGGCGCGGGTGTACAGGGTCACCAGCCGTTCGGCGTCGCCCGTGGAGATGTCTTCGAGGTGGGGGTCGAACAGGGCGGGGTTGTTGTGGAGGCGCCTGCCCAGGAAGTACTCCAGGAGCCGGTCGGGCTGCAACCGTCCCCACACACCGGCCCCGTCGGTGGGGTACAGGCTGCTGATCCACCGGCGGATCTGCTGTTTGCGGGCGGCGGTCTGCCCTTCCAGCACCTTCACGTTGTCCAGGAGGTGGTCGGCTTCCTCGATACCGGCCGGGGTGAGGGTGAAGGCCAGGGCCAGCACGTCCCGCAGCGGCTGTTGGAGTTCAGCCTCCTCCAGCCCGTGGGCGGTGGCGGTGTGGGTCCAGTACCGGTCCTCGTGGGCCAGCACCCGGCCCTCGACCGCACTGTCCTTGGTGATGGTGATGGTGGTGGGGGGTTGGGTGGTGTCCAGCAGGTCGGCCAGGGCGCGCATGTGCACACTCAGCACGGTCTCCCACCCGGGGCCGGACAGGTCGGGGTCGGGTAGGTCGGCCGCGGCCTGCTCCCAGTCGGCCGGGTGGGGTGTGCGGGCCGCGGGCAGGGCGCCGGCCAGGTGGTGTAGGGCGGTGCGGTACTCGCGGGCCCGGTCGACCGCGTGAGGGGCCAGTGGGGGCAGCGGGATCTGTCGGGTGATGTCGGCCAGCAGGTGGCCGGTGGTGGTGTTGACCTGGTCCCACCACTCGCCCACGGTGCGCACCAGCAACAGCAGCCGGACGGGGGCACTGCCCGGGGGGCGGTCGCACAACTCCAGCAGACGCCTCAGTTGTGCGGTGCGGGTCTCGGCGTAGTCCACCGCCAGCAGCAGCGGGACCGTGGTCTCCCCGACCGGGTCGAGTTCCTCGGCGGTGTCTTTGACCCAGACGGTGGCCCACCGGCGACTGCGGGTGTGGGTCTCGGGACGGGTGAGCCGTGCGGTGAGTTCGTGGCCCAGGCGGGTCTTGCCCTGCCCGCCGGGCCCGTGCACCACCACCGCGGACAGCACGTCGTCGCTCTCACACCAATGGGCCAGGGTGTCCATGGTGTCGTCGCGGCCGTGGAAGTCCACCACCTTCCGGTGGGCCTCCAACAGCGAGGCGGGGGAGGGCCGCTGGTGCGTGTGGGGGGTGTGGGCCAGGTGGGCGAGCTCGACCGGCTCCAACACCACGGACACCTGGTGCCGGTCCAGTACGGCTCGGAAGGCCGGGTCGTGGTGGAGCACGTAGGCGGGAACAGCCTCCAGGCTGGCGTGGGCTCGGTGGGCGGGGTCGGTGGCCACCACCCCCACCACCAGACCCTCGCACACCAACGCGGCCCCGGACAGCCCGCCCCACGGCGACCCGTCCTGCTCCCAGCGGGGTGGGTGGGTGGTGATGTCCAGGACGTAGCGGTCACCGACCATGCGGTTGCCGGGGTTGACGGTGCCTGAGGGTTGGGAGGTCTCCACCGGACGCCCCTGGCGTTGGACCAGGTCGGGGTAGCCCCAGGTGTGGCAGGAGATGCCGGGGCGGTCGGTGACCAGCCGCCCCCACCGTGTACGGACCGGTGGGGCCACCCAGGTCGGGTCGGTGACCTCGACCAGGGCGGCGTCATCGCGCCCGTGGGGGGTGCCCCGCCAGACCACGTGGCCGGTGAAGGTGGCGGTGCTTGCGGGGGTGGACAGCGACACCTCGCCGTCGACGTGAGGGACCACGTGGGCGGAGGTCAACACGAGCCGGGGCGTGATCACACACCCCGACCCGGCCCCTGTGGAGCTTTCAATGCGGGCGATGTGCGCGGCCGTGGGCATCGGCACTTCCTGAACAGTGAGCGGTCAAGGCGGATGCGGGGTGGGGTGGTCAGCGTCCGATGTGCCCGGATCGGTCCCCGGTGCCGGTGGCCTGGTTGGTGCTGGTGATGGACACGTCGCCGTTGGGGGTGTTCTTGTGGCGGGGGGTGAGGGTGAAGGACACCCGGTGGGTGCGGGCCCGGCTCGCACCGGCTTCGACCTCTCCGGAGGCGATCCACGCGGAGAGTTTGCCTTTGGCTTTGGCGTCGGCGCGGAACTGGACCTCGAAGTCCATGGTCACGGGGCCGACGTCGAAGGTGAGGTCGGGGTTGTGGGCTTCGGCCTCGGCGACCGCCTCGGTCAGTTCCTCGCGCAACGTTCGGACGGCGTCGGTCAGGCGCAGTTCCACGCTGATTCCTCCAGGGGAACAGGGGTATGGGGCGGGTTTCTACGATCGCAGAATCCGGACGGTGGTGTGGGGTGTGGAGGGTGTTGGCCGTTTCCGGCCAGGCCACCTTCTCCACCGGGGTCGGGTGTCGGGTGTGGGTTGAGGGTTTGGTGGGTGCTGGGACCGCTTCCCGTCATTCATGTGCAGAATCCTTGAGCAGAGATATGCGTTGACTCCGGTCGATGCCCCGGGGTCGACAACTCAAGTGATTCGGGCTCGTCACGATGAGGTCTTATTCGGATACCCTAGATCTGCCAAATAGCTGATCCTACTTCTTACGCCAGCTGAAAAATGATTCCAGTTAAGCAGCTCGACAGGCTCCTTCGGTTTTGGGTCGACCTGGGAAGAGGTGACATAGCAAACCGAGTCATACAGGGACTCATCGATCAGGCGCTTGCAGAAGATCCCGAAGCGGTCCTGATAGGAGGTGCCTTCCCAAATGGGTTCTGGAGGGATCGCTGATTTCCTTCCCATCTTGACTGGTCGACGGGAGCCGTCCGCGTCTTCCATGATGAAGAAGTAGCCGAGCCACGGCTTTTCTGCTGGGTAAAGGTCGGCCAGCGATGCGCGTCGGAGATCGACCGCGCTACCCAGGGCTTCCTCCACACGGTTGTTGTAGTTGTTGCCGAACGAAGGGCTCCCAAGGGCCTTCATTTCGAAGGCCGCTACGAGTGTCTGTCCGATGGTCACCACCACGTCCCACTGCTTCTGTGGACGATAGTAGCCTGGTAGCTCAAGACCCTGCTTCTTTTCAACGCGGATCGCGTCTTCAGGATAACCAGCCTCACGGAAAAACTTGGAGATGAGGTTGGCGATGCTATCGAAGTGTTTACCGCCGCGCACTGAACCGGCTGTCCCTGTACCAACGGCGTTTTTTGATCTTCGACAGATCATTCTGTGTATTTTTCACGCCCCAGTACTGGGCGATGGCATCCTCAAAGTTCTGGCGGGTGACTGCCAATGGGCTCTCCTAGTCAGGAAGATAGTCCAAGCCGTAGGCGACCAGGGCCGCGTCTGTCGCTGCCTCGACGTCGCGATCCCTGAAGGCTTCGGCCAGTTGCGACTGAATCCTCTCACTGAGGTGTGACGGTTCGGGAACGCGGATCTTGCGCAGGTACTGAGCCTGGAACCTCAGTGTGCCTCCTCGCATCTTGACGGAGTAGGCCTGGACGAACGCCTGGGCGACCTTGGACATCAGCAATCCCCCAAGAACACTCAGGTCCCAGGTGTCGGACACAATGTAGTAGAGGTTGTGGTGAGGGTAGTAGCCTTCTTCGGCGAGGACTGGGTGAATGGTGGTCTTCATGTCAGGCAAGAGGAGCTTAGGCCTGTTGAGCAACGAGTGGTCGACCTTGTCGATGGTCTTGTACCAACGTTCTGGCTGCTTGACCGCGACATAGCGCTTGCGAAGGGCTGCGGAGTTCGCGCCGAGATGGCGCCTCAGCCGGGGGTAGCGATCCAGGTCGACGAGATCCCCTGCGGGGGTCCAGGGGTTGACCAGGTAGTTTCCCTGCCACTGGTGCTTGCCGGTCCCTGTGTCTCGGACCATAGCCAGCGGGAGCAGCCGGTCTGCTTCGACAAGAGCGCGATTGGTGGTGATGAACACCTTGTCCGCACCGGTGGCTATACCGATCCCTACCCGTGTGCCGGCCTCACGGTTTTCAAGGACACCGAATCGGTCACTGAGGTCTTCCAGCATGGCCAACCGGGCAGGTGAGGCTGTGGGCCACAGCTCGGCCCCGTCGAACCAGTGCGGTAGCCGGACGGCTTGGAAAGAGGGCTTGTCGATCACCGGCTGATCGGATTCCAAGCTCCAACGGTGGAGCTCCCGTGCGTCGCTTTCCGTGAAAGTGCCCTTCGTGTCAGCAGCGACGGCACCAGCTTGTTCTCGATGGCTGATGACGGTGATGGCGGGGTAGGCGGTCACCTGTTCCTCGAACGCATCCACATCATGCATGGCCAGCACGAAGTCAACGCTGAAGCTGCTGGTGATGAACTCGCGAAGACGGGCTCCGTACTGGTTGTGCATCCAGCGGTCGGCGCAGATGAAACCGAGCTGTCCTCCTGGCTTCAGGCTGCGCAGGGCTACTTCGTAGAAGCCGACGTAGATGTCGGCCCGGCCTCCCATGGTTGGGCATGCAGCTCGATAGAGCGCCGTACGCTCACGGGGTACGTCTTCCAGGCGGATATAGGGCGGGTTGCCGACCACGAAGTCCACTGCCTGGCTGCGATGGTCCAGCAGTAGGTAGTCGCCTTGGACGATCCAGCTTCGTACGGTGTCCTCGGCAGTGGTGCTGTCCCACCCCTGGGCCAGTAGCTGTGCTTGGACCAGAGCACGGCTTGCTGTGATGTTGGGTTCGAGCAAGTCGAAGGCTTGCAGGGCCTGACGGGCCTCAGCCAGGTCACGTCCGTGGAGCCTGCAGGATTCGCTCAAGCGCCGAGCGATCGGACCGAGGAACGCCCCACTTCCGCATGCGGGTTCAACGCTTCTCAGCGTTGCGAGGTCACGCTCTGGGGTGTACCCCACAAGATCGAGGATGAGTTCTACAACCCAACCCTTGGTGAACACCTCACCATGCGTGATGGCCTCACGCATCGATGCGGGGAGCTGCTTAACGGCATCTTGCAGGTCAACGGTAGTCACGAGCTGACCCTACAGCGCTTCGACGACGGCTCTAGGTCCTGTCTGGAGTTTGGATCACGAGTTCGGGAGATCGCCTGCGGGCCGGGCCCGGCTTTGATAGAGCAACAGTCATGGCACGAGGCGATCTCA
>NZ_MKKC01000008.1 GCF_001942255.1 Nocardiopsis sp. CNR-923
CTCCGGTGAGTATTTGCTTGCCCTGCCCAATTTTCCCCTCGTTTCCTTACAGGATCATCGTATTGGATCTCTGTCCGGAAACCTCGGGGCACCCCACCCCGCCCAACACGCCGCACCAGAGGGGGACCGTGGAAACCGTTGGGTGCGGGTGCCCGTGTCCGAACCTGCCGCCTTCTCCGAACTCCTCGCCATGGTCGGCACAGACCACCACCAGGGGATGCCGTGTGCCCAGTCGTGAGAACAGGTCACCCAAACGGACATCGGCCCACTCCAGGGCCCGCCTCTGCATCCCCAGAAGCACCTCGATGTCCTCGGGGGTCAGGGCGTCATCTCCAGAGGTGTCCTGTTGGGAGTCGTGCAGCCGGTAGAGGCGTCGGAGGAGTTCGCTGGTCTGTTCGGTCAGGGGACTGAAGGGGGTCGTATAGGGGATGTGGGTGCTGGGACAGTTGACGAACAGGAAGAACCGGTCGGCTTCCAGGCACAGATCCGCGAGCATCCGGATGTGCGCCAGGGGCAGATCCTCGTCGCGGTCAACGACACGCGCTTCCGGGGTGGCTGGAGCGCGGGAGAGCCGTCCGAAGTAGTGGAACTCCGGGAAGAGCCCTGGCAGGCTGTTGGCGGGATCGGCGGAGTCGAAGAAGGTGACGCCGCCCGCTCCTACCACCCGGTAGCCCTGCCCTTCGTAGTGCGCCATCAGAGCGGGGCCGTTGAAGGGGATGTCGACCTGGCGGTTCGAGGACCGGGCCGCCGCAGAGCGCCAGATCGCGTCCACGCTGCGCCCGCCGATCGTGAGAGTTTCCGTGACCGGCCGTGGAAGGTAGCCGTTGAACAAGGCGGCGTGGGCGGGGAGTGTGTAGGTCCCGGGGCTCTCGGCTCGCAGCAGTGGGCCGAGCGTCTCCAGGTTTGGGGTGTGCGCGCTTGCTGCGACGTCGTAGCGACAAGAGTCCAGGGTGACGAGGACGACGCTGTGGTCGGCCAGATCGGTGTCCGTCACCGGCTCACACCTCCAGGACCAGCGACGGGTCACGGAAGCGGTCGATCGGGGACAGGGCGAGCAGGCGCTCGGAGAGCAGTGGCAGTTCGGCCAGCGTCTCGGCAGCCAACGCCTCGACGGCATCGTGGTCGAGACGGTTGCCTCGCTGTGCCAGCCGGACGCCTACGAACGACGGATCGTCCAGGCGGTCACCGTTGCGGGACACCAGCACCACCTCGTTGGGTATGCCGAGTTTGGTGTGGATGCGGTCTGCCAGGCGCGTGGCAGCGAGCGTGTACAGCTTGCCGGTGTGGTGCACCGGGTTCTTTCCGGCCAGGGCTTCCACTCCCGCGCCGCCGCTGGCGGAGATGACGCCGTTGGCTTTGTTGCCGCGACCGACGAGCCCGCAGTCGCCCTTGCCCAGCGAGGTCCCGAAGGGTGCCAGGTAGGCGCCCTGACCGTGGTCCTTGGTGTTGAAGCTCAGGCGTGTGAGCCATGGCCTGATCCCGTCATCCTGGTGGAGCCGGAGGCGTCGAACACCCGTCAGAACATCACCTTCTCTCGCCGGGCCCTGGCGGCGAACGGCATCGCCCCCGCCACCGTGCTCCTGGTCTGCATGCCTTACATGGAACGGCGTGCCTTCGCGATCGCCCGGAAACTGTGGCCCGACGTTGAGGTGGTGTGTGCCTCCGCGCCGCTGAGCCTGGGCGACTACGTCAAGGAGATCGGGGACGCAGGGCTCGTCATCGACATGATGGTCGGTGACCTCCAGCGGGTGATGGAGTATCCCAAGCTCGGGTTCGCCATCGACCAGGACGTCCCCTTGGTGGTACGTGAGGCCTACGAGTCCCTTGTTGCCTCAGGGTTCGACAGCCGCCTGATCCAGGGCTGACCGTGAGGAGTGGGCCGGTCCTCAGAGACGACGGATCCGCACGACGTGTCGGTGGACGGATTGGCCACTGCGCGCGGATTCTTCTCTGAGAACCGGTCGGATGTCTTCCGAATGGTGTCAACTGACGAGCACGCCGCGCGGATTCTCGCTGCGCAGCTCTCCGGCTTCTACCCCGAGTCTGAAGGCGTCCCACTCGTCTCTGTCGTAGGCGATGGTGGGAGCGGCGTCGTTGCTGGCCTCGGTCAGGGTGAAGCCTCCGTCGGAGGTGAACACCGCAGCCACCTCGCCCACCGAACCCGGCTTCCCGCGTGCGATCGATGAGCAGAACTTGTCCCAGTGCGCGTTGGGGAAGAACAGGGTCGGGCTGGCGGCACCCAGTTCGTGCTTGCCCACGACGGTCCAGTCACCGAAGCGTTTGATCCCGACGCAGGAACCTGGCCACCGGAGAACGTGGACTTCGTGAACGGCTGCTGCGTGACCTCGACTGTGTGGGGCGGGGTCGGCCCGAGGGGTGAGTCATGATGGCAGCTCCTCCATAGCCTTCTTGATGTAGCGCGTGGTCGCGGCCGTGGACATCGCGACGTCCACGATGTGGTTCCACAACTGCTTGTGCCGACGGATCTCGCGCGCCTTGTCGAGGTACAGGTTTCCGCCCTGGCCCTCGATGTAGATCATCTCGGGCTCGTCGGGTTCGAACTCCAGGATGCTGAACGGGCCGCTGAGTCCGGCGTGCGCTCCTACGCTCTCCGGGATCACCTGGATGTTGACATTGGGCTTCCCGGTGAGGTCCAGCAGGTGCTGGAGCTGTGCGCGGTGGACCTCAACGCCGCCGACGGGCCTGCGGATCGAGGCCTCGTCCATGACGACCCACAGGTTCAGCGGATCCGGATCCCTGTCCAGGATCCGTTGGCGGCGCTTGCGGAACTCGACGAGCCGCTCGACGTCGCTCGCGGGTTCCTGGGGGTTGGTCGCGGTGAGCAGGGGGCGCATGTGGTCTTCGGTCTGGAGGAGGCCCTGGATGAGGTGGGTCTCGTAGACGCGCACGCTCGTGGCGTCCTCTTCGCGGCCGACGTAGATGTCGAACT
This sequence comes from Nocardiopsis sp. CNR-923, assembly GCF_001942255.1. Lineage (GTDB taxonomy): Bacteria > Actinomycetota > Actinomycetes > Streptosporangiales > Streptosporangiaceae > Nocardiopsis. Next base: position 2,951 of record NZ_MKKC01000008.1, read on the forward strand.
TCGGTGGCATCACGCTCTCGAACTCGCTGGTCCAGTGGCGTGACTTGGCGTCCGCCGCGAGCTGGCGGATCAGGTCGCGTTCCCTGTCGTCCTCGATGCCGAAGAGCTCGAAGAGGTGGTCGAGTTCGAGCTTGCTGGGCACGGCATGCCCGCCCTCCATGCGAAAGACCTTCGGGTCACCGCAGCCGAGTTCGTTCGCGACCTGCTTGCCCGTGAACCCGGCCTTCGTGCGCTGCTCCTTCAGCCACAGACCCAACTTGCGCTTGCTGCCGGCCGGGCCACGTGCTCGCGCCACGTTTCTCCTCGTCTTCGTCGTCGGTTGCCGGGCAGGCGTGTGTCCGGTGAGGACATCGTGTCTGCGTGGTCACGGGAGTGATGCTACCGAACACTCGAATCGAAGCTTTTTCAGAAAGATTTCTGAGAACGCTTGTTATGGAAGATTTTCCACTGCATCATCGGTGTCATGTGGCGTGGCTGCGCGGTCACGGTTAGTGCTGGAAGTCCTGTATGTCCTCCTCCGGCCGTGTTGTGGTGCGCCCTGCTTCGAACCGCTGTCGCTGAGGAGGTTGAGCTATGAGGAGCCCAAGCAGCCCGAACCCTGGACGGCCGCCAGACAGGGGTGGGGATCGCGTCCCGAGGCCGCGGTGCGGTCAAAGCGAGGACCGCCGAGCTGTGGCGGGACTGCCGATGCGCGTGAGGAGCGGACGCTTGGGGGTGGCCGCCGCCTACTTCGATGGGACCCCGGAGCAGGTTGGCCGGATCCGGACCTGGTGCGCGGGGGCCACCGGGTTGGACGAGGAGGCGGCCGCCGCGGTCAAGCTGGTCGTCAGCGAGCTCGTGACGAACGCGGTACGGCATTCGGCGTCAGGCGCCCGGTGCGGGCGGGTCAAGGTCACGGTGGAGGTCCTGCCCGGCCAGATCGTCCTGGTCTCCGTGACCGATGACGGGCCGCGAGCTCTGCGGCCGACCACGGTTCCCACCTTGACCACCCACATCAGCGACACCGCCACGTGCGGGCGCGGGCTGCGCTTGGTGGCGGCGTTGGCGGAGAAGTGGTGGTGGACCGGCTTTCGAGGCGGTCCGCTGACGGTGTGGGCGCTGATCGACCCCCACCGCGACCTGGTCGCCTGAACGCCACCGAGTACGCGCCGCGATGGCGGGAAGCGCAGCCCCACGAGGCCAATGACACCCGCCCCAGCGGCACACACGAAGATGCCCCGATCGGTGTTGGAGCCACCGAGTCGGGGCGTGATCAACCACCTGAGGAAGCAGGAGGATGACCGTGGAACATGCTACCGGCCGCCACCGCAGGCGGCAGCGAACCCTGGTGGGCCAGCTCTGGGCCCTGGCTACTGCGACGTTGGCCACGATGCTGACGTTCGTGTTCGTCCCCGACCCGCCCAAGCGGGCCAGGGCCGCGATCTCTCCGGTGCCTGACGCCCGCAGCCACCTGTTCCGGCCGTGTCGGCGACCGCATCTGAAGCGAGCATCCTGGCGAGGCGGGTGGCGTCGGTCGAAGAGGTGGCCGCGTACTGGGAGCGCGACGACCACGCGGACGGGTTCGACGTCGCGCCCGAGGACGATCCGGATGAGGAGTGGGGCGCTCTCGTCCGCCCCTACATGTCTCCGCCACCCCAGATCCGCACGCGGGTTCCCTGTCCCCGCGTTCCTGAGGGTGACCTGTTGGCCGCTCCGCCACAGCGGGCTCCGGACGACCTGGCCGATCTGGCCGCGGTGGTCCGGACCTATCTCAACACGGTCGGCTGAGCGGTTCGGATCGGGATGAGGGTGGTGTCGCTTCAGCGGCACCACCCGCCTACTTCATGGGTGGGCGTGATCGCAGCAACGCCCGCGCACGCCTGAATCTTCGGCTCAGTGTCGCATTCCTGCTTGGCCCTGTCTCCCTATGAGGGACGTAAGGCGGAGAAGGGCGACGACCCCTGGGAGGGCGTGCGTGAACGAGTACGAGCAGACCTTGGCCCGGTTGGCTCCCCGGATCACCGACCGGGACCGGCAGATCCTGGTGGGGTTGTGGGAGCACCAGGTGATGACCACCCACCACCTGCACCGCATCTACTTCCCCGACGCCGGACCCCGCCGGGCCCGCTCCCGGCTGCTAACCCTGTACCGGTACGGGCTGCTCAATCGGTTCCGCCGCCACGCTCATGACCGCAACGCCCCTGACCACTGGATCCTGTCCCCGACCGGAGCGGTGTTGGTCGCCTTGTACCAGGGCAAGGAGCCCGAGGAGCTGAACTTCCGCTCCGACCGGGTCTTGGCGTTGGCCCACTCGCCAAGGTTGGACCACATCCTCGGCCTGGCCCAGACCCGCGCGGAGTTCGTCGGGAGCGCCCGTGAGGTGGGTGCTGATCTGCTCCGGTGGAGGTCAGAGCGCGAGTGCAAGGAGAGGTGGGGCCGCTACATCCGCCCGGACGCCTTCGTGCGCTGGGAGCAGGGCGTCACCGTGGTGGACGCGTTCGTGGAGTACGACACCGGCACCGAACCCCTCACCCAGCTCAAGAAGAAGATGCCGGGGTATGCGCTCCTGGCCCAGACCAGCAAGCTGCCATCGATCGTGCTGTTCATAGTCCACTCCGACAAGCGCGAGGACAACGCGGCGCGCACGCTCGCCTCCGCCTGCACCGGCACGGTGGGGGTGTACCTGACCACCCACCACCGTCTGGCGGTGGAAGGGGCCGGTGCGCCGATCTGGCGGCTGGCTCACTGCCGTGACCGGGTGGAGCTGTGCGATATCCCCAATGCCTATCCGTGCGAGGAGAAAGACAATTCCTAGCCCTCTTATCGGGGCGAATATTCCCGTGTGCAGCCGCTGTGAGAATGGATGGGTATTCGGTGGCGACGGGAAGACAGGGAAGGATGGTTGGCGGGGTCCGGTGAAGTCTTGATGGGCGGTCGTGTCCGTGGTGGGGGTACTCCGTTGGCGGGCCTGTGACTCCGCCTGTGACTGGGCCGGTAAGTGGGCCGTTACCACGTCCGCCGTGGCCTCCGTCTGGTGCTCCGGCCTTGGGTGGACCACCCTCGGTGGTGTGTTCAGTGCAGGTCGGGCGGGCTGTGGGGTGGTCCACCGGCCGCCCCGGCTGTATACCCAAGTGGGTAGTCCTCTTCACGTAGGGCGCGCGGCGCGGTGCGGCGGGGCGGCGGCCGGGCGCCGCCC
>NZ_MKKC01000009.1 GCF_001942255.1 Nocardiopsis sp. CNR-923
CACACGGTCTCCAGGGGAAGCGTGTTCGGTGCGTCGGGTGCGGGGGCCGCCGCGTGGTGGTCGCGGTCACGGTAACAACGCTGGGAGTGCCGTGTCAGGGAAAACCGGGATCTGTGGCCGCTTGCGGCATGGGGGTGGCGGGCGTGGCCGCAGGCGGGTAAGGATGGGCGGGTGTGGTTGTTCGCTGGGCGTGGTGGAGGGTGCTGGTACACCGAATTGGGTTCGGGTGCGGGAACCCCGGGTTGCGTGCCCGGCGTATGTGCTGGTCATGGCTGCGCGAAAGCGAAATGTCGGGTGGATCACGGGCTTTCGGGGTGGTGGGAGGTGGGTCGCGTGCAGAGGGGGTGTATCGCCGCAGGTCACGACCCGTGAGAAGGGGGAAGGGTTCCGCAGGCCTATAAAGCCCGTAGGGCAGCGGAAGGGTCCGAGGTAGAGGCTCAAGCGCGAGCTTCTGACTCATGAGGCTCCCACCGTCGGCTTCAAGCCCGTGCGTGCGACCGCTCTTGCAGGACGATGGCCTCCCAGACAATGACGCGGGCAACGTGGCGTCGCGTGGGAAGGGGCGTGCTCAGTCGCCTTCCAGACGGGTGCGTAGCCAGGCCAACGCCACCTCACCCTTGGCTCTCCGGTGGGCGCGCAGGGTCGGGATCTTGGTGGGAGCGGGCCGTTGTGACCGGGTGAGGTGGTCACCGGCGACGGCGGCGAGCACGGCCTAGACCGAGGCCGTGTCCGCTTCGTTCGCGGGACCGTGCCCTCGCCAGAGCGGTTCGGGGTCGACACCGCCCGCGGCCACCGAGGGCAGGAGCAGCAACAGGCGCATGCACGGGGCACCGGTGGCGGTGTGGGGCCAGTCGATCACCCACATCCGATCCGGGGTGAACAGGAGGTCTTCCACTCTCAGATCGGAAGGGGCCAGAAGGGACGTGATCTCGGGACCGCGTTGAGGCCGAGCGGCCCTCAGGACGGCTCGGAGGAGTTCACGGTCCGCGCGTTCCGCTGCCCGGTGCGCGACGGGGACCCGTACCGCCACGACGACTGGTCCCCGCTCTCGCGCGCGGTACCGCTACGGGCCGTCGGGCGATACGCGACCGTCCCCGTGCCCGTGGGCACGCACGCTGTCCGGCATCCGCCCCGCGCGGGTTCACGCGCTGTTCGGCGTGGACGACCTCCGGTTGGTCGTTGGGTTGGGCCTCGGTCGAGGCCCAGCCCAACGACGGCGGGGGGATGCTCGTGCGGCCGGGGCCAGGGGCGTCGCCCGCTTCGGGCTCACGGCGTGAGCGGCCGGGCGGCGGAGCACGGGGCGTTCGCAGTCCGTTGCGCCGCGCCTGGCACGCATCGTCCACGAGGTGCCCCGTTCCACTGCCCGCCCCTTGGGGAGCGCAAGGACGCCCGTGGCGTCCTTGGTGCGGGCAGCGACCTGGATCGTGCTGCCCAGGGCGTCCTGGGCCCGGGTACACGCCGTGCGGCACCCCGCCGCGGGAACGGGCTCAGCTCACTCGGCCGAGCTGCCGTCCTTGTTGATTCGGGCGCTGTGCTTGAAGGGGAATTCCTTCTGTCCGAGCTGGGCGAAGGTCACATACTTTTCGTCGCCCTGCTTCCGACCGACGGCGACGACTCCCACGGAATTCGCGATGGGCGTCCAGAAGACAGCGATGCCACCGAACTCTGAGAGGTAGACGTCCTCCTCCACCGTGGCCCAGCCGCCGCCGTCGCCCTGGTCGCTGATCATTTTCACGTCGTCCGCCACAGGCTGCGGAAGGTCCCCCTTCGTCGCGGTCTGCACGGCCGCCCGGAGGGCGTCCTTCAGATCCCGGACATCCTTTTCCTGAAGGTCCTTGTTGTGCGTCCTGGCCTTGTCGGCGACGCGGTCGATCTCCCGCTGGGCGAGTTGCCGCTCGTCGTCCTTCTGCCGGAACTTGACGAGCGGCTTGACGGGCACGGTGCCGCCGTTGTTGGAATTCTGCTGCCCCGGGCCCCCGCCCTCAGGCCCGACCGGGTTGTTGCTCTGGCAGAACCATCCGGGACCGTTGCCGCTCGGCTGCCCCATCTTGATGACGTAGGAGCTCTTGTCGACGTGCTCACCGAAGGCCACGATCCGCACGACGGTGGAGCTGCCGTCACGCTGGGCGGTATACCAGATGGTCATCGACGAAACGCCCGTCTTGCCGGCGCTCGCGTGCTTGACGTCGATGGTCTGCTTGTTGTCCTGACCGGTGGCGCCGTCACCGACCAGGACATTGCTTCTGGCAGCCTTCCCCTTGTTCAGGTCGAAGACGTCGTTGACGGCCTGCTTCATGTTCGGCTTCGTACTCTTCATCCCGAGGTTCTCAACGTGGTGGGACAGCCAATTGACGGCCTGAGCCTCGGCGGGTGTGACCAACGGTACGGTCGCGAAGCACTCTGCGGTGGGCATGTGACCTCCATAAATACCAAAAAGAGCGGTCCCCTGGCGCTGTCGCGGGGGAAGGACGGACGGATTCCGGCAGCAGGCCGTGTCCGCCTTGAGCGACGCACTGCGGGGAAGGTGCCGAAAGCGTAGCGTTCGCGTGGTCGCGTGTCTGGCATTTCCCGAAATTCCCAGATCGCCTCGGGGTGTCGCCAGGACGGGTGCGCGAGGATCGGATGCGGCCTATGCGCGGTGTTCGGGTGTTTGAGCTGCGGACGCGCGGTTTTTTGGTGAAGGTCACCACCCACTCGCCCCGCCCCGAAGGAAGCCCGACATCGACACCCACGACAGTGGTCCGCAGGGGTGAGGGGACGGGGCACTCGGCGACTCACGGTCATCCCGTGGCGGGGCAGGCCGCAAGATCCGCCTCATCCACTGCCTGTGCCACAAGCCGATCCCCAGCAGCGCCGATGTGCACCCCTCGCCGAATGTCAGCGCCGGCGTGCCGGTCTGGTCGGTGCTCTCGCATTCCCGTGGCGATGGCGGTGCAGGCCAGTCCGGGTCAACTCCCGCCGGACCATGGCCGGAGCCGCATTGACTTCCGGAGCCATCCGGGGGTGTCCCGCACTCATACGAGTTGTTTCCCGCGGGGAATCTGTCCTCATCCGGCCAGAACCCGTGGTTTCACGTTCGGCCACGAACCGTCGGCTTGGGGGAGGCGACAGAGGTGGTGCCGGCGACACCCGCCGCCGACCGAGGAAAGACCTTCCATGCGCTCTAAGGCCACGTTCATGCTCGCCGCGACCGGAACGGCCGCGGACGCAGGCGCGGTGGCGGCCACCGTGCTGTTCCCCCTGTACGGAGCCTCCGCTGAAGCGGCCGACGCCTCCGAGGAGCGCAACGAACGCCCCGCCTCCTCCACCAGGGACATCAATGGAGGATGCACTGCCGTACCTGGTGGAGACAGGGGTACGCCACAGCAGACGGTTCACTGGACGGCTTCGAGTTCGGGTACCTGCCGGAGTTCGTGACCGGTGAGCCGTTCGACGCCGTGTGGGAATCCAGCGTGGAGGGTGTGGGTCCCGACGCGAACCGCACCTGGATCCCCGAGGACGGCCTTTGGCGGGAGACCTCACCGGAGGAGGCCGACGGCCCCTCGGTGCTGTGGGGCGAGGCGATGAGGGTGTACGTGACGCGTTCCGACCACTTCACCGACCTCGACGCCTACTTCGAGGCACACGAGAACGCCGAGCCCGCGGACCATCTCGGCGAGGGGGAGATCCGGGAGTTCGCTTCAGGCGAGGGCCTCTACACCGGCACGTACGCGGTCTGGATCCCCGAACCCGGCGTAGCGGTGGTCGTGAACCTGTCGGACCCGGCTCTGGAGGAAGATCCGGAGGACGAGGACGAGGCGCCCGCCCCGGCGGGCGGCCCTGAAGAGATGTTGCGCGTCCTCGAAGGCATCACTCGGCAGTGATGCGGGTTATCCACAGGCGCGGATCAGGGCCTGGCTGACGCGCCCGGCGAGCCCGAACCTGGGTGTGCGCCCAATGCTCCGGTATCAGGCATGTCTGCTTCTCATGTGCTCCCCAGGGTATCGGTGTGTGAGGAGGTCAGCCTCCGGAAGTGACTTCCGACTCCCGCTATGCGGAACATCTGAGAAACCGACTTCCCGGACTTCCGGAGTTCGGGTTGGCCGCGGCCCTGGCCAACCCCCGGATTCTGTACCGGTTTCTGTGAGATCGGTCCGTTTCTGACCACCGATAAGGGGAAAGGGCGTCCCTTGCAGAAGAGGAACGCCCAGGTGAGGAAGGGTAGGCCCCCAGGGGCTCGAACCCTGAACCCACGGATTAAAAGTCCGCGTGAACGTGGAGGATTTGTGGTGGTATGCCCCGGTTCGCTCCGGCCTGACCGGGGGCCGTCGTGCCACCGGAGACCGCGCGGGACCACCCCGTGCCACCGGGTCCCGGAACACCGGAGCCAGTTCGGCCGCCCGCGAGGTGCGGATCAAGTCCGCTGGCGACTCGGGGTGCGCCCTGACGAGGCCGCTTCCGCCTCGTGTCTCGTGCCGCTCATTTCCTTCTCCTAAACCAAAGATGACCGGCGGCCCTGCCTCCACACCTCAGTGAACAGGATGAACCCGAGAGCTGGGCCAGTGCGAGCGTTGACCGAGTCCGGCCAAGCCGAACAACGTGAAGCGTCGTTGAGCTGCGCCGATACTGAGCGGGTAGAGCGGGACACAGAGAACAGTGACGACATTTCACCCCATGCCCTGCCATACTCGAAAACCGCCCGTGACGATGGGATCACTGTGCTGCAGCCCTGACCAGTGCCATCGGGACGCGAAGACCTCCCCCACCACCCCCGATCTCGTCTGCCTCCCTCACCCGACGAACGGAGCCGTCTTGTCCGGATGGAACATCCAGGTCCCCGAAGTCAGCGGCGTGCTCAACCAGGTCCACAACCACATCGGAGACGAGGACGCCACCACCGGTCTGACCGGGACCATGACCAACCTGGCAGAGCGCCTGGAAGAGGTGTCCACGCACGCCGCCAGCGCCCCCATCGGCATCGCGCTGGCCGAGTTCGCCGAGCACTACTTCGGCGTCCTGGGCCAGACGGTCGGACTCGCAGCCAGCGCCGTGAGCGGCGCGGGCGAGGCCACCCTGTTCTACGTGCAGGGCAACGACGCGATGGCCGCCCAGTCCCAGGCCAGCGCCGGTCAGATCCTCGACTGAACCCTGCGCTCCTGTCCGCCCCCGAACCCACCTCTCCGCCTCTCCACCTCTCCGTCCCCCCGTCACCCCTGGTTTGGAGTCATGTTCTCCACCTCCTTCACCTACCTCGGCGTGGGTGAGTTCGACCCCTGTGTCCCGCGTTCCGCGTAATTCAGAGGATCTGGAGACATCAGCGAGGTGAAGTCGCAGGTCAGCGCGATGGGACCAGCTCCATAAGCCGAAATCTCCTAGAG
>NZ_MKKC01000010.1 GCF_001942255.1 Nocardiopsis sp. CNR-923
TTCACGGTAGCCCGGCAAGATTCGACACCTCGCCTTCTACCTGGGGCTCCACGTCTATGTCTGCTGAACGGTCATATCTCCCGCATGGTCCGGTTGACGACTTTCATCCCGTTTCAAAGTCGCTGGGATCACCTCACTGGTCGTCGGTGAGATCGCCTCGTGCCATGACTGTTGCTCTATCAAATCCGGGCCCGGCCCGCAGGCGATCTCCCGAACTCGTGATCCAAACTCCAGACAGGACCTAACGGCGGTGACTGGGAAATTCACCGGGTGGAGAGGTCGGGCCGTGAAGTCCACCGACCGACCTCTCCACCAAACACCCCCCTGGCTACGCATTCGAGCACGCTCGCAGCTCTGGTCAGCGGGCATTTCCGGGGGCGGTTAGCGTTACGCCACCGCAGGTAGGCATGCAGTGCCCGCGCCTGCACCACGTGGCTGGGATGGTTCGAGTTGGAGATGGTGACCTGGCGCAGCGCCCCGAAACGCACCTCGATCCGGTCGGCCCGAGAGGCACCGGTCGGCGTGAAGGACAACTCGACCCTGTTTGTCAACGACGTTCGAAAAGCGGTTCGAACGTCGTTGACATACCCATCAGCACAGGAGCGCCGCCTCGTGATCGGGCACTGACACGCCGATCCATATCGGCGTCGATGAATCGGACTCGCCACTGCCCCGGCCGCCCCAGGATCAATCGGAGATCGTCCAGTCACCGTCGATGCACAGCGGTGGATCATGCACGAACCTGCGTCCGTCCTGGGACTCGACCAGTAGATAGAGATCGTCCCGGCACGGGGTTCGCGCCCAGTGGCTGAACGGCCAGACGTTCCACGGAAATCCGGGCTCGTCCAGACCCAGCCCGACCTGTTCGAACTCACCGGGGGCGACCCCCACCTCCTCGAAGTCCTCTGGTCGAAACCCCGTCGGAGCATCCGGATCCTCGCTGGTGATCGTCAGGACGGGCACGTCCAGCTCGTTTCTGACGACGAACCGCTGCGTGTCCCGGGTACACCCCCCCAGGCGACCGTGAGCAGAACCGCCAACACGATGAGGGTGGGGCCCCGGGTTCTCATCCGCCGATCTCCTCCCGCCTGCCGGCGGAGACCGGCACACGGGGGCCCGTCTCCTCGACCACCGGCTCCGGGCCGCTCGAAACCGGTTCGGAACCGTCGACCATCTCCGTGGGCAGGACACCGTCAATGATCGGCGCCATGCCTTCCGGATACCCCTCCCAGAGCATGTCCGTCGCGGTGAACGCTTCGTCCTCGACCTGCCAGGTGAGCTCGGAGCGCTCCTCGCCCGCGCCAGCGACACCGGGAATGACGACCTGGTTCAGCGTTCCGGTCGGAATCCCCGCACCATAGCCGTTGACCGACGACACTGCCACGTCGTAGCGCATACCCGGTTCCAGCCCCGTGATGCGGTAGGCGTTGCCGTCTTCTCGGTGGACATAGGCGTTGCGCATGACGGGGTAGTGGCCCAACGCCTCGATCCAATAGACCCGGTATCCCTGAGCTCCGGTGCGCGTGTCCCAACGCACGACCGCTTCGGTGCCCTCGACCTGGGCGGTGACATTCGGAGGGCCGGGAAGCGTACGGGGAGAGGCTACGGCCGAGGCTGTGTCGCTCATCGGACCGACCTGGTCGTCGCCCCTGGCCGGGGCGACACGGAACTCGTAGGTGTCGCCGTCGCGGACCCATGTCGAGTTGAAGTAGTCACCCGGCACGGGCAAAGGCAACAGGAGCCAGTCCTGGTTCTCTGTCACGTTCCGGGTCCACACGTGGTATCCAGCGGCACCGAACACGCGTGCCCACCTGACGTGGAAACCCTGGTCGGTGGTCTCCACCTTGATCCAGGCGGGCTTGGCCAGACTCACATCTGGTGGATTGCTCGGCACAGGACCGTAAGGCGCTCCGACACCGAACCTCTCATGCAACGCGTCGGCGAAGTGTGAACCGATGAAGTAGTCGCCGCGCGCGTTGGGATGCAGCCCGTCCCACGCGTGACCGACGGGATCGTAGTCGCTGGAGATGTCCACCAGATGGACAGGCGAGCGGTCGGTGGACAGAGAAGCGACCTCGGCCTCCAGGAGCCCCGCGTACTCCCGGATCTCCGGGTTGAGCCATTCGAACTCCGGCAGAAGCGTCCTGGTCACCACGTTGGAGATGAGGATCCTGATGTCCGGGTTGGCCGCGCGCGCCTCCTCGATCATCGTCCTCGCTGCGGCGACCGTACCCGCCGCGTTGCTGTAACCCCAGGTGATGTCGTTGAAGCCGAGCGCGATGAGTAGGTAGTCGGGATCGTGGGCGTTCACGTCCCGCCTGATGGTGTTGTTGGCGTCGGCGAAGGTCCAACCCCACATGGCGTTGTGGTCGCGGTCGAACCCGTTGTCGTAGTAGCGCGCGGTGCTCGGGCCGGGGTAGTACTCCTGGGGCGGCGGCTCCAGGCCGTCGAGGATCGCGCGGTTGCGGATGTCGGTGTGGATGTCGTAGGCACCGGTACGCGGACCCACAAAGTCGGCGGCCACCCCGTTGTCGTTCAGGTGCCGGTCGAGAACGTAGCGCCAACTGTGGGAGCCCTCGTTCCCATGGGTGATCGAGTCTCCGACCACCATGATCCTCGGTCCGTCGCCCGACTCGCGAAGGGACGCGTTCCATTGGATCGGATCCGTGTGAAGGCTCGTGCTGACGTCGATCCTGGCGATCACGAGCGTGGCCACCTCGCCCGGACGCAGGGAGACGGTGAGTTCGATGACGCGTTCGGAGCGGTTGGAGCCTCGTTCCATGTCGATCGGCGCCATGTCCGGACGGGCCGCACCATCGGACCAGGTCAGGAGCGCGTACCGGTAGTCCCCCACCAGCGCGTCCAGCTCGACGGTCAAGCGGCCTCCGGATCCGCTGGGCCGAAGCTCCACGTACGTGGCTCCTCCCTGCGTGACCTCGGGTAGCCCTGTCCTGGACGTCGACTGGCTGATGCTGTGCTCGGCCCGGGGCGGACGGCGCCCTGTTGCCAGGCTGCTCTGCCACATGGTTCTGGCGTGGGGCTCGTCGTAACCGTCCCTGGCGCCAAGGAAGAAGGTGGCGTTGGAAGGGGTGTCCAGGCGGTGGTTGGCGACCGCGAAACCGAGCAGGAGGTCGCCCATGTCCCGGCCGTAGAAGTCGACCACCTGCTGGATGGCCTCGATCGGCGTCACCGACGCCCGGTCCAGGGTGCGCCAGGTGTCCAGGACGAAGTTCCGAGAAACCGCTTCGGTGAAGTAGGACGCGACGACGAAGGCCCCGTACTGCCGGCCACCGCCCAAGGAGTCGTAGTCGTTGATCGCCAGCTCCGGGTGGTCAAGGAAGTCCTCAACGGCGCGAGCGTACTCCGTGGCGCCCGCTCCCGAGGGGAGGCTCTCCCGTGTCGCCCACTCCGCGGTCGCCTCCATCCACCAGTTGACCGAGGGCAGGACGGCACTGGGGTCGCTGATGTAGTGGTACTGGAACACGTGGAAGAGCTCGTGCCGAGGAATGTAGTTGTACATGTCCTCGTTTCGGCCCGATTCCAGCTGCGCTGGGTCGGAGGACAGGGCGATGGGGTTGGGGCTGAAGCCAGGACCCAGTGGGATCGGTGAGACGTAGGCCTGCCCCTGTGGAGCCAGCCCCAGGAACACACTGATGCGCCCATCACCGGCGTGGTCGAACCCCATTCCGCGGTAGGTCCGGTGTGCGCTTTCAAGCGCGTCGACCACGGCGTCAACCGCGTCCGGCCGACCATTGCCATCGGAATCTTCGTCCGGAACCCCTTCGCCCCACCCAATGTTGTACCAAACAGTGAAATTGTCACTCACAGTCGCGCAGGTGAAGAAGTTCCCGCCGACCTCCTCGCTCTCGCCGCAGTCGTTCTCGGCGCTACGCGCGGCCAGTCCCTCTTCCTCGGCCTCATCGGACACCACTGGGTCCAGCTCGCGGTGCAGCCACTCCTGGGTCTCCTCTGAGGCCTCATCGACGTGGCTCAGAACGAACGGCAGGTACGCCCCGATGTCCAGTTCGCTATCGCCCTCGGTCACGTACTCCTGTGGCAGTTCGTCCGGTTGGACGGCGGTGAGGTACCCGTATCTCACCAGCTCGTCAACGCTGATGTCACCGTTGTTCCAGGCTGGAACCACCTTGTCGGCGTCGCCGAAGTCGGGTATCTCCACCTCGGACGAGGGTGGATTGTCCGCGAAGAACTCATCAGCGTGCTCGGCCAGACCGAGGGACTCCGAAGCCTCGCTCTCCTCGGCCAGTACCGGAACCGGAACAGTGAGCAGCGCGAAGGCCAGAGACAACGCCGTGACCTGAGCGATCTTCGTGAGAAAGGGGCGGGGGTTCGTTCGGATACGACCGTGTCGCATGTACGACCCTAGTGATGGGGGATACGGGCGCGGACACACTAAGTCAGGGAATGGATCCGTGTAAAGCAGCACAGCTCAGACAGGAGTTCGTTCGGAGATAACCCTCGTTGTCCAGGCCAGGCAGGGAATGTTTGGAGTGCGTTCGAGCTATGCCCGAAGGAACACCGTGGATAGGCACCATCCTGGTGGCAACCAGCAGGGACCTCGCGAGGTGCCATCGGACGCGCCGACCGCCCGTTCATGCTCCGTTTATGCTCCACAGTTCCGTACTGACACGACACCCGACGCATCACACGGCCTCAGGCGGCACGGCGGATCGGATGGGGTGGCATGAAACGGTACGTAGTGACACGTGGCGGCACGTATCAACCGGACTTCTAATCCGATGGCCGCAGGTTCGAATCCTGCCGGGTGCGCCACAAAACCCCAGGTCAAACGGGGTGCGCGAGTCGAACAGACGAGGTGTGGACCTCGCCTGAGGGCCTGAAATGCTCCTCGTGTGCTCCCCAGTGCAAGGTCCCGTACAGTGGCCGCCCACCTCGCGGAGCATTTTACCGTCCCGTGACCCTGCTGGACGGCCCTGAGCCCAACCCGCACCCGCACCCGGGGTGGCCCCGCGTGCGCCCGCCAGCGCCCCACAGCCGCCCCGACCCCGCCGCCACACGCCCCCCAGGGGCGCGGCCCCTGCCCCGTCGCCACCAAGCCCCACAACGCCCCCACACCCCGGCGCGCACCCCGCCCGTGACCGGATTCGGCCATCACGCATACCCGGAAGGCGGCGCTGACCTTGGCTGATCCCAGGTGGCCGGGACGGGCCGCAGAGCCTTTCACGGCCTTTTGTCCGTATCCCCTGCCATACTCAAAAACCATCCGTGCCCGATAAGTCACGCCCCCCGCACGAAGGAGACGCCGTGCCC
>NZ_MKKC01000011.1 GCF_001942255.1 Nocardiopsis sp. CNR-923
ATGCGTGGGGGCGAGGTCGTGGAGTTGGGCGACAGCGACAGTGTGTATGAGTCGCCGTCCTCGGAGTACACGCGTCAGTTGCTGGGGGCGGCGCCGGTGCTGGATCCGGACGAGGCTCGGCGCCACCGCGCCGAACGCGTCGAGCGGCGCGCGGCGCAGCAGTCCGTCTAGCGAGACGCCGATCGTCCAGCGACGCCGGCGGCGGGACTCCACGCCGCCGGCGTCGTCGTCGCTCCGGACCTCGGTCACCGCCTCGCGGTGCCAGGCGCCGAGGACGTCCGGGACAGCGCCCTGGTCGGCCTCGTGGAACAGTCGGCGTCCACGTCGGCTCGGTCCCGGTACCCCGACGTCGGCCTCACCGTCGGTCGGCGGACAGCAGCCGTTCGGCGGCCTCCTCGATCGCCTCCTCGCTCAGCAGCACCCGGTCGGCGGCCGGGCCCAGGGGAACGAAGCTGTCCATGCTGTTCACCCGCCCCAGCGGGCCGTCGAAACCCGCGTCGACGAGTTCGGCGAGCACCGACTCGGCCACGCCCCCCGTGCGGCGGGTCTCGTCGACGACCAGCACACGGCCCGTGGCCTCGGCCTCCCTGCGCAGGTCGGCGACGGGCAGCGGGGCCAGCCAGCGCAGGTCCAGCACCCGGGCGTGGACCCCGCGTTCGGCCAGGCGGCGTGCCACACGCAGGCACATGGGCACCCCGTTGGCGAACGTGACCAGGGTCAGGTCGGCCCCGTCGCCGTAGGTGCGGGCCCGGCCGAGCCGGACGTGCCCCGCCTCCCAAGCGTCCGGCGCGGGATAGGGCGCCAGCCACCCGCCGTCGCCCGGCTCGTGCAGGTCACGCGTGTGGTACAACGCGATCGGCTCCAGGAAGACACAGACCCGGCCGTCCTCGCGGGCCGCCGCCACACAGGTGCGGAGCATGTGGGCGGCGTCGTCGGCCCGCGCGGGCGAGGCGATCACCACGCCCGGGATGTCCCGCAGCGCGGCCACCGAGTTGTCGTTGTGGAAGTGCCCGCCGAAGCCCTTCTGGTAGGCGTAGCCCGCGATGCGCACCACCATCGGGTTGCGGTACTGGCCCCGGGAGAAGAAGGACAGCGTGGCGGCCTCGCCGCGGATCTGGTCCTCGGCGTTGTGCAGGTAGGCCAGATACTGGATCTCGGGGATCGGCACGAAGCCCGCGAGCGCCGCTCCCAGGGCGGCGCCCAGGACGCTCTGCTCGTCCAGCAGCGTGTCGAAGACCCGGCGCGCCCCGAACCGCTTGCGCAGCCCCTTCGTGACGCCGTACACGCCGCCCTTGCGGCTCACGTCCTCGCCGAACACCAGCACGTCGCGGTCACGGCACAGCAGGTCGGCCAGTGTGCCGTTGACGGCCTGGGCGAGGGTCAGCGGCCCCTCCTCCTCCGGCGGCGGCCCCGTGAGGGCCCGTCGTCGTTCGGCCGCGGGCGCGGTGCGCGCGGCGTCGGCGCGCACCTCCTGGGGGCGGTGCGGCGCGAGCGGTGCGGCGATCTCGGCGGCCGACCGGAGCCTGGGCCGGGAACACGCCTTCTCGGCGAGCTCGGCGACCTCGTCGCGGACGCGGTCGTAGCGGTCGATGACCTCCCCGGGGGTGAGCACGCCGGAGGAGACGAGCAGGCGTGCGGTGCCCACGAGCGGGTCGCGCTCCAGGCCCGCCGCGATCTCGGTCCGGCTCCGGTAGGCGGACTCCACGTCGGACCCGGCGTGCCCCATGAGCCGGACGGTCCGCAGCCGCAGGAACGCGGGCGCCCGGTTCCGGCGCACCCAGTCGGCGGCGTGCGCCGCCGCCGACAGCGCGTCCGAGGGGTCGCCGCCGTCCGCGGTGAAGTAGCGCAGGCCCGGCCGGTGGCCGTAGGCGCTGTCGATCCACTCCGTGGGGGTGCGCACGCTGATCCCGATGCCGTTGTCCTCGCACACGAACAGGACGGGCATGGGGATGCCCTGGTGCGCCGAGTGCAGGGCGGCGTTGATCGCGCCCACCGCCGTGGAGTGGTTGGCCGAGGCGTCGCCGAAGCTGCACACCACCACGCGTCGGTCGGCCATGCGTTGTCCACTCCGAGCTGGGCGGCGCGTTCGATGGAGAAGGCCAGGCCCACCGCCCGTGGCAGGTGCGAGGCGATGGTCGAGGTCTGGGGGATCACGGCGGCGGGTCTGCTGCCGAAGACCTTGTGCCGACCGCCGCTGATCGGTTCCTCCGTGGCGGCGACGACGCCGAGCAGCACGTCCCACAACGGCTGCTGTCCGGGGAGCTGACCGCTGCGGTACAGGAAGAAGGCGCCGGAGCGGTAGTGCAGGAGCGCGGGGTCGCTGGGGCGCAGTGCGGCGGCGACCGCGGCGTTGCCCTCGTGGCCCGAGGATCCGATGCTGTAGAAGCCCTGTTTCCTGGCTCCCAGTTCGCGGGCGGCGAAGTCGAGCTGTCGGCTGCCCGCCTGGGCGGTGAAGATCCGCAACAGCTCGTCGCCGGTGACCGGGCTGTCGGGCGTGATCGGCGCCGCCGGCGGGCGCGGCTCGGCCGGGGGCAGGGCGGTGACCGCGTCCCGGAAATGCCGGTCGACGGCGGCGGGGCCGCCTGTGTCGCTCATCGGGTGGAGTCCTCCGTGTCGATCGAGGGGCACGCCGCAGCGGCCGACGTGCGTGTGTTCGTCCACGATCGTTCCCACCGGGCCCGTGTGCCAAGACCCCCGGCGTGCTCAGGTCCGCACGACGGAGCACGCCAGGCCCCCAAACACGACGAGGACCTCCTACGAGGTCCTCGTCCACCCGGGATGAACCGGGGTTGTGTGGCGCGTCCGGCGGGGCTCGCACCCGCGGGCGCCGGAAGAGCGGTCAGGTCCCGATGATCCCGCCGTCCTCACGCCGCACCACGACGACGGCCGAGCGGGGGCGGCCGTCGCCGTCGTGGCCCGGCCAGTTGCTCACCGCCCTGGGGTCCGCCGCCGTCGGTTCGCCCAGCGGCGATCCCGACCACCCCGGTCCCATCACGGTCACGAACAGGGTGCGCTGGTCGGGCGCGGCGCTGACCCCGGAGATCCCGCTGCCGCGCGGCCCGGTGAGGAACCTGCGGATCCGACCGGACTCGGGGTCCGCGCAGAGCAGGGCGCTGTTGCCCAGGGCGGCGCGCTGCTCGTCGGTGCCCAGGCGCGGGACGTCGGTCGTGATCCACAGCCGCCCGTCGTCTCCGACGTGCACGCCGCCGGGCGCGCCGAACGCGGCCCGGTCGCGTCGTCGTCGCGCCGGGCCGGGCGAACTCGCGCCAGCTCATCACGGTGGCCCCGGCGTCGCCCGCCCCCTCGGTCCACGCCAGCACCCGGCCGCCGCCGTCCGCGCGGGCCTCCGGCACGTACACCTCGCCCGTCACCGGGTGCACGGTCGGCCGTCCGGGTGCCCGGAGTTGGGCCGCGCCCACGGCGAGAGCCGCCTCGCGTGCCCTCAGGAGCACGTCGGCCTGGTCGTGGAAGCCCTCGGTGAGCCCGTCGACGCCGTGTTCGAGCCGGAGCCAGCGGCCGGTGCCGTCCGTGTCGAAGCGGGCGACGTAGAGCGTTCCCTCGTCCAGCGGGCTGACGGTCGCGGTGCGCACCTCCCGCCAGGGGTGCTCGCCCACGAACTTGTACACGCGCGCGTCATCGGTCATGTAGACGACCGCGCGGCCGCCTGACTCGGTGACCGCGGCGCCGTTGAGCGCGAGTCGGCCCAGGGCGGTGCGCTTGACCGGGGGCGTGACCGGGTCCCAGGGGGAGATCTCCACCGCCCACCCGAACCGGTAGTGCTCGTCCGGTGACGCGGCCAGGTCGAACCGGGGTTCGTGCCGGTGCCAGCCGTAGGCCGACCCGTGGGCGGCCAGTCCGTAGCAGCGGTGGATCCGGGAGGAGCGCCAGTCCCGGTCCTCGGTGCCGAAGGCGTCGGCGAGGGTGCTCTCACCGGTCAGGTAGGTCCCCCAGGGGGTGACCGCGTGCGCGGTCCCGCCGAGTACCCCGCGTGCCCCGGCGCCCCCCGCCAGGATGTCGTGTCCGTGCAGGGGGCCGGAGAAGGTGACGTGCGAGGAGGGGGTGATCCGCCGGTTGACGTCCGTTCCCACGGCTCGCCAGCGGCCGTTGGAGAACCGGACGCGCAGTACCGTCGCGCCCAGGGAGACCATCTCCTTGGCCGTGCGTTCGGAAGTGGCGGCGCGTCCGCCGTCGGCGTGCAGCAGCACCGGGTCGGCGGCGGCGTGGTTGATCACGAGCAGTCCGTTGCGGGCGCCGTCACGGCTGGGGTTGACGGGGAAGTAGTGCAGTCCGGAGTGCCCGGTCCCGACCTGGAGCCGGGCCTCGGCCGAGGGGTTGGAGGCGTCGGGGCGCCACTTCGGGCCGAAGGAGTGCAGCGGCGCGCCCCAGGGGGCGATGACCTGTGCGGTGTAGCCGTGCGGGACAGTGACGCCGTCCGTGCGGCCGATGGGCACGGGGGTGAAGGTCACGTCGGCGCCGTCCGCGGGCGCGCGTGGGCGGGGGAGAACGGGATCCCGGCCAGTGTGGCGGCGGCGAGTGTGCCCAGCCCGGCGCCGGTGCACAGGGCGGCCCTGCGACTGGGGTGCGCGTCGTCGTTCGTGTGGTGAGCCATGGCCCTCTCCTCGTCCCGGAGTGCCGTCATCGCGGCCCCGAACCCTGCTTTCCGTGATGAGAGAAACACACTCGGTCCGGAATCGGGCGCACGTCGTGTTCGATCTGCGTGTCGTGCAGAGCCAAAATGGAAACGGTTATCATTATGTTCGAACGACGGGCCCCGAAGGAGGCATCCATGGCACGCAACGACGTCCGACCCGTCGTCAAGCTCCGGTCGACCGCCGGGACCGGCTACACCTACGTCACCCGCAAGAACCGCCGCAACACCCCGGACCGCCTGGTCCTGCGCAAGTTCGACCCGCGCGTGCGCCGACACGTCGAGTTCCGCGAGGAACGCTGACCCGCCGCCAGGAGGCGACATGAGACCCGGAATCCACCCCGAGTACCACCCCGTGGTCTTCCGCGACCGCGCGGCCGACTCCGCGTTCCCCACCCGGTCGACCGCCACCAGCGACACGACGGTCGAGTGGACCGACGGGCGGACCTACCCGCTCGTCGACGTCGAGATCTCCAGCGCCAGCCACCCGTTCCACACCGGCGCCGCCCGGGTGGTGGACGCCGCCGGACGCGTGGAGCGCTTCAACCGCAGCTACCGGCGCTGACCGCGCGGGCGGAGGCACCGCCCCCGCACCCCGCAGGAAGGATCCTTCGATGGCCGTACCCCAACGGAAGACGTCTCGTGCCAACACGCGCACCCGCCGCGCGCAGTGGAGGGCCGCCAAGCCCGAACTGGTCCCCGTGACCATCGCGGCCGTGACCACCTCGTCCCCCGCCACCTCGTGCGGGCCCACCGGCGCGGCCTGCTGCCCGCCCCCCGGTAGACGTCCGCGTCCCCGGGACGGGCCGCCCACCCGTCCCGCACCCGCAGCCGGTCTCCGGCCCACCCACCGCGCGACCAGCGGAGCTCCGGGCGCCAGAATCGAAACGCCGACCGCGAAACGCCCCGCCACGTGGTCGGCCAACCACCACCGGTCGGGCACCCTGGGGGCGTGACCACCCCAAACCACGCGCAGACCCCCAGCCCGGGCCCCCACCCGCGCGCGCCCCGCGCCACCCCGTCGACCTGCTCGTCGGCACGGTCGGGCTGCTCGCCGTCGCCGCGATCCTGCTCGCCGCACGCGTGCTGTCCGACGGCGATCCGGTCGCCGGACCGGCCGAACTGCGCGCGCTGCTGCCCCTGGGGCTGCTCCTGCTCGTCGCCGTGGGCGCCAACCTCCTGCTCATCGTCCTGGTCTGCTTCGTCGTCCTGCGCACCCTGCTGCACGGCCGCGTGCGTGACCTCGCCCGCGCGGTGGCGGCGGCGGTCAGCGCCTACGCCCTCGCGTCGCTGATCAACGCCGCGCTGGTCGCGCTCCTGGGCTCCCGCGAGGTGCTGGACACCCTCACCGGCATCCCCGACGACGTCTTCACCAACGCCACCCTCGGCTACGTCGCCGCCGCCATCTCCTTCACCCGCACGATGCCCACCGGCCAGCCCCGGGTCCGGGCCCTGCTGTGGACCGGCGTCGTCCTCGTGGCCGGGTGCGCCCTGCTCGCTCTGGTCACCAGCGTCCTCGCGCTCGTGCTGACCGTTCTGGTCGGTCTTGTGTGCGCCGCACTGGCCCGCTACGCCGTCGGGGCGGGCCCCGCGCCGCGCGCGGAGGGCCGCATCCACGCCGAGATGCACCGGTTCGGCATGACCGCCACCGACATCCGCCAGGCGGGCACCGACGACGAGGGCAACCCGCGCCACGTCGCCGACCTGGCCGACGGCACCCGCGTCGAACTGGCCCTCATGAGCTCCGAGAACACCGCGGGGTTCTGGCGACGGCTGCGCGACCTGCTGCTCCTGCGCGGCCCGGTCGCCCCCCAGATGCTCTACGGGGTGCGGCGCCGCGCCGAGCACGCCGCGCTCATGAGCTTCTCGGCCCGCGCGGCGGGCGTCACCGTCCCCCGCGTCCTCGCCGTCGGCGAACTGGGCCCCGGCACCGTCATGCTGGCCCGCGAACTCCTGCCCGTGCGCACCCTCGACACCCTGGACGAGGCCGAACTCACCGACGACCTGCTCGACCGCTGCTGGTCGGCGCTGGGCGCGCTGCACCGCCGCCGCATCGCGCACGGCAACCTCAGTCCGGCCGCCGTCGGAGTCCTCGACGACGGGCACGGCGCCGTCGCCTGACCGGGGTCGACCGGGGTGCCGTCGCCGCGCACCAGCTCAAGACCTCACTGGACACGGCCGCCATGGTGACGCTGCTCGCGCTGCGGGTGGGGTCCGAACGCGCCGTCGCCTCCGCCGTGCGCGCCCTGGGCGTGCCCGCGGTCGCCGCCGTCCTGCCCCTGTTCCAGGCCGCCGGCCTGCCCTACCCCCTGCGCGAGCGCGTGCGCGCACGGTCGGATCTGCTCGGCCAGCTGCGGGCGCGCGTCGTCGAGATCGCCCCCGAAGCGCCCGCCGCCCCCGCGCGGTTGGAACGGATGCGGCCCCGCACGATCGTCAGCGTCATCGTGGCGACCGTCGTCGGACTGGTCCTGGTCTACCAGCTCGCCGGCGTCGACCTGCGGGGCATCGGCGACGCCGACCCGGGGTGGACCGCCGCGGCGTTCGCCATGGCGACCCTGTGCATGGTCGCCGGAGCGATGGTCCTCATCGGCTTCGTCCCGATCCGGCTGCCGTGGTGGCGCACGGTCCTGGCGCAGTACGCGGGCTCGTTCGTGCGGATCGCCGCACCCGCCGGGCTGGGGTCGATCGCGATCAACAGCCGGTTCGTGGTCAAGGCGGGCGCGCCGACGCCGCTGGCGCTGTCGGCGGTCGGCCTGAGTCAGCTCGTCGGGTTCCTCGTGCACGTGCCGCTCCTGCTGGTGTGCGCCTACCTGACCGGCACCTCCTACTGGACGGGCTTCACCCCCTCGCCGACCGTCATCGGCGTGAGCATCGCGGGCACGGTCGCCGTCGGCGCGGTCCTGCTGCTGCCCGGACTGCGGCGCGGGGTGGTCGACCGGGTCGGGCCCTACCTGCGCGGCGTGCTGCCCCGGCTGTTGGACACCCTCCAGCGCCCGGTCGGGCTCATGCTCGGCCTCGGCGGGACGGTGCTGTTGACCGCGGGTTTCGTGCTGTGCCTGTACTTCTCGGTGCTCGCCTTCGCGGGGCCGGAGACGGGGGTCAGCCTGGTCGCCGTCGCGGTGGTCTTCCTGGCGGGCAACGCCATCGGGTCGGCGGCTCCCACCCCCGGCGGCCTGGGCGCGGTGGAGGCGGCGCTGATCGGCGGGCTGACCACCGTGGCGGGAGTGCCCGCGGCGGTCTCCCTGCCCGCGGTGCTGCTGTTCCGGGTGCTCACGTTCTGGTTCCCGGTCCTGCCCGGCTGGGGCGCCTTCTCCTACCTGCAGCGACGCGAGGCCGTCTGAGGCCGCGCGGGACGCCTCAGACCCCCTTCTCCAGAGTGGCGATCGCCCGGGAGAGCACCGACTCGAACTCCCGCGCCGCCTCCGCGCGTGCCCGCTCGGCGAGTTCCGCGCGCTGCTGCCCGACGCAGTCGGTGTCCGCCGGGACCTCGACGCAGGCGTCGCCCAGCTCCGCCGTCGAGACCTGCGGGGCGGGGTCCAGGTCCAGGGACACCAGGACGAAGCGCACGTCGCCCACCCGCCCCCAGACGGCCCGGGAGAACATGTCCGCCCCGTCTCCGGTCAGGCCTATCGAGAACATGGCGCCGCCCTCGGGCAGGGAGGGCGACTCCTCCTCGGTCAGGCCGCCGTGCGTCTGGAGCGTGTCCGTGACCACCGTCATCTCCGAACACCGGTCGGGCGGGTCCGTGCCGAGGGGCGCTCGCCAGGGTCCGACGCCGCGCGCGCATGCGAAGTTCCGCCATGCCGGGAACCGGGAGAAAATCCGTTGCCGACCGGGCAGCGCCGCCCTAGCGTCGTCCCGGGGCGGCCCTTCCTTCCGAGCCTTCAAGAGCGGACACCTTGTCGGCCGCACCGCACCGTCCTGGACATCCGGAACATTCCATCCTGAACAACCACAACGTTAGGAAGACCCCGTGATCCCCGGCCACTGGAGACCGCACCGCCGCGACGAGGACGGCGAGCTGCTCGGCTACCTCGTCCCCGACGAGCGGGAGCGGCACGTGCCCGTCACCCTCTTCGGCCACCCGATGGGGGAGCCCGGCGACGAGCACGCCGCCCGCGCGGTCCTGGACTCCCACGGCCTGGCCTACCTCGCCGACCGGTGGCTGCTGTCGGTGCCCGACCAGGACGCGCCGATCAACGTGCGCATCGTGGAGGTCTCGCCGCGGCGGATGCGAGTGGCCAACGACGACGTCGGCTACGAGCGGGTCCCCCTCGGGCACGTCTTCGTGCTCGACGTGCCCGAGGCCGGCCGGCTCCGGCGCGCCTGAACCCTCAGAGCACGTCCGGCGACACGTCCAACACCGTGCGGTCCCGCGAGGCGACCAGGTCGAACCACGGTCCGGTGCGGGGGAGCTCGTGCCGGAAGAAGTACGCCGCCGCCGCGCGCTTGCCCTCGTAGAACGCGCCCTCGCGGCCGTGCGCCGCGACCAGCTGCTCCAACCACAGCCACGCGACCACCACGTGCCCCACCGCCTCCATGTAGGGGGTCGCGTTGGCCAGGGCCACGGCGGGGTCGCCGTCCGCCCACGCGTCGGCGGCGGCTCCCGCGACCCGGTCCAGCGCCCCGGCCAGGAGCTCCGCGAAGTCGGCCTCGGACCCGCCGAGCCCGTGCGCCCGCGCGACGGTCTCCCCGGCGGTCTCCAGGAGCACCCGCAGACGCGCGCCGCCGTCCAGGACCGCTTTGCGGCCCAGCAGGTCCAGCGCCTGGATGCCGTGCGTGCCCTCGTGGATCGCGTTGAGCCGGTTGTCGCGGTAGTGCTGCTCCACGTCGTACTCGCGCGTGTAGCCGTACCCGCCGTGCACCTGGATGGCCAGGCTGTTGGCCTCCAGACACCACTGGGACGGCCAGCTCTTGACGATCGGCGTCAGCACGTCGAGCAGCAGGCGCGCTCGGTCGCGCGCCTCCTCGCCCGCGGCGCTTGCGGTCTCGTCGACCAGCCGCGCACTGTAGAGCACGAGGGCGAGCGCACCCTCCACGTAGCTCTTCTGGGCCAGCAGCATGCGGCGTACGTCGGTGTGCTGCACGATCGGGACCTGCGGCCTGGTCGCGTCCCTCTCGGCGAGCGGGCGCCCCTGGAGGCGTTCGCGCGCGTAGGCCAGCGACTTGAGGTAGCCGGTGTAGCCGATGGCCGCCGCCCCCGCGCCCACGCCGATCCGGGCGCCGTTCATCATGTGGAACATGTACTTCAGGCCCTCGTGCGGCTTCCCGACCAGGTAGCCCACGGCGCCCGCGCCCGCCCGGGGTGTGCGCGCCCTCGCCGAAGTTGAGCAGTGCGTTGACCGTCCCGCGGCAGCCCATCTTGTGGTTGAGCCCGGCGGGGACGACGTCGTTGCGCTCGCCGATCGACCCGTCGGCCTCGACCAGGTACTTGGGCACCACGAACAGCGAGATGCCCTTGACCCCGGGCGGTCCGCCGGGCAGTTTGGCGAGCACCAGGTGGACGATGTTCTCCGAGAGTTCGTGGTCGCCCGCCGAGATCCACATCTTGTTGCCGAAGACGCGGTAGGCGCCGTCCCCCGCGGCCTCGCGCGCGTGGTGATGTCGGCCAGGGAGCTGCCCGCCTGCGGCTCGGACAGGCACATGGTGCCGGTGAAGCGGCCCTCGACCATGGGCCGCACCCACGTGTCGACCTGCTCCGGGGTGCCGTGCGCCAACAGCAGGCGGGCGTTGCCCAGGGTCAGGAACGGATAGACGGAGGTGGCGGGGTTGGCCGCCTGGAAGTAGGCGCTACAGGCGCTGGCGACCACGTGGGGGATCTGCCCGCCGCCGACGGAGGCGGGCATGGACATCGACCACAGGCCGGTCTCCGCGTAGACTTCCAGGGCCTTGCGGACCTCGGGGATGACGTGCACGCGTTCGCCGTCGAACCGGGGCTCGTCGGCGTCGCCGGTCCTGTTGTGCGGGGCGAAGTGGTCTGCGGCCACGCGTTCGGCGAGGTCGAGCGCGGCGTCGAAGGTCTCGCGCCCGTGCTCGGCGTAGCGGGTGCGCTCGGTGAGCGACTCCGCGTCCAGCCACTCGTACAACAGGAACCGCACGTCGCGCGCGGACAACAGGGTGGATGCCACGGCCGCCTCCTCAAGGATCTCAACCGACTGGTCGGTATGGTAGCGGCTGCGGGGAACGCGTACGAGACCGGGGTCGACGCACCGCGGGACGCAACCGTGACGCCCTAGGCTGGAGAACCCGACGACCCTGGAGGAGAACCCGCCCATGTCCGACGCCCACGACCATGCGCGCACCGTCCTGCTGCTCAACGGACCCAACCTCAACCTCCTGGGCACCCGCGACCCCGGCCAGTACGGCGCCGCGACCCTGGAGGAGGTCGAGCGGCGCGTGGTCGAGCTGGGCGGGGAACTGGGCGTGGAGGTCGTGTGCGCCCAGAGCAACAGCGAGGGCGCGATGGTCGACCACGTCCACTCGGCGCGCCACTGGGCGGGGGTGGTCCTCAACCCGGGCGCCTACGCGCACTACAGCATCGCGCTGCGCGACGCGATCGACGCCGTCGAGGCGCCCGTGGTGGAGGTGCACATCTCCAACGTCCACGCCCGCGAGGAGTTCCGCCACACCTCCGTGACCGCCCCGGTCGTCGCGGGCTACGTCGCCGGGTGCGGGGTGTTCGGCTACGAACTGGGACTGCGCGCGGTCCTGCGGCGCGACGCCGAACGCCGGTCGCGGTAGGGGCCGGGGTCCCACCCCGCGGCGCCCCGGCGGGTTAGCGTGGCCCCACGGCCAGAGCGAGGAGGGTCATGGTCTTCCGGTATTCGAGCGTGGTGCCCGCGCCACGGGACGAGGTCTTCGACTGGCACACCCGCCCCGGTGCGTTCGCCCGTCTCGCGCCGCCATGGCAGCCGCTGCGCCCGGTCCGCGAGACCGACTCCCTGAGCGACGGCACCACGGTCCTCGCCCTCCCCGGCGGCGTGCGCTGGGTGGCCGCCCACCTGCCCGAACGCTACGACCCCCCGCGCCGGTTCGCCGACCGCCTGGTCTCCCGCCCCCTGGCCCCGGTGCTGCGCTGGACGCACGTGCACGCCTTCACCGCCGAGACCGACCACAGCACCCTGGTGACCGACCGGGTGGCCACCACCCTGCCGGACGCGATGCTGCGGCCGGTGTTCGTCTACCGGCACGCCCAACTCGCCGACGACCTCGCCGCGCACGCGCGCGCCCGCGCCTGGCACGAGGACCCGGTCACCGTGGCGGTCACCGGGGCGAGCGGGCTCGTGGGACGCACCCTGTGCGCGGTGCTCACCACCAGCGGTCACCGGGTGGTCCGCCTGGTCCGACGCGCGCCGGAGTCTCCGGACGAGCGCCGCTGGGACCCCGAGTCCCCGGCCTCGGACCTGCTCGACGCCGTGGACGCCGTGGTGCACCTGGCGGGGGAGCCGTTGTTCGGACGGTTCACCGAGGCGCACCGCAGGGCCCTGCGCGACAGCCGCGTCGGTCCCACCCGCGCCCTGGCCGAGGTCGCCGCGGACACCGCCGGGGGACCCCGCGTGTTCGTCACCGCCTCGGCGATCGGCTACTACGGGCCCGCGCGCGGCGACGAGGTCCTGACCGAGGACAGCCCGCGCGGCGACGGCTTCCTCGCCGACCTGGTCGCCGACTGGGAGGACGCCGCCCGCCCGGCCGCAGAGGCGGGCCTGCGGTGCGTCCAGGTGCGCACCGGCATCGTCCAGACCCCGGCGGGCGGCGTGCTGGGGTTGCAGTACCCCCTGTTCGCCGCCGGACTGGGCGGACGGATCGGGGACGGCCGCCAGTGGCTGTCCTGGATCGGGGTGGACGACCTCGCCGACGTCTACGTCCGCGCCGTCCTGGACGCGAACCTGACCGGACCGGTCAACGGGGTGGCCCCGAACCCGGTGCGCGGCGCCGAGCACGCGCGCGCCCTGGCGGCCACCCTGCGCCGACCCGCCGTGCTGCCCGTCCCCGGCTGGGGGCCGGCCCTGCTCCTGGGACGCGAGGGCGCCCACGAGGTCGCCCTGGCCGACCAGCGCGTGGTCCCCTACCGGCTGCGCTCAGCCGGTCACGTGTTCCGCCATCCCGACCTGGCCGGCGCGCTGGCCCACCTGTTCGGTCGCCACCGACCCGGGTGAGGCCGCCCCGCGCCCACCGCCGTTCGCGGCACGGGTCGGCCTGGCGGCCCGCTCTCCTCGGCCGCGCCCTTCCTCGCGGACCCGCTCGCCCCGCGCCGCGTGCCTGCCCGGTTCTTCGACGTCATCATGGGCGGGAACCCGGCGCCGGTGGGCCCGGCGGCGCTCCGGGGGCGCCCTCACGCGTCCTCCGGGGCGGCGGCGGTGACCGGCGCCGCCTCGGCCGCCCGACGCTGACCGGCCCGGTCTAGGCCGTCGGCGGTCCCGAGTCCGCCTCGAACCGCACCACCACCGACTTCGAGGTCGGGGTGTTGCTCACCTCGGCGGTCGAGTCCAACGGCACCAGCACGTTGGTCTCCGGGAAGTAGGCCGCCGCGCACCCGCGCGCGGTCGGGTAGTGCACCACCCGGAAGTGCGGCGCGCGCCGGTCCCGGCCGTCCGGCCACTCGCTGACGATGTCGGTGTGGGCGCCGTCGGCCAGGCCCAGCTCCCGCGCGTCCTCGGGGTTGACCAGCACCACCCTCCGGCCGTCGTGGATGCCCCGGTACCGGTCGTCCAGGCCGTAGACCGTCGTGTTGTACTGGTCGTGCGAACGCAGCGTCTGCAACAGCAGCCGCCCCCGCGGGACCCGCGGCGCGTACCGTCCGTTGACGGTGAAGTTGGCCAGCCCGGTCGCGGTCGGGAACCTGCGGTCGTCGCGCGGCGCGTGCGGCAGGGTGAAACCTCCCGGGCGCCGCGCCCGAGCGTTGAAGTCGTCGAATCCCGGCACGACCGCCGCCACGCGGTCGCGGATCCGGTCGTAGTCGGCCAACTCCGACCAGGCCACCGGGCTCTCCCCGAGCACCCGGGACGCCAGGTCGAGGATGATGTCGACCTCCGAACGCATCCCCTCCGCCAAAGGCGCCAGCACCCCGTGCGAGGCGTGCACCATCCCCATGGAGTCCTCGACCGTCACCCAGCGGGGACGGCCGTCGCGCAGGTCGCGGTCGCTGCGGGCCAGCGCGGGCAGGATCAGCGCGCGCGACCCGGTGATCACGTGCGACCGGTTGAGCTTGGTGGACACGTGCACCGTGAGCCCCACCCGGCGCATCGCCTCCTCGGTGACGAGGGTGTCGGGCGTGGCCGCCACGAAGTTGCCACCCATCGCGAGGAACACCCGCACGCGTCCCCGCGCCATCGCGCGGATGGAGTCGACGGTGTCCAGCCCGTGCCCGCGCGGGGGCTCGAACCCGAACTCCGCCCCCAGGGCGTCCAGGAACGCGTCCGACGGGCGTTCGACGATGCCCATCGTGCGGTCACCCTGCACGTTGGAGTGCCCGCGCACCGGGCACACGCCCGCACCCGGCCGTCCGACGTTGCCGCGCAGCAGCAGGAAGTTGACCACCTCGCGGATGGTGGGCACCGAGTGCTTGTGCTGGGTCAGCCCCATCGCCCAGCAGACCACGATCCGCTCGGACCCGGTCACCATCCGCGCGATCCGCTCGACCAGCTCCCGCTCCAGCCCGGTGTCCCGCTCCACGCGCGGCCAGAACTCCGACTCGGGCTCGGACAGCAGCTCCCTCGCGAACTCGTCGAACCCGTGCGTGTGCGCGTCGACGAACTCCCGGTCCAGGACCTGCTCCCCGCGCCGGTCGGCCTCCAACAGCAGTCGGTTGACCGCCGAGAACAGCGCCAGGTCGCCGCCCAGCCGGATCTGCGCGAACAGGTCCGTGAGTTCGGTGCCGCGCCCGACCAGCCCCCGTGCGGTCTGCGGGTTGCGGAAGTCGCGCAGCCCCGCCTCGGGGAGCGGGTTGACCGTGATGATCCGCGCGCCGGATCGCTTGGCGCGCTCCAGGGCGGTGAGCATCCGGGGGTGGTTGGTGCCCGGGTTCTGCCCGGCCACGATGATCAGGTCGGCCCGGTGGACGTCCGCCAGGGACACGCTCCCCTTGCCCACCCCCAGCGTCTCGGACAGCGCCGACCCGGACGACTCGTGGCACATGTTCGAGCAGTCCGGCAGGTTGTTGGTCCCCAGGGCCCTGGCGAACAGCTGGTAGCAGAACGCCGCCTCGTTGCTGGTGCGCCCGGAGGTGTAGAAGACGGCCTGGTCCGGCGAGTCCAGCCCGCGCAGCTCCTCGGCGACCAGGTCCAGGGCCCGGTCCCAGGTCACGGGTTCGTAGTGGGTGGCGCCCTCGGCCAGGTACATCGGCTCGGTCAGACGCCCCCGTCGTCCCAGCCAGTAGCCGGACCGTCCGGCCAGCTCGGCGACCGGGTGAGCGGCGAAGAAGTCGGCGGTCAGGGCCCTGGTCGTGGCCTCCTCGGCGACGGCCTTGGCGCCGTTCTCGCAGAACTCCGCCCGGTGCCGCCGCTCCGGTTCGGGCCAGGCGCACCCGGGGCAGTCGAAGCCGCGCTTCTGGTTGACGGCGAGCATGGCGGGCACCCCGCGCCGCACCCCCGCGTGCTCGCCGACCTGGCGGACGCTGTTGAGGACGGCCGGGAGCCCCACGGCGCTCGTCTTGGGCGGTCCCACCCTGGGGTCGTCCTGGGCGGGATCGGGTTGGGCGGAGTACGGGTGTGCCACACACCGCATTGTCGCACCGGGACCGCCCGGGGGACAGGGCGGGGTCGGCGGCGACCGGAGACGCCCCACGGGCGTCGCGGGCCGCGCCGTTCCGGGGCGGTGGAGACCGGCCGGGCCGCGTGGGACCGCAGGGTCGAACGCGGCGTCAGTTCACCGCGACGGGCCTACCGTCGGTCATCTTCACCAGCTCGTCGAAGTCGGTGGGGAAGACGGTGTGGGGCGTCCCCCCGGCCGCCCACAGGCGCGGGTAGTCCTCCAGGGCGGTGTCCACCACGGTCTCGACCGGCGCCGGATGGCCCAGGGGCGCGACCCCGCCGATCGCCTGGCCGGTGGCGGCGCGCACCTCCTCGGCGGTCGCGCGGCGGACGCGCCCGCGCCCCAGGCGCTCGGCCAGCAGTGCGAGGTCCACCCGGTGCCGTCCGCTGGTCATGACGAGCAGGGGGCGCCCGTCCGCCACGAACACCAGGCTGTTGGCGATCGCGCCCACCTCGCAGCCGAGTGCCGCGGCGGCCTCCGCCGCGGTGCGCGTCGAGGCGGGGAGCTCGCGTACGGCCCCCCGCGCCCCGACACGCTCCAGTGCCTCGACCACTCTGCGGCTGCGCCCCGGAAGCTCCTCGGCCATGGGTGCTCCGTCCTCTCGTGTCGGTGTGCGCACGGCCGCGGCGACCGCGCGCCCCCGTTCTACCACGCGCCCGGAACCGCTTCCGGCCGCCGTCCGCGGCCGGTGTGCGGCCCCACAGCCGGGACCGCGCCACCACGGTGGCCCCGGCAGTCGTCCAGGGCGCCGCGACGGGTGGGACGACGGCGGGATCGGGCGGCAAGGACCGGTGGAGGGTCAGTCCGAGGCGGCGCGTCCGTGGCGCCAGTAGCCGATGAAGGAGATGTCGGTCTTGGGCACCGCCCGCTCGCGGACCAGGTGGCGCCGCAGCCCGGTCGACAGCGCGTTCTCCCCGGCGACGAAGCAGTAGGGGCGGCCCTCGGGCAGGTCGGCGGCCCGGACGGTCTCCAGCGCGAGGGCGCCGGGGACGGCGTGGGGGTCGGTGCGGGGGAGCCAGCGCACGGACACACCGGGCGGGGCGGTCAGCTCGCGGACGTCGTCCTCGGAGGGGACCTCCAGGTAGACCTGGGCGCGCAGGTCCTCGGGGGCCTGCTCCAGGATCGCCGCCAGGGCGGGGACGGCGCTCTCGTCGCCGACCAGCAGGTGCCAGTCACTGCCCGCGCTCGGCTGGTAGTACACGCCCTCGGCCAGGATGCCCATCTCGTCGCCGGGGCGGGCCGCGCCGGCCCAGGCGGAGGCGGGGCCCGCGTCCCCGTGGTCGACGAACTCCATGTCCAGTTCGCGCCGCTCGGCGTCGTACCGGCGCACGGTGTAGTTGCGCACGTGCGGGCGTCTGCTCTTGGGCATCGCGTACAGCTGCACGATCCACCGGCGGTCGGCGCTGGAGGGCATGTGCAGCCGGTCCTGGTCCTCGCGCGGCAGGAAGATCCGGACGAACTGGTCCCGGCCGAGGTAGGGGAAGTCGGCCAGGTCGTCACCGCCGAGCGTCACGGTGACGAAGTTCTTGCTGGTCCGCTCCGTGCGCACGACACGGGTCCGGAGCATCGCGCGATGGCTGGGCTGTTCGACGCGCACGGGGCCTCTCTCCTGTACGGGGGACGCGACCGACCACCGGTCGCATCACGTTAGGTTAGCCTAACCAACGCTGATCGTCGACGCGGGGCGACTCCCCAGCCGTCCCGGTCGGCGTTGCGCCCCCGTCCGCGACCGGCGGCACGCGTGCCTGCGCCCGGACCGACGGGGGGAGTCGGGTCGGCGGCCTCGTGCCCGGTGTCGGTGAGACGGTACTCCACGTGCGCGGGGACGACGGGGTCGGGCCTCGCGCGGAACGATCCCGTCGCCCTTCGGCGTGCGCGGCGTCCGGGCGGGCGCCTTCCGCCCGATGCCGCGTGGGCTCCGGCGGCCCAGCCTCGCCCGCCGGTCGGGGCGACGTTCTTCGCGGCATTCCTGGTGTCTTCGGATGTCGGGGGCGTATTGGCCGGAAATTGGTTTCCCATGGAGGTCCAAACCCGTGCGGTATCCCTTCCAGAAGGGGGATACTTATCCTGAAATTCACCGAAAAACGATCGCCGCTGAATCATATGGCCCCTGGGTGTCGCACGGGTGTCGGGACTGCGAAGTCGCAGGCCACAGCGGCTTTCCAGGTTCGTCGACGTGGGGGTTTCGGCTGGAGAGCGTGGCGCGGCCTCCGTGATTTGTGCGGACCGGGGAAGGGAAACGGACAGTGCGCTTCCGGATTTCTCCACCAATAATCATGAATCGCTTGTGCCTGCGCAGATGCGTCTCCTAGTGTGTCCAGCGGTTTACGGAACGCCTCTGACCAGCGAAGACATGGGTTCGGCGTGCGTGGACCGACCTTGAGCAACTCCCGTGGACCTCCCGCCGCGGCCCGAACGCGGCCGACTGCGGGCCCGCGACCGACGACGAGGAGACACAGGGCGGATGTCGATCGACTCAGCTCCTGAGGTGCGAACCGACGAGCAGCAGAGCCTGGCCACCGCGGCGGCGCGGAACCTGGCGACCACGACCAAGTCCGCGCCCCAGATGCAGGGGATCAGTTCCCGCTGGGTGCAAAGGACGCTTCCGTGGGTGCAGACCGACGGCGGCGTGTACCGGGTCAACCGGCGACTCACCTATACCGTGGGCGACGGCAGGATCGAATTCAACCAGAACGGCTCCGACGTGCGCGTCATCCCCCAGGAGCTGAGCGAACTGTCCCTCCTGCGCGGCTACGACGACATGGAGGTCCTGAACGCCCTGGCCAGCCGCTTCACCCAGCGCGAGTTCGAGCCCGGCGACGTGCTCGCCCGCGAGGGCTCGCCGGCCGACCACCTCTACCTGATCGCCCACGGCCGCGTGCACAAGACCACCGAGGGCCCCTACGGTGAGACCACCCGCCTGGGCGTCCTGGCCGACGGCGACAAGTTCGGCGAGCGCTACCTGTTGGACCACCAGCCCAACTGGGAGTTCACCGTCAAGGCCGCGACCGCGGGCACGCTCCTGGAGATAGCGCGGGACCGGTTCATCGCCCTGGTGGACGACTCGCCCAGCCTCCAGGCCCAGATCCACCGTGTGCAGAGCCTGCCCCAGCACCGCCAGAACAGCCACGGCGAGGCGGAGATCGCGCTGGCCTCCGGCCACGTCGGCGAGCCCGACCTGCCCGCCACCTTCGCCGACTACGAGCTCAAGCCGCGCGAGTACGAGCTGAGCGTCGCCCAGACGGTCCTCAGGGTGCACAGCCGTGTCGCGGACCTCTACAACAAGCCGATGAACCAGACGGAGCATCAGCTGCGGCTGACCATCCAGGCCCTGCGCGAGCGCCAGGAACACGAACTCATCAACAACCCCGACTTCGGCCTGCTCCACAACGCCGACTTCAAACAGCGCATCCAGACGCAGGAGGGCCCGCCCACCCCGGACGACCTCGACGACCTGATCACCATGCGGCGCAACACGCAGTTCATGTTCGCCCACCCCAAGGCCATCGCCGCCTTCGGCAAGGAGTGCAACAAGCGCGGCCTGCCCATCGGCACCGTGGACGTCAACGGCCACCACCTGCCCGCCTGGCGCGGCGTGCCGCTGCTGCCCTGCGGAAAGATCCCGATCTCCGCGGGCCAGACCTCCTCGATCATCGCGGTCCGTGTCGGCGAGGACAACGAGGGAGTCATCGGCCTCAACCAGATCGGCCTGCCCGACGAGGTCGAGCCCGGCCTCAACGCCCGGTTCATGGGCATCTCCGACAAGGGCATCATCTCCTACCTCGTCAGCACCTACTTCTCCGCGGCGGTCCTCGTCCCGGACGCCCTCGGCGTCCTGGAGAACGTCGAGGTGCGCCCGCGTGACTGACCGCCCGCCGCTGACAGGGAAGGAGGACTGAGACGGTGTCACTGCTGTCCCGGATGTCGGCCTCGACGGCCGCGCACGCGGCGGTCGAGCTGGTGGACGTCCTGCTCCGTGACCCGAAACGGCCCGCCAGTCCGGATCTGCTCGCTCCCCCGACCGCCCCGGCCGAGGACGGGTCCGGGGAGGGATCGGTCGCGACCCGGCTGCCCGCCGGACCCACGGGGCTCGGCAGCGCGGCGGCCACGGCCCTGCTCCCCCCGCGCGTCGCACCCGCGCCCGGCGCCGCCCACGCGGGGGTTCCCCTCCCGCGGGGGGCCGGCGCACCCGGTCGGTCGGCGCCGGGGATCCCGGTCGCGCCACCCGGGCCGGCCCTGCCGGGACGGGCCGGGCGGGTCAGGGAACGCGCGGAGCCGCCCGCGGCCGAACCGCGCCCCCGCAAGGGTCGACAGGATCTGGTGCTGTACTGCCCTCCGGCGTTGCGGGACGACCCGGCGCTGGGCGAGGAGGTCGACGACCGCCTGGTCGAGTGGGCCGAGGAGGTGGGAATCTACCCCGGCCAGCTCGACAAGGTCAGGAGGGCCGAGTTCGGGCGGCTCATGATGCTCGCCCACCCGGAGACCGACGACCCCGACCGCCTGCTGGCGGCGGCGATGTGCGGCCTGTCCGAATGGGCCGTGGACGACCACTGCGTCGACGGCGAGGTGGAGCAGGCGCGCCCGGAACTGCTCGGCCAGCGCCTGGCGATCCTCCACTCCGTCATCGACCAGGCCAACCTGCCCATGAGGTACGCGCCGCAGCTGGAGAGGGTCGTACGGGCCGACCCGGTGGCCGTCGCGCTACGCTCGGCGCTGGACAACCTGGCCACCATGGCGACGACGTCGCAGGTCCGGCGCCTGCGTCACGAGTTGGGGATCATGTTCGTCGCCTACAACCAGGAAGGCGTGTGGCAGAACCTCGGGCAGCGCCCGCCGGTCTGGGAGTTCCTCATGCACCGGCACGAGAACAGCTTCATCCCGTGCATGGTCCTCGTCGACGCGATAGCCGGCTACGAGCTGCCCTACGGGGAGTTCGCCGACCCCCGGGTGCGCAGGGCGTTCACCCTGGCGGGCACGGCCACGGTGATCGTCAACGACCTGTACTCGATGGGCAAGGAGGATCCGGGCGACTTCAGCCTGCCCCGCCTCATCGCCTCCGAGGACGGCTGCTCCCTGAGCGAGGCGGTCGGGCGGACCGTGGAGATCCACGACGAGCTCATGCACACCTTCGAGGCCGAGGCGTCCGCCCTGGCCGCCGCCGGATCACCGGAACTGCGCCGGTTCTTCGCCAGCACGTGGGCCTGGCTCGGCGGCAGCCGCGAATGGCACGCGTCGAGTGCGCGCTACCACGGCGCCAGCGAGGGCTGAACCCCTCAAGCTCCCGGGCCGCGCGCCCCGCAATCCGGCCCAGCACGATTCGGGTCGCACCCTGACACCACGACTAGGGAGAGTCTCCTACATGACGTCGACCATGCCCACCGCCGACCACGTCCTGCGCACCGACTACCAGAAGTCCGTCGCGCGGTACTGGAACGCGGAGCACGACCCCGTCAACATTCGCCTCGGCGAGGTCGACGGGCTTTTCCACCATCACTACGGGGTCGGGGACTACGACCCGTCCGTCCTGGAGGGTCCGGAGGAGACCCGTGACGCGCGCATCATCGAGGAGATGCACCGCCTGGAGACCGCCCAGGCCGACGTGCTCCTCGACCACCTGGGCGACATCGGACCCCTCGACCGCGTCATGGACACGGGTTCCGGCCGGGGCGGGACGAGCTTCATGGCCAACCGGCGCTTCGGCTGCCGTGTCGACGGCGTGAGCATCTCCCAGAAGCAGGTGGACTTCGCCAACGCCCAGGCCGAGGAGCGCGGCGTCGCCGACAAGGTGGCGTTCCACTTCCGGAACATGCTGGACACCGGCTTCGCCGCGGGCTCCCTGAGGGCCAGCTGGAACAACGAGTCCACCATGTACGTCGACCTCTTCGAGCTGTTCCGCGAGCAGGCCCGGCTCCTGGAGCACGGCGGCCGCTACGTCACGATCACCGGCTGCTACAACGACGTCACCGGGGGACGCTCCAAGGCGGTCAGCCGGATCGACGAGCATTACACGTGCAACATCCACCCGCGCAGCGCCTACTTCCGGGCGATGGCGGCCAATGACCTCGTGCCGATCAACGTCGTCGACCTGACCGACCAGACGATCCCGTACTGGGAGCTGCGGGCCCAGTCGTCGGTGGCGACCGGGGTCGAAAACCCGTTCCTGACCGCCTACGAGGAGGGCAGCTTCCACTACCTGCTCATCGCGGCCGACCGGGTCTGACCCGGCGGCGGCGCGGGCGCCCGAACCGCGGGCGTCCGCGCCACCCGACCCCCCGTCCCAGCCCCGGCGTCGAACACGAAGGACCCTCATGACGACCAGCGCCACCACCGGCCCCACCGCCTCCCCCGTGCCCGACGGCGACGACCAGCCGATCATGCTCGAACTGGTCGACGAGGCCGGGGTCACCATCGGCACCGCTGAGAAGCTGTCCGCCCACCGGGCGCCGGGGCGACTGCACCGTGCCTTCTCGGTCTTCCTCCTCGACCAACGGGGCCGCATGCTGCTCCAGCGCCGCGCCCTGGGCAAGTACCACTCGCCCGGCGTGTGGTCGAACGCGTGCTGCGGCCATCCGTACCCGGGGGAGTCGCCGTTCGCGGCGGCGGCGCGCAGGGTCGGCGAGGAGCTGGGTGCGCGCCCGCCCTGATGCGGGAGGCCGGGACCGTGCGCTACAACCACCAGGACCCGGACTCGGAGCTGGTCGAGCAGGAGTACAACCACCTGTTCGTCGGGCTGGTCGCCGGTGACCCGCGTCCCGACCCGGACGAGATCGCCGAGACGGCGTTCGTCGACTCCGCCGAGCTGGAGCGGATGATGGCCGACCGGCCGTTCTCGGTGTGGTTCCCGACCGTGCTCGACGCCGTCCGTCCCGCCCTGCGCGCGCTCGTCGCGGGCTCGGGCTGGTAGGCGACGCGAGGGGTCCGCGATGAGGGAGATCGAGATCAAGTACCGCGTGGCGGATCCCGCCGCGCTGCTGGTCGCGCTGGAACGAGCCGGGGTGGTCATGGGGCAGGCGGTCCTCCAGGACGACCAGGCCTACGCCCCGGCGGACTGGACGCCGGGCACGCCCCGGATCGGGCGGACGTTCTGCCGCCTGCGGACCCAGGACGGGCTGCACGTCTTCACCACCAAGACGCCGACGGCCGACCCGATGGAGCACATCGAGCACGAGACGGCGGTCGCCGACCGGGGACAGATGCACGCCGCCGTACTGCGGATGGGGTACGTGCCCAGCCTGCGCGTCGTCAAGTACCGGCGGACCGGTGTCGTGCGGGAGATGCTGGTCTGCCTCGACGAGGTGGCGGACCTGGGCGCCTTCCTGGAACTGGAGGTGGTCGCGGACGACGACCGCGACGGCTCCGCGGTGCGGGCGGAACTGGACGCGTGGGCACGGGGGCTCGGCGTCCAGCTGGAGCACACGACCCTGACCTACGACATCCTCGTCCGCGTCGCACAGGGCGCCTGAGGGGGCCCACAAGATAACGAATCGGTATACCCGCAGGTCGTGGCGGTGACGCCGGTGGGTGGCCGCGGGTGGAGTCCGGCGGTGTGCGGGAAGCCCCACCCCGCCCGGCTTCCCCCTTCCCGGGGCGCCGCGAAGTCAACAGCGATGACACAGCGTGGCCGCTCAGTGTGACTCTTGGGGTAAAAGTAAAGCTTTGCGTCTTTTATGTCACTTTCCACTCTTATGCACTTAGGATCCCGAAAGTGAAGTTCGGCTCAAGCGTGCGCATAGCCGCGCTCAACGCTCGGCCATCCCCGGCGCCGGACTTCGCCAAGCCCGTCCGACGGACCGGAGCCGACCGCCCACGAGGCGGCCGAGAGGTCCCGTGCGGCCCGCACACCGGGTCCGCGGAGTCGCCCGTCCGTCCTCTCCGGCCGAAAGGTGCGCTCCATGACCAGCGCTGACGCCGCTCCCCAGCAGCAGAGCATCGGCGACGCCATCGAAGGCGCGGTCGACGCGGTGTTCGACCCGATCGCGACCCTCCTCAGCGACGTGGTGTTCGCCACGGTCACCGTCTTCGGGGTCGAGTTCCCCTGGATCGTCGCCTGGCTCATCGGAGCGGGCGTGGCCTTCACCCTCTACCTGGGATTCCTCCAGTTCCGTCAGCCCCTGACCGCGGTGCGCATCACCCGCCGCGGGCTCGGCGCCACGGCGCCCGGCGAGGTCACCCACTTCCAGGCGCTGACCGCCGCCGTCTCCGGCACCGTCGGTCTCGGCAACATCGCCGGCGTGGCGATCGCGGTCACCATCGGCGGCCCGGGCGCCACGTTCTGGATGATCCTGGCGGGCCTGCTGATGATGGCCGTCAAGTTCGCCGAGTGCACGCTGGGCGTCAGGTACCGCGAGATCGACGCCGAGGGCCGGGTCAGCGGCGGTCCGATGAAGTACCTCGCCAAGGGGCTCGCCGAGCGCGGGTTGGCCCCGCTCGGCAAGGCCCTGGCCGGCCTGACCGCCGCGTGCGTGCTGATCTTCGCCATCGCGGGCGGCAACATGTTCCAGGCCAACCAGACCCTCGAACAGCTGCGCACGGTCACCGGCGGCCAGAGCGGTCCGCTCGGCGGCGGCCTCGGCTCCTTCGCCTTCGGCGTGGTCCTCGCGGTGCTCGTCGGCGTGGTGGTCATCGGCGGCATCGCCAGCATCACCAAGGTCACCAGCAGGCTCGTGCCGACCATGGCGCTCATCTACGTGGCGGGCTGCCTCGTCGTCATCGGCGCCAACGTCTCCCTGCTGCCCGGCGCGATCGCGCAGATCGTCGA
The DNA here is from genome assembly GCF_001942255.1 of Nocardiopsis sp. CNR-923. GTDB lineage: Bacteria > Actinomycetota > Actinomycetes > Streptosporangiales > Streptosporangiaceae > Nocardiopsis. The sequence goes on from NZ_MKKC01000011.1 coordinate 24,156, forward strand.
CGGCGCCTTCTCCCCGACCGGCGTCGCGGGCGGCGCCCTCGGCGCGATGATCGTCGGCTTCCAGCGGGCGGCCTTCTCCAACGAGGCGGGGATCGGGTCCTCCCCGATCGCGCTGGCCACGGTCAAGACCGACTATCCCGCCAGCGCGGGTCTGGTCGCCATGCTGGCCCCGTTCATCGACACCGTCCTCATCTGCACCATGACCGCGGTGACCATCGTCATCGCCTCCCCGCAGTCGTGGCTGGCGGCTCGCGAGGCGGCGGCCGGGGGCGCCGAGCTTCCCGGCGGCGTGAGCCTGACCTCCGACGCCTTCGCCACCGTCATGCCGTGGTTCCCCTACGTCCTGACGGTCGCGGTCGTCCTGTTCGCGCTGAGCACCGTCATCACCTGGTGCTACTACGGCCTCAAGGGCTGGACGCACCTGTTCGGCGCCGGTCGGCGCAGCGAGCGCACCTACCTCACCGTCTACTGCGCGGCGCTGGTGATCGGTTCCGTCCTCACCCTGGGCTCGGTCCTGAGCATCGCCGACGCCTGGTGTTCGCGGCGGCGCTGTTCAACATCATCGGCCTGTACCTGCTGGCCCCGATCGTCAAGAAGGAGCTGGCCCGCTTCCTCGCCCACCTGCGCGGCGCGGAGGAGCGCAGCGACGAGGGCAAGGAGCTCGTCGGATAGCCCCGAGGACCCCCACCCCCCGTGGACGCCCGCCCGGCATGCTCCCCCGGGCGGGCGTCCCGCGTCCACGGACCGTGCCGGCGAGGACGCCGGCCGACGACTCCTTCGAACTCTTCGGAGTCTGGTCCGCCTGCGAACGGTGCAGGAAATGAATTCCATGGAACACATTTTTGTCGTGATTTGCGATAAATGTTGTTTCCCGCTTTTGCCGGAGGTCGCTGTTACGCTGGCAGGAAAGGAGGGTGGAGCGCCCTCACTCGCGCTTCGCCCGTGTTCTGAGGGGGCGGGACATGGCGACAGAGCACCTGGTCCACGAAGGCCACACCCACCATCACGGTGAGGGCTGCGGCCACGTGTCGGTTCCGCACCAGGACCACGTCACTACGTCCACGACGGGCACCGGCACGCACTCCACGACGGGCACTGGGACGACCACTGACGCGTCCGGGCAGCTGCGAACGACGCCGCGCGACCACCACCGCCTCGTGGCGCGCCGCCGGTCGGCCTCGCCGCGCACGGCCGGTTCGCGGGACGGTCCCCGGCCGCCGTGGCCGGCCCGGCGGCCCCGTGCACCGGTCGTCGGGCTCCTGGCCCCGGGCCTGGGAACGTCCGGGCCGACCAGCGTATTCTTGACCGTAAGGGAGTCCGCGTCTCGGATCCCGGACGCGGTCCGCGCCGCCGGGCGCGGCGTGCACGCGGGCGACCGGGTCATCCACCACCGGTGTCCCCAACGGCCGGGCAGGGGCGGTTCCCGCTCCCGCTGACCGGCGAGGGGTGGTGTGACGGACGGGAGAGGGGGTGCCTGCGCGACGCGCGATGAGTCCCCACCATGTGGCACCTGGTACCTCTTGGTCTGGGGTCTCCGGATCCTAGGATGGTGACATGCAACGACCGCTCCCACGCGCAGAGTCACTTCGCGAGCGCAAACAGCGGCGCACCCGCGAAGCGATCATCGAAGCCGCCCACGCGCTGTTCGCCGAGCGGGGCTTCGACCGGGTGACCGTCAACGACATCGCCGAACGGGCCGAGGTCGGCCGGGCGACGTTCTTCCGGTACTTCGGAGACAAACAGGAGGTGGTCTTCAGCGCCCAACAGCAGCCCGACCCCGCCGTCCTGAGCGAATTCGTCGCGCCCGCCGAGGAGCCCGTCGGAGACTCCCTGGGGGCCGCGCTGGTCTACCTGCGCGGGGTCGTGGCCGCCCTGGTCACCCGGCTGGTCGAGCACCACGACGTCTACCTGCGCCACGAGCGCCTCGTCGCCGCGCACCCCGAACTGCTCGCCCGCGGCCTCACCAAGTACCGCCTCTACGCCGAGGCGATGGACCGGATGCTGCGCGAGCAGGGGGCCGACCGGGGCACCGCCGTGCTCGCCTCCGAGCTCGCGCTCGCGTGCTTCCAGGCCGGGCGTGCCGAGGCCGCCGACGATCCCGCGCGCCTGCCCGGAGAGGTCGACGCCGCCTTCGCCCGCCTGCTGAACGCGCGCTAGCCGCCCGAGCTCCCGGGACTGGCGTGCCACAGCCCGCGCGGGGCGGTGCCGGGCGAGCGCAGGTCGGCGTAGGCCGACACCCGGAACCCGCTGGCGTAGCGGATGCGGTGACCGCCCACCCGTGCCAGCGCCCGGGGGGAGCCGTGGACCGCAGGGCGCGGTCCAACCCCGGTGCGCCCTCCTCCTCCCACGACCGGGACAGGTCGTTCAGATCCCAGGCGTCCGTGGCGGTGAGCGTGGCCATCCCCGTCCCGGCCCGGCGCACCCGTCCGCGCGCGACCAGCAGCCACGAACCGAACACCGTGGCCGCGCACCGGCCCTGCACCGACTCGAAGAAGGTCAGGTCCACCAGCCCGGTGGCGTCGTCCAGGGTGCCGAAGATGATCCGCTGCCCCGACCGCACCGCCGGGGTCTGCGTGGCGACCTTGACTCCCGCCACCAGCACCTCCCGGCCGTTCGGCGCCCGGTGCAGGTCGCGGGCGCGCACCAGACCGTGTCCCGCGGCCAGGGCGGACAGGAGCCCGGTGTGGGAGTCGAGCAGGTGGCGGCCGATCTCGTAGCCCAGGACCTCCAGCTCGGCGCGGACCACCTCGTCGTCGGTCATCCCGGGCAGGGTCCGCGCGCCCGGGTGCCGATCGCCGTCGCGGATCGGCAGGGGGACCTGCCCGGGGTCGGTGGTCGTCCTCCCCGCCCGATCCAACGCGCTCACCTGCAACAGCAGGTCGCGTCGGCGGGGAGCGGCGGGATCGTCGCCGATCCGGCACAGCGCGTCGAAGGCCCCCACCCGCACCAGGTTCTCCAGGACCTCGCGCGACAGGCGGGCCCGGTTGGCGGTGTCGGCGAGTGAGTGGAAGGGGCGCTCGGCCAACACGCGTTCGACCTCGGCCCCGGTCATGGCGCGCACGTCGGCCAGGGACGCGCGCACCCCCCAGACCGGACCGGCCGGTCCCGCCACCGGTTCCACCCGCCAGCAGGAGTCGGAGCGGTTGACGTCGGGGCCCAGCACGGGCACGCCGAAGCGCCGGGCGTCGCCGACGACGACGCGGCGCGGGTACATGCCGGGTTCGTGGGTGAGGACCCCGGCGTAGAAGGCGGCCGGGTGGTGCCGTTTGAGCCACGCCGACTGGTAGGTGGGCAGGGCGAAGGCCGCGGCGTGGGCCTTGCAGAACCCGAAGGACCCGAAGGAGGACAGCACGTCCCACACCCTCTCCACCGTGTCCCGGTCGTGCCCGCACTCGACGGCCATCGCGGTGAACGTCGCCCGGACCCTCTCGCGCCCCTCCTCGGTGCTGAGCTGGCGGCGCATGGTCTCGGCCTGGTCGAGCCCGCAGCCGGTCATGGCGTGCAGCACGCCGATCACCTGTTCGTGGAAGACGACCACGCCGCCGGTCTCGGCGAGCACCTCGGCCAGCACGGGGGAGGGGTGCCGCGGCGGGGTCAGCCCGTCGCGGGCGGACAGGTAGGGGGTGATCATGTCGCTGTTGACGGGGCCGGGGCGAAAGAGCGAGATGTCGGCGACGAGGTCGCCCATGGCGGACGGCCGCAGACGGCTGAGCAGTTCGCGCTGGCCGGGCGATTCGATCTGGAAGCAGCCCAGCGTTCGGGAGGCGCCGATCATCCGGTAGGTGGCCTCGTCCTGGGGCAGGGCGTCCAGGTCCAGGCGCTCGCCGGTGGTGCGCTCCACCTCGTCGCGGGTGTGGGCCATGGCCGACTGCATGCGCACGCCCAGGACGTCGAGTTTGATCATCCCCATCTCCTCCACGTCCTCCTTGTCGAACTGGACCATCGGGTACCCGGCGCGGCTGGGTTCGAGGGGCGCGCGGTCGTGGAGGGAGGGCCCTGAGACCACCAGTCCGCACGGGTGCATGGCGATGTGCCGGGGCAGCCCGTCGAGCCGCTCGGCGAGCCGGAAGAGGGCGTGGGCCGTGGCGCCGCCCTCCCCGCGGCGCAGGTGGCGGAGTTCGGGCAGGTCCTCGGTGGCGGCGCGGATCTGTCGGGCCCGCACGTGGGGGAAGGCCTTGGCCAGGGCGTCGACCTCGTGCGGGGGCAGGCCCAGGGCGGCGCCGACGTCGCGGATGGCGCTGCGGGCGCGGTAGGTCTCGGCCATGGACACGCAGGCGGTGTCGGGGTAGGCGGCGAACACCGCGTCGTAGGCCTCCAGACGGCGGGCCGACTCCACGTCCAGGTCGATGTCGGGCAGGCCGGTGCGGCTGTGCGACAGGAAGCGCTCCATGACCAGGCCGTGGTCGAGCGGGTTGACGGCGGACACGTCCAGGAGGTGGTTGACCAGGCTGCCGGTGCCCGAGCCGCGGATGGAGCAGCGGATGCCCTTGTCGCGGATGCGCGCGGCGGCGTCGGCGACGGTGAGGAAGTAGGCGGACAGGCCCTTGGACTCGATGACCTCCAGTTCCTGGGCGAGACGGTGCCGGGCGGCGGGGTCGCGGTGCAGGCCGATCCGGTGCAGGCCGTCGTCGCAGTCGCGCCAGAGCCGCTCGCGGGGTTCGGCGACGTCGGGCAGGTGGACGCGGTCCATTCCCAGGTCGGCGTCGGGGTCCAGGGCGCAGGAGGAGGCCAGGGCCAGGGTGTGGGCGATGAGGCGGCGGGCCTGGGCGGTGTCGCCGCAGACGCGTTCGGCGACCTCCAGCATGCGGGCGCCGCTCTTGAGGTGGGCCTGGTTGGTGGCGGGGCCGGGGCGGGCGCCGCCGGGCTTCCACTGGGCGGTCTGGTCCAGCACGTGGGCGATCTCGGCGTCGGTCTCGCGCGGGTAGCGCACGGCGTTGGTGAGGACCGCCAGGGTCCGGGTGCGCGCGGCCAGGTCGAGCAGGGCTCGGGCGGTGCGCCGCTGGCCGGGGAGGTAGTGGTCGACGATCTCCACGGCCGTGGTCGCGCTGGCCCGCCACCGCTCCAGGAGGCGCCGGGCCCGTCCGGGGCGGTCGTCGGCCAGGGCGGCGCCCACGTCGGAGTCGGGGCCGACCAGGACGACGATCCCCTCCGCGTGGTCGGCGATCAGGTCGGGGGACAGGGCGGGGACGGCGCCGGGGGTGGCGGGCTTGGCGGTGTGCGCCTGGGTGATCAGACGGCACAGGGAGGCCCAGCCGCCCGCGCCGCGGGCCAGGAGGGTGACTCGTCCGCCGCCGGGGGAGGCGACGGCGAGGTTGCAGCCCAGGACGGGGCGCAGTCCGGCCCGCTGGCAGGCGCGCACGTGCTTGACCGCGCCGTAGACGCCGTCGCGGTCGGTGAGGGCGAGCAGGTCCATGCCGAGTTCGGCGGCGCGTTCGACCAGGTGGTGCGGTGCGGTGGCGCCGTGGCGCATGGAGGCCGAGGAGACGGCGTTGAGGTGGGCGAAGTCCACGTGCCGAGGTCGTGCGGCATGGACTCCCTCCCCGGGGCGTGGTGCTGGTGTGGTCGGTGGGGAAGAAGTACCGAAATCGAACTTATGTACGAATTCTATCGCACGAGTTCACCAAGGCAAGCCACTGACCTGCGAAGACGGCGGAGTGCGGTGGGGAGGAGGCCAGAACCCCGTCACCGCAGCGGTTCCAGGGTCCGGTGAGCCCGTGGCCGGAGCGAGGGCGGACGCCGTCACCGCCGTCACCACGGTCGCGGCGGCGGGCGGCGTGGACGCGCGGGCGCGGGCCCCGCGCAGCCCCCACCACGCCGCCGTGTAGCCGCCAAGCCCGGCGCAGCCGCCGGTGACCAGGCCGATCAGCGCGTCGCGCACCGCGTCGTAGGGGCTCGGCGCCGGCGCGGCGGACAGCACCCCGATCACCGCTCCCGTCGCCGCGCACACGCCGATCCCCCCGAGCACGGCTCCGCGCGCCCGTCCGGCCAGTGCGCCGACGGTGCGCCCCGCGGCCCGTGCGCGGCGCACCGCACACCAGGCCACCGCCGCCAGACCGCCCGCGGAACTGGCGTACATCAGCACGTTGAACAGCAGGTGCGGGCCGACGACGGGGGTGGTCAGCACCGGCCACGCTTGGACCGCCGCCCCGCCGACCTGCGTGAAGGAGTCCCAGACCACGTGGGTCAGGGCCCCGACCGCCAGCGCCGCCGCGGTCAGCGACGCCCCGCCCACTCCCGGTCGGCCGCCGGCACCGGCGCCGACCCAGGGTGCGAGCGCGCGCAGTGGGGCCAGCAGGACGCACCGGTACAGCATCAGGACCACCGCCCCCACGAGCACGTCCGTGCCAACGCCCCACGGGTGGTGGGTGTGCTCCGACGGCACCGGGAGCGGCAGATAGTACGGCAGGTCGGGCACGATCGCGCCGACGACGAGGGCGGCCGTGGGCAGTCGTGTGCGCGCCAGCGGCAGGACGGCCGCCGCGTGGCTGAGGGTGAAGGGCATGGGGAGATCCTGGCGCACGCGCCGCCGGTGTGCACCCGGCGGGTCTGGGCGAAAGCGTACCCGCGTGTCCCGGGGCGGCCCCGGAGGGACCGCCGGCGCCGAGCCGGGAACCGGACGGAACGGACCCGGTGGCACGGCGCCCACCGCTGAGGACGCTCCCGGGGCCGTGCGCGCCCTCCCCGGCTCACCCCCGACCGGCGTCGGACGCCCGTTCCGTCAGCCAGTGGAACAGCGACGGGTCCTCGCCCATCTCCGGGTGCCACTGCACGCCCAGGACGTTGAACCGGTCGGTGTACTCGATCGCCTCCACCGTCCCGTCCTGCGCCCACGCCGTGGCCGCCACGCCCTCGCCCAGCTCCGCGAGCGACTGGTGGTGGTAGGTGGGCACCTCCAGTTCCGTCCGTCCCAGCACGTCGGCGGTCCGGGAGAACTCGGCCACGGTCACCGGGTGGGAGCCGAACACCCCCGTCGTCTCCCGGTGCCCGTGGTGCCCCACCAGGTCGGGCAGGTGCTGGTTGAGTGTGCCGCCGCGCACCACGTTGAGCAGCTGCATGCCCCGGCACACCCCCAGCACCGGCAGCCCCCGGGCCAGCGCCGCCTCCAGCAGGTCGATTTCGGCGCTGTCCCGCGCGCCCAGCACCCCGGTGGTCCGCGCGTCGGTCGGCGCCCCGTACCGGCCCGGGTCGATGTCGGCGCCGCCCGCCAGGAGGAGGCCGTCGAGCCGCTCCACGGCTCCGTCCACCCCGGACAGGGGCGGCAGCAGCACCGGCACGCCGCCCGTGTCCGCGACCTGGTCGGCGTAGGCCCGCGGCAGCAGGACCGCGGGCAGGTCCCACGCCTCACCCCACCTGGCCCGTTCGGCGTAGGCGGAGATTCCGATGACGGGGCGCATCGGCCCCCCTTTCCCGTGCGGTCGGCTCCTGCGTGCCCTACAGGGGGGTGACGTAGGCCCCCGAGATCCCGCCGTCCACCAGGAAGTTGGACGCGGTGATGAACGAGGCGTCGTCGCTGGCCAAGAAGGCCACGGCGGCGGCGATCTCGGTCACCTCGGCGAACCGGCCCAGCGGCACGTGCACCAGGCGGCGCTGGGCGCGCTCGGGGTCCTTGGCGAACAGCTCCTGGAGCAGCGGCGTGTTCACCGGACCGGGCGAGAGCGCGTTGACGCGGATGCCCTCCCGCGCGAACTGCACGCCCAGCTCGCGGCTGAGTGCCAGCACCCCGCCCTTGCTCGCGGTGTAGGAGATCTGCGAGGTCGCCGCGCCCATCGTCGCCACGAACGACGCCGTGTTCACGATCGACCCGCGCCCCTGCTCGCGCATGTGCGGCAGCGCGTACTTGCAGCACAGGTAGACCGAGGTCAGGTTGACCTCCTGCACCCGGCGCCAGGCGTCGATCCCGGTGGTGAGGATCGAGTCGTCGTCGGGCGGCGAGATCCCCGCGTTGTTGAACGCCACGTCCACGCTACCGTAGGCGGAGCGCGCGGTCGCGAACGCCTCGCGCACCTGGTCCTCGTCGGTCACGTCCGCGCGGACGAACAGCCCGTCGGTGTCCTTGGCGACCCGCTCGCCGCCCTCCACGTCCACGTCGACCGCGACGATCCGCGCGCCCTCCCGCGCCAGCCGCAGCGCGGTGGCCCTGCCGATCCCGCTGCCCGCGCCCGTGATCACGGCCACGCGCCCGTCGAACCGCTGCATGTTCCCCCCTCGGGTGGATGTCCCTGCCTGGACCCGGCGCGGTCGCGCCGGGTGTCCTGATACGGCCGTGTCCTCAGGTGTCGTCGGAGACGAACACGGTCTTGGTCTCGGTGAACGCCTCCAGGCGTCCGGACCCAGCTCGCGGCCGATGCCGGAGTGCCCCATCCCGCCGAACGCGTCCAGTAGCGCACCGCCGAGTGGGAGTTCACCGACAGGTTCCCGGCCCGCACCGCCCGCGCCACGCGCAGCGCCCGGCCCACGTCGCGCGTCCACACGGAACCGGCCAGGCCGTACTCGGAGTCGTTGGCCAGCGCGACCGCCTCGGCCTCGTCCTCGAACGGCACCACGCACATCACCGGGCCGAACACCTCCTCGCGCAGCACGCGGGCGTCCCGGTCGGTGGGGGTGAGCACGGTGGGCGGGAACCAGAACCCGGGTCCGTCCGGAGCCGTTCCCCGGAACGCCACCGGCGCGTCGTCGGGCACGTAGGAGGCGACCCGGTCGCGCTGGGCCGCCGAGATCAGCGGCCCCATCACCGTCGCCGGGTCGGACGGGTCGCCGACGCCGATCCCGGTGACGGCGGGTTCCAACAGCTCCAGGAACCGGTCGAACACCGACCTTTGCACCAGGACCCTCGAACGCGCGCAGCAGTCCTGGCCCGCGTTGTCGAACGCACCGCCGGGGGCGCCGGCCGCCGCCTTCTCCAGGTCGGCGTCGGCGAAGACGACGTTGGCGCTCTTGCCGCCCAGCTCCAGCGTGACCCGGGTGAAGTCGTCGGCGGCGGCGGCCATGATCCGGCGGCCGACCGCCGTGGACCCGGTGAACACGATCTTGTCGACCCCCGGATGCCGGACCAGGCGCTCACCGGCGACGGGACCCGTGCCGGGCAGCACCTGGAACACCCCCTCGGGCAGTCCGGCCTCCCGCGCGAGCTCGGCGATCCGCAGCGCGGTGAGCGGCGTCAGCTCGGACGGCTTGACGACCACCGTGTTCCCGGCGGCCAGGGCGGGGGCGGCGCCCCATGACAGCACCGGCATCGGGAAGTTCCACGGCACGATCACCCCGACCACGCCCAGCGGCTCGGCGAAGGTCACGCTCCACCCGCCGGGCACGGGGATCTGCCGTCCGGTCGCCCGTTCGGGGGCGGCGGCGAAGTACTCGAACACGTCGCGCGCGTTGCCCGCCTCCCACCGCGCCTGTTCCACGGGGTGCCCGGCGTTGCGGACCTCCGTCTGGGCCAGTTCCTCGCGGTGCTCGTCGATCCTCGCGGCGACCGCGCGCAGCAGCCGGGCCCGGTCGCCCGGGGCCGTCGCCCGCCAGGCGGGGGCGGCGGCGCGGGCGCGCTCGACGGCCGCGTCGACCTCCTTCTCCCCGGCCAGCGGGACTTCGGCGATCACCGCCTCGGTGGCGGGGTCGACCACCCGCTGGACGGTCGGTGCGTCGGGCATCGTGCTCCTTCGTGGTCTGGGGCGCCGGTCGGTGGGACGGGCGCGGTCGGTGCTCGGGTGGGTGTCGCGCGGTCAGAGCCGTTCGAAGCCCCGGTACATCTCCCAGTCGGTGACGGCCGCGTCGAAGGCGGCCAGCTCCACCCGGGCGTAGTTGGCGTAGTGTTCGACGACCTCGTCGCCGAATACCTCGCGGGCCAGGGCGCTGTCCTCCCACGCGGTGAGCGCGTCGCGCATCGTGGCGGGCACGGTGGGCAGTCCGGAGGTGTAGGCGTTGCCCTCGAAGGGGTTGCCCGGCTCCAGTGCCTCGTCGATCCCGTGCAGCCCGGCCGCGATCAGCGCGGCGTTGGCGAGGTAGGGGTTGACGTCCCCGCCCGGAACGCGGTTCTCCACGCGCAGCGAGGGCCCGTGGCCGACCAGCCGCAGCGCGCACGTGCGGTTGTCGCGGCCCCACGCGACCGCGGTCGGGGCGAAGCTTCCCGGCACGTACCGCTTGTAGGAGTTGATGTTGGGCGCCAGCAGCAGCGTGAACTCGCGCAGCGCGGCCATCTGCCCGGCGAGGAAGTGTCGTCCGGTCGCCGACAGGCCCTCGCCCCCGGCCATGACCGGAGTGCCGTCCTCCTCGCGCAGGGAGACGTGGATGTGGCAGGAGTTGCCCTCGCGCTGGTTGGGCTTGGCCATGAAGGTGATCGACATGCCCTCCTGGGCGGCGATCTCCTTGGCGGCGTTCTTGTACACGGCGTGGTTGTCGCACGTGCGCACGGCCTCGTCGAAGCGGAAGGCGATCTCGTGCTGGCCGAGGTTGCACTCGCCCTTGGCCGACTCCGCGTAGAGCCCCGCCGCGCCCAGCTCGTTGCGGATCCGGCGCAGCAGGGGTTCGACGCGGGCGCCGCCGAGCACCGAGTAGTCGACGTTGTAGCGGTTGGCCGGGGTGAGGTCGCGGTAGCCCCGGTCCCACGCCTGCTCGTAGCTGTCGCGGTAGACGACGAACTCCAGCTCCGTCCCGACCATCGCCCGCCACCCGCGCTCGGCGAGACGCTCGGTCTGTCGCCTGAGGATCTGCCGGGGCGAGGGCGCGACCGGACTGCCGTCGTGCCAGGTCAGGTCGGCCTGGACCATGGCGGCGCCCTCGGCCCAGGGCGTGCGCCGCAGGGTGGACAGGTCCGGAGCCATGACGAAGTCGCCGTAGCCGGTGTCCCAGGAGGACATCGCGTACCCGTCGACGGTGTCCATGTCCACGTCCACGGCGAGCAGGTACCCGCAGCCCTCGGTGCCGTGCCCGACCACCTCCTCCAGGAAGAAGCGCGCGGAGAGCCGCTTGCCCTGGAGGCGGCCCTGCATGTCGGTGAAGGCCACCAGGACGGTGTCCACGGCGCCGGAGGCGGTGTCGCGGCGCAGCTCGTCGAGGGTCAGCGGTGGGTCGGAGGCGACCGGGGGATTCTGTGGCACGGGGTCTCCTTGCTCGCGTCGCGGTCCGGCGTGCGAGGCGCGGTCCGGGCTCTGGGACGGGCGCCCCGAAATCTTTGGTTTAGGATCAGACCAATGAGCTGAATGGAACCAGGAGCGCGCGGCGGTGTCAATGGGTGCGAGCCAGAAAATACGGCCTTGACCTGCGAGAAACCAAACGCTTCTGATGATCGTCCAGATCTGCCCCGAATCGCCGCACCCCCCTTGACAGGCGCGAACGCGGTGGTGCATGATCTCGACTCATAAAAAGGACCGACCATAGACCTTTGTCCCCCGGGTCTGTGTCGCGGGCGACCGGTGGGGCTGGTTGACCGAACAGAGGAAACGCCCATGGCAGAAGCGGATCGCACGAGCTCCCAGGGACCGGCCGACGGCCGCGTCCACCTCCAGGGAGCGGACTACTCCCTGGCCAGCGACGACTACCTCCGCAGACGGCAGCTCAGGAAGGGCGCGGCGGGCTGGGTCCTGCTCGCCGGACTGGGCGTCGCCTACGTCATCTCCGGCGACTTCGCCGGATGGAACTTCGGCCTGGCCGAGGGCGGCTGGGGCGGGCTCCTCATCGCCACCCTCCTCATGGGCACGATGTACCTGTGCATGGTGTTCGGCCTGGCCGAACTCGCCTCCGCCCTGCCCACCGCCGGAGCGGGCTACGGCTTCGCCCGGCGCGCCCTGGGCCCCCTCGGCGGGTTCGCCACCGGCACCGCCATCCTCATCGAGTACGCCATCGCCCCGGCCGCGATCGCCGTGTTCATCGGCGGCTACGTCGAGGCGCTGGGACTGTTCGGCATCACCAACGCCTGGCCGGTCTACCTGGTCTGCTACCTGTTGTTCGTGGGTGTGCACGTGTGGGGCGTGGGCGAGGCGCTGCGGCTGATGTTCGTCATCACCGGGGTCGCCGTGGTCGCCCTCGTGGTGTTCGCGGTGGGCATGGCGCCCCGGTTCGAGGCGGCCAACCTGTTCGACATCGTGCCCACGGACGCGGTCGGGGCCAGCGCCTTCCTGCCCTACGGGTACGCCGGGATCCTCGGCGCGTTCGTCTTCGGCATCTGGTTCTTCCTGGCGGTCGAGGGCGTTCCGCTCGCCGCCGAGGAGGCCCGCGAACCCAAGCGCGACATGCCCCGGGGCATCATCGCCGCGATGTCGGTGCTCCTGGTGACCGCCGCGCTGATGCTGGTGCTGGCCCCCGGCGGCGCGGGGTCGGCGGTGCTCGCCGAGTCCGGCAACCCGCTGCCCGAGGCGCTGCGCGAGGCCTACGGCGGCGACACCCTCCTCGCGGACTTCGTGAACTACGTCGGCCTGGCCGGACTGGTCGCCTCGTTCTTCTCGATCATCTACGCCTACTCCCGGCAGCTGTTCGCGCTCTCCCGGGCGGGCTACCTGCCCCGCTTCCTGTCGGTGACGGGCAGACGCCGCACCCCCTACGCGGCCCTCATCGTCCCCGGCACGATCGGCTTCGTGCTCGCGGCCACGGTCGCCAACGGGGACCTGCTCATCAACATCGCCGTGTTCGGGGCGGCGGTGTCGTACGTGCTCATGATGGTCGCGCACATCGTGCTGCGCCGCCGCGAGCCGAACCTGCCGCGTCCGTACCGGACCCCGGGCGGCACCGTCACCACCGGGATCGCCCTGGTCCTGGCGGTGTGCGCGGTGGTGGCGACGTTCTTCGTCGACATGGTGGGGGCGGCCATCACCGCCGCGATCCTGCTCGCCTTCCTCGCCTACTTCTGGTTCTACTCGCGGCACCGGCTGGTGGCCAACGCGCCGGAGGAGGAGTTCGCACTGATCGAGGAGGCGGAGTCGGAACTGAAGTAGACGCCGAGGCCGTGGCAGGGCCGTAGGGCCGCCGCGCCGGGACGGACTCCCGGTGCGGCGGCCCTACCCTGGGTCCACGGCATCGCACATGCGGACTGCGCGCGAAGGGGAGGGGCAGCATGGCCGACACCGGGGTCGGGGACGCCGTCGACACGCTCCCCGCCGAACCCGCGGCCGACGCCGTGTTCCGCCCGGTGCGGGCGGGCAACGCCTTCGAGGAGACGGTCGAGCGGCTGCTGTCGGCGATCAAGCTGGGCGTGGTCGCCCGGGGCGAGCGCTTCCCCGCCGAACGCGACCTGGCCACCCGTCTGGGCGTCAGCCGCATCACCCTGCGCGAGGCGATCCGGGCGCTCCAGGAGGCCGGGTACGTCGAATCCCGACGCGGTCGCTCCGGGGGCACGTTCGTCACCTACGTCCCTCCGCGCCCCAGCCGCGCCCAGGCCCGCCGGGTGCTCGCGGACATGGGCGGCGACCTGGACGACCTGTTCACCGTCCGCCGCGCTTTGGAGGTCGGCGCCGCCGTGCTGCTGGCCGAGCGCGGACTCACCCCCGACCAGGACGCGCTGCTGACCGGGCGGCTGGCCGCCGTGGACGGGGCGGTGGTGGACGACTACCGGCGCCTGGACACCGTCTTCCACCTGACGCTGGCCGAGCTGACCGGGTCGCGCTCGCTCAGTTCGGCGCTGACCGACGCCCGGATGCGGCTGAACGGCCTGCTCGACGCCATGCCGATGCTCGTGAGGAACCTGGAGCACAGCGGCGCGCAGCACCACGCCGTCGTCGACGCGATCCGCGCCGGCGACCCCGAGGCGGCCCGGCTCGCGGTCAACGAGCACCTGGAGGGGAGCGAGGCGCTGCTGCGCGGCTTCCTGGCCTGAGCCGACCGCCCTATGCGGAGACGCCGGTGGCGTGGGCGAGCGCGACTCCGCCGACGATCAGGCCGAGGGCGGTGAGCCGACCCGCGCTGACCGGGTCGCCGTGTACGGCGATGCCCAGGACGATCGCCCCGGCCGCGCCGATTCCGGTGAAGACGACGTAGGCGGTGCCCACCGGCAGCGTGCGCATCGACAGCGACAGCAGGAAGACCGCCGCGAACATCAGGACCAGGCAGACCAGGGTCGGGAACGGCCGGGTGAACCCCTCGGTGGGCTTGATGCTCTGCGCCCAGGCCACCTCGACCGCTCCGGCCCCGAGCAGGATCAACCAGTTCACGACGCGGACTCCTCGACCGCCTCGGCGCCGCGGGCGGGGGCGCCCAGTCCCGTGCCCAGCGCGGTCGCGGCGGCGAGGGCGTCGGCGCGTGAGGCGTCGTGCTCGGCGCGGCGGTGCGCGAGTGCGGGGTCGACGCGCGCGTTGACCAGTTCGGTCCCGACGAACACGACGTCGTCGACGGCGAAGTGCCCGGACAGGAAGTCCCTCAGGTACCGCTCGTGGTGGTCGTAGGGCTCACGGGGCGTTCCGGGCCCGTAGGCGCCTCCGCGCGCGTAGGCCACCACGAACCGGCGTCCGGCGAGGGACATCCGGGGAAAGGTCACCTGGTCGATCCACGCCTTCAGCGCGGCCGGGACGGAGAAGTTGTACATCGGCGCCGAGATCAGCACCGTGTCCGCCGCGACAAGTTCGTCAAGCAGGGGGCGGACGATCGCCCACGCCTCCCGCTGAGCGGGGGTGCGCACGGCCTCGGGGTAGCGCGCGACGTCGGTGATGGACGCGCGCAGGACGGCGTCGCAGATCTCGGTCCACGCCTCGCCGATCGGGGGGACCGGCCGCTGCGCCAGGTCCCGGTGGACGTAGACGCACCCGGGGTGGGCGCGGCGCCACCCGGCGGCGACGGCCTCGCCCAACTCCCTGCTGAAGGAGTCGCGGCGGGCGCTGGAGTCGATGTGCAGCAGCTGGGGCATGGGAGACCTCCCGAATTAAGTGGACACGGTGTCCGTTTAAGACTCTAGGCGACAACCGGACAGGGTGTCCACTTCTCGGTAGGGTGGCGGCATGACAGGACGCAAGGAGCGCGCGGACGCGGCACGCAACCGCGCCAAGGTGCTCGCCGCCGCGGCCGTGCTCTTCGCCGACAAGGATCCGCGCACGGTGACCATGGAGGAGATAGCACGGGCGGCCGGGGTCGGCCGGGGCACGCTCTACCGGCGCTACCCCGACCCCGCCTCGATCGCGTCGGCGCTGCTGGACGAGCACGAGCGGAGCCTTCAGCGCGAACTCCTCCAGGGGGAGCCGCCCCTGGGGCCGGGCGCCCCGCCCGGGGACCGGCTCGCCGCGTTCTACGCGGCGATGACCGCGTTGATGGAACGCCACGTCCACCTGGTGCTGGGGGCCGAGACGGGGCGGACGCGCTTCGACGCCGGCGCCTACGGGTTCTGGCGGGCGCACGTGATCGCGCTCCTGAGGGCGGCGGGCACGCCCGGCCCGGACGCGCTCGCCGACGCGCTCCTGGCGCCCCTGGCCCCCGAGGTCTTCACCCACCAGCGCGAACGGGGTCTGACCACCGGTCAGATCGCCGAGGGTCTGACCCTCCTGGCCCACCGCGTGCTGCCGGGCTGAGGCGCTTGCGCGAGCCGTCGCGGGAATTGGCCGGATCCGGCCAAACGTGAAATCCCCTCACCTTTGTGACCGCTTCTCCACGTCCGGACGAACGCGATGGGACGAGTCGGCGACGGGCGGGCGGACATCGTTTGATCACCGTGTGTGACGTGCCGGGTCCGCGCCGTACGGAGTCCGGAGCGAAACCCGTCACCCTACCCCGCGCCGTCCCGGACGCCCACCGGGGGCGTCCGGGACGGCCAGCCCCCGTTGCCCCCGACCGCTCCGCCGGTCTTCAATGACGACCCCACTCCCACGGGCCTCCCCCGGCCCGGCCTGAAAGGACGTCGCACACCCATGGCTCCCCTCAACCGGCGCGGATTCCTCACGACCTCCACGGCAGGACTGGGCATCGCCCTCGGGCTGCCCGCCCCGCCTGCCTCCGCCGCCGTGCACGACCGGCTCCTCCGCCAGACCATGTCCCGGATCTCCCAACCCGAAGGGACCACGCTCGCCCAGGTCGCCACCCCCGTCGGCGACGGGTACCGGCTGCTCGCCGCCGGACCAGGATGGCCGATCGAGGTCCGCGAGGACCTGGTCCCAGCCCAGGCCGGTCGCGACGACCGGCGCAGAGCGCTCGCGGCGTTCGTCCAGTTCACCGACCTGCACATCATGGACGCCCAGAGCCCGGTGCGCTTCGAGTACACCCACCCGGTGATCGGGTCCAGCGCCCACCGTCCCCAGGAGACGCTGTCCGCGCTCGGCGCGACGGCACTCGTCCGCCGGGTCAACTCGCTGCGGGTCGGCCCCGTGACCGGGCGTCCGTTCGACTTCATGGTCACCACCGGGGACAACACCGACAACCACGAGACCGTCGAACTCGAATGGCTCCTGGCCGTCCTCAACGGCGGGACCGTGACCCCCAACACCGGCGACCCCGCCCGGTACGAGGGCGTGCAGGACTGCGGCAACGAGCTGTACTGGCATCCGGACCGCGACCTGGCCGACCGGTACAAGACCCGCGGCGGATTTCCGCGGATCCCCGGCTTCCTCGACGCCGCCACGGCCCCGTTCGAGAGCCCCGGACTGGACGTGCCTGGTACTGCGCCATCGGCAACCACGACGACACCCCCGCGGGCAGTCTGCCCGCCGGTTCGCTGGAGGAGGTCTACCTGGGCGACCGCAAGATCATGTTCGCCGACGACGACGTCCGCGACCAGGCCGCCGAGGCGATGACCGACGAGGACCGGCTCGGCCAGGTGCCCGCCCAGGTGGAGTCGCCCGAGAACACCCTGTCCGCCTCCGCCGTGTTGTCGAGGATCACCCCCGACGACCGCCGCGCCCCCTTCGACACCCGCGCCTTCGTCGCCGCGCACCTGGCGGAGGACAACACCGGCCCCGGGCCCGTCGGGCACGGCTTCACCGACGACAACGCCGACGGCGTGGACTGCTTCTACACCTTCCGCGTCGCCGACGGCGTCACCGGCGTCAGCATGGACACCACCACGCTGGCCGGGTTGGCGGACGGGTCGATCGGCAAGTACCAGTACGACTGGCTGGAGCGGACGTTGCGCGCCGCCAGTTCGGTCTACTACGACTTCTGGGGGCGGCGCCGCACCCAGCAGGTGACCGACGAGCTGTTCGTGCTGTTCTCCCACCACACCAGCGACACGATGGGCAACATCCTCCCCGACAGCCGCCGTCCCGGCGACCTGCGGCTGACCGGCGACGTCCTCGTGCACATGCTCAAGCGGTACCCGAACGTGCTGGCGTGGGTGAACGGGCACACCCACTACAACCGGGTGAGCGCGCACACGCACCGCACCGCCGAGCGCGGATTCTGGGAGATCAACACCGCTTCGCACATCGACCACCCGCAGATGGCGCGGGCGATCGAGATCGTGGACAACGAGGACGGTACGATCTCGCTGTTCACGACCCTGCTGGAGGCGGACAGCCCCTACCGGGTCGACCACGGCGACTTCAGCGCGGACGGGCTCGCCTCCCTGTACCGGGAGTTGTCGGTCAACGACCTGTACGCCGACCCGGCCGACTACGGCGGACCGCGTGACAGGAACGTCGAGCTGCTGGTCGCCGCGCGCGCCCCGGCCCGTTAGCGTGTGCGGCCCCTGCTGGGGCTTCGGGGGTCGACCGCGGCGCCCGCGGGCCCCGGCAGGGGCGGTCGTGTCAGGGCGTGTGCGGCGGATGCCGTCCGTCGCGAGCGGCGTGTCCGCTGGCGCTCTGGCGAGGCCGAAGAAGGAGCGGGGTGGGGTCCTGTCGACTGATGGGAACACGGCGGGAGCGCCGCCGGGGCGGCGCGCGGCTGGACGAGTGCCCGCCGCGCGCCCCGACGCCCTCACCCGTGACGTCCGTTCCCGCCGCGCCCGCCGTGGGCGAAGGAGCGGGGCCGCAGGCCGCCCAGGCGTCGCCGGGGGCAGCAGGGCGAGACGGACCCGGCGGGGGCCGTCGCCGCTCCGGCGCGGCGCGACGAACTCCTCCTCCCGGAGGTCGTCGAACTCACCCGGCCGTTGCTGCCTCAGCCCCGACAGGAGTCCGGCCGGGTTCAGGGCGTGATAGACGTTCCGCAGGTCCCGCGCGTCCGCTGTCCCCGGGCGCGCCGCCCCACTCCACTGTCCCCCGCCCCCGCGCGGACGCGGGCGCAGTGTCACGGGGTTGACAGTGTCCCCCGGACCCGCGATCGCGGAGAGCACCACCACGGCCCGTCCAACTCTTCGCCACCGAGTGCCATGTCCGGGCACGTCCCGCCGTGGCCGACGCGCGCGAACGGGACGATGGGGCCGCAACCACCCGGAGAACCGACAGGAGAATGCGATGACCACCGCAGCCGACATCATGCACTCGGGAGTCACGTGGGTTTCGGCCACGGACACCCTGGACCAGGTCGCCCAGCTGATGAGCGAGCTGAACGTGGGCGCGATCCCGGTCGCCGACCCCGGCACCTCGAACCAGCGCATGTGCGGCATCATCACCGACCGGGACATCGTCGTCGGCTGTGTCGCGGCTGGACGCGACCCCTTCCAGATCACCGCGGGGGAGATGTGCAAGGGCACCCCGCGCTGGGTCTCCACCGAGGCCGGCGTCGACGAGGTCCTTCGCGAGATGGAGTCGCACCAGATCCGACGCCTGCCCGTCATCGACGGGAACAAGCGGCTGGTCGGCATGATCAGCGAGGCCGACCTGTCCCACCACCTCACGGACGACCAGATCGCCGAGTTCGTCGGACGCGTCTACGCCTGACCGGTGGCACGGGGCACGGAGCCGGGCGGCCGCGTCCGCGCCACCGCCGACGACGCCGCGCCCCCGGCCGGACGGTCGGGGGCCGCTTCGTGCGGTGCGCCGCCGACGCGTTCCCCCGCAGCCCGGGGACGGAGGACTCGTGCACGGTCCTCCGTCGCGCTGACCGCTCATCGCGGGGGGTCGTGGTGGTGGCCAGCGTCGCGCCTTCCACCGGATCGGCGTCTCGCTCGAACTGCTGGCGATCACGCGACCCGACGCCGCCACCACCGCCTACCAGGCCCACCTGAGGGCCCTGGCCGACCACCTCGCCGAGGTCGTCGGCGCGGACCCGCGGGTGGACGCAGCGCGTGCGCGGCTGATCGCGACGGAGGTCATGTCCCTCGCCCACGGGCTCGGATCCCTGCTCATGGCCGGGAACGTCACCCGGGCCCAGGCCGAGGAGGTCGTGCGCGGCTACCTGGAACGGCTGGGACCAGGGGGGACGCGACGCTGATCGCCGGGGGCCCGTCCACGTCGGCCGGTCGCGCGCCAGCACACCGCCCGACGCCGACGAAGCTCCCCGGGCGGATGGCCGGGTAGCGCGCCAAGGGCGTCCCCCGCGTGGTTCAGCGGACGACGGCTCAGGCGTGGCCGGTGTCGATCCTGGAGACCTTCCCGTTGACGATGGTGAAGTCCCAGCGCGTCCGCATGGCGCCCCAGGCGTCGTTGCGGTAGTCCGCGATCAGCGACCGCCCCTCCTCGCTCGCGGAGACGACGTCCATCCGCCCGTTGGACGCGAAGATCTCCTTCTCCGCCCACGGGAAGAGATCGCGCTCCGATCCGTCGTCGGACATCGTGGCGTCGGGGGTCAGCGCCTCGGCGAAGGCTTCGCGGTCGTTCGCGTTGATCGCCTCGATCAGGGCGCGCACGGCCCGGTCGGTGACGTCGGGGTGGTGGGGCATGCTGGTGTGCCTCTCCTGTCGGGCCCGGCGGCCTCGACCGCCGGACGTGGTGTCCCCGCCTTCCTACCCGGCGTTTCGCACCTGTTCCAGGGGAGGTCGTCCCCTCCCGTCGAGTCCTTGCCGATCCGTTCCCGAGGCTTGGTGGTGGACGGCGTCCGAATGCGCGGCGTCGAAGGCCCGGACCACGCTCGGCCCCTCCTCCGCACACGCGACGTGCGCCCCCGGCCCGCGGACCGGAGGCGGACGCGGTCCCGGGGGCGCGGGCGCCGCACGTGGGTCTTCGGCGGGCCACCGTGTCCCGGCTTCGCGAAGGCGATCATCCGTCCGTTGCGCACCACGACCGCGCCCTGGGGCAGCCGAGGAGCGTGGAACCCCCGATCCCCTCCGAACCCAGCTGACCCCTGACCCGCTCCGTGGCGGAGGGGCCAGCCGCTCCCCCTCCAGCCGGGCCGCCCGCGCGTTCGGTAACACACTGTGCCGGATCGTGGGCATTGCCGTCACCCGTCGTTACTGTCGCTCTGGGGGCGACACCCCCATGCCCGCAACCGAGGGGGAGCACATGGACACGCACGGGACCGACGCCGAACCACGCTCCGGCCCGTCCACCGAACGACCGGTGACGCTCCAGGTCAACGGCGACCCCCACCAGCTCCGGCTCGAACCGCGCGTCTCCCTCCTCGACGCGCTGCGCGAGTACCTCGGTCTGACCGGCACCAAGAAGGGCTGTGACCAGGGCGCTGTGGAGCCTGCACGGTTCTGGTCGACGGGCGGCGCATCATCTCGTGCCTCGCCCTGGCCGTGCAGCACGAGGGCCGCGCGATCACCACGATCGAGGGGCTGGCCGAGAACGGGGAGCCGCACCCGCTCCAGACCGCGTTCGTGGAACACGACGGCTACCAGTGCGGCTACTGCACCCCGGGGCAGATCTGTTCGGCGATCGGCATGGTCGAGGAGTTCCGGGACGGCCTGCCCAGCGCCGTGACCCCCGACGTGGCGGCGCACGACCTCGACTTCTCCGACGAGGAGATCAAGGAGCGGATGAGCGGCAACCTCTGCCGGTGCGGCGCCTACGTCGGCATCCACGAGGCGGTCCGCGCGGCCTTCGCCGACGAGGTGGCCCGATGAGGGACTTCGCCTACACCCGCGCCGCCGACGTCCAGGACGCCATCCAGCTCATGGCGGCGCGGCCGGGGGCGAAGTTCCTCGGCGGCGGCACCAACCTGGTGGACCTGATGCGGGAGGACGTCGAGCGCCCCGAGGCCGTCATCGACGTCACCGGGCTGCCCCTCGACCGGGTGGAGGAACGCGCGGACGGAGGCCTGTCGATCGGCGCCACGGTCCGCAACACCGCGCTCGCCCACGACCGGAGGGTCCGCGAGCGCTACCCCCTCCTGGCGCAGTCGGTGCTGTCCGGGGCCTCGGGTCAGATCCGCAACATGGCCACCGTGGGGGGCAACCTGATGCAGCGCACCCGGTGCCCCTACTTCTACGACGTGGCCGCACGGTGCAACAAGCGCACACCGGGGGAGGGTTGCGACGCGATCGGGGGCTACCATCGCGACCACGCGATCCTCGGCGCGTCCTCCGCCTGCATCGCCACGCATCCCTCCGACATGTGCGTCGCGCTGGCCGCACTCGACGCCACCGTCCGGGTGGAGGGCCCCGACTGCGTCCGGGAGATCCCCTTCGCCCGTTTCCACCGGCTTCCGGGCGACCTGCCCGACCTGGACACCGAGCTCCGGCCCGACGAGCTGATCACCGCCGTCGAGGTCTCCGCCCTGCCGCTCGCCGCGAACTCGGCGTACCGGAAGGTGCGCGACCGGCGGAGCTACGCCTTCGCGCTGGTCAGTGTGGCCGCCGCCGTGGCGGTCGACGGCGACCGGATCGCGGATGTCCGGCTCGCCCTGGGCGGTGTCGCGCACCGGCCGTGGCGGGCCCGTGTGGCCGAGGAGGTCCTGCGCGGCGCCCTGGCGACGGCCGAGACCCTCCAGACGGCGGCGGACGCCGAGCTCGCCGACGCCCGGGGCTACCCGGGCAACGCCTTCAAGGTCGAACTCGCGCGGAGGACCGTCGTCGACGCCCTGCTCGAACTGATCGCACGGGCAGGCGCCCGATGAGGGAGGTTTCGACGGGCACGGTGGTCGGCTACGGGCCGGACCAGGTCCGGGGTGGGCGGGAGCCCTACGTGGGGCGGTCGCTTCCGCGCGTCGACGGCCCCGCGAAGGTCGCCGGCGCGGTCCGGTTCACTGCGGAGCACCGGTTCGACGGCCTGGTGCACGCGCGGCTGGTCTGCTCCACCATCGCCCGCGGACGGATCCGCGCGATCGACGCGTCGCGGGCGCGGAGCGCGCCGGGGGTGGTCGCCGTCATCACCCACGAGAACAACGTCAGGCTGGCCCGGCCGCGGTTGCTGGACCTGGAGGACATGGCGGCCGGCATGTCGCCGAGCGACCTGCCGGTGATGCAGGACGATCGCGTCCACTGGAACGGCCAGCCGGTGGCGGTGGTCGTCGCCGACACGTGGGAGCGGGCGGGGCACGCGGCCTCGCTCGTGCGCGTGGAGTACGACGAGGAGCCGCCGACGGTCTCCTTCGACCAGGCCAAGGGCGACGCCGTCCTGCCGCCGGACGTCCTCGGCGAGCCCCCCGAGGTCAGGATCGGCGACGCGGCGAGGGCACTGTCCGAGGCGGCGGTCAGCGTCGACCACGTCTACCGCACGCCCTGGCACGGTCACAGCGCCATGGAGCCGCACGCGACGGTCGCCGTCTGGGACGGCGACACCCTGACGGTCCACGAGACGACCCAGTTCGTCGGCGGGTGCGGGCACGTGCTCGCGACGCTGTTCGGGCTCGCCCCGGAGAAGTCCGGGTCCTGGCGGGCTTCGTCGGCGGCGCCTTCGGCGGCAAGTGGGGGGTGTGGACCAACACGCCGCTGTGCGCGGCAGCGGCGCGGATCGTCGGCCGCCCCGTGAAGCTCGTCCTGTCCCGAGAGGAGGTGTTCCGCCTCGTCGGCGGCCGTCCGCGGTGCGAGCAGCGCGTGGCGCTGGGAGCGGACCGGGACGGAAGGTTCACCGCGCTCGTGCACACCGGCGTCGGCGCGACCACCGCGCACGCGCGCTACCCCGAGCAGTTCTCGCTCACGCCCCGGCACCTGTGGAAGTCGCGGACCGTGGAGATCGGTCAGCGGATGGTCTACCTCGACACGGTGGCCAACAGCTGGATGCGCGCGCCGGGCGAGACGGTCGGCACGTTCGCGCTGGAGTCGGCGGTCGACGAGCTCGCGCACGAGCTGGGGATGGACCCGATCGAACTCAGACGCCTGAACGAGCCCGAACGGGACCCGACCACGGGGCGGGAGTTCTCGTCCCGGAACCTGGTCGAGGCCTACGGGCGCGGCGCGCAGCGGTTCGGCTGGCGTGACCGCCGCCCGCGCTCGCGTCGGGACGGCAGTTGGCTCGTCGGCCAGGGCGTGGCCACCGCCTACTTCCCGGTCTTCCGGTTCCCCGCCACCGCGCGCGTGCGCATCGCCTCAGACGGCACGGCCGTGATTCGGACGGCGGCCAACGAGATGGGCATGGGCACCGCCACCGCCCAGCTCCAGTACGCCGCGGACCTGCTCGGTCTCCCGATCGACCGGGTGTTCTTCGAGTACGGCGACTCGGCGCTGCCCTGCGGCGCCCTGTCGGCCGCAGGGTCGAGCCAGACCGCGAGCGCGGCGGCGGCCGTGTCGGCGGCGGTCGACAAGGCGCACCGCGAGCTGCTCCGGCTCGCGGGCGGCGGATCGCCGCTGGCCGGTGCGGGCCACGAGGCCGTCCAGGCGCGTGACGGCGGTCTGTACCGCACGGACGACCGGCGCGGCGAGACGTACGGGACCATCCTGGAGCGGGCCGGCCAGGAGTGCGTCGAGGTCGAGAGCGAGGGGTCCGAGCCGACGGAGCTGGCGGAGTACTCCATGGCCTCCTACGGAGCGCAGTTCTGCGAGGTCCGCGTCCACGAGCGGACCGGCGAGGTGCACGTGTCCCGGTGGCTCGGGTCGTTCGACTGCGGGCGGATCCTCAACCCGAGGACGGCGGCCAGCCAGCTCCGCGGCGGGATCGTCATGGGCATCGGGGCGGCGCTCACCGAGGAGGTGGTGTTCGACGACCGCACGGGGCGCGTGGTCAACCGGTCGCTGGCGGGCTACCACGTCCCCGCGCATCTGGACGTGCCGTACATCGACGTCGTCTGCACCGACGTTCCCGACCAGCGCGCGCCCCTGGGCGCGCGCGGAGTCGCCGAGATCGGCATCACCGGGGCGGCTGCGGCGATCGCCAACGCCGTGTTCAACGCGACCGGCAAGCGCGTCCGCGAGCTTCCGATCAGACTCGACGCGCTGCTGTGACCCCCTGAGGCAGGGCTCCGTCCGCGACCGGCGGGGGCTGGAGGGCCCTGCCCGACTCGAAATCGAGCCCGCCGGCGGGTCGACCGCCGAGGCCGTTCCCGGACGAAAGGCGTGACGGGGTGCTCAACGATCTGATCGAAGCACCGTCGACGACAACCTCCTCCTGGTGGTGGAGGCCCTGCCCGCCTCATCGCCGTCCTGACGGCCTCGTCCCCGTGCGGACAGCTGGCCCCGCTCGTCGGGCAGCCCGGGGTGCCCGGCGGATCAGGCCTCGGCGACCTCGGGCAGGGTGGAGGCGATCAGGTCCACCGCCTCACGCGGATCGTCGAAACCGCACCCGTAGACGTAGACCGCGGTGAACCCGGTGGCGCGCAGATCGAGCAGTCCGCGGACCAGGGTGTCGGTGGTGGTGCCGGACGTGACGGACAGGACCGACGTCTTCTCGATCTCCTCGTGGTCGCGTCCCACGGCCTCACAGTGCCGCTTGAGCACGTCCAGCTTGCGCCCGGCCTCGGGGCCGCCGAAGATGTTGCACGCGTCCGCGTGCCGTGCGACCAACGGCAGGGTCCGGCGTTCCCCCGAACCGCCGATCATCAGGTAGGGATGCGGCCTGGTGAGCGGAGCGGGTGAGTTCAGGGGCCGTCCGAGCCGGTAGTACTCGCCCTCGTAGGGCCGCTCGTCGCCCGACCACATCTGCAGGACCACGCTCAGGGTCTCCTCCAACATGTCGAACCGACGCGCCACGCTCGGGAACGGCAGCCCCAGACCGCGCGCCTCGTCGGCGAACCATCCCGCGCCGATCCCGAGCCCGGCGCGGCCTCCGGAGAGCACGTCCAGCGTGGTGACCTGCTTGGCCAGGACGCCGGGGTCGTGGTACACGGCGCCGGTGACCAGCGTGTGCAGCCGCACCCGCGAGGTGTGGGCGGCCAGGAAGCCGAGGGTGGTGTAGGCCTCCAGCATCGCGTTCTCGTACGGCCCCAGGTCGTGGCCGATCTGCCAGAAGTGGTCCATGACCGTGACCCGGGCGATCCCCGAGTCCTCGGCGTCGCCGACGGCCCGCGCGAGGGCGCGGCCCAGTTCGGGGGCGCCGCCCGCCCAGGTGAAGTCCGCGACGTGCAGACCCAGTTCCATCCGATTCTCC
The DNA here is from genome assembly GCF_001942255.1 of Nocardiopsis sp. CNR-923. GTDB lineage: Bacteria > Actinomycetota > Actinomycetes > Streptosporangiales > Streptosporangiaceae > Nocardiopsis. The sequence goes on from NZ_MKKC01000011.1 coordinate 49,331, forward strand.
CGTCTCGTGCGTGGTCACCGCCACGTCGGTGTCCGTCTCCGCTCGGTCGCCCCCGGCGCCTCGGTCAGCCGTGCGTTCGCGAGGCGGGGCCGATCGAAACGTCCTCCCGTCCCACCAGGCGCAGGCTGCGGCGCCACAGTTGCGCCCGGACCCCGTGGTCGGCCGCCTGGTCGTTGACCGGGCTCTCGCGCGTGCGGTTGTAGAACCGGCCGGTCACCCCGCGCAGGGCCGGGTCGGTGACCAGACGGTACGTGGCCGCCACCCCCTCCTCCAGGGTGTCGACCGGGGCGATGCCGTGCAGGGTGACGAGCTTGGTCGGCATGAACGTCGCCGGGTGCAGGCTGGTGAACGTCACCTCGTCGGCGGGCACGCGGGCGGCGAACTCGGTCGCCGACATGATCTGTGCGAGCTTGCTCCGCCGGTAGGCGTCCACGCCGTCGTAGCCGCGCTCGAACATGAGGTCGTCCAGGTCGAGGGGGGACTGACCGAGGGAGGACACGTTGACCACCCGAGAGGGCGCGCTGGCGCGCAGCAGCGGCAGCAGGTCGAGGGTGAGGAGGAACCCGGCCAGGTAGTTCACGGTCAGGCGCAGCTCGTGCCCGTCGGCGCCCACACGCCGCTCCCGCCCGTCTGGCTCGCCGAACCCGATGCCCGCGTTGCTGACCAGGACGTCCAGCCGGTCGGTGCGCGTGGGCGCCTCGGCGGCCAGGCGGGCCACCTGGCCGAGGTCGGACAGGTCGGCGACCAGGGTCTCGGGGGTCGGTGCGCCCGCCTTCGCGACCTCGGCGGCGAGCGCGGCGAGCTTGTCGGGGTCGCGTCCGTGCAGGAGCAGTCGTGCACGGTCCCGGGCCAGCCGCAGGGCCAGCGCGCGGCCGAGCCCGTCGGTCGATCCGGTGATGAGGACGGTGATCATGGGGTCCGTTCCGGCTCGGTACGTGGGTGCGGCGGGGGTGCGTCGCGACCGGTCGTGCGCCCTGGAGGAAGGCCGCTCTCCGAGGCGGCGTCCCTGGCCGGGGATCAGTGTCCCTACCCCCCACGACGCGCGGGGAACCAGGTGTGAGGGCAGCATCACCCCGCGGTCCGGTGGATCGGGGTCGACGGCGTGCCGGGGACGTGCTCGAGAGCACGCCGTGCCCACCTGTCCGGGGGTCGGTGCGCCCGCCCGCGCGTTCCAGTTGCCAGCGCCCATGCGATGCTCGCGCGCCGAGTGAGCCCACTCCCGGCGGACCCGGGGCGCAGGCAGGCGGCGGTGGCGGGGCGACAGGCTCAGGCGTACGCGAGCGGCCAGGTCGATGACCGTCCGGCCGCCGTCAACCCCGCGCGGGCGGCCCGTACCCCCCTCCTCCCGGCGTCCGGATGACCAGCTCGTCCCCTGGGCCCATCCGGACCGCATCGCAGCCGTGCAGCCGCTCGACCTCACCCGACGCGCGCCGGACGGTGTTCTCTCCCAGAGCGCCTGGCTCGCCGCCCGCCATCCCGTACGGCGGCACCCGGCGGTGCCCGGACAGCGTGGTCACCGTCATCGGCTCCCGGAACCGCAGCCGGCGCACCGCGCCGTCACCGCCGCGCCACGTCCCCGCGCCGCCGCTCCCGCGCCGGATCGCGAATTCCTCCAACAGCACCGGGAACCGCCACTCCAGGACCTCGGGGTCGGTCATCCTGGAGTTGGTCATGTGCGTCTGGACCACGGACGTCCCGTCGAAGCCGTCACCGGCGCCGGAACCGGAGGACACGGTCTCGTAGTACTGGCGCCGGTCGTCGCCGAAGGTGACGTTGTTCATCGTCCCCGACCCCTCCGCCTGCACTCCCAGCGCTTGGTAGAGGGCCCCGGTGATGGCCTGGGACGTCTCCACGTTGCCCGCGACGACCGCGGCGGGATGTGTCGGGGAGAGCATCGTGTCCGGCGGGATGACGATCCTCAGCGGCACCAGACACCCGTCGTTGAGCGGGATGTCCGCGGCGACCAGGGTGCGGAACACGTAGAGCACGGCCGCCGTGGCCACGGACGAGGGGGCGTTGAAGTTCGTGCCGAGCTGGGCCGACGTGCCGGTGAAGTCGACCACCGCCGACCGGCGCTCACGGTCCACCTCGATCCGCACCGCCACCACCGCGCCCGAGTCCATCTCGTAGTGGGCCGAACCGTCTCGGAGGGAGCCGACGACCGCGCGGATCGCCTGCTCGGCGTTGTCGCGGACGTGGCCCATGTAGGCCCGCACGACGTCCAACCCGAAGTGGTCGATCATCCGAGCGACCTCCCGCGCCCCCTTGGCGTTGGCCGCGATCTGGGCGCGCAGGTCGGCCAGGTTCACCTCGGGCGCGCGCGAGGGGTAGGGGGCCTCGGCGAGTAGCCGCCGCGTCTGCTCCTCCAGGAACCGTCCCCCGTGCACGAGCAGCCAGTTGTCGAAGAGCACCCCCTCCTCGTCCACGTGCCGACTGGCCGCGGGCATCGACCCCGGGGTGATCCCGCCGATCTCGGCGTGGTGGCCGCGCGAGGCGACGAAGAAGACCGGCCGGTCGCCCTCGGCCCCGAACACCGGCGTCACCACCGTCACGTCCGGCAGGTGCGTGCCCCCGTGGTACGGGTCGTTGACCGCGTACACGTCGCCCGGCCGCAGGGACTCCGGGTTGCGCCGGATCACCTCCCGGATCGTGGACCCCATCGACCCCAGGTGCACCGGCATGTGCGGGGCGTTGGCCACCAGGTACCCGTCCGGATCGAACAGCGCGCAGGAGAAGTCGAGCCGCTCCTTGATGTTGACCGACTGCGCGGTGGCCTCCAGACGGGCGCCCATCTGCTCGGCGATCGACATGAACAGGTTGTTGAACACCTCCAACAGCACCGGGTCGACACCGGTGCCCACCGCGCCCCGCGCGCGGGGCGCACCCGCTCCAGTACGAGGTGGCCGGTGCGCCGGGCCCGCGCCCGCCACCCGGGGTCGACGACCGTGGTGGCGTTGGCCTCGGTGACGATCGCGGGTCCCGGGATCCGTGCGCCCGGTCGCAGCGCGTCGCGCCGGTACAGGGGGGCCGCACGCCAGCGCCCGCGGCGTACACGCGCACGGTCTCCTCGGGTGGGGCGCTCGTCTCCCGCTCGTGCTCCGCGGCCCTCACACCGGGGGTGGCCCGTGGCCCCTCGGCGCCGGGGATCCCGCCCGGCGCGTCCGCGTCCGGAAAGCCTCCGCCCTCCGACGGCGAGGGGCTCCGCGGCGCTTCCGTGTCGCGCTCGTCCGCCCCGCCCCGCCCGTCCGGGAGGCTCCGCCGGTCCTCTTCGTCCGGCGGGGCCTCCGGCACGTCGGCCGTGCCCAGGTCCGACAGGTCGGGTCGCTCGCTGACCCCGACCGCCTCCACCGCCACGGCCTCCGCCACCAGGGGGCGGTCCATGGCGAAGGAGTAGATCCGCCGGTGGGCGGCGACGAAGTCGCGAACCATCTCCCCGACCCCGGCCAGGTCGACCGGCAGCGTGGTGTCGGTGCCCTCGTAGCGCAGGTGGACCTGGCGAGACACGCGGATCCGCGACTCCGGGACCCCCTCGTCGACCAGCTCCGCACGGGCCCTGGCCGACAGGTCGTCGGCGACCTCGCGCAACCGGTCCAGCAGGTCGGGCGCCAACCGGGCCTCCACCGACTGCTGCCGCATCGCCGTGGTGTCGGCCAGCCCGATCCCCAACGCCGACAGCACACCGGCCATCGGCGGGACGAGCACCGTGCGCACACCCAGGGCGTCGGCCACCGCGCACGCGTGCTGGCCGCCCGCGCCGCCGAACGTGGTCAGGGCGTACCCGGTGACGTCGTGGCCCTTGCGCACGGAGATCCGCTTGACGGCGTTGGCCATGTTCTCCACGGCCACCCGCAGGAATCCCTCGGCGACCTCCTCGACGGGGCGCTCGTCCCCCGTCTCCGCCCGGATGCGGGCCGCCAGGTCGGCGAAGGCCCGCCGCACCCGCTCGGTGTCGATCGGCTCGTCACCCGCGGGCCCGAAGACCGACGGGAAGTGGTGTGGTTGGATTCGCCCGAGCAGCACGTTGGCGTCGGTCACCGTCAGCGGGCCGCCGCGCCGGTAGCAGCACGGGCCCGGGTCGGCGCCCGCCGAGTCGGGGCCCGCCTGGTACCGTCCGTCCGCGAACCGCAGGACGGACCCGCCGCCCGCCGCGACCGTGTGGATGTCCAGCATCGGAGCGCGCAGCCGCACCCCCGCCACCCGGGTGTGGAAGACGCGTTCCAGCTCGCCCGTGTGGTGCGAGACGTCGGTGGAGGTGCCGCCCATGTCGAAGCCGATCACCCGGTCGTAGCCCGCGGCCCGGGACAGCCGCGCCATCCCGACGATGCCGCCCGCCGGGCCGGACAGGACCGCGTCCTTGCCCCGGAAGTGCCCGGCCTCGGCAACCCCCCGTTGGACTGCATGAACATGAGCCGCACACCGCCGAGCCGCCCGGCGACCCCGCGCACGTAGCGGCGCAGCACCGGTGACAGATAGGCGTCCACCACCGTGGTGTCCCCGCGCGGGACGAGCTTCATCAGCGGGCTGACCTCGCTGGACAGCGACACCTGGCCGAACCCCAGCCGTCGGGCCAGCGCGCCGATTCGCCGCTCGTGCTCGGGGTACAGGTGGCTGTGCAGGCAGACGACGGCCACGGCGCCGACACCGTCCTGGCGGACCCGTTCCAGGTCGGCGGCGACCCGATCCAGGTCGGGTTCGCGCAGGACCTCGCCCTGGGCGGTGACTCGCTCGTCCACCTCCACGACCCTGGCGTAGAGCTGGTCGGGAAGCACGATGTGCCGGTCGAAGATCCGCGGCCGGTCCTGGTAGCCGATCCGCAACGCGTCCCCGAAACCGCGCGTCACCACCAGCGCGGTCGGCTCCCCGGCGCGCTCCAGGAGGGCGTTGGTGGCCACGGTGGTGCCCATGCGGATCACGTCCACGGCGGTGTGGTCGACGGCGGCGGTGTCCTGGCCGACGTCCCCGCCTCCGCCCCCGCCTCCGCCGGCGAGCAGCGCCTCGATCCCCGCCACGGCGGCGTCCTCGTAGCGGCGCGGGTCCTCGGAGAGCAGCTTGTGCGTGAGCAGGCGTCCGTCCGGGCGTCTGGCCACGACGTCGGTGAACGTGCCACCGCGGTCCACCCAGAACTGCCAGCCCCCGCCCCGCTCGGCTCCGCCCATGCGATCCCTCCTCGGTCCACGCCCCCGGCGACTTGTCCGGCGCCCCCGACCCATGATGGCCCCGAAGGCACGGGCGGTGACAGCGCGACCACGCGGTCGTGGACGACGGCGGGCTAGAGGACCTTCTCGAAGCACAGGGAGGACTCGCAGCCCGCGTAGGCGCCGAACCCCGGGATGGGCTCGTACCCCGACCGGGTGTAGAACCGCACGGCGTCCGGCTGGCGGTCGCCCGTCTCCAGCCGGAGCCGCTTCCACCCCCGGTCGCGTGCCCACTCCTCCAGGGCGGCCAGCACCAGCGGCGCCGCGCCCGAGCCCCGCCGCTCGGGCAGGACGAACATCCGCTTGACCTCCCCGCCGTCGTCGCCCAGGTCGCGCAGGCCTCCGCAGGCCACGGCCGTGCCGCCGCCGTCGCGCGCCAGGACGAACACCGCGATGTCCTCGGCGGAGGGGGCGGCGCCCGGTTCGGAGTCTGGAGTGCCGTACCGCTCGGCGATCTCGGCTCGCTGTAGGGCGCGCAGGCGGGTGGCGTCGGGATCGTCCCAGGAGACTACGTCGGTGTGCATGGGACGCAGGTTAGTGCTGTCGTGTTACGCCCACGTGTCCTGGCGCTGACGCGAGCAGCCCCTCCGCCGCGGAGTCGGTGAGGGCCTCGCGCATCACCCGGAACTTGGACTCGGTCTCGGCCAGCTCGGAGGCCGGGTCGACCCGGCGACGATTCCGCAGCCCGCGAACAGCCGGGCGCGGGAGCCCTCCACGCGGGCCGAGCGCAGCGCGATCCCCCACTCCGCGTTGCCCGCGCCGTCCAGCCAACCCACGGGACCGGCGTACCCGCCCCGGTCCATGCCCTCGACCTCGGCGATCAGGCGCATGGCCGCGACCGTGGGGGTCCCGCCGACGGCCGCGGTCGGGTGCAGCGCGGCCGCCGCGTCCAGAGCCGACACCCCGGCCGCCAGGCGGGCGTGCGCGCGCGTGGCCAGGTGCTGGACGTTGGCGAGGGCGAGCAGCCGGGGGGTGGAGGGGACGGACAGCTCCCGCGAGAGCGGCTCCAGCGCGGTGCGCAGGGAGTCCACCGCCAGGCCGTGCTCCTCGACGTCTTTGGCCGAGGCCAGGAGGTCCTCACCCAGTCGCAGGTCCTCGGCGGCGTCGCGTCCGCGCGGACGCGTTCCGGCCAGCACCAGGGAGGTCAGCCGGTCGCCTCGCGGCGCAGCAGCAGCTCCGGGGTGGCGCCGACCATGCCGTCGACGGAGAAGGTGAAGCAGCTCGGGTAGCGCAGGCGCAGGCGCTCCAGCAGGGTCCGCACGTCGATGGGCGCCGTGGCCTCGGCGACGACGTCGCGCGCCAGCACCGCCTTGTCGAGCGGTCCGGACCGGATGCGGTCGACGGTGTCGGCGACGGCGTCCATCCACTCCGGGCCGCTGAGCGACCCGGGGGCCCAGGAGACGGGGCCGATCGGGAGCGGCTCCGGGGTGGGGGAGAGGAGGTCCTCCGGGCGGGCGTCCGGTTCGTCGGTCACGGTGGTCACCCACGCGTGACCGCCGCGTCTGCCCACCAGCACGCGCGGCACGACCAGCGCCGATCCCTCGGACGTGGGCGCGAAGGTGAACGTGCCGAAGGTGACCGGCCCGGTCCCGGGCAGCCCGACCTCGTCCTCCACGACGGCCCGCCCGCACAGCTGCCCGAACCAGCGCGCGGCCCGGGTGAAGCGACCGCTGTCGGTGGGTTCGGTGCCCGCGGGAGCGCCCTCGACGTCCAGCCGTGCGGCGGCGCCCCAGCCCACGATCCCGTCCTCGCCGGTCAGCCAGGCCAGAGGGGCCTCGGAGGGCAGGCGGCGCACCAGGCTTCCGGCGCCGTCGCGCAGCGACACGGTGCGGACGAACAGTTTCGGAGGGCTCGGGAGGGCGTTCACGGACACCGAGTCTAGGAGGTCGTCCAGAACCCCGCGCCGGCGCCGCCGCGCCTCGCGGTCCGCCCGGCGGCGGCACCGCGCCGCCGCGGACGGATCGCCCGTATGCCGAGGGGTTGCCCGGCTGTCCACAACTTGGTCGAATCGTGTCCGAACCTTGACGATCTCCCTACTCTGATGTCCGGCGCGCCGCGGATGCCGGCGCGCCGCGGGGCGCGGAGGAGTGTGGACATGGGCGTGCGGGTACGGGCGGCGGCCGCGCCGCGTGCGGTGGCGCGGTGGGTCGCGGCGGTCGCGGCGGGCGCGTCCTGCTGTCGGGATGCTCACCCTCCGGGGACGGCGCCGGCCGGTCCGGCGCCGTCCCGCCCTCCGGCCCCTCGCCCTCGGACGCCTCCTCCGCCACGGTGGGCGGGACCGGGCCCGGCGCGACGGACGCGGCGCAGTCGCCCTCCGCCGTGCCCCAGGGGTGCACGGCGAACCAGGGGGAGCGCCGGATGCGCGGCGCCTGGCTCACGACCGTCCGCAACATCGACTGGCCCTCCGAACCCGGCCTGCCCGCCGAGGAACAGCGCGAGGAGCTGGACGCCTACCTGGACGACGCCGCCGAGCTGGGGCTCAACGCGGTGTTCCTGCACGTGCGCCCCACCGCCGACGCCGTCTACGAGTCCGACCTGGAGCCGTGGGCGCGCTACCTGACCGGGGAACAGGGCGGCGACCCCGGTTACGACCCGTTGGAGTACGCGGTGGAGGGGGCCCACGAGCGGGGGCTGGAGCTGCACGCCTGGTTCAACCCCTACCGCGTGGGCTTCCTCGAACCGGACCTGGCGAACCTGGCCGAGGGGCACCCGGCCGAGGAGAACCCCGACTGGGTGGTCGAGTACGGCGAGGAAGCCTACCTCGACCCCGGCGAACCCGAGGTCCGGTCCTGGGTCACCGGCGTCGTCCTGGATGTCGTTGACCGCTACGACGTCGACGGCGTGCACTTCGACGATTATTTCTACCCCTACCCGCAGCCGGGCGAGGCCTTCGACGACGACGCCACCTGGGAGGAACACGGCGGCGGCTTCGACGACCGCGCCGACTGGCGCCGCGACAACGTGGACCGGCTCGTCGCCGACGTGCACGAGGGCATCCAGGCGGCCAAGCCCTGGGTGAGCTTCGGCATCTCGCCGTTCGGGATCTGGCGCAACAAGGACAGCGACGCCTCCGGGTCGCGGACGTCGGGCCTGGAATCCTACGACTCCCAGTACGCCGACACCCGCACTGGATCCAGGAGGGCACGATCGACTACGTCGCCCCGCAGCTGTACTGGGACCGGGGGTTCGGCGTCGCGGACTACGAGACCCTGACCGACTGGTGGGCGGACGAGGTCGAGGGCACCGGGGTGGATCTGTACATCGGGCAGGCCGCCTACCGCGTGGGCGACGACGGCTGGAGCGGCGAGGACGCGCTGAGCACCCAGCTCGACTACTCCGGGCAGGACGCCCGGGTCGGCGGGGACGTCTACTTCTCCATCAGGAGCCTGAGGGAGAACGCGGCCGAGGCCTACGCCCACCTGGTCCGGACCCACTACCCCCATCCGGCGCTCGCGCCGGGGACGGCGCCGCAGGGCCGCGCACCGCTGACCGGGCGGGTCGGGGCCGTGGCCGCCCGACCCGACGGCGACCGGGTCGACGTGGAGTGGGAGGCGGTCGAGGAGGCCCGGTTCTACGCCGTGTACCGGGTCGCGGCGGGCGCGCGGGCTCCGCCGACGGCCCCGGGGAGTGTCCGAGCCTGGAGCCCGGGGACCTCGTGGGCGTCACCGGCGGGACGTCGCTGACCGACGCCGCCCCGGCCGAGGACGGGGACGGGTACGTGGTCACCGCCCTGGACGTCTTCCGCAGCGAGGGCCCCGCCAGCGAGATCGTGCGCGTGCGTGATTAGGGGTTGGACACGGACACGGGAGCCGTGCCCCTCCACCCGCACGTCGCGGCGGGTGCGACGCCGCTTCCGCAGGTGGCCTGTCCCGTCCTGGTGACCGCTCCTGGTCGCCCGACCGACGGCGGACCTCAGAGCCGCACCACCGACCGCAGCACCTCGCCTCGCCGCATGCGCGCGAACGCCTCCTCCACGTCCCCCAGCCCGATCTCCTCGCTGACGAACGTGTCCAGGTCCAACCGGCCCTGGCGGTACAGGTCGACGAGCACGGGGAAGTCGCGGGAGGGCAGGCAGTCGCCGTACCAGGAGGACTTCAGCGACCCGCCGCGGGCGAACACCTCCAGAAGGGGCAGCTCCAGCCGCATCCGCGGGGTGGGCACCCCGACCAGGACGACCGTGCCCGCCAGGTCGCGCGCGTAGAACGCCTGCTCGTAGGTCTGGGGCGTGCCGACCGCCTCGATGACCACGTCCGCGCCGAACCCGCCGGTGCGGGCGCGCACGGCGGCGACCGGGTCCTCGTCCCGGGCGTTGACGGTGTGGGTGGCGCCGAGCCCGCGCGCCCGGTCGAGCTTGCGGTCGTCCAGGTCCACGGCGATGATCCGCGCAGCACCGGCCAACCTGGCCCCGGCCACGGCGGCGCAGCCCACGCCGCCGCAGCCGATCACCGCCACCGAGTCGCCCCGCCCCACACCGCCGGTGTTGACCGCCGCGCCGATGCCCGCCATGACCCCGCAGCCGAGCAGCCCCACCGCGGCGGGGGAGGCGTCCGGGTCTACCGGGGTGCACTGGCCCGCGGCCACGAGCGTCCGGTCGGCGAAGCGCCGATGCCCAGGGCGGGGGAGAGCGGGGTGCCGTCCTCCAACGTCATGGCCCGCGTCGCGTTGCGGGTGGCGAAGCAGTACTGCGGACGTCCCCGCCGACAGGCACGGCAGTCCCCGCACACCGCGCGCCAGTTGAGCACGACGTGGTCCCCGGGCGCCACGGTCGTCACGTCCGCGCCGACCGACTCCACCACCCCCGCCGCCTCGTGGCCGAGGAGGAACGGGAAGCCGTCGGAGATCTCGCCCTCGCGGTAGTGCAGGTCGGTGTGGCACACCCCGCACGCGCGCACCGCGACCACGGCCTCGCCCGGACCGGGATCGGGGACGAGGACCGTGGTGAGCTCGACGGGCGATCCCTGGGAGCGGGCGACCACTCCGCGTACGCGCTGGACCATCGGGAGCACCTCCACCGGGGCCGGGGCGCGGCGCCGAGCGCGCCGCGTCCTGAGCATGCCCCGGGGACACGGCGGCCGAAACCGTCCGCCGGTCGGCGCGCCGCGCCCGTGGTCCACGCGGATCAGGACTGCGCGCTCAGCCCCAGCCCCGGGACCCCGTCGACCAGAATCTCCTGCCCCGAGGTGAAGGTCGCCTCGAACCCGAGGAAGAGCACGGCGCGGGCGACCTCGGCGATGGTGCCGTGGCGGCCCATGGGGGCCACCGCGTTCACCCGCATGCCGCGCGGCAGCAGCTCCGCGGCCAGCACACGGCCGAAGCCGAGCACGGCCGGTCCAGACGCCCGGTGCGGCGCAGCCACCACTCCGCGGGCAGCGTCCCCAGCGGAGGCACCGAGGCGGCCAACGCCACCAGGGTCGACCAGATCCCCCAGCGCAGGTGCAGCGCGGCGGCCACGGTCAACGCCACGTAGAGCAGGAACGCGCCGCCGTGCAGCGGCCCGAACACGTGCACGCCGACCTCGCTGCCGCCGCCCAGGTACTTGAAACCCATGCCGACCAGCAGTCCGCCCCAGGTCACGGCCTCGACCACCGCCACCACGCGAAAGGCCGTCGCTGTCGTACGCGGTTGGACGCTCACTCTGTGTCCCCGGGGTCGTCTGCGCTGGCCACCTCAGGTCCCGGCGCGCGACGCCGGGACCGTTCCCAGGCTAGGCCACCCCTGAGAGACGGGCGCCGCGGGTCCGGGTCGACCGGCGGCCGACCCTCAACCAGCGGTCGCGGGCTTGACGAGCGGTGCGTCCCGCGTCAACTCCCGGAACCCGACACCGTGGTACAGCCCGCGCGCCTCGGGATGCCCCGGGGCGCCCAGGCAGGCGACGGTCGTGTGCGTGGCCCCGGCCGCCCGCGCCAGACGCATGCCGTGCAGGAGCATCGCCCTCGCCAGCCCCAGACGCCGGTAGTCCGGATGCGTCCCGACCGGCTCGAACTCAACGGTTGCGTTCGCCTCGTCGAGCCACATGATCGTCGAGGAAGCCATCGTTGCGTCCGGCGCCTCCACCAGGATGTGCAGGTCGCCGCGGTACCCCGTCGTCCGCCGGACGCCCTGGTAGCCCTCGGCCGTGTACGCCGAGCGCCCAGGCGTCCAGATGGGCCTGGACCGCGGCCTCCGGCCCGGCCTCGTCGGCGGTGCGGAACCGGAACCCCTCCGGCAGGACCGGCTGATCCACGTCGGCGAGGTCCCGCTCGTTGAGCTGGGTCCATTGACCGGTGTCGCCGAGCGAGGCCGGGTCGGTCTCGTATCCGTGCGCCGCCCATCGCTGCAGGGCGAACGCGTCGGCGGCGCTCGGCGACACCGTCCGCTCGACGCCCGCCGCCGTGCCGTCGTACCAGTCGATCACCTCGTCGACCAGTCCGGCGTGGTCGGGATGGACCTGGTACGCGAGATAGGCGTCGGTGACGTCCTTCACCGATCCGTCGCTCAGCCGCACCGTGCGCGGAAGCTTGGCCCAGCTCCACGCCACCAGGTCTCCGTCGGAGAACCACAGCCGACGCCGCCACCCCGCGCCCGCGTGGGCGTGTCCCGCGCCCCAGTTCCAGGCCAGTTCGCCGAAGGCCGCGTCGCTGTTCACCAGGTCGGGTCGGGTGGCGGTGACACGCTGGGCCAGACCCTGCATGAGCCGCAGGTCCGCGGCGGTCAGGCGCTCTGAGTTCGTCATGGCACGCCACTGTGCCAGGCTCGCGCCGGGCCGTCGAGCGGTTTTTCGGGGCCGCCGATCACGGCGCGGCGTCCCCGGAACACCGCCTACGAGGCCATCTCCGTGCGGGAGGTCCACTCGTAGACGGGCAGGTCCCCCTCGTCGGTGTACCGGTGACGCGCGGTGGCGCTGAAGTGTTCGTAGCCGCCGCGGAACGGGATCTTGACCTGGTCGCCCGCGCGCGGCGCGGGCACGATCCGCTGGGGAAGGTCCTTCGGCCCGCCTTCCAGCACCGCCTTGTGTGTCTCGTCCATACGATCAGACTCGCACGCCCCTCGGGGCCTGTCACGCATCGCTCGGCCGCCTTTACCCAGGCGGGAGGGGGTGGGTGCACGAGTGCCCCGCCGGGGTCCGACGGGGCACTCGGGTGTTCGGCGCGGTGCCTACCGGCGACCCATGGGGGCCGCGTCGGCCGGAGCGGCCTCCGACTCGGCCGGAGCGGCCTCGGCGGCCTCGGCGGCCTCGGCGGGCGCCGCCTCCGCGTTCTCCGCCGGGGCGGCCTCGTTCGCCTGAGCGGGCTCGGCGGCCTCGACCTCGGCGGGCGCGGCCTCGTTCGGAGCAACCTCGATGGTGTCCCCGGTCTCAGCGGCTTCCTCGGCCTCCGCGGCGTCGGCGGGGTTCTGCAGGACGAGCAGAGCCTGCACCGCGGGGTCCATCTCGCGGATCGTGTCGCCCGCGCTCACGTACTCGATGGCCTGCGCCCGGCCGTTGGACTCGAACTGGTCGCAGGAGTTCCGGATCAGGATGACCGGCGACTCGGTGTTGTTCGTGAACCGGTGGAACTCCGTGTTCTTCGCCTCCTTGAGCACCTCCTCCGGCAGGTTGTGGCAGGAACCGGGCTTGACGTCGGTGATGACGTGCTCGTTGGTCTTGAGCTGGCTCCAGTCGACGACCTCGAAGGTCAGCGAGCCCTCCGCGGCCTGGGCCGGGGTGGCGATGGACAGAGTCAGCGCGCAGGCGGCGAGGCCCGTCGCGGCGGCGGTGGTGAAGCGAACCACGATTACACCTTCGTACGGGAATGATTACAAAACGTTATACACACGGGTGGGTGCGGATCGCGAGCACGTCGGGGGCATGCAGGAAGACTGTTGGCCGTCCCGTGGCCTGGGATTTATTCATTTGACGAGGAGGCGCTCCCGCAGCGCCCCCAGGGAGGTGAACCGGTGCGCCGCCAGCCCCAGCCGGACGGCCGCGTCGACGTTGGCCTGCCGGTCGTCCACGAACAGCACCCGCGCGGCGGGCACCTCCAACCGCTCCACCGCCCACGCGAAGGCCGCGGGCTCCGGCTTGGCGCGGCGGATGCGGCTGGACAGGCCCACCACCGAGAACGGCTCCAACACCCGGGCGTGCCGTTCCCCGAAGAAGTCGGCGATCTCCGCCGGAATGTTGGACAGCAGCCCGAGGCGCATCCCCTCGGCGGCCAGCCCCGCGACGTAGGCGACCATCTCCTCGTCGACCCGCGACCAACTCTCCACGTCCAGGGCGAGCAGCCGCCGCACCCGCCGCTCGTCGAAGACCACGCCGAGCCGGTCGGCCACCGACTTCCAGTACGCGGGTCCGTCGAGGTCGCCCCGGTCGTAGGCCTGACGCGGGAACCAGTAGGCGTCCCAGAAGTCCGCCCCGGCCGCTCCGGCCTCCCGTTCCAGGGCCGCGCGCCCCTCGGGCGACTGGTCGCGGGCGATCACCCCGAACATGTCGAACAGCACGGCGTCCACGGATCGGGCCTGCCGTCGGATCGGATCCGACCACCCTAGCGCCGCGCCCCTACGCCCCTGGGAGCGGCCCGACCAAGGGGTTACGGCGCGAACTGCTGCTTCACCAGAGACTTCCACGGCACGTCCCCGGCGACGGCGTCCATGAGCACCTCGTTCACCGTCTCGCCCAGTGCCACCACGAACTCGCCATCGGGCGGCCTCGCCGAGTGCCCGTCGACCCCAGTGCCTAACAGGTGTGCTCCCAGACTCCGAGCGAGCCCACCTCCACCCGGTGGACCTTGTTCGGTGGATCGGCCTCCAAACAGAAAGCGTCCAGCTCGGGCCAGCCCGCTTCGGACAGCCACTGATAGGCGTTTCGGAGCCGGTCCACGAGGGACAGGCGTCCGCCGCTGGTGATTGATCCGTCCGGCCACAGGTACGCCCACGAGGAGTCGTCGGCTCCCAGGTAGACGATCCTGCCGATCGCCCCGTTGAACGGGCGCACCCCCACACCGACCCGTACTCCGGGGAGCATGAGCATCAGCCGTGTGATCAAGCCGCGTTCGACGAGATCACCAGAGGTGAAGGGCATGACTCCGGTCGTCTCCGGCCGACGCCCGAGACCGGGAAAGTCCCCGTCCGGAACCCGCTGGGTGCGGTCGTGCATGAACATCGCATCACTCACGAACGGGCCGGACACACATGACGGCCCCGTTTTGCGCAGGGCCGCGACGGGGGTGCGCTGCCAGTTCGAATCGGCTGCCCAAGGAGTGACGATCAGCGAGCCCAGTTCGATTCGCGCGATCCATTCCGGGGGAACACGGCTGACGGCACAGGTGGCGATGACCGCGTCGAAGACGTCGGCATCCGACGGCATCGTGCCGGTGACGACCCGCACACCGGTCCCGGCCAGCCGCACCCGTGCGTGTGCGGCCATGTCAGCGTCGATCTCCACGGTCGTGACGTGCCCGGTGGGGCCGACAAGCGACGACAGGATCGCGGCGTTCCACCCGCTGCCGGTGCCGATCTCCAGTACGCGCATCCCGGGTTCGATGTTCGCCGCCGAGATCATGTCCGCCATGAGCTGCGGGGCCGATGACGACGAGCTGGGTTCGTTGCGCGGCCCCGAGCCCCCGTCGTTGGCCTGGGTGGTCACCGCGCCGTCGGTGTAGACGACGCACGCCCACCTGTCGGGATCGGCGGTGCGCAAGAGCGGCAGGCCGGTGATGTCCGGCCACACCATGTCGGGGATGTACAGGTGCCGGGGGTGGTTGGCGAACGCGGCGCGGATCGTGTCGGTGGTGTCGAGCTTGGCGACGAGCTGAGCGTGCATGTCGTCGAGCACCGCTACTCCACTTCTCCCGTCCCGTTGCACCCGGGGCAGCTCATGAGGATTTCCTCGCTGTCCCAGTCGTTGTCCTTCTGTCCGTCGTGTTTGGCGGTGACGGTGCGTCGCCCTTGCACATCGAGCACTTCTTGGACATGAGGAGGGTCCCTGAGGTCGTGGCGGTCGAGTCGGGGGTGCCCGGGGTTTCCGGGGCGGTGGGGTGTTCGCTCCCGGTGGATCCGAACGGCCGACCGACGCGCTGCCCGGGGCTCTCCAACGCGGCCACGAACAGCTCCAACGTGGGCTCGATGATCGTGGGCGCGGTCAGACCCGACGGGGAGCGGTCGGTGGCCACCCACAGATTGCTGTTGCGGTGGATGGCGTAGCGGTCGCCGTAGTGCCTGCGCAGCACGGCGAGCGCCACGGCGCTCGGGTCGGGTGACCGCTCGTCAGAGGCGGGGGAAAGGCGCATGGGAGCATCCGATCTGCGTCGGCGATGCGGTGATCGCTGGTCTGATCAGGACGCTACAGAGAGTGTGTGTCGGACTCCAAGCGAGTTGCATGAAGTTGCGCAGATTCAGTCGAGCGCCTCGATGGCGGAGGTGATCAGCGCTCGGGCCTCGGCCCCGTACACGGCGTGCTGCTGGAGCCGTCCGAACGCCTTGACGTACGTCGCGACCTCGGTGGGGGCCTCGATGGTGAGTTCGGCGGTGGTGAGTTCGATCCGGACCAGGAGGTCGTCGTAAATAGTGAAGCCTTCCAATGGCAGAACCCGGCGTGGGGTGGGAAAGGGGATGATTCCTACCGAGACGTTGGGGAGGGGCATGACGGATAGTAGGTGTCCGAGCTGACCTGCCATGACTCCGGTGTCACCCAGTCGGTATCTCAGGGCCGATTCTTCCAAGACCATCACGAAGTGGTGGTTCCCTCGCCGGAGGATACGCGAACGATCTACTCTGGCCTCGACCACCGCTTCGATATCCTCTTCCTCGCCGTCGAGTTCCGTGATGGCTGTGAAGAGCGCCGAGATGTAGCTCGGAGTCTGGAGGAACCCCGGAACCACATCCGGCGTGTAGATCCGGAAGAGTTCGGTTTGTTCATACAGGGGAACGTAGGATTCCTGAAGTTGGCGAAGCCCAGCTCTTTGCTTGCGTCTCCACTCCACATAGAGGGATTCGGCGTTTCGCGACGCGGAAATGAGATCGGCTGCCTGCTCATCCGCGTCGCAGGCTCGGCACCAGGCCCTGATGTCCGCGTCGGAAGGGGGGGTCCTCGCGTTCTCGATGCGTGAGGACTTGGACTTGTGCCAGTCGCAGTGCGCGGCCAGTTCGGCCCCCGTCAACCCGGCGCTCAGGCGGATGTCCTTCAGGCGTGCGGCGACGGCCTCACGGGCTGCTTTGGCGCTGGACGGAGAGTACGAGGGCACGAACTGGGTTTCCGGTGAGGGAGGCGGTCAGATGCGGAAGTCGTCGTGGGGGATCGCGCGTTCCCAGACGGCTTCGAAGGCCGAGGAACACAGCTTGGCCACTTCCGGGGCTTCGGTGACCTCCTCATCGATCATCTGCCCATCTCCCGAGAAGTGGTTGATGCGGACGATTCGGTCGTCGAAGAGCCAGAAGTCGTTGCCAGGGAAGGCGATGTCGGTCGCCTGACGACGTGGCAACCAGCGTACGTGTTCCCCAGCGATGATGTTTCCCTGGGTTCCCTCGTGCTCGTAACGGATGTACTCGGTCACTGGCGTGGATACGACCCGTGCTCGGCGTACGAGGACGCCCCGGGCCGTGGCGTTGGCGATTGCCTGGTAGAAGGGGTGCCACCAGGAGTCGCGATCGTCCCAGTCTTCACGACGCCCCTCGCGCTTCCACCTCTCGAAGCCCTCCATCTCGTCGTCCATACCATAGATGTCGCGCATCTCCAGGTGGACGGCGGACTCCCGGCACGCGTCGAGCATGTCAACGAAGTCGGGTGCGTTCTGCGTCATCGCAAGCCTCCCTCAGGATCTCGACCATGCGGGCGGGAACTCGAACGACCGCCTCGTGTTCCGGGATGTCGCCGACCTCGCGGCAGGCGGTCAGAGTGCCCTCATCGGCCCTCCACCCCTGAATGACCAGGTCAGCGGTGACGTCGTCAACGAAGATCGTAGGGGAGCCCTTCTTGTCTGACTCCGGGTCCTTGCCGACGAACTTCAGGTTCACCATGATGCTGTCCTCTCGGGGGTTGGTTGCATCCGGTTGCACCAAGATCCGTGAGAGCTGGACGCCCTGTCAAGGGTTCCTGATGCTCTGCGCTGAAGAATGACCACTTTGAGTAGTGCTGCGTCATATGTCGCGCCAGCAGGTCTCCTCGTCGAATCCTCTTCAGAACTTTCATGAAAGAACTTGAAAGCCATCACGCTCAGTGCTTACCCTATGGCGCAGAGGAGGTGGTCATGGCTGATGTGACGGTCGGGCGACGGCGGCTCGGCATTGATCTGCGGAGGCTGCGTGAGCAGCGCGAGATGACCAACG
Organism: Nocardiopsis sp. CNR-923; assembly: GCF_001942255.1. Lineage (GTDB taxonomy): Bacteria > Actinomycetota > Actinomycetes > Streptosporangiales > Streptosporangiaceae > Nocardiopsis. The sequence continues at coordinate 66,805 of NZ_MKKC01000011.1, forward strand.
CCGAGGTCGCGCGGGAGTCCGGGCTCTCCGAAGCGACGCTCAGCCGCATCGAGAACGGCAAGCGCGTCGTCAAGCCGAGTGAGCTGCGCGTCCTCATGAACCTGTACGGGGTGACCGACCCTGACCAGCAGGCACGATTCGCCGCGATGTCCAAGGTCAGCGCCAAGGACAACTGGTGGGACGACTACGACGACGTCCTTCCCTCCGGGCTCGGGAGCTACGTCGGCCTGGAGGCCGAAGCAGATCGTCTGCGGAGCTACCACCCCAGCGTCATCCACGCCCTGCTCGCCACCGAGGACTATGCCCGTGCGGTGACGCGGGCGACCATGCCCGATGGATCGCAGGATGACCTCGATCGTCTCGTGGAGTTGAAGATGCAGCGCCGACAGGTGCTGGAACGCGAGAACCCCCTGAGGCTGTGGGCCATCCTCGACGAGGCCGCGCTCCGGAGGCCGTTCGGCGGACCCGCGGCCATGCGTGCCCAGTTCACGCATCTTGTGGAGATGGCGCACAGGCCCAACATCACCGTGCAGATCATGCCGTTCAGCCGAGGACCACATGCGGGTCTGGTCGGTCCGTTCATGCTGATCGAGTTCGAGGATCCGGACGACCTGGATCACGTCTACGTCGAGTCCCCAGCCGGGAACCTGTTCCTCCAGAAGCGTCCGCTGGTGGCAGAATTCCGAGAGAGTTTCTCCCTGATGAGCGCTTCTGCTCTGGCGCCCGAGGACCTCGAAGAGTTCATTTCCAGTATCGCAAAGGACCTGACCGAATGACTGCTGTTCCTGACCTCTCCGGCGCGCACTGGTTCAAGGCTCAGGCCAGTGACACCGCCAAGGGCTGCGTGGAGGTGGCGCACCTGGACGAGGGGACCGCCGTGCGCAACTCCCGGGACCCGCAGGGCGGCGTGCTGTTCTTCACCCCCCATGAATGGGAGTGCTTCCTCGACGGGGCGCACAAGGGCGAGTTCGTCCGGCCCGCTCGGTAACCGAGAGAACCACTGCCCGGGGCGTCCATGAGGTGGCACTCCGTCGCCCCGGGCAGTGCTCACCGAAGGGAGATCCACGATGACCGAGGACCACACCAACGGCACTACCTCTGTCTACCACGACGAGCCCGGCGCGGAGTTCTTCGAGTTGCGGCTGACCGAGGGCGAGCACAGGGCCGGGCGTTCGCCTGGGGCATGGAGCTGCCAGACGGCGGCACGGTCGTCTACAACATCCTCGACCGCTCGATCATCCGGGGGAGCCTGCCGGAACGCACCGCCCGTCGTCTGCGCGCCGAGCTCGTCTGGTTGTGACGCACCGCCGGGTCACGGGGCACACCGTCCCGTGGCCCGGCGCACCTCTGCGCCCTGCGGTCCGTACCGCCCGTACCCGCGATACTGGGGCCCATGGACGACCTCATGCTCTCGCTCCTGCCCCTGACCACCACAGTGGAGGAGGGCGAACGCGACTCCCGCGTCGCACTGCTGCCCGTGGGCAGCCTCGAACAGCACGGCCCCCACCTGCCCCTGATCACCGACACCGTCATCGCCTGCGTCCTGGCGCGCGAACTCGCCCGCGCCCACCCGGTGCGGCTCCTGCCGCCGCTGACCATCTCCTGCTCCCACGAGCACACCGCATGGCCGGGCACCGTCAGCATCTCCGCGCGCACCCTGCACGCCATGGTCGCCGACATCGCCGCCTCGCTCGGCGACACCCGGCTCGTCCTGGTCAACGGCCACGGCGGCAACCACGTCCTGGCCAACGTCGTCCAGGAATCGCGCGGGGCCATGGCGCTCTTCCCCCAGGCGCACGAGTGGGAGGCGGCACGCGGGGCCGCCGGGATGGCCACCGACAACGACACCGACATGCACGCGGGGGAGCTGGAGACCTCGGTCCTGCTGCACACCTACCCGCACCTGGTCCGCTCCGGTCGCGCCGACCACGTCACCGGCCCCCGCGACCACCTGCCCACACTGGGCCTGGCTTCCTACACCGCCACCGGCGTGGTCGGCCGTCCCTCACTGGCCACCGCCGACAAGGGCCGACGGCTGCTCGCCGCCCTCGTCGAGGACCTCACCGGACACCTGACCGCCCTGGACCCGGCGGCCGACCAGGCGCACGACGATCACCGCCGCTCCGGGCAGCCCCGACACCAGCGCCAGCAGCCCATAGACGACTGACGCCGTCACCCCCTGCTCGGCGCCGAGTCCGGCGGCGCCGAACGCCAACGCCGTCACCGCCTCGCGCGGCCCCCACCCGCCCACGTTCACCGGCAGGCTCATCGCGAGCAGGGACAGCACCACCAGCGGCACCACCTGGGCCACGGGGGCCGACACCCCCGCCACCGAGGCCGAGAACACGAACAGGCCCACGTGACCGGCCAGCGCCGCAACCGACAGTCCCACGACCTCCGCTCCGCGCGCGAGCACGCCCGCGCGGGCGTCCACCGCCGTGTCCCGCAGCACGCGCCACCACCGGGGACGCCGCCTCCGACCCAGCACCAACCCCGCACCGACCAGCGCCGCGGCGGCCACGATCACCCCGGCGGACACGCCGACCGCCCGCAGCCCCGGACCGAACAGCGCCGCCGGAAGGGCGAACAGCAGCGCCGCGCCGGTCACCGCCAGCACGACCTGACCGGCCACCCGCTCCAACACCACCGCACGCACCCCGCGCCCCACGTCACCCGCGTACCGGCCGTGGCTGACCGCCCGGTGGACGTCGCCCAGCACCCCGGCGGGCAGCACGGCGTTGAGGAACACGGCGCGGTAGTAGTCCCCGACCGCCCGCGCGAACGGCAGCCGCAGCCCGACCCCGCGCGCCACCACCCACCAGCGTGCCGCGCTCAGCACGGTCGTGTACGCCCCCACCCCCAACGCCACCAGCACGGCACTGGCGTCCACCACCGCGAACGCGGACGTGAACGCCGCCGCGGGGAACCACCACACCACGCCCGCCAGGATCGCCGCCCCCGCCAGGGACCGCAGCCATCCGGTGCACAGTCGCGCGATGCCGTGGCCCCGTCGTCCATCGGTGGTCCGCGGGGCTCGCCTGGCGCCCCGCCCCCGCGGTCCCCGGAGGCCTCGCGGTGCGCTCACGCTCAACCGCGGGTCCGACGCCCTCATGGCGGCATCCCCCGCAGAGGCGTCCGGTCTCCCGGAGCACGCCCTGGCGCGTCGTACGGTTCGCGCGTCCCCCACGTCGCTCGCGTGTCCTTCACGGCGCCTCCGCATCCGGTGCCCGGGGCGCGAGCACCACGAGGTCGGTGTGGTGGACCGTGGCCCGCAGGCGGCCGCGCCCGCACTGTTCCAGCCGCCGCTCCAGATACGCCGACACCGCGAGCCCGGGTTCCTGCTCGGCCGCCGCGCCCACCCATCCGAGCAACCACGCGCGCAGCAGGTCGCGGTGCTCCGGCCCCAACCGCCACGGGCTCGCGAACGCGCGCGTGCGTGCTCCCAACCCCCCGAACACGCCGGCAGTGACGGCAACGGCGTCGGGCCCGAGCCTGCCTCCGCGCCGCTGGTGGTCGTCGAAGGCCCGGCCCACCCGTGCGTCGAGCGGATCGGTCGGCGACAGCTCCACCCGGCCCGACACCGTCAGCGTCAACAGCGCCGGACATCCGGCCCCGACGACGGCCCCGGCCAACGCCTCCACCTCCGCGCGCGTCAACAGGTCCAGCAGTGCCGAGGCCGCCACCAGGGTCACACCGTCCAGATCGCGGGCCCGCAGGGACGCCAAGTCCAGTGCGCGGGTCCGCACGTGGCCGACCGGCACGCTCTCCCGCGCCAGCGCCAGCAGGGCCGGGTCCCGGTCCACCAGCACCCACCGCCGTGTCTCCGGCAGCCGCGGCGCGAGCCAACGACCGAACGACCCCGTGCCGCAGCCCAGGTCGGCGACCACACGACCGTGGCCGCGCACCTGCTCGACCGCCCGCTCCGACCTGGCCCGCGCGTCCGCTCCCTCGCGCAGCGCCAGCCACTCCGGTGCGAACGCCGGTACTCCGGTCGAGGTCAACGGCACCCCTCCTCGTCGAGGACCGCGCACATCGCGCGCGCCGTCTGCTTCCATCCTGCCAACTCTGATCGCCTCCGGCGCGCCGAGGTTCGCAGTCTCTCGCGCAGATCCCGGTCGGTGAGCCAGAGCCGCAGCGACGCGGCGAGCGCGCCGGCGTCCTCCGGAGCGACGAGGAGGCCGGGTCGAGAGCCCCCGGCGTCCCGCCCCAGCGCCTCGGGAACCCCGCCGACCCGTGCGGCCACCACCGGCACACCGTGCGCGAGAGCCTCGGTCACCGCCATGCCGAACGTCTCGGCCCGGGAGGGGAGCACCACCAGGTCGGCCGCGGCGTAGGCGGCCTCCAGATCGGCCCCGGTGAGCGCACCGGTCAGGCGCACCCCCAACGCCCCCGCCCGTGCCCGCACGCGCCCGGCGTGCGCGCCCCGGCCGGCCGGGCCCACGCACACGCACTCCCACGGCAGGTCCTCCAGCCGTGCCAGGGCCTCCAGGAGCAGGTCGTGCCCCTTGCGCGGGGTCACCGACGCCACGCACAGCAGGTGGGAGACGCCGTCGGTGCCGGGTGCGAGCGGTGCGGGGTCGGTGCCCGGAGCGACGTGGTGGACCCGGGCCAGGCCGTGGTGGTCGGCCAGCCTCTGGGCCGCCCACGCGCTGGTGGCGACCACCCCGGTCATCGTGAGCACCGCGCGCTCGCGGTCGTCCAGGTCGGCGGCCTGGTCGGAGGTCAGCCCGGTCTCGTCGGCCAGGGGGAGGTGGACCAGGACCACGATCCGCAGCCGCCCGGCGTGCGGCGCCACGACCTCGGGCACCCCGCAGGCGACCAGCCCGTCCACCAGCACACCGGCGCCGTCGGGCAGGCGCGCCAGCTCCCGGGCCAGGCGGTCGCGGTCGGCGGTGTCCGGCCGCGGCCAGGATCCGGGCGCCTCGACGCGACGCACGGGCCGCCCGAGCGCGTCGAGTGCCGCGGCGATCCGCGCGTCGTAGGTGTTGCCGCCGCTGGGAACGGTGGCCGCGGGCACCACGAACGTGACGGTCACAGCTCGCGCTCGTAGGTCGCCCACGCCACGTGCGACTCGTGCAGCGTCACCGACACTCCGGTCAGGCCGCGCCCGCGCGCGTCGATCCGCTCCACCAGCCGGTCGGCGACCACGCGGGCCAGGAACTCGGTGGAGGTGTTCACCCCCGCGAACTCGGGGACCTCGTCCAGGTTCCGGTAGTTCAGCTCGGCGACCAGCGCGCCGAGTTCCCGGGTCACCAGGCCGATGTCCACGACGATCCCGTCGTCGTCGAGCTCGGGGCGGCGCAGGGTCGCGTCCACGACGAACGTGGCGCCGTGCAACCTGCGCGCGGGCCCGAACACCTCGCCTCGGAAGCTGTGCGCGACCATCAGGTGGTCGCGGACGGTGACACTGAACAACGTCTCGTCCTCTCGGGTCGGGAATCGGGACGGGCGCGGGCCCGGACGAGCCGGGGCCCGGACGGTCGGCGGGGGTCAGGGGTAGGCGACGCGGTGGCACAGGGCGGGAAGTGACCCGTCGGCCAGACGGGGCAGGACCGACGGCAACTCCTCGAAGCGGCTCTCCCCGGTGACGACCGCGTCGAATGCCGGGTCGGCGAGCAGCCGCAGGGCCAGGTCCAGTCGGTCGCCGAAGCCGTACCGGCCGCGCCGGGCGGGAGCGACGGCCCCGACCTGGCTGGCTCGCACGGTCAGGCGACGGGAGTGGAAGTCGCCGCCGAGCGGCACGCTCACCTGGCGATCGCCGTACCAGCTCAGCTCGACCACCTCGCCCTCCGAGGCGACCAACTCCAGGCACCGCGCCAGCCCCCGCTGGCTCGCGCTGGTGTGGAAGACCAGGTCCCGCTGGGAGGCCGCCGCCTCGGGCGTCGCGAACCCGACCCCCAGCCGGTCAGCGGTCCCGGCGCGCGCGGGATCGACGTCCACCAGCTGCACCCGGCGCCCGGGACCCCGGCGGCCAACCGGGCCAGGCAGCATCCCACCATTCCCGCGCCGACCACGGTGACGCGGTCCCCGACCAGCGGTGGCGCGTCCCACAGCGCGTTCACCGCCGTCTCCACGGTCCCGGCCAGGATCGCCCGCCCGGGCGGCACGTCGTCGGGCACGCGCCGGACCGCCGCCGCCGGGACCACGAACCGGGTCTGGTGCGGGTACAGGCTGAACACCGCGCCTCCGACCAGGTCGGCCGGGCCCGCCTCGACCACCCCGACGTTGAGGTACCCGTACTTGACCGGGCCGGGGAAGTCCCCCTCCTGGAAGGGCGCCCGCATCGTCCCGTACTGGCCGGGCGGAACCCCGCCCCGCAGGACCAGGGCCTCGGTGCCCCGGCTCACCCCCGAGTACAGCGTGCGCACCAGCACCTCGCCCTCGCCCGGCGCGGCCACGGCGATGTCGCGCACCTCGCCGGATCCGCGGCCGTCCACCCAGAACGCGCGCGCCCGCTCACCCATACGTCCTCGTCCTCCGCTTCACACCGGGCGATCGCCGGACCCTGGCGCGGGTCACGTCCTCGCCGACGCCGACCTCGGCGCCCTGGCCGTGCGGGGCCGCGCGGCGCTCCACAACCCCAGGACGTCGCGGCCGAACGACCACACCAGCGCCGCCAGGGCCGACGCCACCAGCACGGTCGCCGCGGCCACCGGCAGCACCCCCGCCGCCGCGACCACGAGGACCACCCCCTGCACGGCGGCGACCGCCTTGCGCGCGCGGCTCGGCGGCAGCGGGCCCCGTAGCCACGGGGCCAGCCAGGACGCCGCGCCGAACGCGTACCGCATCAGCCCGGTCACCAGCACCCACGGGCCCAGGCCAAGGGCCACGAACGCGCTCAGCACCAGGATCAGCAGCGCGTCGGTCTCCATGTCGAACGCCGCGCCGAACCCCGACTCCGTCCCGCTCCGGCGCGCCACCACGCCGTCCGCCAGGTCGAGCGCGAGCGCCGCCGAGGCCAGGAAGACCAGCGTCCACACCGCGCCGCCGTCGACGGCCAGCGCGAGGATCCCTCCGCCCAGGACCGCTCGAAACAACGTGATCCCGTCCGCGACCCCCAGACCGCGCGACCGGACCGGCGCGCCGACCACAGCAGCAGGGCCGCGCCCGCCACCGCGTGCGCGATCCCCGCCCACCACGCCCATAACCCCAACCCCACCGTCGCGGCCAGTCCGCACAGCAGCGCGGTCTGCGCCACCACGCGCCCGCCACCTGGTAGCGCACCGGCTCACCCACGGTGGGGCTCCGTATCGGCTCCGCCCAGGTGGGGCAGGTCGTGCCCCATACGGTCCCGCTTGGCGGTCAGGTAGGCGATGTTCTCCTCGCGCGGGGCGGAGAGCAGGGGTACCCGCGCCGCCACCTTGATCCCGTGGTCCTCCAGGGCGCGCCCCTTGGCGGGGTTGTTCGACAGCAGTCGCACCGACCGCACCGCCAGATGCCGGAGCAGGCGCGCGGCGGCCCCGTAGGAGCGGGCGTCCACCGGGAGCCCGAGCGCCGTGGCCGAGTCGACCGTGTCCAGACCCTCGCCGTCCTGGACGGCGAGCGTGCGCACCTTCTCCAGCAGACCGATCCCGCGTCCCTCGTGGCCGCGCAGGTAGACGAGCACGCCTTGGCCGCGTTCGACGATCGCGTCGAGTGCCGCGTTCAGCTGGTCGCCGCACTCGCACCGCAGGGCGCCGAGGGCGTCGCCGGTGACGCACTCGGAGTGCAGCCGGACCAGGACATCCTCACCGTCGCCGAGCGCGCCGAAGGTCAGCGCCAGGTGCTCCTGCCGGTCCACGGGGTCGCGGAAGGCCAGTGCCCGAAACATCCCACGGTGGGTGGCCAGCTCGGACTCGGCGACGTCAGCCGGGTCAATGGTCTGCTCGTACATGATCCCCCTCGCGCAGGCGTCACAACGGGCCGGTGCCCACCCGGTCCGTAGCGAAAACCTCGCCGTGGGTGGGCGTATCGGCCGTCATCCTCCATGGATGAGGGGGCAGGGGAGAAAGTTGCGCCGCGTTCCGGTTCGGGAGTGGGCGACCGGAGCCCGGAAAGCCGAAGCTCGGGGGCCCGCTCAGGGCTCGGAAAGGACGACGCGGATCTCCCCGCCCAGCGTCGCGCCACCGGACAGTCGCAGGGTGGCGCCGCTCCAGAACCGCCCCGGCGCGTAGTAGCCGGGGCGGCGACCGCGCGGCAGCAGCCCCATCGCCTCGTAGGTCAGGCCCATGACCTCCGCGCAGTAGGTGGTCTCCAGGTCGCGGTCGCGGGCGCGGCTGCCCAGCGGGACCCGGCCGCGGAGCCAGCGGGCGACCATCGCCGCCGAGGAGGGGAAGGGGGTGCCGTTGAGCCTGGCCACGACGCGCAGCGCGGCGTCCTCCATGGCGGGGGTCGCCACGGGGTCGAGCTGCCGCAGCCAGCACTCCTGACCGTATCGGCGGCCCCACACCAGGACGGCTTCCCGCAGGTCGTGCAGCTGCGCTCCCCGCTGGTGGGCGCCCGTCCACATGTCGACGAGTGAACGGCCGAGTTCGGCGTGCCACATCAGCGGTGGGAGGTCCTCGATCGTGAGGGTCATGCCGACGTGGTTGACCGGGCTGTTCGTGCCGAACTGGATCGCCCGGTCGGCCGCGCTCGTGCCACGGAACACCCACGCGTCGCCGGTCCGCGTGATGGCCAGGGCCTCGCCCAGGGACAGGTTCGTTTCCGGAACCATCCTTCTCACCCTTCTCCTTCGAGGATGCCCCGGCCCTGTGCCCGGGGAGGAATCGGAGCTTTTCACCTCACAGGACTACGGAACCGAGCCGACCCGAGTGATATGTCTCACATGGGATCACAGCGCGCTCCTCCCCTCGACGCTTCCCGCTGGTGCGCCGACCGCGACGACACCACCGCGCACGCGGGGCCGGGCGCGCCTGGGACCAGCACGACCCGCCGCGCGCCGGACACGGACCGGGGCGGACCGGCGTCCGGCCCGGTGCCAGGGAGACCGCGCGGGGGCGCACGGCGTCCGGAGAGATCCTCCGCCCGTACCGCGTCCGGGGTGTCGCGCCCCGGGGGCGCGAACCCGGCGGTGTCGGTCCGGGCGGCTCCCGGTCGGCGGGAGCACGGGCCCCCGAGCCCCGGTGGGCGCACGTCGGCCTGAGCCAGGGATCCCCGCACTACCCTTGGCGGGAGGGAACTCGTTCCGAGAATTCCTTTCCTTCAGGGAGGGGAGCAGTCACGTGCGTTGGAGGAGAGTGCTCGGTGTGGCCGCCTTCGTCGGGGTCGCCGCCACCGGGGCGGTGATCGCCCGTGCCGAACGCAGGCGCCGTGCGTACACGCCCGACCAGGTCAGGGAGCGCCTGCGCGAGCGGGTGGCCAGGATCGAGGCCCGGGAGGAGGCGCCACCCGCCCCGCAGCCGCGCACGTGGCGCGACCGCCTCGCCGGCCGCTGGCGCGCGCACCCGGTGCCGCACCCCAGGCCGCCCCGGTGAAACGCCGCGGAGGGGAATCCGGCGCGGTGCGATGACTTTCGGCGTGACCGGGGGTCCTCCTGGTGACGGTGTCCGCACATCCACCCTGGGAGGCCCCTGGTGAACCGCTCCACGACCCCGCCCAGGACTCCACGCCCGATCTGCGCGACGTGCCCACCCGCGTCGTGGTCGCAATCGGCGAGGACTCGGCCGGTGAGCTGTGCGACCGTGCGTCGAGGGCGCTGGCCGCCGGGGTCGGGGCCGAACCGGTCTTGATTCCCCGGCGGCCACATCGCTTCGCCGAGGACCCCGGGGCGTTCCACGGCCGCCTGCGCGAGGTGCTCGCCCAGGCGTGGGAACGCGGTGTGAACGTCCTCCTCGACGCCGCGATCCCGCCCAGGTCGCGGGGGTCGCACATAGGTGCGGCGGCCCCCTGTCGCGGTCGCGCGGTCCGGGTTACCGTGGTTCCTATGAGCCTTGAGCTGCGGACCGACCGACTCCTCATCAGGGAGTGGGAGCTGGGCGACGCGGACGCGGCCCTGCCCATCTACGGGGCCGAGAACGTCGCTCGCTGCTGACGCCGGAGTGGCGCCCGGTGGCCGACATCGACGCGATGCGATCGGTGCTGCACGCCTGGATCGAGGCGGGCCCCAACCTGATCCCGCCCGCCGGGCGGTGGGCGATCGTGCGCGCCAGCGACGGTGAACTGGTGGGCGGGCTGTCACTCAAGCTGCTCCCGCCCTTCGAGGAGGACTTCGAGCTCAGCTGGGCGATCCGCCCCGACCTGTGGGGGCGGGGGTATGCGACCGAGGCCAGTGGGGCCGTCACCCGCTGGGCCTTCCAGCAGGGCATCGAGGAGCTCTTCGCGGTCGCGCGGCCGAGGAACGAGCGCGCGATCTCCGTGGCGCGCCGACTCGGGATGGAGTGGGTCGGCGAGACCGAGAAGTACTACGGCATGCGCCTGCAGGTGTTCCGGATGCGACCCGCCTGACCCGAGCCGGACGCGGGCGGCCCGCCGTGGAGCGGCCTGCGGCCGGGCCGCCCGCGCTTTCACGCCAGAGCGAACATCGGCGGGTCGAGCCGCGCGAAGCCCTCCTGGCGGTGGTAGGGCGACCGGTGGTAGGGCGGCTCGCGGTGGCTCACCGCGTCCAGGCGCGCCACCTGGTCGGGGGTGAGCTCCCACCCGGTCGCCCCCAGGTTGTCGCGCAGTTGGTCCTCCTCGCGCGCGCCGACGATGACGGAGGAGACCGTGGGCCGGCGCAGGAGCCAGTTGATCGCGACCTGTGGCACCGTCCGCCCGGTCAGGCGGCCCCAGCCCAGCGGGCTCCACACCAGGGCGCCCACCCCCTGGTCGGCGGCCAACGGCATGAGCTCCCACTCGTAATCGCGGCCGATGGGGGAGTAGCAGACCTGGTGGGCGACGTACCGGGGCAGGTGCAGGCGGTCGGCGGCGGCCAGGGCCTTCATCAACTGCCATCCGGCGTGGTGGGACACCCCCACGTAGCGGACCTTGCCGTCGCGGACCAGGGCGTCCAGCGCGGACAGGCTCTCCTCGACCGGGGTGGCGGCGTCGAACCCGTGCAGCTGGAGCAGGTCGATCCGGTCGGTGTGCAAGCGGCGCAGCGCTCGTTCGGCGCCGTCGATGGTCCGCGCGGTCTCGGCGCCCCTGTACTACCGCGCTCTCATGAGCGGCGACCCGCTGGACCCGGAGAGCGTGACACGCGCGGCCCGCGCCGTCTTCGAGGCGGCTCGGGCCGGGGTGTACGTGCGGTCGTCAGGGGCCAGCGGCCCGGGTTCCGCGCCCCGGGCGGGTCAGCGGCCCGGCTCGGGGCGATCCCCGGTCGACTGGTCGCCCGCCTCAGGGCGGACCGGGGCGAGCGGCTCGGCGGGGCCGACGTAGGCGTGGCGGCGCCGGGTCGGCACGGTCACCGCTCGGCGTCCCGGCAGGCCACGGACGCCAGATCGGCCTCGATCAGCGCGGCGGTCTTCAGCAGGGCCGGGCGCAGGCGGTGGTGGATGTCCTCGAACGAGGACCGCCCCGCGTACGCGGACACGTTCAACGCCGCGACCACCCGGCCGCACGTGTCGCGGATCGGCGCGGCCACGGCGCGCAGCCCCTCCTCCAACTCCTGGTCCACGATCGCGTAGCCCCGCTGGCGCACACGCTCCAGCTCGGCGCGCAGGCGGGCTCGGTCGGTGATCGTGTACCGGGTGAGCTTGAGGAGGGTGACCCGGGACAGGTAGGAGTTCAGGGCGTCGTCGTCGAACCCGGCGAGTATGACGCGCCCCGTCGACGTCGCCGCCGCGGGGAAGCGGGTACCCACGGTGCCCGTCACCGTCATGATGCGCGGGGTCGCCACCCGCGCGACGAGGATGATGTCGTCGCCGTCCAAAACCGACACCGACGCCGACTCGCGCACCCGCGCGGACAGGTCCTCCAGGTGCGGCTGGGCGACATCGGGGAGCCCGGCCGAGCACACGTAGGCGTAGCCCAGTTCCAGGACGCGGGGAGTGAGGAAGAACAGACGCCCGTCGGTGCGCACGTAGCCGAGGTCGACCAGTGTGAGCAGGAAGCGTCGGGCGGCGGCGCGCGTCAGGTCGGTCGCACGGGCACGTCGCTCAGGGTCATGGACGGCTGTTCGGCGGAGAAGGCGCCGAGCACCGACAGTCCCCGCTCCAGGGACTGAACGAAGTGGGTGCCGCGGGCCGGTTCGGCTTCGGTCGACATGGGGCCTTCCTGGTCGGGACAGGGGTGGGCGGGAGCGGGAACGCCCGTGGTCGCAGTGATCGTGTCACACCGTGCTGGACGCGTCACGCTCGCGGTGGCCCGGAGGGATCGACTGATCGAATCGCGGGTAGGACCGGCGGAGCGAGCCGTGCCGAGGAGAAGAGGGAAAACGATGAGCGTCGACGTCCACCACACCGAGAGCGGACCGGCGAAGGCCCCGCCCCTGGTGCTCGCGGGGTCGCTCGGCTCCACGCTCCGGATGTGGGATCCGCAGGTCGAGGCGCTCTCGGCCGACTTCCGCGTGATCCGCTACGACCACCGCGGACACGGCGGAACCCCCGCCCCCACGGGCCCGTACTCGATGGCCGACCTCGGCGCAGACGTGCTGCGGCTCCTGGACCGGCTGGGGATCCGACGCGCGCACTTCGCCGGGCTCTCCCTCGGCGGCATGGTCGGTCAGTGGCTGGGGGTCCACGCCCCCGAGCGGATCGACCGTCTGGCCCTGCTCGCCACGTCCCCGCACATAGGGCCGCCGAGCACCTGGCGCGACCGGATCGCCATCGTCCGCGAGCGCGGCGCGGGGGCACTCGCCGACGCGGTCGTGGAACGGTGGTTCACCCCGGCCTACGCCAAGGAGCACTCGGAGGAGGTGGCCCGCATACGCGACGAGATCGCCGCCACCGACCCCGAGGGGTACGCGGGCTGCTGCGCCGCCATCGAGCACCACGACGTGCGCGGCGTACTGGACCGGATCCAGGCGCCGACACTGGTGTTGGCGGGGGCCGACGACGCGGGCACCCCGCCGCGCGGCCACGGCGAACTCATCGCCGAACGGGTGCCGGACGCCCGGCTGGTCGTCCTCGACGACGCGGCCCACCTGCTGTCCTGGCAGCGGGCCGCCAAGGTCAACACCCTGCTCGCGGAGCACTTCGCGTCGCCGTCGGGGTGATCCGGACCGACGGCTTCCGCCCGTCCGGGCGGTAGCGGTCGGCGTGCGTGGACGGGTTCCGACCCGTACCGCGCGGTGCCCGTTCCAGGTGGGCGTGCGTTCCGGGGCGGGAGGCCGCCCGGACCGGGGCCCGACGGTCAGCGTGTCGGACGTGGTCCGGCGGGCCCTCCGAACGCGAGGACGTTTCCGGGGTCAGCGCTTGACGGCCACCCCCGCCATCTCCCACAACGTGACGTCGGGGTCCGCCGGGCGCCTGAGCGGGGCCCGCTCAGGGTGCCGCCAGGTGGCGCAGTCGACCGTGCGCGGACCCGAGTCACGCTCGTCGGTCCACGCGCTGGCCAACTCCAACCCGGCGAAGGCGGCCTCGGCCTCCCGCTCGCTGCGGACCCGGCCCCAGGGTGTGCCGAAGGACAGGATCTTCTCGGTGATCCACTCGCCCGCGGCGGGGTCGTCGGTGACGCAGTGGGAGAAGATCACGTGGGAGCCGGGCGCCAGACGGTCGACGAGCGAGCCCAGGGCGCCGAAGGGGTCCCCGTCGTCGGGGACGCAGTGCAACAGGGAGACCGCCATCAGGCATACCGGCAGGTCGGTGTCGATGAGACGCCGGGTCTCGGGCGCGTCCAGGATCCCGTCGCCGGCGCGCAGGTCCTCGTGCAGGAACGCGGTCCGTCGGCCGTCGTCGATCAGGGCCCGGCCGTGCGCGGCGACGATCGGGTCGTTGTCCACGTACACCACCCGGGCGCCGGGGTTGGCGCGCTGCGCGACGTGGTGGGTGTTGTCGGCCGTCGGCAGCCCCGCCCCCAGGTCCAGGAACTGCTCCACCCCCCGCGAGGCCACGAACTCGACCGCGCGCGTGAGGTAGGCGCGGTTGTCGTTGGCGAGGGCGAACACCTCCGGCACCCGGTCCAGGAGAACGTTGCAGGCCACCCTGTCCACCTCGAAGTTGTCCTTGCCGCCCAGCAGGTAGTCGTACATGCGTGCGATGCTGGGGGTGTCCATGTCGATATCGGGGGGGAAGCGATCGGCCATATGCGGTCCGGGGCGCGCCGACTCCTGAGCCGGGGCGGGTCCCTGCCTCCTTGCTGTGCGATGCGGGTGTGGCCGCCGGACGCGGTGCGACCGGCGGGCGCGGGCGCTCACGGGGAGCGTCCACGGCGAGGAGGACCGGACTCGGCGGTGGGCCCCTGAGCGGGTGCGGGACGCGGGCTCCGTGTGCGCACCGGCACGCGGGGTGGCTGGCCCCACGGCGGGGTGCGCGGTCGACGGTCGCCGCGGCGCGGGCGCATCCCGGTGGCCCACACTCTCCCGGTGCGGTCTCCAGAGGAATCGTAACCGGGGAACTACGCGCCCATCGGTGTTTTCCACAGAAATCCCCGCGGCTATTCGCCTTTCGCGCGGGCGTCCTTCCCCCGCGCGAACAATGGCAGCTCGTCAGCGATCGCTCCCGGCGCGGCGGCCCGGACGCGTGCGCCGACGCTCGGCGCGAAGCGCGGCGGGGCGGGCGGTTCGGGCGCCGACCAGAACGCGGTCGCCGAGACGGCTGCCGCTTCCCGCCCGTTCTCCGAAAGGGGGATCCATTCCGTTCCGCGTGCGCCGGCCGGTGCGTTCTGCTCCACCTCCCGGTCCGGCGCCGCTCCGTTCCCCTGGACGGAGAACGCCGCCACCCGCTCCATCAGGTCACGGCGCTCGCGACCCGCCCAGCGCGCCAGCGTGAACGGGTCCCGGTCGGCCTCCCGCGCCAGCGCGGACGCGGTCGCGGACAGGTGGGAGCAGCGGCCCTCCCAGCCGTCGCACGAACAGGTGGCGACCACGTCCGCCCACCCGCGCGGCGCCAGCGCCAGCCCCAGGAGTCCGAACACGCGCGCCGTGGCCGGCGGCAGCTCACCGGCCAGCAGTCGAGCCCGGAACACCGGCTGCGAGGCCAGCGCCGCGCACGCCCGATCCCAGTCGCCGTCCGAGAGCACCGGCCGGATGAGGCTCGTCTCGTGGACGCCGCCCACCCGGGCGAGCACCTCGCCCGGCCGCACCGCCACCCGCTCCACCGCGTCCCCGGCGTCGTCGGCCGACACGCCCAGGGCGGCGCCGACCAGGGCCGACCACGTCTGGCTCATCCGGCCACGGCCTCCGGCGTCAGGCGCACCACCCGGCGCAGGTCCTCCACCGACAGCCCCGCCAACCAGTGCTCCCCGGTGGTCACCGCGCCCTCGGCCAGCGCGCTCTTGCGCTCGATCATCTCGTCCACCCGCTCCTCCACGGTTCCCACGCACACCAGCTTGCGCACCTGTACGTCCCGACGCTGCCCGATCCGGAACGCACGGTCGGTGGCCTGGTCCTCCACGGCCGGGTTCCACCACCGGTCCACGTGCACCACGTGGTTGGCGGCGGTCAGGTTCAGTCCGGTCCCGGCAGCCCTGAGCGACAGCAGGAACACCATCGGACCGGGTGTGTCCTGGAAGCGCCGCATCAGCTCCTCGCGTTCGGCCCGTGAGGTGCCTCCGTGCAGCCACAGCACCGGGACCCCCAGCCGGGAGCGCAGGTAGGGGGCCATGCGGTCGCCGAAGCGCGCGTACTGGGTGAAGCACAGCGCCTTGTCGCCCCGCGCCACCGCCTCGCCCAGGATCGCCTCCAACCGGTCGAGCTTTCCGGAGCGTCCGGCCAGTGCCGAGCCGTCCCCCAGGAACTGGGCCGGGTGGTTGCAGATCTGCTTGAGCCGCGCCATCGTCGCCAGGACCAGACCCTTGCGCTCCTTCTCGTCCGCCTCCGCCATCCGCTCGGCCATGTCGTCGGCCACCGCTTTGTACAGCGACGCCTGCTCCGGGGTGAGCGTGCACCACGTGCGCACCTCGAACTTCTCCGGCAGGTCCGCGATGATCGACCGGTCGGTCTTGAGCCGCCGCAGCACGAACGGACGGGTCAGCCGGCGCACCAGTTCCGTCGCGGCGCCCCCGTCGCCGCCTGCGGGCTCGGCCACCGCGCGCTGGAAGTCCTGGACCGACCCCAGCAGTCCGGGGTTGGCGAAGTCCATGACCGACCACAGTTCGCCCAGGTTGTTCTCCACGGGAGTCCCGGTCAGGGCGATCCGAGTGGCGGCGGGCAGCGACCGCACCGCCCGCGCCTGGCGGGTGCCGTGGTTCTTGAGCGCCTGGGCCTCGTCGCACACCACCCGGTGCCATGGCAGCGCGGCCAGTTCCTCGGCGTCGCGGGTGACCACACCGTACGTGGTCACCACCAGGTCGCACGCTCCGACCAGCCGCGCCAGCGCGTTGCCGGCCGGCCGGTCCGGGCCGTGCTGGACGTGTACGCGCAGGCGGGGGGCGAACCGTGCGGACTCGCGCGACCAGTTGCCCACCAGCGACACCGGGCACACCAGGAGTGTCGGACCCGGGGCCCGTCCCCCCGCGCGCTCGTCGGTGAGCAGGGCCAGCAGCTGGACGGTCTTGCCCAGCCCCATGTCGTCGGCCAGGATCGCGCCCAGGCCGAGCTCGCCGAGAAAGCGCAGCCACGACGCGCCCCGGTCCTGGTAGGGGCGCAGTGTGCCCTCGAAGCCCGCCGGAGCGCCCAGGGGGCGCAGTTCCGCCGAGACGCCGCCCTCCAGCAGCGCGCCGATGGGTCCCCCGGCGACCACGTCGGTGACGGGCAGGGGGGCGGCGTCCGCGACCCCGATCGCCGCACGCAGCGCCTCGTCCATCCGCGACCACCGGCGACCGCGACTGCGCAGCGCCTCCAGGGCGGAACCGACCCGTTCGGGGTCGATCTCCATCCACCGGCCGCGCACGCGCACCAACGACCGCTTGAGCCGGGCCAGTTCCGCGAGCTCGTCCACTTCCTCCCCGGACAGCGGCTCCCCGGAGTCCGGCCCGTTCACGAGCGTCTCGAAGGAGACCCTGACCAGGTCGTCCACGCCCACCCCGCCCCGGGGCCGACGCGGGGCCTGCGCCACGGTCATGCGCAGTCCCAGGGCCTGGCGGCCGTGCCACTCGGGCAGGACCACGCCGAACCCGGCGGCGCTCAGCCTCGGCGCGGCCTCGGCGACGAAGGACTCCGCGCCGGCGGTGTCCAGGAACAGGCGGGCGGGCGCCAGTTCGCGCAGTGCGCGGCGCAGTGCGGGGCAGTGGCGGCGGGCGGCGCGGCGCAGGTCGGCCAGAGCGGTCTCGCCCACGTCGTCGGGCAGCCAGGCGGCGCCCTCACCGAGCCAGACGCGTTCCAGGGGCAGCCGCAGCCCCGGGTCGGCGTCGGACCGCACCCAGAACTCCACCGCCCAGGGACCGTCCCGGTCGGGTTCGCGCAGCACGAACAGCAGCTGGGCCCGGCCCTGGCCGCGCACGCGCGCCCGCCACTCGCGCAGGGGCCCGCGCAGCGCCTCGGCGGCGGCCGGGTCGACGCGCGGGTTCGCTCCGGTGAGCGCGGACGCCAGCCGGGCCGTCGGAGTGCCGCCCTTCGACGCCGTGCTCGCCCCTGCGAACTCGCCGGTCGCGGTCGTCGGCGCCGCGTCCGTCCCGCCCGCGTCACCCGCGTCACCCGCGTCACCCGTGGCGCCCGCGTCACCCGTGGCGCCCGCGGCGCCGTCGCCCCGGCCGCGCGGTGGCGTCGGGTCAGGCGGCGGGCGACGGCGTCGGTGAGCAGCTCCAGAGGAGCGAGCACGCACGAGCGGGCCACCGCGTCGGGGCCGTCCTCGGGAAGGTGGGCGCGGGCCGCGGTCGGAAGGGCGCCGGTGAGCGCCGACAGGTGGGTCTCGGCGTCCTCGACCGGGGCGGGCCGCCAGCGCGCCCGAGCCGGGTCGCGACCAGGTCGGGCAGGACGCAGCCGGTGGCGACGAGGTGCTCGGCGAAGTCGCGGACCGCCCCCAGGTGCGCCAGGGCGGGGCCCAGCCGGACCCGGCCGTCCCCGGGGCCCGCCAAGGCGTCCAACAGGGACTCGGCGCGGTACGCGTCCAGGACCAGCGCGGGAACCCGCCAGGACAGCAGTCGCGCCGCAGCGCCCCCGGAACCGGCGGAGTCGGAGCGGGCCGGGGCGCGGTCGTCGCCGGGCAGGGTCAGGCGCAGCGTGTCGGCGGCGGCGCCGGACGCCGTCGGCCCGGCACCCAGGGCCCCGAGGAGTGACCGCAGCTCACCGGCCGACAGGGCGAAGGGGTGCGCACGGGGGGCGGCCGCGGGACCCGGACCGGACGCGGCGGCCACGGACCGGGCCCGCTCGGCCCACACCGCCAGCGCGTCCCCGACCCACACCCCGTGCAGAACCCGCACCGCGCCTCCCCGTCCGTCGTCGGCCCCAAGTATGACCGGGGCCGACGACGGGTTCACAGGCGGCTCGGCACCTCGTTGCCGACCGCCGCGATCCCGGCGCTCATGCGCGTCCGCCACAGCAGGACGGCGCCCAGGACGAAGAACACGATCAGCGAGACGATCGCCACCCGGTAGCCGCCGGTGAGACTGACCGCGACCGTGACCACCAGCGACCCCAGGAACGTCGAGCCCCGGTCGGAGATCTGGAACAGGCTGAAGTACTCCGCCTCGCGGCCCTTGGGGATCAGCTGGGAGAACATCGACCTCGCCAGCGACTGTGTGCCGCCCAGCACCAGACCGATGCCCACGCCCATGGCCACGAACAGCGGCACGTTGCCCGCGGGCAGGAAGTAGCCCAGGGCGACCAGCGCGCACCAGGCCACCAGTGAGCCGAGCACCGTCGCCTTGGCGCCGACCAGCCGCGCGACGCGCCCCGCCACGAACGCGCCCGCGAAGGCGACGAACTGGATGACGAGGATCGTCATGATCAGCGCGCTCTCGTCCAGGCGAAGGTCCTGGCTGGCGAACGGCGCGGCGTAGCGGATGGCCGCCTGGATGCCGTCGTTGAAGAAGATGAACGCCACGAGGAAGAGGATGGTGTTCGGGTACCTGCGCATGTCGCGCAGCGTGTGCCCGAACTGGCGCAGGGACTGCCCCACCCTCGGCCGCCCCCGCGAGGCCAGGGCCAGAGCGCCGTAGCGGTCGCGCAGCGGCCGGACGGCGAGGACGGTGAACCCCGCCCACCACAGGCCGACCGAGGCGAACGCGATCCGCACCGCGTGGTCGGTGCCGATCCCCAGGGAATCGGCCGACAGCACCAGCCCCAGATGGACGGCCAGCAGCAGGGCGCCGCCCAGGTACCCGATACCCCAGCCCGTGACCGACACCCGGTCGCGCTCGTCCGGTGTGGAGATCTCGGGGAGGAACGCGTTGTAGACCACGATCGAGAGTCCGTACAGGACGTTGGCCAGCACGAACAGCGCGGCGGCCAGCTGGTAGCCGCCGGTGGCCGCGTACAGGCCCGCCGTGCACGCCGATCCGCCCACAGCGAGCCAGACCAGCCACCGCCGCTTGTGCCGCGACTGGTCGACCATCGCGCCGACGGTGGGCAGCAGGACGATCTGGAGGAGGATCGCCACGGTCGTCAGCGCCGGGTAGAGCGCGTTCGGGTGCAGGGTGAGCGCGTCCACGCCCAGCGGTGCGATGGACAGGGACGGGTCCTGGCACGCCCGCGCGTCGGGCGCGCCGGCCGACACGCACGCCAGGTTGCTCAGGTACGGGCCGATGAGCACGGTCACCACCGAAGTGATGAACACCGAGTTGGCCCAGTCGTAGACGTACCAACCGCGCTGTTCGCGCCTGCGCTGCGCTGGATCGGGGGAGGGGGAGCCGGTGGTCGCCGGTTCCGGGGGGTTGACCATGGGAAACGCTATCCGTTCTTCGTGGTTCTGTCGGCGCCGTGGGCGTCGTCGGGCCACCGGCCGCGCCGGGTGAGCACCCGTTTGAGGCCGACGGTGTCGTCGGTGACGATCCCGTCCACACCGGCGTCGAGCAGGCGCTCCATGACTCCGGTGTCGTTGACCGTCCACACGTGCACCTGGAGGCCCAGGCGGTGGGCGGTGTGGATGAGGTCGCGGCTCAGCACGGGGAAGGAGCCCTGGCGCAGGGGGATCTGCGCGCACACCGGGACCCGGCTGGCCAGCCCGCGCAGCAGCGGCGACAGCGCGGCCACGCGCAGTCGGGCGACGTCGACCGGGCCGCAGGAGGTGGCGACGGGTCGGCCGAGGAGACGGCGTGCCCGGTCCAGCCGCGACTGGTCGAAGGAGCCCACGCACACGCGGTCCCAGGCGTTGGTGCGGCGCAGGACGTCGCGCAGGGGCAGGACGGCGTCGTCCGACTTCAGGTCGATGTTGAACCGCGCCCCCGGCCACGTGCCCAACAGGTCCTCCAGCACCGGCACCGGCTCGCTACCGGCCACCCGGGCCCGCGCCACCTCGCGGTAGGGCAGGTCGCCGATGGCGCCGCTGATGTCCGTGGCCCGGTCCAGGGTGCGGTCGTGGAAGGCCATGAGGACGCCGTCGCCGGTGGCGTGCACGTCCGTCTCCAGGTAGGTGTACCCGAGGTCGACGGCGTGCTGGAAGGCGGCGGCGGTGTTCTCCAGTTCGGTGCGCCGGACGCCCTGGTCGTCGGTGACCCACCCGCCCCGGTGCGCGAGGGCCAGCGGGGTGGGGGAGGAAAGGTACGCGTTGGTCACCCTGGTCAGTATGCCGGGTGCGGCGTACGCGCCCTCGCCCGGCCGGACGGCGCCGTGGCCAGGAAACCTGGAATTCCCGGTGGCCGTTCGGCGGCGCTCGCCCCTCCTTGTCCGGTGAAGGCGCACGACCGCTTCTCGGAAGGGAACCGTCCATGGCCCACGCCGCCCGACACCCGCTGTGCCCGCGCCCGGCCTGCTCCCCGACGCACCGACCCGCCGCCACCCCCGCCAGGACCCCGCTCCGCCGCCCGCGCCGGGGTCGGTGCGGCGCCCCGCTCCAGGGCCACCGGACCCCGGACGACGTGTACACGCTCGCTCAGCGGATGGCGGAGGTCCTGGTGGGCCGCCGGGCGCGGAGGTGATGCGCGACCAACTGGCCGTCCCCGTCCGGGAGGAGCTGCGACGCCTGCGGGCCAGTGTGCCGTGCGGGATCGCGCCCAGGCTGGGGCGCGTATTCCACCAGGCGCTGGCGCCCGCGTCCCTGGAGGTCAGCGCCGTGATCGCCTGTGACCGCCGCGCGCGGGCGTTCGCCTTCCGGGCCCGCCGCAGGGCCGACCGGTGGGTGTGCACGCACCTGGAGACCGACCGCATGCACGGTTCGCTGGCACGGTCGCGGCAGAGCCCGCGGCGGTGAGCGGCCGACGCGCGGTGGCCGCGTGGCGGTGGGGACGCGGTTCCACGCCGCGGCACACACGAACGGATCGAGGTCGCCTATGTCCTGGATTTTCAGAGTGAGGCACGGATAGGGTCCCCGTGGGTCGGTTCCTCCCGGAGTGGGCCGGCCCGTCCGGATGGCGGTCCCGTCTCACCCACTCGGGACACGACCACCCCTGCCTCGTGCCGACCACACGGTGCCCCCGGACAACGGATCCGCCGTCAAGGAAAAGGAGGGGCCGCCCGGCTCACCCCTGTGCCGGTGCGGCCGAGATCGACGCATGCGACCTTCTGACATCGTCCACCTGCACAGCATCAGCGCCCCCACGCTCTCGCCGGACGCGCCCGCGCCGCCTTCTCCGTGATCCGCCCGGATCTGGAGGAGGACGCCTACACCGGAGCCCTGTGGTCGGTGCCCACCGACGGCTCCGCGCCGCCCCGCCAGCTCACCCGCGGCACCCGGGACGACACGCCCGTGTGGTCGCCCGACGGCCGGTGGATCGCCTTCCTGCGCCCGGACGACGCCAAGCGGGCCCAGCTCCACGTGCTGCCCGCCGACGGCGGCGAGCCCTGGAAGGTGACCGACCACCCGCTCGGCGTCGCCAACGCCCGCTGGAGCCCGGACTCCACCCGCCTCGCCTACACCGCGCGCGTTCCCGAACCCGGCCGCTACGCGGGCGTCGAGCCAGCCAAGGAGCCGCCCCGCAGGATCACCCGTCTGCGGTACCGCATGGACGGCCTCGGCTACACCAACGACCGCCGCCCCCAGCTGTTCGTCACCGCCCCGATCGACCCCTCCGCGACCCGGGCGAGCCGGTCCAGGTCACCGACGCCGACGCCGACCACGGCGCCCCCGCGTGGAGCCCGGACGGCTCCCTGTTGGCCTTCGCCGCCCGGCACGCCGACCGCGGCGACCTGGTCGAGGACGTGTGGGTGTGCGCTCCCGAGGCGGGCGCGCAGCCGCGCCGCGTCACCGCGGGGGACCTCAGCGCCGAGGCTCCCCGCTTCTCCGCAGACGGCGCCACGGTCTACTTCCTCGCCGACGAACTCGGCCCGGACCTGGACGACTTCGTCGGCCGGACCACGGGCGTGTGGTCGGTTCCGGCGGACGGTTCGGCCGCGCCGACCCGGCTGACCCCGCAGGAGGGCCCGCGTGCGACCGGCGGGGTCCTGACGACCGCCCAGCACCTGATGACCCGGATCGAGAACCGGGGCGCGGTGCACCTGGTGCGGGTTCCCCCCGACGGCGGCGAGCCCGCCACCCTGGTCGGCGGGCCGGTGGAGACCCGGTCCTTCGACCACCGGGGCGGGGTGACCGTCGCCGTGGTCGCCGACGGCGCGTCCAGCGGCGAGGTCGTGCGCGTGACCGGGGACGGCCACCGGGTCCTGACCTCCTTCGCCCAGGGGCTGGACCCGCACCCGATGACGGAGCTGACCGCCCACACCGCCGACGGCTACCCCGTGCACGGCTGGGTGGCCCTGCCGGAGGGGGAGGGGCCGCACCCGGTCGTGCTGATGATCCACGGCGGCCCGTTCACCCAGTACGGCTGGCAGCTCTTCGACGAGACCCAGGTCTACGTCGAGGCCGGTTACGCGGTGCTCATGTGCAACCCGCGCGGCTCGTCGGGCTACGGGCACGCACACGGCCGCGCGATCATCGGCTCGGTCGGCGCGGTCACCGCCACGGACGTGCTCGCCTTCCTCGACGAGGCCCTGCGGGACGAACGCCTGGACGCCTCACGGGTGGGCGTCATGGGCGGATCGCACGGCGGCTTCATGACGACCTGGATCGCCGCGCACCACGGAGATCGGTTCCGGGCCGCGATCACCGAGCGCGCGGTCAACGCGGTCGACAGCTTCCAGGGTTCGTCCGACATCGGTTCGTTCTTCCCCGGCCCCCTGTACGGGCCGCCGCAGACGTGGGCGAAGGAGAGCCCGCTCACCTACGCCGACCAGATCAGCGTCCCGGTCCTGATCATCCACTCGGAGGAGGACTGGCGCTGTCCCGTGGAGCAGGCGCAGCGCCTGTTCGTGGCGCTGCGCACGCGCGGGCACGAGGCCGAGATGCTGCTGTTCCCCGCCGAGGGCCACGAACTGACGCGCTCGGGGCTGCCCAGCCACCGGGTCGCCCGCTTCGAGGCCGTCCTCGACTGGTGGGCCCGGCACCTGTGACCCGGTCAGGGGGTCGGTCCTGGGATGCCCGGCTCCCTACCTGGTCCCACCGTGAGACGTCGCGCAGAATCTGGCGGAATGTCCACGGTGTCTCCGTCCAAGCGTGGCCACCGTTCGATTGGTTACGTAAAGCGATGGTATCGTCACTGACATGAGTCCAGAAGCCTCGGTCAAGCGGCAGGTCGGGCACCGCGCCCGGCTCACGTTGTCGCCTGCCCAGGCGGCCAAGCTGGACGATCAGGCGCACGCCGCCCGCGCTGTGGAACGCCCTGCACGAGTGGTGGACCATGGTCTCGGAGAACCGGCGCGTGTCCTTGAAGGACGCCGACGCGGCGATCAGGCAGGCCCGTATGGACATCGACTTCCTGGCCGCTCTGCCCGCGCAGGCCGCCCAAGCTGTGCTCAAGACCTACTACCGGGCGTGGCAGAACTGCTGGGCGGGCCGCGCTGACGAGCCCACTTTCAAGTCTCGGCTCTGGGCGGTGATGTCGGTGGACGTCCCGCAGGGCCGGGACTTGAACATCACTCGTGTGTACCGCCGCTGGGGGATGGTCAACCTGCCCAAAATCGGTCGGGTGCGGTTCCGTTGGACCAAGGACTTGCCGGTGGGAAAACGCGCGAGCGCTGAGAACAGGGTCACCGGGGCCCGTCTGGTCAAGGACGCGCTGGGCTGGCACATCGCCTTCCGCGTCCAGAGCCTGGAGAGCGCTCCCCAGGCGCACCCCGGCCCCGAGGTCGGCATCGACGTGGGCGTCGCCGTGCCGCTGGCCCTGTCGGACGGTAACCACCAGCACCACGCCGTCCCGCCAGGACCGAGGGCGGTACGGCCGACCGGGACAAGTGGCTGAACGCCGACGAGCAGGCCGAGCTGTTGCGCCTGGAACGGCGGGCCGCCCACCGCAATGCACGCCGCACCCCCGGCGAGCGCACCTCGCGCCGCCTACAACGCACCTATGACCAGATCCGCCGGTTGCGCGCAAGAGCCACGCGACGCCACCAGGACTGGCAGCACAAGACCACCACCGCCCTGGCCGAGCGGTACGGGACGATCGTGGTCGAAGCACTTACCATCACGAACATGACCCGCTCAGCCCGGGGTACCGTGGAGGAGCCGGGGGCCAACGTCGCGCGGAAAGCTGGGCTGAACCGTGCCATCGCCCAGGAGGCGTGGGGACGCACGGTGGAGATGCTGGCGTACAAGCTCGCTCACCGGGGCGGCGCCCTGGTGAGGGTGCCCGCTCCGGGGACCTCCCAGCGTTGCTCGGAGTGCGGGTTCACCAGGCTTGGCAACCGCCAGGACCAGGCCATGTTCGTGTGCAAGAAGGACGGCTGCGGGTGGTCGGGCAATGCCGACTACAACGCTGCTCGCAACATCTTGCACCTATACCGGATCGGCCACGTAGTGGAGATCCCGGCTGCCGGGAGGGCAGTCGTCAGGCGTGCTCGCCGCGTCAAGCCCACCACCGCGAGGTAGGAGGGAATCCCCCGGATCCATCCCGGGGAGCACTTCAATCGGGCAACGGCAACATGATCCACGGCTCCAACCCGTCCAAGCCGCTGGAGGAGGTCGCCCTGGCCGACTACTGGGACGGGGTGTTCACCGTCGCCGTCCGCGTCGGCTAGCGGACCCGGTGCCCGGGGCGGCGATCCGCCCGGGTGACGACCACCGCCGAACCGCGTATTCTCTGCCGAATGGGACGACTTCTCCTCAAGATCGGCGTCGGCCTGGCCGTGGTTCTGGCTCTGTTCTGGCTGCTGTCCATCGTGATCGGCGTGCTGGTGTGGGTGCTGGTGATCGCCTCGGTCATCGGGGTGGTCTGGCTCGGTGTCACGATGCTCAGGTCCGACGCGGGCGATTCCGGACGTTGACCGTCCGCGACCCTTTCGTAACACATCGGCGATCGTCGCCACGCCGATGGAAATCATGGCTATAGTGACTCTGTGTCACTGAATAAGCACGTAGCGTCTCATGTCGACGGAGTGTCCCACCGCGGCCGCGTGGAACGCGTGCGCACCCGCGTCTTCCGCAACGACTGGAGCGCCCTGACGCCGCCGCGGCTCGGCCGGTGGACCCCCGAGCTGCGGGTCAGCGTCGTCATCCCCGCGCGGGGCGGACAGCGCCGACTCGACCTCGCCCTGGCCGCCCTGGCCGTGCAGACCTACCCCGACCACCTCCTGGAGGTCGTGGTCGTCGACATCCACACAGCGCCCCCGCTGCGGCTGCCCGCCGCGCGCCCGCGCGACTGCCGCCTTCTGCGCGCTCCCGAGGGCGTCTGGGGCGCGGGTACGCGCGCGCCCTCGGCGCCCACGCCAGCTCCGGCGACATCCTCATCTGGATGGACGCCGACATGGTCACCTGCCCCGAGTTCGTCGAGGCCCAGGCCCGCTGGCACCACACCCACGCCGAGGCTGTCACCCTCGGCCGCGTCCGCTTCGCCGACACCGGTCCCACCGACGCCCGCGACGTGATCGCCCGCGCCCGCACCCGGACCCTGCACGACACCCTGGAGACCGGACGCCACCACGAGTGGGTCGAGCACCTGTTGCGCGACAGCGGCGACCTGCGCGACGCCGACCACCTGGGCTTCCACGCCTATGTGGGCTCCGCCGCGGGACTGCGGCGCAGTCTGTACGAGGCCGCGGGAGGGGTCGACCCCGACCTCGACCTGGGCCAGGACACCGAGTTCGGTTACCGGCTGTGGCAGGCGGGCGCCGTCATGGTGCCCGAACGCGCCGCCACCGCCTGGCACGTGGGCCGCGCCGCCACCACGCGCACCCGGCTGCCTTCCGAACGATTCCGCACCGAGGTCCTCGCCGAACTCATGCCGCACCCCCACGCCTACCGCGAACCCCTGCCCTTCCACCGCAGGCGCGTCCCCTTGGTCCACGCGGCCGTCGACGTCTCCGGCGCCCCCTACGACCTGGTGCGCGGCTGCGTCGACCGGATCCTGGACAGCGCCGAGACCGATCTCGGCCTGACCCTCGTCGCCGACTGGGAGGGCATCGGCTCCGGGTCCGCCCACGTCGGCGACCCCCAGTTGGACCTGCGCCTGGTCCAGGCCAACTACCTGGGCGAACCCCGCGTCTCCTTCGCCTCGACCATGCCGCGCACCGGGTTCCCCTCCCCGTTCCTGCTGCGCGTGCCCGTCGCGTGGGGCCTGGGGCAGGTGGCGCTCTCCCGCATGCTCGCCAGCGCCGAACGCGCCCGCGCCGGGCTCACCGAACTCTTCCCCGCCACCTCGCCCACCCGCGACGCCGGGGTGCGGCTGTGGCGGACCCGCGCTCTGGCCCGCGCCCTGCGCGTCCGCGGCGACGGAGAGGACCTGGGCGACGTGGTCGCCGAACTCCACGGCCGCTACCGTATCCACGCCGGGGAGGAGACCCTCACCGACCTGTCGCTGTACCGGTCGGTCCCGCCCCCGCCGCGACCGGCCCCCGAGGCACGCGTGCGGTTCACGGAGGCCACGGGCACCGAGGCGTGCCCGGACCACGAGGCCGAGCACGTTCCCGAGACGGACGGCCGCGGCCGCATCGGGTCCTGGCTGCGCGCCTGGCGGGGCGGGCCGCGCCGCTCGCGCGACCACGACTGACGGCCCGGACCGGACACGGCCGGTCCGGGCAAGGACCTCAGTCGCGCACGCCGATGGAGTCGATGGAGGCCATCAGCTGCTCGCGCAGAGCGTCGTTGACCGGGGCCGACCCGGTCTCGTCGGAGACGTTCTGCTGACCCTCGGGGCTGACGACGTAGCGCAGGAAGGCCTGGAGCCGCTCGACCGTGCCCGCGTCGTCGTACTCGCCGCACACGACCTCGTAGCTGACCAGTACCATCGGGTAGCTGCCCGGCGCGGTCGTGCCGTAGTCCAGGTCCAGGGCCAGGTCGAACTCGTTGACGTTGTCCTCGCGGCGCGGAGAGTCCGCCACCACCTGGGCCGCGGCCTCGGGCGAGATCTCCACGAACTCCTCGCCCACGCCCAGGTTCACCGTCGACATCCCGTGCACGTGCGACATCTCCACGTACCCGATCGCGCCCCGGGCGCGCTCGACCGTGTCGGCGATGCCGCTGTTGCCCTGCGCGGACTCGACCGGGTCGATCGGCCACTGCCCGTCCGCCTCGTGCGGCCAGGCGTCCGGCGCGGCGGCGGACAGGTAGCGCGTGAAGTTCTCCGTCGTTCCGGAGTCGTCGGACCGGTTGACGGGGGTGATCGCCAGGTCGGGCAGGTCCGCGTCGGGGTTGGTCTCGGCGATCTCCGGGTCGTCCCAGCGGGTGATCTCCTGGTCGAAGATCTTCGCCAGGGTGTCCGGGCGCAGATCCAGCGAATCGACGCCGTCCAGGTTGAACACCGCGGCGATGGCCACCACGTAGGCGGGCAGGTTGATGGTGTCCGACCCGTGGCACCGCTGCTCCGCGTCGGCGTTCTCCTGCGGGCTCATCGCCGCGTCGGTCCCCGCGAAGTCGACGGCGCCGTCGATGAACTGGCTGCGACCGCCGCCGGACCCGATCGAGTCGTAGTACACGCGGGCGCCCTCGCACGCCGTCTGGTACCCCGCGATCCACGTGGTCATCGCGTTCTCCTGCGCGCTGGAGCCCGCACCGGACAGGCTCCCGGAGAAGCACTCGACGTCCTCGGGGGTGGCGATCTGGAGCCCCCCGGGAACGGCGTCGTCGCTGCCGCAGGCGGTGGTCGCCAGCATCAGACCGGCCAACGCGGCCGACGCCGCGCCCCGATGGGCGGCGCCACGGCGCCGGACGCGGAACGGGGAGTGCTTGTGGGACGGGAGCACGGCTGCTTCAAACCCTCTCGTCGATGTCGGTGGGCGCGGGCGCGGGTGCGTCATCGCAGGTGGTGGTGGGACGCCGACGAGTCTAGCCATCGCCGGGCGGGCCCGCCCAACGCGGTTCCGTGTGGGATGCCGCTCATCGAGCGGTCCGCACGCCGTGCATGACACGCGCGCCGCATGGGCAGGTGTCCTGCGTGATGAGCGCACACGACACGACCGCCACGGCCGCGCCGACGTCAACCTACCGCCTCCAGCTGCGGCCCGGGTTCACCCTCGCCGACGCCACGGCGCTGCTGGACCACCTCGGCCGGATGGGGGTCGGCGCCGTCTACCTGTCGCCGCTGCTGACCGCCGCGCCCGGATCCCAGCACGGGTACGACGTCGTCGACCCCACCGAGGTGGCCCCGGCCCTGGGCGGCGACACCGCCCGCGCGGCCCTCGTCGCCAAGCGCAGACCTGGGCATCGGCGTGGTCGTCGACATCGTCCCCAACCACATGTCCGTCGCCGACCCGGCCGCCAACGCCTGGTGGTGGGACGTGCTCGCGCACGGCCGCGACTCCGTCCACGCGCGCTGCTTCGACATCGACTTCGACGCCGGTCCGCTGATCATCCCCGTCCTGGCCGACGACGGCGACGGAGGCCGTGCCGCGCTGGACGACCTCGCCGTCGCCGACGGCTGTCTGGCCTACCACGACAGGCGCTACCCCCTCGCACCCGGCTCCCACACACCCGGCGACACCCCCGACCAGGTGCACGAGCGCCAGCACTACCGGCTGGTGTCCTGGCGGCGCGGCGACACCGAACTCACCTACCGCCGCTTCTTCGACGTCAGCGACCTGGCCGCCGTCCGCGTCGAGGAGCCCGGGGTCTTCGACGCCGCCCACGCCGAGATCCTGCGCTGGGCCGACCTCGGGCAACTGGACGGACTGCGCGTGGACCACGTCGACGGCCTCACCGACCCCGGCGGCTACCTGCGCCGCCTCGCCGAGCGCTTCGACGGGTGGGTCGTGGTCGAGAAGATCCTCGCCCCGCACGAGACACTTCCCCAGTCCTGGCCCGTCGACGGCACCACCGGCTACGACGCGCTGCGCGAGGTGTGCGGCGTCTTCGTCGACCCCGAAGGCCTGCCGGAGTTCACCGCGCTGGCCGTCGAACAGGGCGTCGACACGGACACCGGGCACGCCGACGCCCACGCCCGCCGCCAGGCCGCCACCCGACTCCTGCACGCCGAGGTGCGCCGGATCGCCGCGCTCCTTCCCGCCCAACCGCCCGCCAGCACCCCCCGGCCCTCCGCGATGGCGGCCCGCCAACGGGAGGAGGCCGTCGCCGAACTCCTGTGCTCCTTCGACGTGTACCGCTCCTATCTGCCCGAGGCGGAGGCCGCCTGGGACCGGGCCGTGCGCCGTGCCGCCGACCGGCGACCCGACCTCGCCTTCGACCTGGCCGTCATCGACCGCCGCGTCCGCGCGGACCCCCGGGGCGAACCCGCCCGCCGCATCCAGCAGACCAGCGGCATGGTCATGGCGATGGGGGTCGAGAACACCGCCTTCTACCGGGGCACCCGGTTCGTCGCGGCCAACGAGGTCGGCGGCGACCCCGCCCACGCCGCGCTGGCCCCCGAGGAGTTCCACGCCCGCGCCGCGCACCGCCAGGCGACCACCCCGCACACCATGACCGCCCTGTCCACCCACGACACCAAGCGCTCCGAGGACGTGCGCGCCCGCCTGGCCGCCCTGACCGAGATCGCGGGCGAGGCCGCCGCGGCCGTGCGCCGCTGGACCGACCGCCACGCCCTGCCCGAACCCGCCCTCAACCTCCTGGGCTGGCAGACGCTCGTCGGCGCCTGGCCGATCGGCGAACGCCGCCTGTCCGAATACCTGCTCAAGGCCGCCCGCGAGGCCCGCCTGGGCACCTCCTGGACCGACCCCGACCCCGACTTCGAGGAACACGTCCGCGCCTGGCCCGCCCGTGTCCTGGGCGACCCCGGGCTCAGCGCCGAGGTGGCCGCGATGGTCGACGCCGTCTGCGGCGCCGGATGGAGCAACTCCCTCGGCCAGCGGACCCTGCAACTCCTGGGCCCCGGCGTCCCCGACGTCTACCAGGGCGCCGAGCTGTGGGACCTGTCCCTGGTCGACCCCGACAACCGCCGCCCCGTCGACTGGTCCGTCCGCGCCGACCTGCTCGAACGGATCGAACGCGGCTGGCGCCCACCCGTCGACGACACCGGCGCGGCCAAGCTCCACCTCGTGCGGGCCTGCCTTCGTCTGCGCCGTGAGCTGCGCCCCGGCGGCTACCTCCCCCTCACCGCCACCGGCCCGGCCGCCCGCCACGCGCTCGCCTTCGCCCGCACCTCGGCCGGGAGCCGCCGCCCCGACGTCGTCGCCGTCGCCACCCGCCTGCCGCTCACCCTCGCCGCGGAGGGCGGCTGGCGCGACACCGTGCTACCGCTCCCGTCGGGCCCCGGAACCTGGACCGACCGGCTCACCGGCCGCGAACTCGCGCCCGCGCGCCTGGACGGCTACACCCTCGCCCCCCTCGCCGACCTGCTCGACCACTACCCGGTGGCGGTCCTGGTCCGCGCGTGAGGTCCGGCCGACCCGCCGCGGACCGGTCACCGCCCCGACCGGTGGGGGCGGCGGGGATCTCCGTACACGTCGGGCGGGGACGTCAGGGGGCGGGGCCGACCGCCTCCCCGAACCGGCGTGAGCCCGAAGCCGGACCCGGCCGGGAGCCGCCGCGGCGATGACCGTCCCTGTTCCCCGCGCACGAGCGGACGCACCCGGTCACCGGTCCGGGTACGGGCGGACCCATCGGTAGGCTGAAGCGATCATGGCGCCCACCGACACCCCACACCACACCGGCCCCAGGCTGCGCATGCCCGACGCCGTCGCCGCGGCCCTGGCCTGCCCCACGTGCGGCACCGCCCTGGCGCCCGGCCCCCGCGGGCTGGAGTGCGCCGCCGGGCACTGCTTCAATGTCGCCCGCGAGGCTACGCCAGCCTGCTCACCGGCGCCACCCCGCCCGGCGCCGGGGACAGCAGGGAGATGGTCGCCGACCGGCTCCGCTTCCAGCACGCCGGTCACTACGACGCGATCGGCCGCGCCCTGGCCGACACCCTCGACCGCCAACTCAGCGACCGTCCCGACCCCCTGATCGCCGATGTCGGCGGCGGCACCGGCCACTACCTCACCCAGGTCCTGACCGCACTGCCCGACGCGGTCGGACTCACCCTGGACGTCTCCAAGTTCGCCGCCCGCCGCGCCGCCCGCGCCCACCCGCGCGGCGGGGCCGTCACCGCCGACGCCTGGCGTGCCCTGCCGCTGCGCACCGGCGCCGTCGACGCCCTGCTCAACGTGTTCGCACCGCGCGCCGCCGCCGAGTTCCGCCGGGTCCTGCGCCCAGACGGCGTCCTGGTCCTGGTCACCCCCGCACCCGACCACCTCGCCGAACTGCGCGCGCCGCTGGGCCTGCTCGACGTCGATCCCCGTAAGGACGAGCGCCTGGCCGAGGGCCTGCACGGGCACTTCGCGCCCGCGGGGGAGCGCGAGGTCCGCTTCACCATGGACCTGACCCGCGACGACGCGACCACCGTCGTCGGCATGGGACCCAGCGCCCGCCACATCGCCTCCGACGACCTGCGTGCCCGCGTGCGGGCCCTGCCCGAGCCGACGCCCGTCACCGCCTCGGTCCGCGTCCACGTCTACCGGCCCCGTGAGGACTCCGACACCGCCGCTCCTCGGCGGGGTCGGCCGAGAGCGGAAGACCCCGCGTGAGCGGGCGGATCCTGACGTTCGCCCCGTGCCCCTCCCGTGAGCGCTGGACCTGGGTTCCTGCGGCGCGGGGCCGAACCCGGTGGCCCGCGACGGGGCTGGGCCCCGCGTCGCGCCGGCCAGGGGTGAGAACGGCCGGCGCCGGGTAGGCCACCCGGCGTGAGCGAACCGGACACCTCCACCAGCCCAGGTCTGGGCGTCCACGGCGACTTCGCCGTCTGGGCGCCCCACGCCGACCGCGTCCGACTCCGCGTCGACGGCACCGACCACCTCATGCGCCGCGGCGCCCGCGGATGGTGGTCCGCCCACGTCGACGGCGCCGGACCCGGCACCGACTACGGCTACCTGCTCGACGACGCCCCCGAGGTCCTGCCCGACCCCCGCTCCCGCTGGCAGCCCGAGGCGTCCACGCCCCCAGCCGCGTCTACGACCACGCCGCCTTCGCCTGGACGGACGCCGCCTGGACCGGCCGCCCACTGCCCGGCGCGGTGCTCTACGAACTGCACACGGGCACCTTCACCCCCCGGGGCACGCTCACGGCCGCCGTCGACCGCCTCGACCACCTCGTCGACCTCGGCGTGACCCACGTCGGACTCATGCCGGTCAACGCCTTCGACGGAACCCACGGCTGGGGCTACGACGGGGTGCTGTGGTCGGCCGTCCACCAGCCCTACGGCGGCCCCGACGCCCTCAAGGCCCTCGTCGACGCCTGCCACGCACGCGGACTCGCCGTCGTCCTGGACGTGGTGCACAACCACCTCGGCCCCTCCGGCGCCTACCTGCCCCGGTTCGGCCCCTACTTCGACGGCGAGACCGCCTGGGGCCCCTCGCTCAACCTCGACGGACCCCACTCCGACCCCGTCCGCCGCCTGGTCCTCGACAACTGCCTCGACTGGCTGCGCCACTTCCACCTCGACGGGCTGCGCCTGGACGCCGTGCACGCCCTGCGCGACGACCGTGCCACCCACCTGCTGGCCGAGCTGTCCGCCGAGGTCGACGCGCTCGCCACCGCCCTGGGCCGCCCGCTGTCCCTGGTCGCCGAGTCCGACCGCAACGACCCGCGCACCGTCCTGCCCCGGCAGGCGGGGGGCCTGGGGATGACCGCGCAGTGGTCCGACGACCTCCACCACGCCCTGCACACCGCCCTGTCCGGGGAGACCCACGGCTAC
This sequence comes from Nocardiopsis sp. CNR-923, assembly GCF_001942255.1. GTDB lineage: Bacteria > Actinomycetota > Actinomycetes > Streptosporangiales > Streptosporangiaceae > Nocardiopsis. The sequence goes on from NZ_MKKC01000011.1 coordinate 99,997, forward strand.
TACCGCGACTTCTCCGGCCCCGACGTGCTGCCCGCGGTCCTGCGCCGCGTCTTCTGGCACGCGGGCACCTACTCCTCCTTCCGCCGCCGCACGCACGGCGCGCCGGTCGACACCGCGCGCGTGCCCGGCAGCCGCTTTCTCGCCTACCTGAGCACCCACGACCAGATCGGCAACCGCGCGCGCGGCGACCGCATGGGCTCGTACGTGTCGCCGGGTCTGCTCTGCTGCGGGGCCGCGCTCGTCCTGTGCTCGCCCTACACGCCCATGCTGTTCATGGGCGAGGAGTGGGCGGCCACCACGCCGTGGCCGTTCTTCGCCTCCTTCGACGACCCCGAACTCGCCGAGGCGGTCCGCCGGGGGCGGCGCCGCGAGTTCGCCGACCTGGGATGGGCGCACGAGGAGATCCCCGACCCGATGGACCCGGCGACCCGCGCCGCGGCCGTCCTGGACTGGGAACAGCGGTACCGGGAGCCGCACCGCCGCGTCCTGGACGCCCACCGCTCCCTCATCGCCCTGCGCCGCGCCGAACCCGACCTCGCCGACCCCCGCCTGGACCGCTTCGAGGTGCGGGCCAGCGCCGACGGCCGCCAGCTCGTCCTGGTCCGCGGGGCCCTGCGCCTGGTGTGCAACCTCGCCGACGGCGCCGCCCGCGTCGAACTGGACGCGCCGCCGCGCGAGGTGCTGCTGGCCACCGGTGGGCCGAGGAACGCCGGGGCCTCGGTGACCCTGCCCGGGGAGTCCTTCGCGGTGCTCCGGGTCTGACTCGGCCCACCCGTCCAGGAGAGGTGGCCCGGCGCCGCGCGCGGGAACCGCGACCGCGGGTCCGCCGGGCGCGCCACGACCGTCTGCGGCGGCGTGTACGCTCCGGTCGACCGATGATCCGACGGGATGACACCGTCCCGTGCGAGAGGGAGGACGGCATCCGTGGCCGACACCGTGTGGCACCTCGACGAACGGTTCGACGCCCCGAACGGGACGGTGCGCTGGACCAGGCTGGGCGAGGGCGCACCCGTCGTCCTCCTGCACGGCACACCGCCGAGGTCGAGGACGCCTACGCCGACCTCGACCTCCCGGCGCTCGTCGTCTGGGGCCGCGAGGACACCTGGCTGCCCCTCGAACGCGGTGAACGGCTGGCCGCAGCCCTCCTCTGGGCCCGGCTGCACCCCCTGACGGGCGCTGGGCACCTGGTCCAGGAGGACGCACCGGCCGAACTGACGGCCGCCCTCCTGGACTTCCTCGCCTGAGCGCCTACCCCTCCAGCGCGAGGAAGAGCGCCAGCCACTGGCCGGGCGTCACCAGGCCGACGGGCGTCCCCGGGGCGACCCCGGCCGCGCGCAGCGCCGCGTCCACCCGCCGCGCGGGGTGGACGCGGCGCAACGAGGCACCCAACGACCCGCCCGTGCCGCCGAACCCCAGCTCGACCATCCCGCGGTAGGCGCCCCTGCGCTCCCGGGGCAGCAGCGGATCCGGTCTGCGCCGGAGCACCAGCACCCCGGAGTCGACCCGGGGGACCGGCCGGAACCGGCTCCGATCGATCCGCCCGGCCAGCGACCACGACCACTCCGGCCAGGTCAGCACGGTCAACCGGGTCCAGCGCCCGTAGGCGCCGGTGCGCTTGCGCGCGTACTCCAGTTGGGTGACCAGCGTGGCCGAGGTCAGGCCGGGCGCGTCCAGGCACCAGCGGACGATGTCGGCGGTGCGCGCGTACGGGATGTTGCCGACCACGGTGAACGGGCCGCGCGGCGGTCGAACGCGCGTGAAGTCCGCGCACACCACCCGCACGCCCCGATCCGGGTCGCGGTAGCGGGCGGCCAGGCGCTCGGCCAGGCGGCGGTCGATCTCGTAGGCGATCACGTGCCGGGCGGCTGGGGCGAGCAACCGGGTGAGGGCCCCGTCGCCGGGGCCCACCTCGACCACCAGGTCGTCGGAGGTCACCCCGCAGACCCGGACCACGTGCCGGGCGGCGCGGGGGTCGGCGAGGAAGTTCTGGGAGAAGCGGCGGCGGCGGTCACCGGCGGAGCCGGGGCGCGGACGCGTCGTGCGAGCCATGGAAGGGTCCGATCCAGCCACGCGTGTGGCGGACGTGGACGGGCGGCACGGACGGGCGCGACGAGGCGCGCACGCTGGAAGGAGAAGGGGTCCGGGCGGCCCGTCCGAGACGGTTCGGGGACGGGACTGGACCTGGACCGGTACGCGCGCACGACGGCTGGAGCCCGCCGTCCGCACACGGCGGCGCGCGCACGTGCGGGCACGTCGGCGCCGGGGTGGGGCGGCGGGCGGTCACCGTGGGACGGAGCCGCCGGGTTCGGGGGGCTCGCGGAAGGCGTCCTAGTCCAGGGACCCGGACCGGGGACGCACGACGCGGTCGTGGGCGCTCGCGGACCAGGACTGGACCTGGTTCACGATCGCGTGGAAGCTGGCCATGCGCCCACCGTAGGAGGACGCAGCCTTCGCGGGCAACAGGTTTTCCACAGCTCTGGAAATGCGGTGGCGGGCCGCTCGCCCGCGACGACATACTCGCGGCATGCCGAACTTCGCGGACTTCGACACCCGTCACTACCGCACCGTCGACGTGGCCTCCGGCTACGACGGCTGGTCGAGCACCTACGAGGACTGCGTCCTGGACGCCATGGACCTGGCCCTGCTCGACGGGCTCACCCGCCCCGACTGGTCCGGCGTGGCCCGCGCCGCCGACCTGGGCTGCGGAACCGGCCGCACCGGGGCGTGGCTGCGCGCCAGGGGCGTGCCGCACGTGGACGGCGTCGACCTCAGTGAGGGGATGCTCGGCCTGGCCCGCCAGCGCGGCGCGCACACCACCCTGGCCCGGGGGGACGTGCGCGACACCGGGCTGCCGGGCGGCGGCTACGACCTGGTGATCTCCTCACTCATCGACGAGCACCTGCCCGACCTCGCCCCCTACTACGCCGAGGCCTGGCGGATCGCCGCGCCCGGCGGCGCTCTGGTGCTGGTCGCCTACCACCCGCAGTTCGTCATGGTCTCCGGCATGCCCACCCACTTCACCGACGCCTCCGGTGAGGACATCGCGATCAGCACCCACCTGCACCTGCTCAGCGACCACACGAGCGCGGCCATGGCCGCCGGGTGGACCCTGGCGGAGCTGGCCGAGGCCACGGTGGACGACACCTGGGTGGCGGCCAAGCCCACGTGGAAACGGTTCCGCGGTCACCCGATCTCGGCGGTCATGGTCTGGGCCAAGCCCGAGTGAGTCCGGGTCAGGTGCGGGTCAGCGGGTCGAGGCGCGGGGCACTGGAACGCGGTCACCCGCGCTCGCGCCGTCCCCTCGGGCTCGGGCGCTCAGTTCTGGACGTACTCCGCGCGCACGGCGTAGATCGCGGCCTCGGTGCGCGAGTGCACCTGAAGTTTCTCCAGGATGTTGCGGACGTGGTTCTTCACGGTGTTCTCCGTGATGAACAGGCGCGTGCCGATCTCCCGGTTGTTGAGCGAGCGCGCCAGCAGCTTGAGCACCTCGGTCTCCCGTGGCGTCAGTTGCGGCAGGGGAGGGGTGCTGCGCGGGGTGCTCTCCTGTTTGGCCAGTTCGGCGAACTCGCCGATGAGTTTGGTGGCCATCACCGGATTCACGAACGACCGGCCCGCGGCGATCGCGCGGACGGCGCCCGCGATGTCGGTGACCCCGATCTCCTTGAGCAGGTACCCCGTGGCGCCCGCCTTGAGCGCGTCGAAGAGGTCGACCTCCTCGTCGCTCATGGTCAGCATGATGAACTTGACCCGCGGCAGCGCCTCGCGGATGCGCGAGCAGGCGTCGATGCCGCCGACCTGGGGCATGCGCACGTCCATGAGGATGACGTCGGGGTGGTGCTGGGCGGCGAGGTGCACCGCCTCCTCGCCGTCCCCGGCCTCGCTGACCACGTCGATGTCCAACTCCACGTCCAGGACCGACACCAGACCCCGTCGGAACAGGGCGTGGTCGTCCACGACGAGGACGCGGATGGGGGCGGACGGGGCGAGGGGCTCCTCTTGGCCCGGATCGGGGGTGGGGGGCTGGGGGGGTGGCGGGCTCACGTCGGTGGCCTTTCTCGCGCATGACAGACCAGAGGATCCACGCCCCCCGCCCGTGCTGGGTGTGGTCCGGTGGCGGGGAACGCACCGGGAAGGGAGTTTCCACTTTAGGCAGGATTCTCGCGGTCTACCGCGGAATCACGTGAACCTACTCGACGGTATCCCGGTCATCTCACCAGGAAACGGGCAGAAAGCGGGGGATTCGCGGGCTCGTGCGCCGTGCTCCTCTTCGTGAGGGATGGCAATGATGCCCGTTTTGGTGCAGACCGAAAGTGGAGTTCTCTACGGAAGACGCGGCTTCCTTCCGCGTCGGCGCCGCACGAGCGCACGCGCCCTGCCCATGCCGTTCCCGTCCCGACCCCTGCAGAAGAACGGGTTCTCGCATTCCATCGTCCCCGGCCGATTCAGATAGTTGCAGAACATGCAGGTCCAACCGCTGTCGAGGCGGGGATGGAATCGTTTCTCCGGCCGGGGGAGTGAGATGCGACTCATCGAGCGGACTCTCTTTCCTTGGATGTGCCCATGCTTCCACGGGCCGCGCGGCGACAGCGGTTTTTCGGGCTCTTCCGCGCGTGGAATCCGGAGCCGGGGGACCGGGTCGCTCAGCGGGGCGGGCTCCGCCGTGGTCGGGCTCCCCGGGGCGGTTCAGTACGGTCACCGGCGTGTCGCGGTGCGCCGGGCGGGTCGCCCGGGCCGCTTGTCCACGGCGACCAGGGCGGTGGGTCGCGGGGTCGGCGCGTCCGGACGCGGTGCTTGCCCGCTCAAGATGTTCTCCACTAACATATTAGTCACTAATATCTTGGGGGACGGATGTCGGACTGGCGGGCGGACAAGCGGGCGCGGACCCGGGCGAGGATCCAGGACGCGGCCCTGGACCTGTTCGCGAGGCACGGCTACGACCAGGTCACCGTGGAACGCGTCGCCGCCGCCGCGGGGGTCTCCCACACGACGTTCTTCCGGTACTTCCCCACCAAGGAGGACGTCGTGCTCCGCGACGACTACGACCCGCTGATCGCGCGCTACGTCTCCGCCAGGACCGAGACCGACTCGGTCGAACGCGTCCGACTGGGCCTCGCCGACGCCTTCATGCACCTCGACACGGCCGCGCTGGAGACCGCCCGCGAGCGCACGCGACTGATGCTCTCCGCGCCGAGCCTGCGCGCCCGTGTCTGGGAGAGCCAGGTCGCCACCCAGCGGCTGCTGGAGGAGGTCCTGCACGGGTCGACGCCCGGGCCCGTCCCCCTGGCGACCCGCGCCATCGCGGCCGCCTGCACGGCCGTGCTCACCACCACGGTCGCCACCTGGGCCGAGGACGGCCCCACCGGAGCCCTCCCGAGCATGGTCGACGAAGCCCTCGCGGCCCTACGCCCTCCCACGCCCGTGACCTGGGCGCAAAGGCGGCAGCCGTGAGCGCGATCCACGTGCGCGGTCTCACCGTGCGGTACCGCGGGGCGTGCGCCCCCGCCGTGGACGGCATGGACCTCACCGTCGAACGAGGCGAGGTCTTCGGCCTCCTCGGACCGAGCGGAGCCGGCAAGTCCACCGTCCACCGGGTCCTCACCCGGCGGATCCGCCGGTTCGGGGGGACCGTCGACGTGCTCGGCGCCCCCGTGGGCCGGGGCCGCGACCGGGACTTCTTCGAGCGGATCGGCGTCGCCTTCGAACTCCCCGCGCGCCTTCCCGCCCTGACCGCTCGGGAGGACCTCTCCGCCTTCGCCGCCCTGCACCGCGGGCCCACCGAGGACCCCGGGGAACTCCTGGAACTCCTGGACCTCGCGGAGGCCGCCGACCGCAGCACCGCCGGGTTCTCCAAAGGCATGCTCGTGCGCCTCAACCTGGCCCGGGCACTGGTCAACCGGCCCGAACTGCTCCTGGCGGACGAGCCCACCGGCGGGCTGGACCCGGTCCGGGCCGACCGCGTCCGGGAGGTGCTCAGGGACCGGGCCCGTCAGGGGGCCACGGTCTTCGTCACCACGCACGACATGCGCACCGCTGAGAGCGTCTGCGACCGGATCGCCCTCGTCGTCGACGGGCGTGTCCGCGCCGTCGACACGCCCCGGCGGCTGCGGCTCGCCCACAGGAGCCCCGGCGTCGTCGTGGAGTTCCGCAGGAACGGGCGGCTGGAGCGGCGGGAGCTTCCGCTGGACGGCTTGGCGGAGCCACTGGGGATCCCCGGGGCACGCGTGGAGACCGTGCACAGCCGGGAGGCCACACTCGACGACGTCTTCGCCCGCGTCACCGGCCGACGGATGGGACGGGAACCGTGAACGGCGTACTCGGGCGTCCCCGGGCCGCGCTGGTGTGGGAGGCGCGCACCCACGCCAGGCACGGCACGGCGGTCGCGGCCGCAGGCCTGGCGCTGGTGTGGGCCGCCGTCGTGCACGTGCTCCCCGAGGCGCCGGGCCGCACGGTCGCCGGGCTGCTGCTGTACCTGGACACCGCCGGGTTCGGCGTGCTGTTCGTCGCGGTCCTCATGCTCGGCGAGCGCACCAGTGGGGCGTGGGCGGCGCTGGCGGTGAGCCCCTTGGGCGCGGGGGAGTACCTGACCGCCCGGCTGGTGGCGTTCACGGTGATCGCCGCGGTGGCCGCCGTGCCGATCACGGCCGCCGCGCGTCCCGTCGGCGGTCTGGCCGGTGCGGTCGTGGCGGTGGCGGGCACAGCACTGCTCGCCGTGTCGCTGTGCGCGGTGTCGGTGGCCGCGTGCGCGTTCGCGCGGGACGTCGCCACTCTGATGGCCGTGGTTCCCCTCTGCCTGGGGCCGTTGCTGGTGCCGCCGCTGCTGGTCGCGGCGGGCGTGGCCGACCATCCGCTCCTGTACGCCGTTCCGAGCACGGCCGCCCACACGCTGGTGCGCTGGGGACTGGACCCCGGATCCGTGCCGGTGCCGGGGACGGCGGTTCCGGTGTTGGCGGCGGTCGCCGTGCTCGCGGCGGCCGGGGCCTGCCTGTGGGCGCGGTGGGCGCTGGTGCGGGCGCGCGCGGTCGAGGGGTCCCGGCCGCGGTGGAGCCGTGTCCGCTGGGGTGGGCGCCCCAGCCGCGGCCCTCGTGTGGCGGGGCGTCCCGTGCGGGTGCTGACGTGGGTGGACCTGCGTCGCGCGGGCACCGACGGCATGGTGTGGGCGCTGCTGGCCGGGCCGGTGGTGGTGGCCCTGGGGCTGCGCGCGGGCCTGGCGTTCGTGTCGGATCTTCCCGTGGCGGCGGGTGTCGACGTGGCGGGGTGGCGCCCGGTGCTCCTGTCGGCTCTGGTCCTTCTGCACGTGCCGATGATGGCCGGGTCGGCGGTGGCGTTGCGTGCGGTGGAGGACCGGGAACGGGGCGCCTTGGCCCTGTGGGGGGCCTCCCCACTGGGCACGGGCGCCTACCTCGCCTCCCGTGCCGCGGTCGCCGCCGGGGTGGCGGTGGCGCAGCTCGCGGTCGTTCTGCCGCTCAGCGGACTGGTCGACGGCGGTGCGCGGTCGGTGGCCGGCGCGATTCCGGCCGCTGGACTCCTGGCCGCCGCACTGGCGCTGGCGGTGGTGGCGACCGCCAGGGACCGGGTGCGCGCCCTGGTCGTCCTCAAGGGCGTGGGCGTGCTCTTCGTCCTGGCGCCCGTGGCGGTGTGGGCGCTCCCCCCGCCCTGGCCGTGGTTCCTGCTGCCCCTGCCGGTGACCTGGCCCTTGGCGGCCCTGCCCGCCTACGGCCTGGCGCCGGTCGTGCCCGCCGTACTGTCCGCCACCGCGGCGGGCGTGCTGCTGGTCGTGGGCGCGTGGCGGTGGGCGTGCGCGGCGGTCGACGGGTGAGGTGCGCGCTCAGCTCCGCTCCGGCCGGGTCCCGTTCAGGGCGGCCTCGTCCAAGCAGACCAGGACCACCAGCGGCGCGGCCATGAGCGACGCCATGACCGCGAACACCGCGCGCAGTCCCACGAGTTCGGCGAGCAGACCGCCCAGGGCCGCGCCCAGCGGCATGGTGCCCCACGCCACCAGCCGGTAGGCGCTGTTGACCCGGCCCAGCAGGCCGTCCGGTGTGACGCGCTGGCGCAGCGACACGGTGATGACGTTCCACACGGCGATGCTCGCGCCCCCCACGAGGAATCCCGCGCCCACCAGGAACGGGTTCGAGGTCAGGGCGGGCACGCCCACGAGCGCGGCGAAGCCACGACCGACGCACGCAGCGCCCAGGCCCGGCCGAGGAGCCCCTCCACGCGGTCGGCCGTCAGGGAGCCCGCGAGACTTCCCCCCGCGATGGCGGTCAACAGCAGACCGTAGGCGGGCTCGGTCAGGCCCATCGGGGAGCCGGGACCGACCGCGAACAGCACGAAGACCGCGAACGAGGCGCTGATGGCCAGGTTGGACACACCCACCAGGACCGCGAACACGCGCAGGAGGCGGTGCCGCCACAGGAAGCGCAGTCCCTCGGCGATGTCGGCCCGCACGGTGGTGCGGGTGGAGCGTTCGACCCGGAACCGGCCGCGCACGAGCAGCAGCGCGCCCACGGCCGCCAGCCAGAGCACGGCGGGGGCGGCGAACGCCGACGCCAGACCCAGCGCCACCAGCAGTCCGCCCAGCGGAGGCCCGGCGAACTCGTTGGCGGTGAGCTCGACCGAATGCAGTCGCCCGTTGGCGCGGGAGAGCCGACCGCGTGGGACCACCTGGGGAAGGATCGACTGCGCGGAGGTGTCGTACACGGTCTCGGCGGCGCCCGCGCAGAACGCCAGGGCGTACAGCACCTCGATCGATCCGGTGTCCAGGACCGACAGCGCGGCCAGGGCGCCGAGGAGCGCGGCGCGCGCGATGTTGGCCCCGAGCATGGCGGCGCGCCGGTCGACGCGGTCGGCGAGCGCTCCGGCGGGCAGGGCCAGCAGCAGCCAGGGCAGGCCCAGAGCGAGGGTCACACCCGCCACGAGCGCGGGCGCGTCGGTGTGGGCCAGGGCGGGGCCAGCGGCAGGGCGACCTTGAGCACGCCGTCGGCCAGGTTGGACAGGCCGGACGAGGCCAGCAGGAATCCGAAGCGGGTGTCCGGGGCACGCCGGGCCGCGTCGGGGGCCGGGTCCGGTCGCAAAGGGGAGTCATTGAACATAAATCGAGAATGACCGATCGATTGAGAAAAATCAATCTCGATGAGTTCCCGACCCCGCCTCCGTTCGTTAGGCTGTCGCCATGGTTGAGCTGGAGAACGGCGGCGACACGGTTCCCGCTGGGAGAGGTCGGCGGCGCCCGGCGACCGTGCGCGAGGCCAAGGCCCTGGCGCACCCGTTGCGCGTACGGATCCTGCGGCTGTGCCTGCACCGAGAGCTGACCAACAAGGAGCTCGCCGACCGGCTCGACACCACTCCGGGCACGGTGCTCTACCACGTCCGCCAGCTCGTCGACGCGGGCCTGCTCACCGCCGCGCCCGTGCGTACCGGCGACAGCGGAGCGTTGGAGAAGCCCTATCGATCCACGGGCCAGACCTGGTGGCTCTCGCTCGCAGACGCCCAGGACGAGTCCGCCGCCGCGCCCCTGGCCGCCTTCCAGGAGGAGCTGGGCGAGGCCGGGCCGGAGTCGGTGCGCGCGTTCTCCCGGTTCGTCCTGCACCTGTCCGACGAGGACGTCGCCGAACTCGACCGGCGCATCGTCGCCGTCCTGGACGAGTTCGTCGCCACCGACGACGAGCGCCGCGACCAGCCCCTGTGCGGCGGGTTGTTCGTCCTTCACCGGCCCGCCGGGTCCTGATGCGGGCTCCGCGGAAGGTCTGTTGCCGCGGCGGTCAGACCTCGTGCTCGGGGTTCGACCTATGGCCCAGGTCCAGGAGCTGGTCCTCGCCGGGAGGTACCCGTCAAGGGGTCTCGGTGCTCTCGATGGTGCCGTGACCGGGCTGATCGCACCCGGTCAGCCCGTGAGAGCTTGACCGCGGCTGGGGCTGTCTGACCGTCAGCGCGGTGGCCGGCGCACCGGGTGCGGGACGAACGAGTGCGGCGACCGGGTCAGGGCCGCGGCGTACCGCGCTCGTGGACGGGTCTGGACCACGGCCGAGGGCCGAACCACCCGACGTCAGCCCCGTCGGTGCGTCGCCGTCGTTCCCGGCCCAGCGCGTCCCAGGCCTTCTCCCGCGTCACCGAGACGGCGCCCTGGTTCTGGTGGACGATCCCCGCTGGGAGCCTCACTCCGTTCCCGTTCCGGAACGCCGGGCGTAGGCGCGGGCCGCACGGGCGCGGTCGCCGCAACGGGTCGAGCACCAGTGCCGACGGCCGTGCCGGACCAGGTACCGGTTGCAGGGGGCGGAGCCGCAGGCGGTGAGACGCTGGGCGTCCGCACTCGTGAGCAGGTCGGCGGCGTCGGCGGCGAGGGTCGCCAGGGCGTGGTCGAGGATCCGCGTGGTGGGGCGGGGCGTGGCGCGGTAGGGGCCGGACGTGTCCTCCCACAGCAGCAACGGGGCGGTGGGGACGCGGGTCAGCTCGTCGTTGACGGCGCTCAGGGCGGCGGGCGGGGCGGGCAGTCCGCGGGTGCGTGCGGCGAACAGCGCCCTGACCTGCTCGCGGAGCGCGCGCAGCCGCGACGCGCGCATCTGGCGCATGTCGGTGTCCGCCGGGGCCAGGTCGTGCTCGGTCAGCCACCGCCTCGCCGCCGGGACCGTGTCCAGGAGGTCGACGAAGCGTCCTGCCGGAAGTGCGATGACGGTGTTGACGAGGGCGAGGGAGGAGTACCGCTCCTCGCCCGGCGCGGGCAGCAGCTCAAGCTCGGCGGTGGGGTCTTCCATGGGTCTCATGCTACGGCGTACGGCCGCCCAGAAAGATCACGTTTGAACTTGCCTTCAACCGTGAGACTCATCTACGCTCGCATCACGGTTGAAAACGTATCTATCCGTGAGGTGTTTCCTTCATGTCCTCGTCCTCCACGACGGCCGCCCACGTCCCCGTCCGCGTCTTCGGCGGTCCGACCGCCCTGTTCGAGTACGGCGGCCTGCGCTTCCTGACCGACCCGACCTTCGACGGTCCCGGCGACTACCCCACGCCGGCCGGTGTGACCCTCACCAAGACAGCCCCCGCCACGGGCACGCCCGCCGACCTCGGCCGGGTGGACGCGGTGCTGCTCTCCCACGACGAGCACGCCGACAACCTCGACGTCTCCGGCCGCGCGCTGCTGGCCGACGTTCCGCTCACCCTGACCACCACCGGCGGCGGCCAGCGACTCGGGGGAAAGGCCACGGGCCTGGCGGACTGGGAGTCCGTCGAACTGGAGCGCCCCGGGGGCGGCACCGTCACCGTGACCGCCGTCCCCGCCGTGCACGGCCCGGCTCCGCGTGAGGAGGTCGAACCGATCGCCGGGCAGGTCGTCGGCTTCGTCCTGACCGGAGAGGGACTGCCCACCGTCTACGTCAGCGGCGACAACGCCTCGCTCGACCGGGTCCGCGAGATCGCCGACCGCTTCGCCCCGGTCGACACCGCCCTCCTGTTCGCCGGCGCGCCACGGTCCCCCGGTCTCTTCGACGAACTGCCCCTGGTCCTCGACAGCGCCCAGGCCGCCGAGGCGAGCCGCGTCCTCGGCGCACGTCGAGTGGTGCCGGTCCACTACGAGGGCTGGGCCCACTTCACGGAAGGCCGCGCGGACCTGGAAGCCGCCTTCGACGAGGCCGGACTGACCGACCGGCTGGACTGGGGCAGCCGGGGCTGACCGTGCCCCGGGCGAGCGGCGGCTCACCGCGCGGCCGCGTCCGTCGGCTCGGTGGCGTTGCGGAGGGCCGGCGTTCCCCCTGGGCGAGCGAGGCGCGCGCCGTCGGGAATCGCGTGTGAGCATGGGCCGAGTTCGTCCCGTCCGTGCGCCCCGGTTCCGGTCCTGCCCTGGGTGGGATTCAGGCTCAGATCAGAACCGGAGCCAGGTCCCCGCCAGCCCCCGCCGCCCCTCACCGGGAGCAGACCAGTCGCACACCCCGTCCGCGAACACCCGCGCCGCGCGCTCGGCCTGTTCCTGCGTGAACTCGGCCGGGTGCGCGTCGGCGTCGAAGGGCACCCGGCGGCACCGGATCACGTCCGAGGTCACCGGCGCGCCCGCGACCATGCGCGGCGACGCGTGCGTCGGGAAGGCCTCGGCGCAGGCGTCCCCGCTACCGGTTCCCAGGGGCAGCTGCTCGCCGACCACCCGCCGCCGGGGCCCGTCGCCCACCCAGCAAGCGTCGGTCAGCCACACGGGCCTCGCGGCGCGGATGTGCTCCATGGCGGGCCGCTCCGGGGCGCGCCTGCGCCGCTCCAGCACCCCCGTCGCCCAGGCGTCCAGCTCCCTCAGCGCCCGCCCGGCCACCGGCGCCGCAGCCGAGAACCCGCCCGACCCCCGCCCCTCGACCAGCATCACGTGGTTGTCGACGGAGCCGTTGGCCGCGCGCAGCCGCTCGCGGGTGGCGAACGAGTGGTAGCGCATGTGCACGTCGCCGTCCGGGGAGTCGTCGGTGTAGGTGCGGTGGTCCACGACCGGGATGCGCGACAGACCCGCTCCGCCCGCCAGCACCCTGCCGGTGCGGTAGGCGACCTCGGTCGCGGCGGGATCGGCCCCCGTGCGCGCGGCCACCACGTGCCCGTCGGCGTCGAGCCCGCCGACGTGCTCGTTCAGGTGCAGGAACTCGTCCACGCCGATCGTCCCGTCCAACAGCGCCCCGAGCCCGTACTGCACGCCGACGTTGTCCAGCGGACGCCGGGGCAGGCCGGTGTACGGATCCGTGCCGTACACGTTGACCGTGTGCGCGAACAGCTCGCAGCGGGCTCCGCCGGGGTTGCGCTCGGGGTGGTAGCGCAGTTCCCCGGGAACCCGCGCCCGACACACGCCCCGGGGGTCGATCCGCACCGCCTCCCCGGCCATGCGTGCGAGGCTCCGCCACGTCGGGAACCCCGAGACCGCCAGCCGCTGGTCGCGGGTGAGCGCGTCCGGGTGCTCACGGGCGTAGGCGTCGAGCAGTAGCGCGTCCGCCGCCGCCGGGACGAGCGAGGTCAGCACGTCGGGAAAGCTCTGGGAGACCAGGACGCCGTCCAGGAGCCCCGGGTAGTTGTCGGCGATCTGGTGGGACTGGTACGCGCCGCCGGAGGACCCCCAGCCGAGGGTGAGGTCGGGGGAGCCGTGGGCCAGGACGAAACGCTCGCGGACCGCCGCCATGGTCTCGGCGGCGAGCAGGTCGTTGCAGTTGAACCCGAACACGTTGAGCGTGGCGGAGGCGACCGCGTACCCCTGGGAGAGCATCCCGGCGTCGAGCACCCCGGCTGTGCGCGAGCCCTGCACGAACCAGCCGCCCTTGCAGCCGCCGCCGAACTTGTACACCAGCCTCCGGTTCCAGCCCTCGGGCGCGTGCCAGGGGTCGGGTTCCGCCGCGCCCGGGGTGAACAGCGTCGCCGTCTCGTAGATCGCCCGGTTGGCGGTCCCGGTCTCCACCCGCACGGTGAAGGGGACCCGCGCGCCCGTGGAGGTGGTGGTCCGTGCGGCGTCGCCCGGAACGCGGCCGGGGTCGGGCATCGCCGCCCACGCGCCGCCGGCGGTCCGGTACATGTGCCGGACCACGGTGGGGGCGGAGCAGTCCTCGTCCAGGGGCGCGCCGAGCGTGCCGCCGCCGTGCAGGGCGAAGACGTCGGTCTCACACGCGAACGGGCTCTCGTGCGGACCGGAGAACACCGGTCCCGACGCCGGGTGGTTGGTGACCGCCAGCCGGGTCCGCCGCCGCCCCAGCGCCGCCACCAGGGTGGCGCGCCCCTCGGGCAGCCCGGCGACCACCCCCTCCAGTGCGGGCCCGACGCCCTCCAGGTGGACCGTCGCCAGGCGCCGGTGACGTCCCGGCCGTCGACTCTGAGCCGGGCCCGGCCCGGGTCGGCACCGGCCGGCAGGCCGATCCGGACCAGGGCGGTGCCGCCCATGACCGCGTCGGCCCGGGAGGAGAGCACCTGGAGCGTCGGCCGACCCGCGCCGCCCGCGGCGGGGGGCGCGATCGCGGGGGCCGCCGACGGCGCCAGGACGGCGGCCAAGGCCCCGACGGCGTTCTGGGGGGCGGGCGGGGCCCCGGAGACGGTGAACACGGCGGCGCACAGGGCGGCTCCGGCGCCGACGAGGACGCGTCTGACGCGCGGTGTCACCACGGGCGTTCTCGGGGCGGATCGGCCGCGGGTGCCGCGGCCGGAGGCCGCTGGGGATCGCTCACGCACGCCCCGATCGTGTCCACCCGGTCAGCGCGGGCGCGGGGAACACACCGGGGATGAGGCGGGCTTTGCACTCCCATGACGCCTCGGATACCCCGCACCGGGCCGAACCGAACACGCGCCCGCGCGGCGACGGAGGGCAGGCGACCACCGGTCCCCAGGCCGCCGGGGATCCGGTGGGCGCCCGCGTCAGCGCTGTGCGGCCCGAGGGCGAGGCGGGCCCGGGGCCGTGTCCGTCACGACCTGGCGATCCTGCGCCCGCTCACCCGGGAGGGGGTGATCTTCAGGACCTGGTCGCGCGGCCCGGCCGCCCACGGCTGGGGCATGCGTCCCTGCGGAAGCCGGGCGAGCTCCCCGGCGTCGCGGACCCACCGGCACCGCCCGGAGGTCAGCACGCTCCACCCCTCGCGCCGGTCCTCGTCGAAGTGGTCGACCTCGAACGAGGCGTACCCGCGCCCGTGGCGCATGATGGTCCCCGCCAGCGTGGACCGGAACACGATCGTGTCGCCGGTCATGAGGTAGTTCACCGGCAGGACCGTCGGCGCGGCGTCGCCCTCGATGGTGAAGGCCACGCGGCCGATGGTGTGCGAGGCCAGCAGGTTGAGGCAGGTCTGCCGCTCCAGGACGGTGAAACTGGCCGCGGCGTCACCCTCGGCGAGGTCGGCTCCCGTCAGGAGCTCGTCCTCCTCGCCGAGCCGGGCGGTGCCCTCCATGACGTCGGCGGGCTGGCGCTGCTCCGGCGGAGAGGCCGGCGTCGTGGCCGCCCCCAGCCCTGGGGAATCCGCGCCCGCTCCGCGTGTTCCTTCCATCACGAGCCTCCTGACATGGTGCCTTCCTCTCGTCCCTCGCCGTGCGCGCCGACCGGAGCCCGAAGGCGCGGCCCCACGGTTGTGACGGCGAGGGCTTGCACTGATCGCCTACCCGGTCGGACGCCGACTCAAACGAGAGCCCGGTCTCGTTGGCGGGACGCGGTCAGCGGCGGGCGCGGCCGGCCAACCCGGAGGGGATCTCGTCCAGGGAGTCGTCCTTGGTCTCCCGGCTGACCAGCAGTGCCGCCAGGGTGAGCGCGCCCACGAGCACCAGGTAGCCGCCGACCCAGTTCAGACCGAACGCGCTGGCCAGCCACGTGGCGATGTAGGGGGCGAACGAGGCGCCCAGCAGACCGGCCAGGTTGTAGGCGACCGACGCGCCGGTGTAGCGGACGTTCGTCGGGAACAGCTCCGGGAGCAGTGCGGCCATGGGGCCGAAGGTCAGTCCCATGAGCGACAGGCCGATGATCAGGAAGGCCAACACGCCGACCGTTCCGCCGTTGCCCATGAGCGGTCCCATCGCGAAGCCGAAGACGATGATCGCCGTGGTCACGGTGATGAGCGTGGGGCGCCGCCCGAACCGGTCGGCGATGATCCCGGCGATCGGGGTGAAGATCCCGAAGAACACGACGCCGACCAGCAGGAACACCAGGAACTGGGATCGGTCGTAGCCCAGGCCGTTCTCCGGGTCGGTGCCGAAGCCGAGGGAGAACACGGTCATCAGGTAGAACAGCACGTAGGTGGCGAGCATGATGAGGGTTCCCAGCACGACCGCCGGCCAGTTGCGGCGGAACACCTCGACCATCGGCGTCTTGACCCGCTCGCCCGCGGCGACGATCTTGGCGAAGGCCGGGGTCTCGTGCAGGGTGAGGCGCACCCACAGTCCGACCACGATCAGGACCGTCGACAGCAGGAACGGCAGGCGCCAGCCCCAGGTCATGAACGCCTCGTCGCTCATGGTCCCGGTGATGGTCAGGAACACGCCGTTGGCCAGGAAGAAGCCGATCGGCGCGCCCAGTTGGGGGAAGGAGCCGTAGAAGGCCCGCTTGGCGCGGGGCGCGTTCTCGGTGGCGAGCAGGGCGGCCCCGCCCCACTCTCCGCCCAGGCCCAGCCCCTGGCCGAACCGGCACAGGGCCAGCAGCAGCGGCGCGATCACGCCGGCCTGCGCGTACGTGGGCAGAATGCCGATGGCGATGGTGGCCACGCCCATGGTCAGCAGTGAGGCGACGAGGGTGGCCTTGCGTCCGACGCGGTCGCCGAAGTGGCCGAACACCCAGGAGCCGATGGGGCGGGCGACGAAGGCGATCGCGAACGTGGCCAGGGACTGCAACCGGGCGGCCATCATGTCGCCCTCGGGGAAGAACAGCGCGGGGAAGACCAGTACGGCGGCGGTCGCGTAGATGTAGAAGTCGTAGAACTCGATGGACGTGCCGACGAGACTGGCGGTGAGGACCTTGCCCCGGGAGTTGGGCGGCGGGTCCTGTGGCGCGGCGCCCGGCCGAACCGGCTCCGGCGCACGTGCGTCGACATCCGTCATCGTGTCCCCTTTTCAACATCGTGCTGGTGATCTGGGAGGATCGTAGTCGGGATGAGTGAAATGTGAAAATTTTGTCTCATATTTTGGGCAATCAATGGTCGCCTGGCCCCGATTCCGCGTCGCTCGTCCCACGCGGGCGTGCCACGGGCGCCGCGGTGACGTGGGTCTCCCCTGGCGATGTCACGTGCGGGACCGGCCACCCCGTCTGAAGGGGTGAAGGTCAACGCACGGATGGGAGACGCCCCATGGCACATGACATCGTGGTTCTCGGAGCGGGATACGCCGGGCTCGCCGCGGCCCGCAAGATCGACCAGGACGCACGCGCCCGCGCGGTGGACGTCCGCGTGACCCTGGTCAACGCCAGCGCGGACTTCGTCGAACGGGTCCGCCTGCACGAGGTCGCCGCCGGGCGCGACGTGGGAGTGCGCCCGCTGGCCGCGTCGCTGGAGGGCACGGGCGTCGAACCGTCGGTCGGCTGGGTCGAGGGGATCGACCTCCGCACGCGGCGGGTGCGCGTCCGCACCGACGCCGACACCCGGGAGCTGGGCTACGACACTCTCGTCCACGCCCTGGGCAGCACCGCGGCCTCCGCCCCCGTCCCCGGCGCCGCCGAGCACGCGTACACGTGTGCCACGCTCGGCGGCGCACGCGCCGTCGCCGCCCGCCTGGCCGAGGGGGGAGTGCGGCGCCTGGCCGTCGTCGGCGGCGGCCTCACCGGGATCGAGGTC
This sequence comes from Nocardiopsis sp. CNR-923, assembly GCF_001942255.1. Lineage (GTDB taxonomy): Bacteria > Actinomycetota > Actinomycetes > Streptosporangiales > Streptosporangiaceae > Nocardiopsis. Next base: position 117,231 of record NZ_MKKC01000011.1, read on the forward strand.
GCCACCGAGATCGCCGAGAGCCACCCCGACGTGCGCGCGGAACTGCTCACGCGGGGCGTTGTCGCCCCCGGCACTCACGCCAGGGGCCGGGCCCACCTCCTGAGGGCTCTCGAACGACTCGGGGTGGCGCTGCGCGAGAACACGTCCGTGGCCGAGGTGGACGCCAGCGGCGTGCGCCTGACCGACGGCACCCGCGTGGCCGCCGACCTCGTGGTGTGGACCGTCGGGTTCTCGGTCCCTCCGCTGGCACGCGAGGCCGGGCTCGCCGTGGACGACGACGGGCGCGCGTGGGTGGACGGAACGCAGCGATCGGTCTCCCACCCCGACGTGTACGTGGTGGGCGACGCCGCCCACGGGGCCGCCCCGGACGGCGCGGTCATGCGGATGTCCTGCGCGATGGGCCTGCCCATGGGGTCGAACGCGGCCAACGCCGTCATCGACCGCATGACCGGGCGCGAGCCCGCCTCCGCCCCGTTCGGCTACGTCTTCCGGTGCGTGAGCCTCGGGCGCCGCGACGGCCTCATCCAGTTCGTGACCGCCACCGACGCCCCGCGGTCACTCGTCCTCACCGGCCGCCTCGCGGCCGGTTGCAAGGAGTACATCGTCTCCTCGGCCTACGGCCAGGCGAGCGGCGACGTGCGGATGGCGGACTCCTACCTGTCCGTGCTGCGGCGTCTGTCCCGGCGCGCCGCCCGGCGGCACGCGCTCTCCGCCGCGGCGCGGACCGGGGCGGTGGGAGCGGCGGGCCGCTGATCCGGGCCGACCGCGCCGCTGGGCGCGGTCGGGGCCGCGACCGGTCTCAGACGCGTTCCCGTTCCGGGACGAGCTTGGGACTGGCCAGGAACGGGCGCGCCACCCGGTCGGCCAGCCGGGTCGCGGCCAGCCGCAACAGCTGGCGCCGAACCAGCAGCCGCGTGGTCGAGGCGGGCACGAACCACCGGGCCAACCGCCGCCCGGCCGCCTGCTTGACCTCGATCACCGGCTTCACCCGACCCTCGTACCGGGACAGGGCCGCGGCGAGCTCTCCGCCTGAGCGTGCCGGGGCCAACTCCCGGCCCAGCACCTCGGCGGCTGCCACCGCCATGCTCGCTCCCTGACCCGCCATGAGTGACACGGCCTGGCAGGCGTCGCCGACCAGCACGACCCGCGAGCGCGACCAGTCGGGCACGACGATCTGCTCGACCTGGTCGTAGAAGGGGCGCGCGGGGCAGGACTCCAGCAGCCGCGCCAGGTGCCAGTCCATGCCCGCGTACACCCCACGCAGGCGGGCGCGCGGGTCGGCGGGCATCGACCCTTCCGGCGCCAGGTGGCACAGGAAGGTCGCGCCCGTGGACTCGGACAGGCGGTACAGGCCCGCCTGCACCCCCGGAGCCTCCAGCATGTGCACCTCGCGCCCGAGCTCGTCCGCCACCCGGGCGTCCTCGAACAGGAACGCCGCCGTGTGCGCCCCCAGGTAGCGGCGGTACCGTTCCTCGGGCCCGAACACCAGCTCCCGTACGCGCGAATGCACGCCGTCGGCGCCCACGAGCAGGTCCGCCCGCTCGACCGCGCCGTCGGTCAGCTCCACCGTCACCCCGTCGGCGTCCTGGTCGACGCGGGCGACGCTGAGCCCGTGGCGCACCTCGGCCTCCGGGCCCAGGGACGCCCGCAGCTCCGACTCCAGGTCGCCGCGCAGCAGGGAGACCAGGCGTCCCCCGCCCAGCCGCTGGGTGGCCTCCAGGCCCATCCGCGCGGTGCGGCGGCCCCGCGGCGTCCGGTACTGGATCCCCTCCAACCGCAGGTCGTGGGCGTGCACTCGGTCGCGCAGGCCCATGGTCTCGATCGAGTCGTAGCCGGGGCCGAAGAAGTCGATGACGTAGCCCCCGGGTATCCGGCCCTCGGCGGCCCGGGCTCCGGCGTCCGCGGCGTCGAGCGGATCGGCCCGGTGCTCGACCGCGGTCGTCTCCCAGCCCGCGCGGCGCAGCCACCACGCGGTGGCCAGCCCGGCGATGCCCGCGCCGACGATGATCGCCCTCATCGTGCGTCCTCCTCACCGCCGGGCGCCGACAGGAGTCGGCGCAGGGGTTCGGCGTAGGCCCGCGGGCCGGGCACCGGGATCAACGCGCGGTGCAGGACGATCCCGTCCAGGAACGCGCACAGGAGTTCGGCGACCGCCTCGGGCTGGGGCGTGCCGTGGTCGGTCAGCCACACGGTCATCGCCGAGCGGACGTCCAGCAGGATGCGGGACATCGTCGTGTGGAGTTCGGGGTCGCGCGAGGCCGCCAGGTAGGCCTCGGCGAACAGGACGGAGGCGGGGTCCTCGCCCGAGTGGGCGTCCATGGCGCCCAACGCCGCCGTCACCCCCTCGGCGGGGTTCGCGGCGGCGGTCATCGCCGAGAGGGGGCCGTCGAGCACACCGGTCAGCGCCGAGTCGACGGCGGCGCGCAGCAGGGCCTCCAGCGAGTGGAAGTGGTAGTGCACCAGCCCCGGCCGGACCTCGGCCCGGGCGGCGACGAGCCGGGTGGTGACCGCGTTCCAGCCGACCTCGGGGATGAGCTCCACGGCGGCCGCGATCAGCTTGGCCCGGCTGGTCCTGCCGCGTGCGGAGGAGGTGACGGGAGGTGTCCAGCGATTTTGGTCATTCGCCTTGGTCATATGACCAAGCTAAGGGCGCGCGGGGCCCGGGTCAAGCGGCGGACGGGTGCGCCGTGCAGCCGGGCCGGGTTCAGCGGCGGTCGAGCACGTCCGCGCGCACGACCCTGGTGCAGCGGTCACGGAAGCGCTTGACCAGTTCACCGTTGGGGCGGTCACTGCGCTCGACCCACTCCCGCGCGGCCGCGTCGGTCAGGCCGCCCGCCCGCTGGCGGCGGTGCAGGCGCAGCTCCCGCACGTCGTCGGGGGCGTCCACGTACCAGAGCTCGGTGAACAGGGCGCGTGCCCGGGGCCAGGGGTCGTCGTCGTTGGCCAGGTAGTTGCCCTCGGTGACGACCAGGCGGGTGTGCGGCTCCACGACGTGCCGGGCGGCGACGGGCTCGTGCAACCCGCGGTCGTAGTCGGGCACGTACACCGGGTGGTCGGCCTCCTCCAGGAGACGGCGCACCAGCGCGACGTACCCGTGTGCGTCGAAGGTGTCCGGTGCGCCCTTGCGGTCACGGCGGCCGAGGCGGTCGAGCTGGGCGTCGGACAGGTGGAACCCGTCCAGGGGCAGGTAGCCGGCGGTTCCGGGCGCCGTGCGCCGGTCGACCTCGGCCACCAGGCGGCGGGCGAGCGTCGACTTCCCTGCGGCGGGCGCCCCCGCCAGGCCCAGGACGGCGCGACGGCCGTCCCGGGAGGCGGCCAGGGCGATGGCGAGGGCGTCGGTGACGGCGGTGTCGGACATGCTCCGAGACTACGGCGGCCGGGCCGGGACGCCCCGGCCCGGCCTCGACCGACGGCGGGGACCGCTACGGCGCCTGCCCGACGTGCGCCAGCGCCTGACGGACCAGCACCCCCTGACCGCCCGCCATCTCCTCGTGCACCATTGGGTTGGCCGCCTCCTCGGGCGTCAGCCACACCAGGTCGAGGGCGTCCTGGCGCGGCAGGCAGTCACCGGACACCGGGACGATGTAGGCCATCGCCACCGCGTGCTGGCGGGGGTCGTGGAACGGCGTGACCCCGGGGGTGGGGAAGTACTCGGCGATGGTGAAGGGCTGCGGCGAGGAGGGGATGCGGGGCAGTGCGACCGGGCCCAGGTCCTTCTCCAGGTGGCGCAGCAGGGCGTCGCGCACGCGCTCGTGGTAGAGCACCCGGCCCGAGACCACCGACCGGCTGAACGTGCCGTCCGGCGCCGCCCGCATGAGCAGCCCGATGTGGGTGACGGAGCCGGACTCGTCCACGCGGACGGGCACGGCCTGGACGTAGAGCACGGGCATGCGGCCGCGGATGCTCTCCAGTTCCCGCGTGGAGAACCAGCCGGGCTGGGTGTCTGCGGTCTCGGTCATGGGGTGCGCGGCGGGCCCGCCCGGACACGCCGGGACGCGGACGCCGCTCCCTCCCTTCGCTCTCGTCGTGACCCTGGGGTCTGACCGCCCGGTGGACCAGGCGGTGGCGCACGTGTGCAGTACCGCTTCTACCGCACCGGAGGGTCGAACGCACGGTGCGGGTGGGAGTTCGGGTGTGTCCGGCGTCGCGGTCGCCGGGCGACACGGCCAGGGCCGGTTCTTGGAACGGCCGCCCGGGGCGACTGTCTAGGCCAGCTCCCCGTGGAGTTCGGCCACGGCTCGGGCTGCGGCCCGGAGCGGCTCCAGCGAGGCCAGTGCCGCGTCCTGCTCGGCGCCGTCCGGCGCGGCCAGCAGTTCCGCGGCGATGCGGTCGATCCGGGCGGCCTCGTCCAGGTCCCTGACGCGCCGGGCGACGGCACGGACCTCCTCGGCGTAGGCGGCGACCACGGCCGCGCGTTCACGAACGCGCGTACGGCGTGCGTCGAGGGCCCGGATCGCTCGGGCCTTGGCTCTGGACGCCTCCGGGCCTGTGGCCGCGACGCCGTCCAGGTTCCGGGCGGCGTCGGACAGCGCCAGGAGCTCCAGTGCGATCCGCCAGAGCACGTCGCGCAGGACCACCCGATCGCGCTGGCGGTCGAGCAGGTCGCCGTGCGGGCGGGGCAAGGGGGTGTCCAGGACCGTCGCGACGTCGTCGGCCAGGGCCAGGGCGATGTCGCGCTCGGCGTCGGTGAGCATGTCCCCGGTGACGAAGTCCGAGCGCGGTTCGTAGCGGGCGCGGGGCGGTCTCCCTCGCCGGGCCGCCCCGCGTGCGACGCGGCTCGCGCCGACGAGGCCGACGAACAGGGGCGGCAGTGCCAGGAGCGCCGTGACGCCGTTGCCCCAGGCGATCCCGCCGACGAGCAGGACCGCGCCCAGGGCCGAGCAGACGAGGGAGCTCGCCGCGGCAGGACAACCGTCGCCGGGGACGTCGGGTTCGGGCGTACGAACCGCCTCCTCCCGCACCCGGTGGGCGCGGACGCGGTCGGGGTCGAGCCCGGGACGGACGATCAGCATGTGGACTTGGACGGGCGGTCGAGGCGCGGCGTTGCGACGCCGCGGCGAGGATTTCTCGCGAAAAGCCCCCACGCGGTCACGACAGGGGTTACGATCTCATACGCGGTCGCGTAGTGGATGGACTACGTCCAGTGAGAGGTGGCCCGAGTGGCGAGTGCTGACCGATTCCGTTCCGGGGAACGTTTCCCCTGCACGGGAGTGACGGTGGTCCCCGTCCACGGCGACATCGACCTCGCCACCGCCGACCGTCTGCGCGACCGACTGCTGCGGGCCGCGCGGGACTCCCGGCGGGACTGCCTCGTGGTGGACATGTCGGGTCTCGACTTCTTCGGCGCCAGCGGGCTGCACGCCCTGCTCGCCGTCCACCACGTCCTGACCCGCGAGGGGCGGCACGTGGTGCTCGCCGAACCCGCCCCGATCGCCGCACGCGTCCTCGACGTCCTCGACATGGGCCGGGTGTTCGAGATCTACCCGATCCTGGAGATGGCCCTGACCCACACCAATGGGCCGCGGTGCGACGACGCCCCCTTCTCCGGCCACCCGGTCACCGGGGCGCCCTGACCGGGACCGCGCCCGGCCCCGCCGTGACGCGGGAACCTAGGACCGGGCGGTCCCCTTCGTCCCCTGGCCGCCCCTCACCAGGAAGGGCTCCAACAACCCCGGAACGGCGGCGTCCGCCCATGCCAGCCCCTGATCGAGTCCGACGTCCACGGCCGCGTACATCCCGTCGCCCGCCGCCGTGGTGGCCGCCACGTCGGCCAGCCCCGCCCACCGCTGGAACGGCGACCGCGTGATCCGCCAGCCGATCACCGCCGACCGCTCCAGGGTCACGGTGTCGCGGGCCGCCATGCCCTGCCGCACCACCAGGTAGCGCGGGTGCAGACCGTGGCCCAGGGCGCGGTAGGAGCCGACCGCGTAGCCGAACGCCAGCACGCCGAACAGCGCCGCCGCCACCGCCCAGCCCCAACTGGGTGTGGCCTCCACCGTGCGCGTCGCCAGCGGCAGCGGGATGAACTCCTCCTCGACCTCGTGCACGTGCGACCACCACGCCTCGGTGGCCAGGGCGTGCGCCCAGGCCAGCAGCGCGGCGACCACCGCGCCGACGACCGTGGCGACTCCCGCGCGGGTGAGCCGGCGGCGCAGCGCGGATCCGGGGTGCGCGGTCAGCGGCACGTCCAGGGGCGAGTCCGGAGTCCGCATCAGCGCGGCGGCCAGCTCACGGGCCCGTGCCCGGGGCATCCCGGGCGACAGGCGGCTCTTCGCGCTGGTCTTCTTCGCGTCGGTCGCGGCCAGCCCCGTCGCCACGGCCCGCACGTGCGCCCCGCCCGCCAGGCGCATCACGAACGGCTCGTGCAGCGTGACGCCGTTGAGCCGCCGCTCCTCCACCGACAGCGACACGCTGGTCAGCAGTCCCCGGCGCAGTCGCACAGTGCCGTCGGGCTCACGGGTGAGCCGGTAGTTCCACCACGTCTCCACGGCCACCGCGGTCAGCACGACCACACCGGACACCAGGAGCGCGATCAGGGCCGTGGGAACCACCACGAGCAGCCGTGCCATCACGTACGAGGACATCTCGTCCGGTGTGGGCAGCCCCAACCGGCCCGACACCCAGTCCCAGGCCCAACCCTGGGTCTGGGCGTTGAAGCCCAGGAGGGCGGCGATGGCGCCGAGGCCGACCCCCAGTGTGGCGGTGGTCGCCGAGGCGAAACCCAGCCACGCGGGCTTGAGTCGGGCGAGCTCGACCTCGCCGGCCCCGGCCTCTCGCGCACCGACCGGTTCCCGCGCGCCTCCCGCGCTCCGGCAGGGACGGTGGATCCCGCGGCGCGGCCCCGGTCGAGCAGGTCGCGCCGCAGGGCCTCGCCCTGGTCGGCGGTGACGTAGAGGAGCTGGAGCTGGTCCGAGCCGCCGGAACCGACCTTCTCGCCCGTGCCGACGGTCACCGAGCACAGTCCGAAGATCCGCACGAAGATCGGCGCGGCCACGTCCACGCTGCGCACGCGCTCGCGGGGAATGGACCGGTAGGACTTGGCGATGATCCCCGAACGCACCTCCATGCGTTCGCCGGTCACCCGGAACCGGGTCGCTCGCAGTCGCAGCAGGTCGAGGTAGGTCATCAGGGCGAGGAAGGCGAGCGAGGCCGGAACGGGGACCAGGACCCACGGAGACGGGTTGGCGACGGCGAGCACGACCGCGCCGACGATCGCCGAGGGGACGAGGAAGAACCCGACGACGATCGTGGTGGCCCACACCGACAGCGGGTGCAGGCGCTCCCAGGCGATCTCGGGCTCCGGCGCCTGGGGGGAGGGGCCGTCGAAGGTGGTCATGTCGCGTCTCCCGGGGTGGCCTGGGTGGTCTCGGTGAGGCGGTCGGCCACCTCGGTGGCCAGGGTGTGGTCCAGTCCGGCGATCTCGATGGGACCGGCCGCCGAGGCGGTCGTCACGGTCACGCTGGACAGGCCGAACGCGCGCTGGAGCGGGCCCCGTTCGGTGTCCACGGTCTGGATCCGCGACATCGGGGCCACCCGCCACTCCTGCCAGACCCAGCCGCTGGAGGTGTACACGGCGGTGTCGGTGACCTCCCACCGGTGGACGCGGTAGCGCCACTGGGGCATGACGGCGGTGATCAGCAGACCGAGGCCGCCGATCACCGCGGTCGCGAGGAGGAACCAGAACCGGGGCGGGGCCCAGATCAGGGCGGGGATCACCGGGATAACCGTGAGGACCACGGTGACCACCAGTGACCGAGTCGTCCACCACCAGACGGCACGCCGGTCAACGCGGTGGTGGGGTGGGCGCAATCGCGGGGCGCCGGTGCTCATCGCGTCCACGTCTCCTCTCGGTAGGGGCCCGGTCGGGCCTGCTAGTAAAAGTGATATCACAATGCTATTCTCCAGTCATCACTTGGAGGAGAGAAGCGACCATGAGCGAACCCACCCGGGCCTCGCGCCCCACCCCCCAGTACAGAGAGCACGACGCCCGCGGCCTGGACGGACTGCTCATGACCGCCGTCTGCGTCGTGCTGATCCTGGCGGGGGCCGCGATCGCCGTCCTGCCCGTGCTCGGCCAACCCCCGCTGCTGATCGGCGTCGGCTCGGTCGTGGCCGTCGCGGGCGCGGTCCTGTCCCTGGGGCTGACCATGGTCTCGCCCAACGAGGCGCGCGTCGTGCAGCTGTTCGGCCGTTACGTCGGCACCGTCCGCACCGACGGTCTGCGCTGGGTCAACCCCTTCACGCTGCGCGGCGTCATCTCCACGCGCATCCGCAACCACGAGACCTCCGTCATGAAGGTCAACGACGCGGCGGGCAGCCCCATCGAGATCGCCGCCGTCATCGTGTGGCAGGTCCAGGACACCGCCCGGGCCACGTTCGAGGTGGACGACTTCGTCCAGTTCGTGTCCACACAGACCGAGGCCGCCGTCCGCCACATCGCGGGCCGGTACCCGTACGACTCCTACGAGGCCGCGGACGCCCCGTCCCTGCGCGACAGCGCCGACCTCGTCACCGAGCAACTGTCCAAGGAGGTCGGCGACCGGGTCGCGGCGGCCGGCGTGACCGTGGTGGAGACGCGGTTCACCCACCTGGCCTACGCGCCGGAGATCGCGCAGGCCATGCTCCAGCGCCAGCAGGCCGGAGCCATGATCGCCGCCCGTCAGGAGATCGTGGAGGGGGCCGTCGGCATGGTCGACCGCGCCCTGGAACGCCTGTCGCAGGACCGGATCGTGGACCTCGACGAGGAGCGCAAGGCCGCCATGGTCAGCAACTTGCTCGTCGTGCTGTGCTCCGACCGCCCCACCAACCCCGTCGTCAACACCGGGACCCTGTACCAGTAACCCGGACGAGGTGGCCGTGCCCGAGCGAAAGAAGGTGCTGCTGCGGCTCGACCCGGCGGTCCACGACGCGCTCGCGCGGTGGGCCGGTCAGGAGCTGCGCAGCACCAACGCCCAGATCGAGTTCCTCCTGCGCCGTGCGCTCGACGACGCCGGTCGCATGCCCGGGGACGCACGCGACATCCCCCGCCGTGGCCGCCCCCGCAGGGCGCGGCCGGAGGAGGAGCCACCCGAGGAGTGACGAAACCGGGCACCCCCGGTCGGGGGCGCCCGGCTCCGCCGCCGCTCGGGCGGATCCGTCCCGCCGGGTTCAGGGCGCGTCCGCGTCGGTGAGCGCGGACACCGCGGCGCGCAGGGCACGGGCGGTGGCGCGGTCGGCGGGCAGGAACGACTCGATCCGCAACTCCGAGACGGTGACGTCCACGGGGGTGCCGAAGGTGGCCACCGTGGACAGCAACGCCAGCTCCTCCCGACCGTGCCGCAGCCGCAACGGCACTGCCAGCGCGGAGGCCGCGGCGGCCTCGCCCAGGGAGGGACCGGAGTCGGCGCAGGGGTAGTCGCGCAGCTCGCGGTACAGGTCCCGCAGGCCGGGGTCCGCGGTCCACTCCGCCTCACGGCGCAGTCGGTCCAGCAGGTGGGCCCGCCATTGCCCGAAGTTGACGATCCTGGGCGCCAGCCCCCTGGGGTGCAGACCCACGCGCAGGACGTTGACCGGTGGTTCCAGCAGTTCCCCGGCGACCCCCTCCAACAGGACGGCGATACCGCCGTTGGCCTCCAACAGGGTCCAGACGCGGTCGACCACCACCGTGGGGAACGGCTCGTGACCGGCGAGGACCTGCCGGACCGTGCCCCGCAGCGCCTCCATGTCGGGCCCGTCCACCGGCGTCTGCGCGTAGACCGGGGCGTACCCGGCGGCGAGCAGCAGCCGGTTGCGGTCCCGCAGTGGCACGTCGAGGCTCTCGCTGAGGCGCAGGACCATCTCCCGGCTGGGCCGGGAGCGGCCGGTCTCCACGGAGCTGAGGTGCCGGGTGGAGATCTCCGCCTTGATCGACAGGTGCAACTGGCTGATCCGCCGCCGGTTCCGCCACGACCTCAGCAGCGGCCCGACTCCGGGCTGCGGAGCGAGCGCCGCGCCCGGGCTCACGCGGTCTCCAACGCGGCCCCGCGGAGCGCGAACCCCTCGACCACGGTGATCCCCGCGACCGCCAACGCCTGCGCGAGGACGACGGCGACGCCGAACGCCGACGGCGCGGCCATCAGGACGACCGCCACCGAACCCGCCACCCACAGGCGTTCAGGACCACCACGGGCGCGGTCTCCCACGACCCCGGCGTCGGGCGTGCGGCCAGCAGCCACAGCACGGCGGCGAACGGGATCAGGAAGGCTCCCGCTGACAGCACCAGCGCGAGGGGCAGACCGAGGAGTGCGGGCAGGACGGGCGCGCCGAGCAGCAGCACCAGGCCGGAGCCCGCGCAGGCCAGGCCGTCCGCGCGCAGGGCCAGTCGGAGCGGGCGGGCGTCGGCGGTGAGGGGCGGGGTGGCCACGGTACCTCCTGGGGTTCTCGGAAGTGGCGCGTCCAGTCTTGCCGCAGCGGGTCATCACGTCGATGACCCGTGAGGTCATGTCCGCGCGGGAGGGGCCGGGCGCGCCCGGCCCCTCCCGCGGTCTCGGGGCCGTCAGCCCAGGACGAGGATCAGGTCACCGCCCTCCACCCGCTGGACCCCCTCGATCGCGATCCGGGACACCACCCCCGCGGCGGGGGCCGTGATGGAGGCCTCCATCTTCATGGCCTCGATGGTGGCGACCGTGGCGCCGGCCTCCACACGCTCCCCCCGCGACACGGCCAACGTGACCACACCGGCGAAGGGCGCGGCCACGTGCCCGGGGGTGTCCCGGTCCGCCTTCTCCGCCTCGCGCAGAGTGGACGACTGCGAGCGGTCGCGGATCTGGAGCGGGCGGAGCTGGTCGTTGAGCGTGGTCATCACCGTCCGCACACCGCGTTCGTCGGGCTCGCTGACGGCCTCAAGGCCGATGAGCAGACGTACGCCCGGCTCCAGGTCCACCACGTGTTCCCCGCCCTCGCGCAGCCCGTAGAAGAAGTCCGGACTGGAGAGCACGCTCGTGTCGCCGTAGGAGGCGCGGTGCGACTGGAACTCCCGGGTGGGGCCGGGGAAGAGCAGACGGTTCAGGGTGGAGCGTCGGTCCTCGGCCAGACCGACGCGGTCCTCCGCCGTCAGCTCCTCCGTCCTGCGGGCCGCGCCCCGCCCCTCCAGGGCCTTGGTGCGGAAGGGCTCGGGCCACGCCCCCGGAGGCACGCCGAGCTCGCCCCGCAGGAAGCCGACCACCGAGTCGGGCACGTCGAACCCGCCCGGGTCCTTCTCGAACTCCTCCGGCGCGACCCCCGCCCCGACCAGGTGCAGGGCGAGGTCGCCCACCACCTTCGACGACGGCGTCACCTTGACCAGCCTGCCCAGCATGCGGTCGGCGGCGGCGTACATCGCCTCGATGTCCTCGAAACGGTCGCCGAGCCCCAGGGCGATGGCCTGCGTGCGCAGGTTGGAGAGCTGACCGCCGGGGATCTCGTGGTGGTAGACACGGCCGGTGGGCGAGGTCAGACCCGCCTCGAAGGGCGCGTACACCCGCCGGACGGCCTCCCAGTACGGCTCCAGCGCGTTCACCGCGTCCAGGCTCAGGCCGGTCGGGCGCTCGGAGTGGTCGAAGGCGGCCACGATCGCCGACAGCGACGGCTGCGACGTCGTACCCGCCATGGAGGCCACCGCGCCGTCCACCGCGTCCGCGCCCGCGTTCACCGCCGCCAGGTAGGTCGCCAGCTGGCCGCCGGCGGTGTCGTGCGTGTGGACGTGCACGGGCAGGTCGAACTCGCGGCGCAGCGCCGCCACCAGCGTCGCGGCGGCGGGCGCGCGCAGCAGGCCCGCCATGTCCTTGACCGCCAGCACGTGGGCGCCCGCCGCCACGATGCGCTCGGCCAGGGCCAGGTAGTAGTCGAGCGTGTACAGCTTCTCGCTCGGGTCGGACAGGTCGGAGGTGTAGCACAGCGCGACCTCCGCCACCCCCGTCCCGGTCTCGCGCACCGCGTCGATCGCCGGACGCATCTGCTCCACGTCGTTGAGCGCGTCGAACACGCGGAACACGTCCACGCCCGTCGCCGCGGCCTCCTGGACGAACGCCGAGGTCACCTCGGTGGGGTAGGGGGTGTATCCCACCGTGTTGCGACCGCGCAGGAGCATCTGGAGGCAGATGTTGGGCACCGCCTCGCGCAGCGCCGCCAGCCGCTCCCAAGGGTCCTCGGCCAGGAACCGCAGGGCCACGTCGTAGGTCGCGCCGCCCCAGCACTCCAGGGACAGCAGCCCGGGCAGGGTCTCGGCCACCGTGGGCGCCACGGCCAGCAGGTCCGTCGTGCGCACCCGCGTGGCCAGTAGCGACTGGTGGGCGTCGCGGAAGGTGGTGTCGGTGACCGCCAGGGTGTCGGACTCGCGCAGCCAGCGCGCGAACCCCTCCGGGCCCAGTTCGTCCAGCCGCTGCTTCGAACCGGGTGACGGCCCGTTCCCGCTGGCCGCTGGCAGTTTGGCGGCGGGGTCGACCAGGTGCGGGCGGTCCCCGTTCGGCTTGTTCACCGTCACGTCGGCCAGGTAGGTCAGCAGTCGTGTGCCGCGGTCCGCGGAGGGGCGGGCGGTGAGCAGGTGCGGCCGCTCCTCGATGAACGAGGTGGTGACCCTGCCCTGCTGGAAGTCCGGGTCGTCCAGGACCGCCTGGAGGAAGGGGATGTTGGTCGCGATGCCGCGGATGCGGAACTCGGCCACCGCCCGGCGGGCCCTGCTGATCGCCGTGGGCAGGTCCCGCCCCCGGCAGCTGAGCTTCACGAGCAGGGAGTCGAAGTACGCGCTGACCTCGGTTCCCGCCGCGGCGGTGCCGCCGTCCAACCGGATTCCGGAGCCGCCGGGCGAGCGGTAGGCGCTGATGGTGCCGGTGTCCGGGCGGAAGCCGTTGGCGGGGTCCTCGGTCGTGATCCGGCACTGGAGCGCGGCCCCGCGCAGGGTGACGGTGTCCTGGCTCAGACTCAGGTCGGCCAGGGTCTCCCCGGAGGCGATGCGCAGCTGCGCCTGGACCAGGTCGACGTCGGTGACCTCCTCGGTCACGGTGTGCTCGACCTGGATGCGCGGGTTCATCTCGATGAAGACGTGCCGTCCGTCCCGGTCGACCAGGAACTCGACCGTGCCCGCGTTGCGGTAGCCGATGGTGCGGGCGAAGCGCACCGCGTCCTGGCACATCCGTTCCCGCAGCTCCGGATCGAGGTTGGGCGCCGGGGCCAGCTCCACGACCTTCTGGTGCCGCCGTTGGACCGAGCAGTCCCGCTCGAAGAGGTGGATGACCTCACCCTGACCGTCGGCCAGGATCTGCACCTCGATGTGTCGGGGCTCCACCACGGCCTTCTCCAGAAACACCGTGGGGTCGTCGAAGGCCGCGCCCGCCTCGCGCATCGCGGCCTCCAGGGCCTCGCGCAGCGCCCCCCGGGCGTCGACCCGGCGCATCCCCCGTCCGCCACCGCCGGCGACGGCCTTGACGAACAGGGGGAAACCGATTCTCTCCGAGGCGGCCACCAGGGCGTCCACGTCCGTGGAGGGCTCGGACGAGCCCAGCACCGGCACGCCCGCCGCCCGTGCCGCCGCCACGGCCGTGGCCTTGTTCCCGGTCAGCTCCAGCACGTCGGCGGGCGGTCCGACGAACGTGATGCCCGCCTCCTGACACGCCCGTGCCAGTTCGGGGTTCTCGGACAGGAAGCCGTAACCGGGGTAGACGGCGTCCGCTCCCGCCTCCAGGGCGGTCCGTACGATCTCGTCGACGGACAGGTACGCCCGCACGGGGTGGCCAGGTTCGCCGATCTGGTAGGCCTCGTCGGCCTTGAGCCGGTGCAGCGAGTTGCGGTCCTCGTGCGGGAACACCGCCACGGTCCTCGCGCGCAACTCGTTGCCCGCGCGCAGCGCGCGGATTGCGATCTCTCCTCGGTTGGCCACGAGGATCTTGTGGAACATACAGGCAGCCTCCTGGGTCTCCGCCCGTGGTGGGACGGGAACCGCCGGCGCCGTTGCCGTCGTCCGTCGCCCCGCGCACATGGTGAGGGGCACGATAGTCGGCACGCCTGGTCGGCGGCGACACCGGGGCGGCCCACGAACCGCGCCGGGCGCCCCGTGGCGCGCACCCGGACAGGTGCGGGTGACGCGTCAAGCCGCCCGTCGACCAGTGCGCAGCTCCGCCCGTCATCCGGCCGCTACCCCAGCGCGGCGGCCGCCGCCCGGCCCGCCGCGCGCCCCGAGAAGACGCACCCGCCCAGGAAGGTCCCCTCCAGCGCCCGGTACCCGTGCACGCCGCCCCCGCCGAACCCGGCGACCTCGCCCGCCGCGTACAGTCCCGGGAGCGGGCTTCCGTCGGCCCGCAGCACCCGCGCGTCCAGGTCGGTGTGCAGCCCGCCGAGCGTCTTGCGGGTCAGCACGCGCAGGCGCACCGCGATCAGCGTCCCGCCTTCGGGTCCAGGATCTGGTGGGGCTTGGCCACCCGCACCAGCCGGTCGCCCCGGTACCGGCGGGCGCCGTGGATCGACGCCACCTGGAGGTCCTTGGTGAAGGGGTTGACCATCTCGCGGTCGCGCGCGACCACCTCGCGGGTCACGGTGTCGGGGTCGAGCACCCCGTCCCCCGCCAGCTCCCGCATCCCCTCGACGAGCTCGGGCAGCCTGTCGGCCACCACGAAGTCCTCACCGTGCCGCTTGAACGCCTCCACCGGCCCCGGCGCCCCGGGCAGCACCCGCTGGAGCACGAGCCTGACGTCCTTGTTGGTCAGGTCCGGGTTCTGCTCCGACCCCGACAGGCTGAACTCCTTCTCGATGATCCGCTGCGAGAGCACGAACCACGTGTAGTCGTGGCCGCCGCGCATGATGTGCTCCAGCGTGCCCAGGGTGTCGAACCCGGGAAAGCACGGCGCGGGCATGCGCCGACCGGTCGCGTCCAGCCACAGGGACGACGGTCCCGGCAGGATCCGGATCCCGTGCCGGGCCCAGATCGGGTTCCAGTTCGCGATGCCCTCGGTGTAGTGCCACATCCGGTCGGGGTTGATGATCTGGCCGCCCGCCCGTTCGGTGATGGCGAGCATGCGCCCGTCCACGTGCGCGGGGACCCCCGAGAGCATGTGCGCGGGCGGTGTGCCCAGCCGCTCGGGCCAGTTCTGGCGGACCAGGTCGTGGTCCGCGCCGATCCCACCGGAGGTGACGATCACCGCCTGCGCGCCCAGCTCGAACTCCCCGACCACGTCCCTGCCGCTGGCCTGGCCGCGCTGGACGTCGCTGGGCGCCAGCACCGCCCCGCGCACCCCGGTCACGGTTCCGTCGGCCACCACCAGACCGTCCACGCGGTGCCGGAAGCGCAGGGTGACCAGCCCGCGTTCGACGGCCGCGCGCACCCGGCGCTCGAACGGCGCCACGACCCCCGGGCCCGTGCCCCAGGTGATGTGGAAGCGCGGCACCGAGTTGCCGTGCCCGCCGGCCAGGTGGCCGCCCCGCTCGGCCCATCCGACCACCGGAAAGAACCGCAGGCCCTGCGCGCGCAGCCACGCGCGCTTCTCCCCGGCGGCGAAGTCGACGTAGGCCTGCGCCCACCGGCGCGGCCAGGCGTCCTCGGGACGGTCGAAGGCGGCCGTGCCCATCCAGTCCTGGAGGGCGAGTTCCGCGGAGTCCTTGATCCCCATCCGGCGCTGTTCGGGGGAGTCGACCAGGAACAGCCCGCCGAACGACCAGAACGCCTGGCCGCCCAGGGACGCCTCGGGCTCCTGCTCCACCAGGACGACCCGTTTGCCCGCGTCGGCGAGCTCGGCGGTCGCGACCAGTCCGGCCAGCCCCGCTCCGACCACCACCACGTCGGCCTGGTCGACTCCACTGCTCATACGGACACTTCCCCTCGACGGTCGGGCGATGACGACGACTGTGCCCAGGCGAGTGCGCCGTGGCAAGGGAGGTGTGTGTCCCGTGCCACAGGGTTTGTCAGGGTGTGACAAGGATTCGGAGCCGTGGCACGATGTCCGGATTCACCCGGGCGGTCCGTCGCCCCTGGTCGTCCGGGCTTCGTCCCCCGCTCGAAGGAATCCCCGTGGTCTTCCATCCTCCGACGTTCGAGCCCGGTCCGGTCGCCACGGCGATCGGGGTCGCGCTGATCGTGTGTCCGATCCTGCGGCCGCTCGTCCTGCGTCCCCTCTACGCGGCGGCCCGGAGACCGGTCCCCCCGCAGGGGCCCTCGCCCCTGGTCCGCCTGAACCGCGCCCTCGCCTGGTGGTCCCTGGGGGAGGTGCTCGGGGGCATGCTGTTCATCGGGACCGCGACAGGGGTGGCCCCGGCCGACATCGGACTGGCGTGGCCCGCCTTCGACGGCTTCGCGGACCGCCCGGGCCTGCTGGCCGCCGCCTCGTGCGCGACCGCGTTCCTGGCCCTGTTCGTCGTCCAGGTGCTCATGCGGGCCCGGGTGCTGTGGCGGCACTGGGGCGGGACCTTCCGGCGAAGGTCCGGGCGGGGATCGCGCGCCGTGACGTCGCCCTCCTGCCGGGGACCCCGTCGGAGCGCAGGGCCCTCGTGCTGTCCTCGCTGGCGTGGGTCCCGGGCTGGACGGTCAACGTCCACTGGGTCATCGTCCCCCTCCTCATGAGCGGCTTGGGGTTCCGGGCCGGGGCCGTGCTCGTGTTCGTCTGCCTGCTGGCCCTGTGGGACGCGATCAACATCGGCTGGCGCGGCGCCCTGGCCGCGGCCCTCGTGGCGGCGATCGCCACGGGGAGCTACCTGTTCGTCCTCGTCGGATCCCTGGTCACCCCCCTCCTGGTGTGGGGGCTGGTCGTGGCCGCGTCGCTCGCGGCCACGCCCTACCGGGGAACCGATCCCGACCCGGAGCCCGCCCCGGACGCGCCGGCCATGACGTGGCGGCCGGACGACGGCACCAGGACGCCGCGGGCGCGGGCGTGAGCCTCAGGACCCGAAGCGCACCAGCGACCGGCCGCCCCGGCCCTGGCGCATCCGTTCGACGCCTCGGGGACCCCGGACAGCGGGATCTCGTCGGTGACCATCGCGGCCAGGTCCAGTGCGCCCGAGCGCACCAGCTCCGCGAGGACGGGGACGTCACGTGCCGGGTCGCTGGACCCGTACACGCACCCGCGCACGGTGCGCGCCTGGTGGAACAGCTCCAGCGCGTTGAACGACACCTGGTCGTCCAGCGCGCCCGCCCCGACGACCGTCACGGTTCCGCCGCGCCGCGTCGCGTCCCACGCCGCGCGCACGACCGCGGCCGAACCGACCACCTCGAAGGCGTGGTCGCGCCCCGGCCGCCGGTCAGCGCCCGCACGGCCTTGGTCAGCGAACCGTCGGCGACCAGGAAGTCCGTCGCGCCCAGCGCCCGTGCCAGCTCCTCCTTGGCCGGGGAGGCGTCCACCGCGATCAGCGGGTCGGCCCCCGCCAGGCGAGCCGCCTGCAGGGCCGACAACCCGACCCCGCCCAGCCCCAGCACCACCGCCGACTGGCCCTCGCGGACCCGCGCTGAGTTAACCACCGCCCCCCATCCGGTGAGCACCGCGCAGCCCAGCACGGCGGCCGCGGCCGGGTCCACCCCGTCGGGCAGCGGCACCACCGCGTGCGCGGGGACGACCGTGGCCTCGGCGAAGGCGCCCGTGCCCAGTCCCGGGTAGACAGGCGTTCCGTCGGTCAGTTCGGCGTAGGTGCCAAGGGCGCGGTCCAGGGCGTGTTCGCACAGGTGGGGCTCGCCCTGCGCGCAGAACCAGCACTCCCGGCACGGCGGCGCCCAGTTCAGGATCACCCGCTGCCCCGGCGTCACCTCGGTCACCCCGTCGCCGACCGCCTCGACGGTGCCGGCGCCCTCGTGGCCGAGGACGGCGGGCCAGATCTGCGGCAGGGTCCCGTCGGACAGGGACAGGTCGGAGTGGCACACCCCCGCCGCCACGAGGCGGACGCGGACCTCGCCCGGCCCGGGGTCGGGCAGGACCAGGTCCTGGATGGTCGGCGGGGCTCCGGCCGCGGTGAAGACGGCGGCCTTGACGGTAGTACTCATGGGTGGGTCTCCAATCACGCTGTGTCGTGACACTAGCAATGCCGTCTGGTCGGTTGGCGGTGGGGTAGGCGGGGCGGAGATTATGGAACTCCCTATATTGCGCTTCCCCTCGCGCGGGTATTTCCTCCTCGATCGCCCGGTCACCGCAGGTGGAACCGGGCCGGCAGCACCGGGGCAGCGTGGCCGCCGGTGCGGGGAGCAGGGAGGTTCCATGGCGCGACCGGTCGGACCGCCGAAGCCGCGGCACTATCTGATGTGCCGACCCACGTACTTCGCCGTCGAGTACGCGATCAACCCCTGGATGGACCCCGCCGCGGGGGTCGACCGCGAGCGTGCCATCCGGCAGTGGGAGGCGCTGCGCGATCTGTACCGCGACCTCGGGCACCGGGTCGCCGAGATCGAGCCCATCGAGGGGCTGCCGGACATGGTCTTCGCGGCCAACGGAGCGCTGGTCGTGGACGGGCGGGTGTACGGGGCGCGGTTCGCCAGCGCCGAGCGCACGCCCGAGGGCCCCGCTTACCTGGACTGGTTCCGCACCGCCGGGTACACCGAGACCCGCGAGCCCAAACACGTCAACGAGGGCGAGGGCGACTTCATCACCCTGGACGACGTCGTCCTCGCCGCCACGGGTTTTCGCACCGAGGCCGCCGCCCACCTGGAGGCCGAGCGCTTCCTGGACCGCCCGGTCGTCACCCTGCAACTGGTCGACCCCCGCTTCTACCATCTGGACACCGCACTGTTCCCGCTCTCCGGAGACCGGGTGGCCTACTACCCGGGCGCTTCTCCGCGGGCAGCCAGCGCGTCCTGCGTTCGCTCTATCCGGACGCGCTCATCGCGACGGAGGAGGACGCGGCCGTGCTGGGCCTGAACGCCGTGTGCGACGGTCGCCACGTCGTCATCGCCGCCGAGGCGACCGCGCTCGCCGGGCGTCTGCGCGCGCTCGGCTACGCGGTCCACACCGTCGAACTCGACGAGCTGCGCAAGGCCGGGGGCGGCGCCAAGTGCTGCACCCTGGAACTGCGCCGCGCCCGTCCGTGATCGGGGCGCGCACCTCCCGGACGCAGGGCCGGGGATCGCGCACACGCGTGCGGATTCCGGCCGCTCAAACCTGACTGGATGTGGGAAATGCCACTCTCCGTCAGAGTGGACTTACCGGTAGTCACAGGTCAGCGTCAGTTTCCGCCCTCGCGGTGTCGTCGGAACCGCTCATCCCCCACCAACGGCCCCTGGCCAATCCGGATCGGGCCCCTAGGCTCGGGAACGTGAAGACCAAACAGCGCCGACTTCCGCGTCGTGTCCGGGAGAAGCAGATGATCGACGCCGCCGTCACGGCGTTCGCCCGAGGCGACTACCACACAGTACGCGTCGAGGAGATCGCCGAGGCGGCCGGCACGTCCAAACCCACGGTCTACCACTACCTGGGGTCCAAGGAGGGGATCTTCGCCGCGTGCGTGCGCCGCGAGGCCGACCAGCTGGTCGCCGCCATCCGCGCCGCCGTGCGAGACCCCCAGGCCCCCGCCGGAGCCGACCCCCTGCACCGGGGGCTCCAAGCCTTCTTCACCTTCGTCACCGACAACCGCGACAGCTGGACCGTCCTGTACCGGCGGACCTCCTCCCAGGCCGAACCCTTCGCGGGCGAGGTCCTGCGGGCCCGGGACCGCGTGCTGGCCGCGGTCGTCGAACTCGTCACCGCCTGCACCGGCGACGCCCGCCACGCGCCCGAGGGCGCCGAGCGCCTCCTGGACCCCAAGGAGGCCGAACTCCTGGCCCGTGTGGCGGTCAGCACCGCCGACGCCTGCGCCGACTGGCTCCTGGAGCATCCGGAGGAGACCCCCGACGCCCTGGCCGGGCACATCACCGAACTCACCCGCTCACACCTGCGATCCAGGTACGCGGTCACCGCCCGCTGACACCCGCCACGGTCAGCCGAGCGGGCTCCCGGCTCCGTCCCTGTCCCGAACGGACCGGGAGCGCGACCGTCGGCGCACGCCCCAGCTAGCGCGCGCCTGGTTCAGGGCCAGGAGGCTGACCAGGTCGTAGGCCACGTGCGAGGCCGCGGTCGCGGTGATCTGCGCGTGGTCGTAGGCCGGGGCGACCTCCACCACGTCGCCGCCCACCAGGTCGCAGGTGGACAGGCCGCGCAGGATCTCCAGCAGCTCGCGGCTGGTGATGCCGCCCGCCTCGGGCGTGCCGGTGCCCGGGGCGTGCGCCGGGTCGAGGACGTCGATGTCCACGGACACGTACAGGGGGCGGTTCCCCACGCGCTGGCGCAGCATGTCGGAGATCTCGTCGACGCCGCGGCGCATCACGTCGGCGGCGGTCACGATGCCGAACCCGAAGCGGCGGTCGTCCTCCAGGTCCTTCCTGCCGTAGAGCGGGCCGCGGGTGCCCACGTGGGCGATCGCCTCGGTGTCGAGGATGCCCTCCTCCACGGCGCGGCGAAACGGGGTGCCGTGCGTGTAGGGCTCGCCGAAGTAGGTGTCCCAGGTGTCCAGGTGCGCGTCGAAGTGCAGCAGGGCGATGGGTCCGTGCCGGCGGTACAGCGATCGCAGCAGGGGCAGGGCGATCGTGTGGTCGCCGCCCAGGGTGACCAGGCGGGTCCCGGCCTCGACGAACGCCGAGGCGCCCGCGTCCAGGGTCTCCACGGCGTCGCCGACCGAGAACGGGTTGACGGGGATGTCGCCGCCGTCGACCACCTGGAGCCGCTCGAACGGCGCCACGTCCAGGCCCGGGTGGTAGGGGCGCAGCAGTCGGCTCGCCTCGCGGATGGCCGAGGGTCCAAAACGCGCGCCGGGACGGTAGGAGACACCGGAGTCGAACGGGACGCCCACGACGGCGATGTCCGCGCGTTCGACCTCGTCGGCGCGGGGCAGCCGGGCGAAGGTCGCCGGTCCGGCGAAGCGCGGCACACGGCTGGAGTCGATGGGTCCGATCGGAGGGTTCATGTCCGTCCTTGGTCTCGCGGCGGCGTTGACGCGGGTCACAGCGCTGCGCTCAGACTAGGAAGCGGGTAGGCTTCCTGCCAGTGGTTCAATCGCACCAAGCAAGACACGAAACTAGACGGAGTGTCCAGTTCGGGGGAGTGTGAGCGCGTGGTCGTCTCCGCCGCCGGGCCCGACGCCCACGCGGTCCCGCTCGGCGCCGTCCTGGCCCGCCGCGACCTGGCCCTGACCCGCGTCGTCGACGCGGGCGACCCGGGCATCGTCTGGGCGGTCGTCAGCGAGCTGGCCGAACCGGCCCGCTACCTGCGCGGCGGTGAGTTCGTGCTGACCGCGGGGCTCAATCTGCCCCGGAGCGCGGAGGGGGTCCGGGACTACGTGCGCTCGCTCGCCGAGGCCCGCGTGAGCGCCGTCGGCTTCGGCGTCACACCCGTGCACGACACGATCCCCGCCGCCCTCGTCGAGGAGTGCCGGAGCCAGCGCCTGCCCCTGGTCGAGGTGCCGCGGCCCACCCCCTTCGCCGCCGTCAGCCAGGCCGTGGGGGAGGAACTGGAGGACAGGCGCTTGCGCGACCTGCGTCGCATGGGGGAGGCCCACCAGCGGCTCACCCGCGCCGTCACCGCGGCCCGCCCCGTCGACCGGGTCCTGGACGTCCTGGCCGAGTCCCTGGGCGCGTGGTCGGCGCTGGCCGCCCCGGAGGGCCTGCGCGCCGGCCCCGGAGCCCCGGACACCCTGGACGGGGAGCTGACGGTTCTGGTCGCCAAGCTCACCGAGGTCGGCGGACCCCGCAGCGCCAAGGCGGTCGCCGGCCCCGACGAGGTCTTCCTGCACACCGTCGGCACACCCCCGGACGACCACGGCGTGGTTCTGGTGGGACGCCCGCGCCCGCTCGGCGTCACCGACCGCGCGGTCCTGCGCACCGCCACCGCCCTGCTGGACCTCCTCCCGCGCCGCCACGACGACGCGCCGCCCGTCCCCGGCCGCCTGTTGACCGCCCTGTTGGTCGACGGCGCGCTGACCGGGCCGGCCGCGCCCCTGCTGGCCGAACTCACCGGGGCGGGGGGGACCGGCGCGCCCGCCTACCGGGTGCTGCGCGCCGTTCCGGCCGGAGCCGCGCGGCACACGTCCCCGGCGGAGCTGCCCCTGCCCACCCAGGTCCTGGACACCGGCACCGGACCCGAACCCGGGCTGCGCGCCGTCCTGGCCGACCGGGGCGAGGACGAGCACCGGGCGCAGCTGGACGAGCTGCGCGCGCACGGCTGGATCGCCGCCCTGAGCGGGCCGGCCGCCCCCGAGGACCTCCCGGGCGCCGACCGCGGGGCCGCGGCCCTGCTGGAGCGGGCCCGCGCCGTGGGCCGACCCCTGGTGCGGGAGGAGGACGACGATCCCTTCGCCGGACTGCTCACCCCCGCGGGCGCCGACGACCTCGCCCGCGGCATCCTCGGCCCTCTGGCCGAGGAGACCGACGCCGCGCGTACCCTGCGCCGCACCCTGCGGGCCTGGCTCGTGCGCCACGGCAACTGGGACCGGACGGCCGCCGACCTGGGAGCCCACCGCAACAGCGTCCGGTACCGGATCGGCCGGATCGAGCGCGACCTGGACGTGGACCTGGCCGACGCGGAGCAGCGCATGCGCCTGTGGTTCGCCCTCACACGGTGGCGGTCGGGCGGCTGAACCCGGGGCACGCGCCCCGCCGACCGGGTGGTCCGGTTTCACGTCGCGCCGTACCGTCGACGCTGGATGGGGCAGGCTGTTCCTCGGAATCGGAACGTGGTACCCGTCACGGCCTCCGAACCGCGCGCGTGTTCCGGTTCCGTCCACCCGCCCCCATCAGAGGTTGGACACTGTTGAACTCCGCAGAGCACGTGAGGACTGGGGCTCAAATGTCGTTTCCCCCTCTGGACACGGCCCTCCCCGCCGGGGTCGACGCCCGAGAACACGCCAACCTGCTGCGCCGGGTGCACGAGGCCGCGCTCACCGGCCGACCGGCTCCCGCCGCGCTGCGTCCGGTCATCGAGGACTCCTGGGGGCGCATGCGGCGCTTCGGGATCGACCCCGACAGCGGACCCCCGCCACGCGTCTCCCGGCCCGACGAACTCCACCGCACCCGGACGGCCTCCCCGATCGCCGAGGTGCTGCCGCTCATCCGCCGCGCCCTGGTCTCGGTCGCCGACGAGGCCGAGCACATCATGCTCGTCGCCGACGCCTCCGGGCAGATCCTGTGGCGCGACGGCTCCCACCGGGTGCGCACGGTCGGCGACCGCGTGGGGCTGGTGGAGGGCGCCTACTGGAACGAGGGCAGCACCGGGACCAACGCGATCGGGACCGCCCTGGTGGTGGGCAGGCCCGTGCAGGTGTACTCGGCCGAGCACTTCGTCCGCAGCCTGCATGCCCTCACCTGCGCCTGCGCACCCGTCCACGACCCGCGCGACGGCCGCCTGCTCGGCGCCATCGACGTCACCGGACCGGTCTCCACCGTCCACCCCTCCACCCTGGCCCTGGTGAACACGGTCGCCCAACTGGCCGAGGCGCACCTGCAGAGCATCCACCACGGGCACCTGGAGCGCCTGCGGGCGGTGGCCGCGCCGCTGCTGGCCCGGATGAGCGGTCCCGCCCTGGTCGTCGACGAGGCGGGGTGGACCGCGGCGGCCGTGCACATCGAGCCGGTCCGCCGGGTGCTCCTGCCGACCCAGCGCGAGACCGGCACCGCCTGGCTGCCCGCCCTGGGCGAGTGCGCGCTCGAACCCCTGCCGGGCGGCTGGCTGCTCCGTCCCCGCCGGGATGAGTCGGCCAGTCCCACGACCGTCACCCTGGAACTGTCCCGTGCGGCGTCGCCCGCCGTGCGGGTCGCCGGGCCCAGCGGGGAGTGGACGCACCGGCTCACCCCGCGCCACGCCGAACTCCTCGTGCTCCTCGCCGTCCACCGCGAGGGGCGCACGGCGGCCCAGCTGTCCGAGGACGTGTTCGGGGCGGCCGGACACGTGGTAACCGTGCGCGCCGAGCTCTCCCGGCTCCGCCGCCACCTGGGCGGCATCCTGGACAGCCGCCCCTACCGCTTCAGCGGGGAGGTTCGGGTGTGCGTCTCCTGGCCGCGGGAGCGCGCCGATCTGCTGCCCGGTTCCCTCGCCCCGGGGGTCCGGACCCTTCGCGAGCGGGACGTCGACCGCTTAGGAGTCCTTGCTGCGAGTGGGGGAGTCGCAACCTAGTGCAACCATTGCCTGGTCGGCGGGGATGGTGTGAACTGTTCGCACACGGCCCGCCAGGCCGGGCGGACGGTGCCGGGCGAGAGAGGGCACGGCAACCGGAGCCACGGCGTCAGCGTCGGTCGCCGCCCGCGGAACCTTGAGGGGGGTTGCGGGGCAGGGCGAGCGCGCGAGCGGGCCCCGGTGGTCCAGGGCGAGTGGGGGGAGCTCCCTGGACGCACCGTGCGCACGGCGTGCCTTCGAGGTGGCTCCTCGGGGGCACGCCGTCACCCGTCGACCGCCTCCCCGGCGGTCTCCCCGGATCCGTGCGGTCGCGCCCCGCCGCCCTCGGCGTCCTCCCCGGCCAGCGCGGGCGCGCATTGGAAGCAGTCCATCGCGAACACCTCGGTGCCGCCGACCGTGCCGCTGAACGCCCCGCGCAGGCCGTCGTCGCCCGCCTCCCGCTCGGCGAGGACCTCGGGCCGCAGGCGTCCCTCGAAGACCAGGGGATCGCCGGCGAGGGTCGTGCCGGTGCAGTGCACCTCCACGGCCCCGTCGTCCTCCTCTGCGGCCTCCGTCCGGTCGTCGGTTCCGGCCGACCGCTCGCCGGCGCCCGCTGGCGAAGTCCCGGCCGACGGCTCGTTCGCGCACGTCAACACCCCCTGGACCGGGTGTCCGGACCGGGCGAAGGCCCGTTCGGCCGCGGGGCGCAGCACGGTCGCCGACAACGCGCCCGCGGCCCGCGCCATCTCCCGTCGAGCGTCCTGCGCCCGTTCCACGCGCGCGTCGTCGGAGGTGCACGCGGTCGTGAGGACACCCGCCAGGGCGAGGCAGGTCAGCGGAGCCAGAACAGTGGTCGTGCGGACTCTCATGCGTTCCCCCAAGGGTGCCGTTCCGGGTGCGAGGCGCACCCGGAGGTGTCCCATGCGACCAATCTCATGGATACGGACATTGAGGCCTATGTCAGACTCGCGTGGAAAGGTGAAAATGTGCTTCATCTTCTGGTCATCGGGCCGCACCACCCCCGCCGCGCGCGGGTACCTCCTCCAAGGACGGCCATGACGGCGACGGCGGACCGACGACGGTCGGGACGGCGCCGCGTGTGTGGCGGTCGGCACGAAACCACAAGCTCGTGGCGGGGAGACGGTCCCGCTGGGCTACACTCGGTGCATTTACCGGTCCGGACGCGCACCCGGACCATCCGACCCGACCGTCGCACGGGGACTCCGGACCGGACCGGACCACCGTGTGAACCAGCGGGCGGCGCACGGCGTCGAACGGGGGACCGCGACCGGCCCCCGCGTCCCGCCCGTGGGCCACCCGAAGACCTTCCCGACGGAGGTGGACCGTGTCCGCTGACCACCGAGAGCAGCAGCCCAGCCAACAGGGTTCGCGTATCGACCCGCACGTCGGCCGCTACGCGCTCCGAGCACAGGGCATGGTCGCATCGGAGGTCCGCGCACTGTTCGCCGTCGCGTCCCGCCCCGAGGTCGTCTCCCTCGCCGGAGGCATGCCCAACGTCGCGGCGCTCCCCCTCGACCAGATCGGCGAACTCGTCCGCGACGTCGTCGCCGAGGAGGGCCCGGCCGCCCTCCAGTACGGTTCCGCCCAGGGCGACCCCGTGCTGCGCGAGCAGATCTGCGACTACATGACCCTGGAGGGCATCACCGCCAGCCCGGACGACGTCATCGTCACCGTCGGCTCCCAACAGGCCCTCGACCTCATCACCCGCGTCTTCGTCGACCCGGGCGACGTCGTCCTGTGCGAGGCGCCCACCTACGTCACCGCGATCAACACCTTCGCCGCCTTCCAGGCCGAGATCCGCCACGTCGCCATGGACGAGGACGGCGTGGTGCCCGAGCGCCTCGACGAGGCCCTCGTCCGCGCCGCGCGCGAGGGCCGCACGGTGAAGTTCTTCTACACCGTCCCCAACTTCCAGAACCCCGCGGGCATCACCATGACCGCCGAGCGCCGCGCCCGGGTCCTGGAGGTCTGCGAACGCCACGACGTGCTCGTGGTCGAGGACAACCCCTACGGCCTGCTCCGCTACGACGGAGAGGCCCAGCCCACGCTCTACTCCCAGGGATCGGGCAACGTCGTCTACCTCGGGTCGCTGTCCAAGACTCTCTCGCCCGGCCTGCGCATCGGCTGGGCGCTCGCCCCCGCCCCCGTTCGGGCCAAGCTGGTCCTGGCCGCCGAGTCGGCGATGCTCAGCCACTCCACGTTCAACCAGCTGGTCGTGCGCCGGTACCTGCGGACCTTTCCCTGGCGCGAGCAGATCAAGGCGTTCAACACCATGTACGGCGAGCGCCGCGACGCCATGCTCGGCGCCCTGGAGGCGATGATGCCCGCCGGGTGCACCTGGACCCGCCCCGAGGGCGGCTTCTTCGTCTGGGCCACCCTGCCCGAGGGCATCGACGCCAAGGCCATGCTGCCCCGCGCGGTCGCCGGACGCGTCGCCTACGTGCCCGGCACCGGCTTCTTCGCCGACGGGCGCGGCCGAGCCTCCATGCGGCTCAGCTTCTGTTATCCGACCCCAGAGCAGATCCGGGAGGGCGTGCGCCGCCTGGTCGGCGCCGTCGAGGGCGAGCTCGACCTGCGTGACACGTTCGGCAGCACTCTGGCCCCGCCCACCGCTGGCAGCCAGGCCCCCGCCCCCGACCTGCCCTGACACCATCCCCATAAGGGCACCGCCACCATGTCAGCACCACACAAGGAGGTCCGCGCCGTGGCAGACCTTGACCGCGTTCTCGTACTCGCCGGGGGCCTGTCCCCCGAACACGAGGTGAGCGTCCACTCCGGGCGGAGCGTCGCCGACGCGCTGCGCCGCCTGGACGTGGAGGTCCAGGTAGCCGACGTCGACGGCACGCTGTTGGACCGGTTGTCCGACGACCCGCCGCAGGTGGTCTTCCCCGTCCTGCACGGAGCGGCGGGCGAGGACGGCGCGATCCGTGAGGTGCTGGAGCTGGTGGGGGCGCCCTACGTCGGCGCCCGCCCGCAGTCCTGCCGCCTGGCCTTCTCCAAGCCCGCGGCCAAGGCCCTGATGGCGGCCGAGGCGTGCGGGTCCCGCGCGGGGTCGCCCTGCCCAAGTCGGCCTTCCACGACCTGGGCGCGCCCGCCCTGCTCGCGCGGATGGCCGACCGGCTGGGTCTGCCGCTGTTCGTCAAGCCGGACCGGGGCGGCTCGGCGTTCGGCGCCGCCCCGGTCGCCTCGGTCCAGGACCTGTCGGCCGCCCTGGTCTCCTGCTTCGCCTACAGCGACTCCGCGCTCGTCGAGGAGCAGGTCCAGGGAACCGAGCTCGCCGTGGGCGTCCTGGACACCGGGGACGGCCCCGTCGCCCTGCCGCCGGTGGAGATCGTGCCCGACGGCGGGGTCTACGACTACGCCGCGCGCTACACCGCCGGGCGCACCGAGTTCTTCTGCCCGGCCCGCCTGGACGCCGACGCCGTCGCGGCCGCCACCGAGATGGCCCTGACCGCCCACCGCGTGCTGGGGCTGCGCGACCTGTCGCGCACGGACCTCATCGTCGGCGACGACGGCCGGGTCACGTTCCTGGAGACCAACGTCGCCCCCGGCCTCACCGAGACCTCGACGTTCCCGATGGCGGCGGCCGCGGCCGGACTCGACTTCGCCGTCGTGTGCCGGGAACTGGCCCACCGGGCGCTCCTGCGCGGCTGAGCCGGACCGACGCACCCGCGCGGGAGCGGCGCGGCGGGCGCGGGCGTCGCGCGCCGAAATCGCGTGGAGATCGCCTACCCGGCAGTGGTACTGTGCCGCCGCCAAACACCAGGCGACGACGGAAGGTGAGCAGAGTGCGCACACGCGAGTTCCAGGGCAGCCCGGTCGGGCGGGTCGGGCTCGGCCTCATGGGCATGAGCTGGGCCTATTCGGCCTCAGAACGCGACGACGCCCGCTCGGTGGAGCTGATCCGCGAGGCCGTCGACGCGGGCGTGACCTTCCTGGACACCGCCCAGGTCTACGGCGGCGGCCACAACGAGGAGCTGGCGGGCCGCGCGCTCAGGGGCATCCGGGACCGGGTCGTCCTGGCCACCAAGACCGGCCTGGTCATGGACGACGCCGCGACCCTGGCCATGCACCAGGACGGCACGCCCGACCACGTCCGCCGCTCCCTCGACGAGAGCCTGCGCCGCCTCGGCACCGACTCCGTCGACCTGTACTACCTGCACCGCGTCGACCCCGACGTCCCGCTCCTCGACACCTGGGGCGCCATGGCCGAACTGGTCGCCCAGGGCAAGGTCCGCCACCTGGGGCTGTCCGAGGTCACCCGCTCCCAGGCCGAGGAGGCGCACGCCGCCCACCCGGTCGCCGCGATCCAGTCGGAGCTGTCCCTGTGGACCCGCGACGCCCAGGGCGCCGCGGGTGGGAGCGCGGGCGGCTTCGGGAGTGTGGCCAACGACGGCCAGGGCCCCGGAGACGTCGTCGGCTGGTGCGCCGAGCACGGCGCGGCCTTCGTCCCCTTCTCCCCTCTGGGGCGCGGCTTCCTGACCGGGACGGTCACCGCCGAGGGCCTGGAGGAGGGCGACCTGCGAGCCCGGCAGCCCCGCTTCCAGGAGGAGGCCGTGCGCCGCAACCAGGTCCTCGTGGACGTCGTGCGGCGCGTCGCCGAACGGCGCGGCACCACGCCCGCCCGCGTCGCGATCGCCTGGACCCTGGCCCAGGGCGACCACGTCATCCCCATCCCCGGTACGAAGAGATCGGCCTACCTGCACGACAACGCCGGGGCCGCCGACCTCGACCTGACCCCCGAGGACCTGCGCGAACTCGACGGCCTGCCCACGGCGGTCGGCACCCGGTACTAGGTCCTGTCTGGAGTTCGAATTATGGACGCGGTGCGATGCTGCGGAGCCAGAGCATCGCACCGCATAGGTGCAGCCCGGCCTCGTAGCTCTCCGGGGTCTTGTCGAAGCGGGTCGCGATGCCGCGCCAGTTCCGCAGCCGGTTGACGCAGCGCTCGACGGTGTTGCGCTCCTTGTACAGCATGTCGTCGTGCGAGACCGGCCGCCCACCGGTACTGCCGCGCTTCTTGCGGTTCGCGGCCTGGTCGGCCTTCTCCGGGATCACCGCCCGGATGCCGCGCCGCCGCAGGTAGCGGCGGTTGCGCCGAGACGAGTACGCCTTGTCGGCGGCCACCGCGTCCGGGCGGGTCCGGGGACGCCCGACCGGTCCGCGCACCTTCACCCGCTCCAGGACCGGAACGAACTGCGGGCTGTCGCCTGCCTGCCCGGGGGTGAGGACGAACGCGAGCGGGCGGCAGCGCCGGTCGGAAGCCAGATGGATCTTGCTGGTCAACCCGCCTCGGGAACGTCCCAGCCCGGCGGCCTTCAACCGGGCCCG
>NZ_MKKC01000012.1 GCF_001942255.1 Nocardiopsis sp. CNR-923
GCCGCCGGGATCGTTCCCGACGAGCAAGGACGCCTCGGACTGATCGGCCGCCGGGTGCTGTCCCGCCTCCTTCGCCGAGGTGGTACGCGAACTGCGAACCGCGCTGGCGCTGCTGGGCGTTCCTGAGGACATCGCCTGCGACGGGGCCGCCTGGCGCGCCTGGCTCAAAAGCTGAGGGCACCCATCGTTGCGGTCAGCGGTGGCGCGCCATGGGGCCAGGCGGTGAGGTCACGGATCAGGCGAACCCGCCGGTAACCCGGTACCGGTTCGCGATCGTGTGGATGGCCGACCGGCCGCACCCCTCCCCGAGGGGGTGCACTCAGCCGGTACGGCCCCACCCACCCCTGGAGCTGGCGGTGTGAGGCCCTGGCCCCGATCCCGGCACCGAGAAGGAGAAGGTCCGCCCATGGCGCGCACCAGTGCCCGTTCCTCCCCCGCCGACCAGGAGCGCACCGTGCACCGCGACACGCTGCTGTGCGAGTACGGGCGTCTGCACGGCGGCGCCAACGCGGCGTTCCAGCTCGCCCAGGACAGCATCGACGCTCTGGCCGGACGCTACGTCGGCGCCTGGACGGTGTCCCCGCCGACCGGGTGGCCGCGATCGGCGTCATCGCGATGCTGATGGACATCGACAAGGGGGTCCGGGAGCTGCGCGAGGACGTCCAACGCCTGGACGGGACCATGGGCGAGACGGCCCACGGGACGGAGGAGGACCAGTGGAACCCCTGAGGCTGAGCCCCTACCTGGAGCAGGCCGCCGCGGCCCTGGCCCCCGGCCCCGACACCCTGGTGGCCCTGGCCCGGGGGCGGCGCGGCTTCGCGGCGGCCGGTCTGGTCAGCGCCCTGCTGGAGGCGGAGGCAGTCCCGGCCCGCGACGCCTTCACCGTCGGCGACCGGCTCTGCCGCACCGCGTTGGCCGCGCTGGACCCGCTGCTGAGTAAGGACCTGATCAACGCGCACGGCGAGGGCACCCGGAAAAGGGACATCGACGTCCTGATCCCCGTCGCGCACACGGAACTGGCGTTGGCCTCCCCCGAGGGTGTGGACCGCATCGCCGACTCCATGATCACCCTGGCCGCCGCGTTGGAGGAGCTGTTCACCCACCTCGGTGAGAGCACCGCCGCGGGCACCGGCCAGGGCCGGGCGATGGGCGTGTGCCGAGCCGCGGCCACCGAGTTGTGGGCGGCCTACGGCGGCGACAGCGGCAGCTGGTGACCCCTCACAGGTGGGTGTGGCCGTCTTCGGCGCGGGTGATGACCACCGCGGTGGACATGGCGGGAAAGTGCACCGCGCAGCACGCGCACACCGACACCGCGAGTTCGTCGGCGGCCACCGCCTGGGCGAGTCGGCCCGCGCCGGTGGCGCTGTGCCCGTTGTAGGCTCGTAGGTGACGGCCACCAACTCCGTGCCCCGGTACCAGCCGCGCGCGTGGTCCCCCAGCCCGTAGCAGCGGCGGTCCTGGTGATCTGCGCCGTGGCGCTGTCGGTGCAGGCGGCCCCGCCCCTCGCGCAGACAGCACGGGCACTTGGGCGCGCCGATGGTGATGCCGCGCTCGGCGAGCTGGGCGCGGCGTCGGCGGGCCAGGACGGCGGCCACCGCGCGCTGGACACTGTCGTTGCCGTCCAACTCATCAAGGTGTTCGGCCGCGGCGAGCAGGTCCGGGCGCTCGCGTTCGCTGAAGTAGATATCACCCAAGGCACGCCCGCGTGTGCTGGCCATCGCGTTGTTCTCCGTTCACCCGGACGGTCGGGGCCACCCCCGCTGGGAGCACCGTAGACCGCAGGGGCGGGGCGTGCGGGTGGTTTGGGCGAACACGCACCAGACGCGCGCGGTTCCCCCCACCTCCACCGAGGTCCGCGGCGCGCCGCTACTTTCTGTCCCAGACCGGTCCACACGAGGAGGGACGCGATGGCGCGTGAGGCCAAACGGGCCAAGCAGGCACGGCGGGACAAGAGGCGGCGCACGAGTGTACCCGCACCGCAGGCGCCCGTCTTCCCCGAGCAGGAGATGCGACGTCTGGCCCAGGCCTGGGACCGCGCGGCCTCCTCGGGGCTGATGGAACAAGGCCAGGACATCAAGTACCACTTCGCCCCGGACGGGCGGGTGCTGTCGGTCGCCACGGGCAAGAACGGGCAGGTGCTGGCCAACGGTGAACGCCTCACCCCCGCCACGGCCGACCGGTTGCGTGCGCAGATGCCGCTGCTGGCCCCGATGGTCACCTTCTACGAACGCAACCAGATCGCCGGACAGGGGCTGAACGGCGCTCCCGAGGACGGGGTGTCGGCTCTGCCGCTGCCCGAGCCGTACCGTGAGGCGCCCACCGTGGACGAGGACGCCCTGGCGCGGGCTCGCGCCCTGACCGATGACCTCATCACCCAGGGCCGGGTGGCCCAAGGGGCCGGGGCGATGGTCCTGCCCTCCCAGCACGGGGTGCTGGTGGCCGTGGGCGGCCGTGACGGGGAACTGTACGCCAACGGCCGCGCCCTGACCGCAACCTGGGCGGACCGGTTGCGCGCACGCATGCCGGACCTGGCCCGGGACGTGGACCGCCTCCAGGCCATCGGCGCCGAGTGGCAGGACACCCCGCCTCAGGACCGCTCGTGGGCGCTGGGGGCGTGCGACGACCCGAACTGCCACGGAGTGCACTGAACTCGTGCCCGTCGGGCACCGATGCGACACACCGGATGGCCCTCATCTCCCTGTGGCCAAGGCACGGGCCAGACTGGCCGGTATGTCGATCGAGAGCAGCGCCCCGGTCACCGTCGAGCAACTCCTCAACGCCTTGGCCGCCTTGGGTCGGGGTCCGGTGGCCGACCCCGACCTACGTCCCGGGGGACCCAGGGCCGAGGACCTGCCGCGGTTGTTGGGCGGGTTGCTGGCGGTGGTGGAGTTGGAGATCGCGGCGCAGGTGCGCCCGGCCGCACAGCCCCCCGTCGACCTCGCCCACCTCCTGCTGGCATGGCGGGAACAGATCGGCGACGACCGCATGGCCGAGGTCGTGCTCGCCAACCGAGCCCAACGCACGGCGTTCGACTGGGGACTGGGGGAGGAGGGGCGCAGTGACGTGGAGCGGGCCACGGCCCACGTGCTCATTGCTGCCCAGGCTCTGATCGGCGCCCATGCCTGCCACGCCCCGGCGACCGGCCGCCAGGTGTTGGTGCATGACGCTCAGGCCGCCCTCACCCAGGCCCTGGTCGTGCTCCGCGGCTCCCAGACCGGTAGCGACGGCCCGGTCGCGCTGGTGGCCGCCGCGGCTGCCGACGGCCACCCCACATCGGCGCTCACCGACCGCGACCACCTCTTCGGCGCCGTCGACCACGTCCAGTCCTGGCACCAGGCGGGACCGGCCCCGTGCGCGTCCTGTCGGCGCCGGGTTCGCGTCCGGGACAGGGGGTCCCGGGGTGTGAACCCCCGGGTACCACCAGACGGTCACCTCTGGCCCGGGCCGGTTCCGGTTCGCGAGTGGCCCGCGTGCCCGATGCTGCCGCTCACCCCGGCGCACGGGCCAGTCTCGGCGTGCACGACCACGTAGGGTCTTCTGCACGTGCGGGTTGATCTGCGACAATTCCGGATCCATCCTCCTGGAACGGAGTCGCGTATGAGCGTGCCGATGCCTGACGTGTCCACCCCCGAGGGACGTTTCATCACCGCCTATGGCTCATGGCAGCACGCCCGCATGACCGCCGGGCTGGCCATGCTCACCGCCCCACCGCCCCAGGCGCTGACCCTGGCCGCGAACATGGTGCACTGGACGATCGAGTTCGATCAGACATGGGAACACCTGGAGGGCGCCCCCTACACCACGGCCCGTGACGCCCACCCGGCCCGCGGCGTGCTCTCGGCGCTGCGGGTGGTCCGCGAACGGGTGGGGGTGGTCTGCGCCCTCGAACTGGGCGAGGACGGGCCGCTGTGGCGCCCAGCCCAAGACCTGGGGTTGGGGCCGGTGGACCGCGAGGTCTACGCCGAGCACCTGGGCGGGCGCGGCCTGTTCGACACCGAGACCACCGTGTTGGACCTGCTGATCAACGGCGAGGCGGTCGCCGACGGGCGCGGGCGCCAGGTGCTGGAGGAGGTGTCGTTGATGTGGCAGGCCGGTGACGAGGCCCCGCACGAGATGGACCCCGAAACGCGCCAGGCCATGGACGAGTCCTTGGACGAGTTTGGGATGTTTTCCACCCACACCCCCGAGGAGATCGAGGCCTACCACGCCGAGCGCGGGGGGTACTTCCTGACCCTGGAGGTCGGCGACGACAAGGAGCACCACACAGCGGGGGCGGTCGACGGTCCCCTGGGCGCCTGGTACGCGCTCATGCGCCAGGTCGGTGGCACCAGCTACAGGGCCCTGGCCATGGGGACCGTCTACCTGTTCAAGGGCGAGTACGCCCGCAACACGGTCCGTGAGCTGGCCCAGGTCGCACGCGCCCTCAACCCCGGCCACTGGGAGGTCGTGGAGGGGTACCGGCCCCCGCCCGAGGAGCAGCAGACCGACCCCCAGGAGTCGTAGGGCGCCGGCACGCGCCCGTAGGCCTCCCCCGCCCGGTGCGGGCCGGGGAGGCCGGGTGGCCACAGCCGGTCAGGAAACCCGCACACCCCACAACTGTCGTCACCGTGTGTTATTCGTGCGCACATGTCCTTTGATCGTCGTCGTGTCCAAACGGCTGTGACCGGCCACCCCGACAGCGCCGACCCGGCGTACATGCCCCTCGACCCCGACGAGGCCGACCTGTTCCGCGATCACGCCGACCAGCGCCAGGACACGTTCTGGTGCGGGGTGCTGCTCGGCGGGTGCGGCGGACGCCTGTCGTTGAAGATCATCCGTGAGCGCGACACCGTCCCCCACTTCGCGCACCGCGCCGATTCCAACCTGTGCGCCCGCATGCACAAGGGCGGGGAGGACACCCGGGGCGGGCACAGCGCCGACCACCTGTACGCCCACCGCCACCTGCGCACCTGGCTGGACGGGCACAAGCGTGCCGTGGACACCCCGCCCACCTACAAGGGGCTGGGGCGGGGGCGGGCCTGTACCGAACTGATCATCCCCACCTCCCACAAACCCCTGCGCCTGGTCTTCACCCACGACCTGGACCACGACCTGGTGGCCCTGGCCAAGTCCCGTGAGGCGCACGACTATGTGTGGCTGGTGCGCGCCAACGAGGCCTGAGGGGCCCTGCTGTTTCCGGACAGGCTTTGAACCGTCCGCAT
This sequence comes from Nocardiopsis sp. CNR-923, assembly GCF_001942255.1. Taxonomy (GTDB): domain Bacteria; phylum Actinomycetota; class Actinomycetes; order Streptosporangiales; family Streptosporangiaceae; genus Nocardiopsis. Next base: position 5,202 of record NZ_MKKC01000012.1, read on the forward strand.
CACGCGGCCAGACGCATCTCCTGATGGGCCGCGTACACCTCCGCAGGAGTGTT
>NZ_MKKC01000013.1 GCF_001942255.1 Nocardiopsis sp. CNR-923
TCGGGTAGGTAGGCGTCGGGGCGTTGCTGGGCCAGGGTGCGGCAGAGCTCGACGGCCTCGGTGATGGCCTCCAGGGCTTCCTCGCGCCGCCCCAGGCCCGCCAGGCGGATGGCTTGGCTGTTCAGGGACAGGGCGAGGTCGGGCAGGAAAGCGTCGGGGTCCTTCGCGGCTTGTTCCCGACGGGCTTTGACCATGCGGTCACTCACCTGCCCGGCCCATTCGGCCAGCCGGTGGCTGAAGTGGGGAAGAGCAGCGCTGAGCTGCGCAAGGACCTCGATAGGGGTCGCGGTGTCGGCTGTGGTCTGTTCCAGGGCCCGCAGGAGCGGGCCGGGGTTCTCCGCCTGGGTGGCCACGTCAACAGCCGCTGGCCCCAGGGCGCGGATGTGGCGCGCGCACAACGCGGTCAGGTGCGTGCCCAGGCCGGGTAGGGCGGGGTGCGCGGCGGCGCGGGTGTACAGGGTCACCAGCCGCTCAGCGTCCGCAACGGTGATGGTGTTCAGGTGGGGGTCGAACAGGGCGGGGTTGGTGTGGAGACGCGTGCCCAGGAAGTACTCCAGGAGCCGGTCGGGTTGCAACCGTCCCCACACACCGGCCTCGCCGGTGGGGTACAGGCTGTTGATCCATCGGCGGATCTGGTGCTTGCGGGCGGTGGTCTGCCCTTTCAGCACCGTCACGTTGTCTAGGAGGTGGTCGGCTTCCTCGATGCCGGCCGGGGTGAGGGTGAAGGCCAGGGCCAGCACGTCCCGCAGCGGGTGTTGGAGTTCGGCTTCGTCCAGTTGGTGGGCGGTGGCGGTGTGGGTCCAGTACCGGTACTCGTGGGCCAGGACCCGGCCCTCGACCGCGCTGTCGGGGGTGGTGGTGGGGGGTTGGGTGGTGTCCAGCAGGTCGGCTAGGGCGCGCATGTGCACGCTCAGCACGGTGTCCCACCCGGGCCCGGACAGGTCGGGGTCGGGTAGGTCGGCCGCGACCTGGTCCCAGTCGGCCGGGGTGGGTGTGCGGGCCGTGGGCAGGGCGGCGGCGAGGTGGCCCAGGGCGGTGCGGTACTCGCGGGCCCGGTCGACCGTGCGAGGGGCCAGCGGGGGCAGCGGGATCTGTCGGGTGATGTCGGCCAGCAGGTGGCCGGTGGTGGTGTTGACCTGTTCCCACCACTCGCCCACGGTGCGCACCAGCAACAGCAGCCGGATGGGGGCACTGCCCGGGGGACGGTCGCACAACTCCAGCAGGCGCCTCAGTTGTGTGGTGCGGGTCTCGGCGTAGTCCACCACCAGCAGCAGAGGAACCGTGGTGTCTGTGACCGGTGCCAGCTCTTCGGCGGTGGTGGTGTCCTTGACCCACACGGTGGCCCAGCGCCGCCCGGGGGTGTCGGGGTGGGCCAGGTGTGCGGTGAGTTCGTGGCCCAGGCGGGTCTTGCCCTGCCCGCCGGGCCCGTGCACCACCACCGCGGACAGCGCTTCGTTGCTCTCGCACCAGCGGATGAGGGTGTCCATGGTGTCGTCGCGGCCGTGGAAGTCCACCACCTTCCGGTGGGCCTCCAACAGCGAGGCGGGGGAGGGACGGTGGTGTGTGCGTGGGGTGTGGGCCAGGTGGGCGAGCTCGACCGGCTCCAACACCACGGACACGTCGTGATCGGCCAGGACGGCTCGGAAGCCGGGTCGTGGTGGAGCGCGTAGGCGGGAACAGCCTCCAGGCTGGCGTGGGCTCGGTGGGCGGGGTCGTGGCCACCACCCCCACCACCAGACCCTCGCACACCAACGCGGCCCCGGACAGCCCGCCCCACGTGACCCGTCCTGCTCCCAGCGGGGTGGGTGGGTGGTGATGTCCAGGACGTAGCGGTCACCGATCATGCGGTTGCCGGGGTTGATGGTCCCTGAGGGTTGGGAGGTCTCCACCGGACGTCCCTGGCGTTGGACCAGGTCGGGGTAGCCCCAGGTGTGGCAGGAGATGCCGGGGCGGTCGGTGACCAGCCGCCCCCACCGCGTACGGACCGGTGGGGCCGTCCAGGTCGGGTCGGTGACCTCGACCAGGGCGGCGTCATCGCGCCCGTGGGGGGTGCCCCGCCACACCACCCGGCCGGTGTAGGTCTGCTCGTCGGTGGCGGTGCCTGCGGGGGTGGACAGCGACACCTCGCCGTCGACGTGAGGGACCACGTGGGCGCAGGTCAACACGAGCCGGGGTGCGATCACACACCCCGACCCGGCCCCTGTGGGGCTTTCAACGCGGGCGATGTGCGCGGCCGTGGGCATCGGCACTTCCTGAATGGTGAGCGGTCAACGGGGATGCGGGGCTGGGTGGTCAGCGTCCGATGTGCTTGGACCGGTCCCCGGTGCCGGTGGCCTGGTTGGTGCTGGTGATGGACACGTCGCCGTTGGGGGTGTTCTTGTGGCGGGGGGTGAGGGTGAAGGACACCCGGTGGGTGCGGGCCCGGCTCGCACCGGCTTCGACCTCTCCGGAGGCGATCCACGCGGAGAGTTTGCCTTTGGCTTTGGCGTCGGCGCGGAACTGGACCTCGAAGTCCATGGTCACGGGGCCGACGTCGAAGGTGAGGTCGGGGCTGTGGGCTTCGGCCTCTGCGACGGCCTCGGTCAGTTCCTCGCGCAACGTTCGGACGGCGTCGGTCAGGCGCAGTTCCACGCCGGTCTCCTCCAGGGGAACAGGGGTATGGGGCGGGTTTCTACGATCGCAGAATCCGGACGGTGATGTGGGGTGTGGAGGGTGTTGGCCGTATCCGGCCAGGCTACTCATCGTGCCGTTCTCTGGCGTTGGGTGTGGGGTGAGGGTTTGGTGGGTGCCGGGATCGCCTCCCGTCACTCCCGTGCGCCGACCAGTTGTTGGGTTCGGTCTCCGGGCAGGGGCACGCGTGAAAGTGGTGCCGGTGGGGCTGGGTCCTATCAGCATCGCGTTGACCGCGGACGCTACGCCAGTGTGCTGCCAGATGCGGGGGAGGGGGCGGCGCGGCTGGTGCCATGCGACTCCGGCCAGACCAAGGGGCGGGGAGACCGAGGCGTCCACGAGGCCCGGTCCCATCCTTTGGTCCCAGCAGGGGAAGGTAACTCCTGGCCGCCGTCGAGTAGGGCCGTGAACGGGTTTTGCGGCCTGCTCGGCGAAGCTCGAACCTGTGGCCGCCGGAGGAGAACCGCGTGAGCACCATCGCGACGGCCCGCCTGGGGCGACCGAGGACGAGCGATCTGGTAATCACGGCTTGATCGCGCCCCTGACACCACAAGGGTCCCGCTCTACGCTGATGGTGCGCCCCCATCAGGAAGAAGCGGGACCCACACGTGGACGATACCTCCGCGGGCGACCGGCTACGCGAACTCCGCCGCCACCGTGGCCTCACTCAAGAAGCCCTCGCCGAACGCGCCGGACTCAGCATCGGCGTTATCAAGAAGATCGAGCGCGGAGGTACCGCCCGCGTCGAGACCTATCACGCGCTCGCCCGGGCTTTGAAGGTCACGACCTCCGTTCTGTTCGAGTCGTCTGGCCCACGCCAGAACCCGAACGCGGACGATGCCAAGCTCGACCTGCTCGCTCTTCGTCAAGCCATCTCCCCGGCCATGACGCTCAGCGGTCGGCTGGACGTTGACCAGGCCGACGAGGAGCCCGACCTGGACCGGTTGCGGGCCGCTGCGGAAGCGTCAGCGATCGCTTACCACCGCGACAAATATCCGGCCATGGGCGAACTGCTCCCCGAGTTGGTCAAGTCCACCCACACTGCGGTTGACCACTTCACCACGGGCCCCGAACACGACACCGCGCTGAGGATCCGATCTGAGGTGCTGCAGATGGCGGGCCGGTACCTCACTCAGGTACGGGCCTATGACCTCGCGCACATGGCGCTCACAGACGCTGTGCGGGACGCTGTGGCGGTCGGGGATCGGTTGAACGCCGCGTCGGCGATCATCGGTCAGGCGTGGATCCTGTTGCGCCAGGGGCGTTGGACGAAGCAGAACAGGTCGCCGCGAGCACGGCCGATGAGGTGGAGCCGCGTGTCTCCTCGGCGACGCGTCAGGAGCTGGCGGCGTGGGGGTGGCTGCTTCTGCGTGCGTCCGCCGCGGCGGCCCGCAACAACCGGCCCGAGGAAGCCCGGGAGTTCGCGCGGCTCGCTCAGACTGCGGGTGTCGCGGTCGGCACCGAGGTGACCGATCACCTGCGGGGATGGGGCACGTTCGGGCCGCTGACGGTGAGGTTGAAAGCGATCGAGAACCAGATGGTCGCGGACCGGCCCGACCGTGTGCTCGCGATGGCGGAACAACTGCCGGGAGGGGTTGGCCGGTCAACGTCGGATAACTGGAACCGTCACCGGTTGGACGTGGCGCGCGCTCATTAGAGGACCATCCTTTGTGCAGCCCTCTCGAGTAGGGTTGTGACCTCTCGGTCCCGGTGGGTGCATGGCCAGTAGTGCGAGCCGTTCGACG
>NZ_MKKC01000014.1 GCF_001942255.1 Nocardiopsis sp. CNR-923
ACGCTTGGGCGACTCATCATTGCCGGTCCGTGGCCAAGGAGTACCTCGCGAGGTGCCATCGGACGCCACCAACCGGCCGTGCGTGCTCCGTTCGTGCTCCGCAGTTCCGTACTGACACGACACCAGGCGACATCACACGGCCTCAGACGGCACGACGGATCGGATGGGGGTGACACGAAACGGCACGAGAAGGCACGTGGCGGCACTAGATCACCGGACTTCTAATCCGATGGCCGCAGGTTCGAATCCTGCCGGGTGCGCCACAAAACCCCAGGTCAAACGGGGTGCACGAGTCGAACAGACGAGGTGTGGGACCTCGCCTGAGGGCCTGAAATGCTCCTCGTGTGCTCCCCAGTGCAAGGTCCCGTACAAGTGGGCACCCACCTCGCGGAGCATTTTGCCGCCCCGTGACCCTGCTGGACGGCCCTGAGCCCGACCCGCACCCGCCCCCGGGGTGGCCCCGCGTGCGCCCACCAACGCCCCACAGCCGCCTGAACGCACCGCGTTCCTACCCCTGGGGCCCACCAGGGCCACCCGCCGCCCACACACCGTGACGCCCCCACCGGCCCGGGCGCGGCCCGCCCACCCGCCACTACCGCGCACCCAGGGATTCCTACCACCCGTCAAGCCCCGCCCCGGGGCGCATGTCGGCCGAACCCGGCCGAACCCCCGCCACGCCCGCCTTCGGTGTGATTGCATGGACCCCCCGCACACCTTCCACCCCGACACAGACCCTGTTGCCTGATGAGCCGCGCCCTCCCCCTTGTGTGCCGCCGCGCCCCGTGAACCCCAGCCCCCTGCCCCGTCCACCCCGAGCGAGCCCTGGAAACCACCGCCCGTCGCGGATGGAGGGCGCACTGACGGAGGGCGCGCACACCCCTGCACATCTGTGCCGCCTACCGGTTCGCGCACCGGTGCGCCTTCGCATCCCGACCGAGTCCCATGGAGAGAGGTCTGTGTGGTCGACCGGCTGATCATCGACATCACCCCTGACGGTGCAGTGGCCGTTTCGGTGAAATGGGCCCATGAGACCGAGGCCGCCCGCATCGGTGAACCGGCCCTGGTGGAGTGGCCGATGGACGCCCCCGCGTTGGAGGACCTGCGCTGGTACCTGGAGGACTACCTGCGCTGGCCCTTCGGCGCCTACGCCGACAAAGGCCAAGCCGTGGCCGAGAAGATGACCGAATGGGGAACCGCCCTGTTCGACACGGTGTTCGCCCCCGGCCCTTGGCGTGAGGCCTACGGCGCCCTACGCGCCCGCGCCACCCCCGCTGAAATTGTCATCCAGTCCACCTCCCCCCTCCACCTGGGCCTGCCCTGGGAACTGCTACACGACCCCCAACGCGACAGGCCACTGGTGCTCGACGGCATCGGCATCGTCCGCAGCCTGCCCACCAACCCCCTGGAACCCGCCTTCCCCCTCGAACAGAAGAACCTGCGGGTGCTCATGGTCATCGCCCGCCCCCACGGCGAGAAGGACGTGAGCTATCGGCTGATCGCCCGCCCCCTACTCGAGCGCCTGGAAGCGGTACGGGGCAAGGTCGACCTCATCGTGCTGCGCCCACCCACCCTGGACCGGCTCCAGGAAGTGCTCGAACAGGCGGTGCGGGAGGGCAGACCGTTCCAAGTGGTGCACTTCGACGGCCACGGCGCCTTCGGCCCCACCCCACCACCCGGCCCTGACCCGGAGCGCGAGTGGGACCGGCGCCTGTTCCAAGGCGCCATCCCACAGGGGATGCTCGCGTTCGAAAAACCCCAAGGCGGCACCCACCTGGTCGAGGCCACCCAGGTCGCCGCGGTCCTGGCCGAGGGGCAGGTGCCGGTGGTGGTGCTCAACGCCTGCCAGTCCGGCCAACTCGAAGCGGTGGCCGAGGCCGCGATCGCGACCCGCCTGATCCAGGACCGCGTCGCCTCGGTCATCGCGATGTCCTACAGCGTCTACACCCAGGCCGCCGCCGAGTTCATGACCGCGTTCTACGAACACCTCTTCGCCGGGGACCGCATCGCTGACGCCGTCACCGCTGGACGCCGCCGACTCGCCCTGCACGACACGCGCACCACCCCCAAAGGGCCGCTGCCGTTCAAGGACTGGGTGGTGCCCGTCCACTACCGGCGCAGCGACATCGCCCTGCCCGGCCTGAGCACCGACCGCACCGGCATGGACCCCTTCGAGGACCTCCTCGACCGCCACCGCACCCCCACACCACCGGCACACGACGAAGAAGGGGTGTGGGCTCCGGAGGGGGTGTTCGTAGGCCGCGACACCCTCTTCCACGCCCTGGAATCCGCACTCCCCCACCACAAGACGGTGGTGCTGCACGGGCCCGCGGGCACCGGCAAAACCGAGCTGGCCAAGGCGTTCGGGCGGTGGTGGCGCGACACCCAGGGCGTGGACCACCCGACCCTGGTGTTCTGGCACTCCTTCACACCCGGCACCCACGCCTCCCTCAGCCTGAACGGCCTGACCAGCCAGATCGGCATGCAGGCGTTCGGCGCGGAATTCTCCGCCCTGGACCCCCCGCAGCGGCGCAGCGTCATCGATGAACTGCTGGCCACGAAGCGGTGTCTGCTGGTGTGGGACAACTTCGAAACAGCGCACACCCTGCCCGACCCCACCAGCGCCACACCCCCTCTGGACCAGACCGAACGCGACCGCATCACCGCGTTCCTGGACCGGATCGCCCGCAGCCGCAGCGCGCTGGTCATCACCAGCCGCACCCCTGAACAGTGGCTCGGTGGCCGGGTGCGGCGGATCCAGGTCGGCGCGCTGGCGTTGGAGGAGGCCAACGACTACACCGACCAGCTCCTGACCCCCTACCCGGCCACCCTGCCCAAACGCCAGGGCGAGGCCTTCGCTGACCTGCTGCGCTGGTTGGACGGCCACCCCATGAGCATGAAGCTCGTCCTGCCCCTGCTGGAGGAGGCCGACCCCGACACCCTCCTAGACGGCCTGCGCGGCACCACCCCCCTGCCCGGGCGACACGGCGAGACCGACACTGGCACCGGTCGGGACACGTCCCTGTCGGCCAGCATCACCTACTCCTTCACCCACCTGGACCCCGACGACCGGCAGGCCCTGACCGCCCTGTCCCTGTTCCACACCACCGCCGACAAAGACGTCCTCGCCCTGCTGTCCCGGGTGGCGGGCATCCCCGCCCAGTTCCAGGGCCGCACCGACGACGGCTGGGAGCGGTTGCTGGAGCGGGCGGCGGGGATCGGGCTGCTCACCGGTATGGGGGCGGGGGTGTACCGGATGCACCCGGCCCTGCCCGCCTACCTGGCCGACCTGTGGCGCACCACCCACCCCGACGTGTTCACCGCCCAGCAGGAGGCCACCGCCCGCGCCCTCCTGGACGCTTTCGCCTACCTCAGCGCATGGCTGCACCAGCAGATCCGGGGCGGCAACGCCCCCCTGGCGGTGGCGGTGTCCGCGGTCCACCAGGCCGGGTGTGTCAAGTTAAGGGCTCTGTCCCCATTCCGGTGGTAACGGTCGGTGAGCTCACTGCAGGAGGATGCGGTGGCGGAGCAGCGGGAACCCGGCCCGCCCGTACATCTGCCTCTTGATCAGCTTCGATTTCGTGTTCACCCCCTCGGTGCCGCCGTTGTGGAAAGGCAGGGTCAGGGCCGCGTCGACCGCGGCCCGGTCCTGGTCGAGCCCGCGGGTGAAGGCGTGCAGATGGGGAAGGTCGTCTGCCCGAACGCCGAAGATCCAGGCGGTCAGCGCCTGGGCGTTGCCCGGGACGGGTTCCAGGAGCCGGGCGAAGCCGCGAATGTGGTCGGCCAACCGGGCCATCTCCGGGCATGCCGCGGTCAGATCGGCGACGACCCGGCATTCTTCGAGGGTGAGCCGGTCAGGGTGGGCCAGGAGCAGTTCACTGAAGGCCTTGGGTGAGACCGCCTCCCGGTCGCTGTCGAGTCGGCCCTGGTTGATGTACTTGTAGAGCAGGTTGAGACTGCCTTGGTAGCCGAGCCGACGGATCTCGCCGAAGAGCCGTCGGACGGGCACGGCCGGGTCCTCTTCCCTTCGTCGACGCAGGTGATCGCGGTAGGGATCGACCAGGCAGGCGCGGTACTGCGGGGCCCGGCGCAGTCGGTCGGGC
>NZ_MKKC01000015.1 GCF_001942255.1 Nocardiopsis sp. CNR-923
GCCGGTGTCGCAGACACAGGGCTCACTCCAAGCGGAGCGGGGGTGTGGGGGTCGTCCCCCGGGGTGTGGGTGGGCGGAGCGAGCCGGTGTCGCAGACACAGGGCTCACTCCAAGCGGAGCGGGCGACGGGAATCGAACCCGCATGGCCAGCTTGGAAGGCTGGAGTTCTACCATTGAACTACGCCCGCGTGGCGTCGGAGCCCCTGAGGTTCCTCTAGACTCGTGGAGCCGACGGAGACAAGAGTACAGTCTCCGAAGCGTTGGTCGCACACCCGCCCGGTGTGCGATCGTCGTGATTCGCACGGGGTGTGGCGCAGCTTGGTTAGCGCGCATGCTTTGGGAGCATGAGGCCGCGGGTTCGAATCCCGCCACCCCGACGAGACCATCCGTGGCAGCGGCCGTCGGCCGTGCGCCGGGCCCCCTGTCGGTCTGCCCTAGACTTGGTGCGATCAGCAGGAAACTGTAAGTCCCAGCCCGTCGCAGGGCACCCCTGGAACGCGGTCGCCAGACTGGCCGGGGTGCGCGCGTGCCGTTCGCCTCCGTGCGTGGCGCGCATGCGGGCCGTCGCGGACACCAGCCGGCAAACCTAGGAGTACCGCCCCGTGAAGACCGATGTCGAGGAGCTGAGCCCGACCCGGGTCAAGCTGACCATCGAGGTCCCCTTCGAGGAGCTCGAGCACGCTTTCGACGTGACGTACAAGTCGCTCGCCAAGCAGGTCCGGATCAAGGGCTTCCGCCCGGGTAAGGCGCCGGCGCGGCTGATCGACCGCTACGTCGGCCGCGGCGCGGTCATCAGCGAAGCGGTGAACCACGCCGTTCCGGAGCTCTACAACGAGGCCATCCAGAAGGAGGAGCTCTTCGCGCTGGGCCAGCCCGACGTGGAGGTCACCAAGCTGGAGGACAACGAGGAGTTCGCCTTCACCGCCGAGGTCGACGTCCGGCCGAAGTTCGAGGTCGAGAACTACAAGGGCATCGAGGTGACCGTCGACAGCGCCGAGGTCACCGACGAGCAGGTCGACGAGCAGATCAGTACGCTCCGCGAGCGCTTCTCCACCCTGGTCGGCGTCGAGCGCCCCGTCGAGGACGGCGACCACCTGTCGATCGACCTCTCCGCGGCCATCGAAGGTGAGAAGCTTGAGGACGTCGCGGTCAGCGGCTACTCCTACGAGGTCGGCACCAACACCATGCTGGAGGGCCTCGACGAGACCCTGCGCGGCATGGAGGCCGGCGGCGAGGCGACCTTCACGACCTCCCTGGTGGGCGGCGAGCACGAGGGCAAGGAGGCGGACGTCAGCGTCACCGTGCACAGTGTGAAGGTCAAGGAGTTGCCCGAACTCGACGACGAGTTCGCCCAGCTGGCCAGCGAGTTCGACACGATCGACGAGCTGCGTGAGGACGTGCGCAACCGCATGGGCGAGGTCCGCCGCATCCAGCAGCTCTCCGCGGCCCGCGACAAGGCCCTGGAGAAGTTGATCGAGTCGGTCGACATCCCGCTGCCGGAGTCGGTCGTCGACGAGGAGATCACCCGCCGCCGCCAGAGCCTGGAACAGCAGCTCGCCCAGGGCGGCCTCACCAAGGAGGCCTACCTGGAGTCGCAGGAGAAGACCGAGGAGGAGTTCGAGGAGGAGCTCACCACCGGTGCCAGCTCCGCCGTCAAGGCGGGGTTCATCCTCGACCAGCTGGCTCTCCAGGAGGAGCTCAGCGCCGACCAGGGCGAGCTCAGCCAGTACGTGTTCCAGCAGGCGCAGCGCATGGGTGTGAGCCCTGACCAGCTCGCCCAGCACCTGGTCGAGTCCAACCAGATCCGCGTCGCCTTCACCGAGGTCGTCCGCGGCAAGGCCATGGACCTGGTCCTGGCCGAGGCCGCGGTGACCGACGAGGACGGCAACGTCGTCGAGCAGCCCGAGCGCGAGAGCGACGAGGCCGTCGTCGAGGAGGCCGCCAAGGCCGCCGCTGCCGCAGCCGAGGCGACCGAGGACGTCAAGGACGAGGAGGGCGAGGGCGTCAAGTAGTCCCCGCCGCCGTGTGCCCCCGGGCCCCGTCCGACCTTCCGGGTCGGGCGGGGCCCGTTCTCGTTCGCTCGTGGAGGAAAGTCCTGTGCGGCGCCTGTTCCACCCTGCGCTCAAAGCGAACAGACACGGTATCCGTGCAACCCCGGTACTGGTCGGCGTTAGTGTCGCAGTATCGCAACCGTTTCGATTCCGGAGCAGGTGACGAGAGTGCCGCCGACCTTTGAAGAGTCCCCGCGATTCGACGCACGTACGTCCGACTCGCAGCTTTCCCCTTTTATCGAGCAGACGCCTCAGCGCCTGTTGCGCCAGCGAATCGTTTTCCTCGGCGACCAGGTGGACGACGAGATCGCCAACCGTCTCGTCGGTGAACTCCTGCTGCTGTCCGCTGAGGACCGCCACCGGGACATCACCATGTACATCAACTCGCCGGGCGGTTCCGTCACGGCGGGTATGGCGATCTACGACGTCATGCAGTACATCCCCAACGACGTCCGCACCGTCGGTATCGGCATGGCCGCCTCCATGGGCCAGATGCTGCTGTGCGCCGGCGCCCCGGGCAAGCGTTACGCCCTGCCGCACACGCGGGTCATGATGCACCAGCTCCGGCGGTATCGGGGGTACGGCCTCCGACATCCGCATCCTCGCCGACCAGCTCCTTTACGTGAAGAAGATGTTCATCGGCAAGATCGCCGAGCACACCGGGCAGTCGCCGGAGCAGATCGAGAAGGACGCCGACCGCGACCGCTGGTTCACCGCGCAGGAGGCCAAGGAGTACGGCTTCATCGACGAGGTCCTTGAGGGCACGCTCGACGTGACGACGGACCGTTCGCAGAGTTGATCCCGTCGGACCTGGATCCAGGAACGGCGCAGTGCGTGGAAGGCGTGAAATGACCGAGTTCAACCCCAGTCTCATCGGCGGCGCGGCCTCGATGGCTCCGCAGAGCCGCTACGTCCTGCCGTCCTACGTGGAGCGGACCTCGTACGGGGTCAAGGAGATGAACCCGTACAACAAGCTCTTCGAGGAGCGGATCATCTTCGTCGGCGTGCAGATCGACGACACGTCGGCCAACGACCTGATGGCCCAGCTCATCACGCTCGAACAGCTCGACTCCGAGCGGGACATCCAGATGTACATCAACTCCCCGGGTGGCTCGTTCACCTCGCTGATGGCCATCTACGACACGATGCAGTTCGTGCGCCCGGACATCCAGACGGTCTGCATCGGCCAGGCGGCCTCGGCCGCCGCGATCCTCCTCGCTGGCGGCACGAAGGGCAAGCGGGGCGCACTGCCCAACTCCCGCATCCTGATCCACCAGCCGGCCACCGAGGGCATGCACGGCCAGGCCAGCGACATCGAGATTCAGGCCAACGAGATCACCCGGATCCGCACCCAGCTGGAGACCACCCTGGCCCGGCACACCGGGCGTACGGCCGAGCAGGTGTCCAAGGACATCGAGCGGGACAAGATCCTGACCGCCGAGGAGGCCGTCGAGTACGGGATCATCGACTTCGTCCTGCCCTACCGCAAGGCGTCGCTGAAGTAGGGCGCCGTCGGCCGCTCCCGCGGGCGGTCGGCGTCCATTTCCGGACCGGCCGCCCCCGTTCCCGGTGATTCGGGGGAGTTCGGTGGGTCGGAAGTTGCGAGCCGGACCGGGCTTTGACCCGCCTGGGACAGCCCGGTGGTGAAGCCGGTCCGGTTTTTCGCTTAGTCTGGCGGAGAGCGACACACACATCGCCCCGTCCGTGGCCCCGGTCGTGGACGGGATCGGGAGCTCGGCTTCCGCACGGTTCGCGTGAGCGGCACCGACGGGGCGGCCTTAGTTTTGAGGAGTGGCTGGGTGGCACGCATCGGCGACGGCGGGGACCTGCTGAAGTGCTCGTTCTGCGGCAAGAGCCAAAAGCAGGTGAAGAAGCTCATCGCCGGCCCCGGCGTGTACATCTGCGATGAGTGCATTGATCTCTGCAACGAGATCATCGAGGAGGAACTCGCCGACGCCACCGAGCTCACGTGGGACAGCCTGCCCAAGCCGCGGGAGATCTACGAGTTCCTGGACTCGTACGTGA
>NZ_MKKC01000016.1 GCF_001942255.1 Nocardiopsis sp. CNR-923
TCCTGGTCGCCGCCGTCACATCGTTCGCCACACGCACGCAGGTCACCGCGCCGATTGACGCCGACGGCAACCACGTCCCCAAGCGCACCGTGGCGGCCTAATGACCCACCCGCAGAAGCCCGGTGCCGTGACCGGCTACCGGGAACTCCCGCAGGACCTCATCGACCTGGCCAACCAGGTCAAGGAGAAGGAGAACGAGCTGGGCGATCTCCTGGCCAGTCTCCGGGAACGCGACGACGTCGACCAACGGTGCTTGGCGCTGGGCCGCACCAGCCTCCAGCAAGGGTTCATGTGGACGGTCAGGGGGCTTTTCTGCCCCGAATCGCGGCTGTGAACCGAAGGCGTGGCCCACCACGACCCTGGCCTGCGAGCTCGCTCCGAGAACGACGGTCCGCCCGACCATTCAGTGTCAGGCGGACCGTCGCTGCGTTCGGTCAGGCCCCGACGCGGGCCAGGGCTCCCGCCCACAGAACCATGCCGCGCTCATCACGCGCCAAGTCGCTCGGGACGAGCAAGTCGATCCGGTGCGGGTTGCGGACGGCAACCGTCCGGGACACGACCAGCCACCGAGCGGCGCGCTGCGCTGGCAGGTGGGTGGTGCCCAGCGGCCGCTCGTGAACCATCTCCCACGGGTGCCCCATCGGGGAGACGATGACCCGGGCAGTGCGCACCTGAGCCGACATCGGGTTGGCGCCCAGAGCGGTGAACGTGCCGTCCGGAGCGATGGTCACCACCTCGTGGGAGGTGAGGTTGACCAACGTGTGGTCAGCGAAGACAACCTCGACCGGAGCGGGGCGCACGAGGGCAGGCACCGTACCGGCGAACACTCCTGCGGCAAGATCCCACAGGGACGACCCGGGCACGAGCCGCAGACGCGCGAGAGCGGTACCGGCACGGTCGCGGACGGTCAGCATCGCACCGTCGCCACCCACCTCCCGCCAGTCGTGGCCGACCACCTGGTCGTGGCCGAGTTTGCGCAGCTCGCCCACGACCCACCGGCCCACCGGATCGGTACAGGACGGGGCCGCGGTGCCCACGATCCCCTCGATGCTGAGCAGGTCGGCGCCTTCGTCGCTGGTGAACACGTCGAATTCTCGGATGATGCGGGACAGCGCTTCCTGGGTCGCAGACCCGGTGGTGCCGCCAGGGGTAGCATCGTTCATGGTTCCGTTCACTTCCTTAGCCACAAGGGGTTTCGGGGTCGGGGTCCTGGCCGGCGGTTGCGTCGCCTGGTCAGGACCCGTTTTCACACCTGGTAGTGGGCGCGGTAGGCGAAGACCTCCTCCCACGAGATCGCGCCGACAGAGGCCGCCTTCAGGTGGCGGGAGCAGAACAGATCGTCAGGATCCGCACCGTCGGGGAGCGGCCGACCACACTGCTCCTCAGCGAAGACGGACTCGTAGACGCAGGCGAGGACCACCGGCTCCTCAGGGGGCTCGGGGGGCCAGTACCACTGGGTTTCCAGGGACACGATCACGAAGCGACCCCCACGGCAGCGGACGGGTGCAGGCCGCGACCAACCGACACGACCAGGTCGCGACCGTCGTAGCCGAACCGGAACAGGTCCGGTGCGACCCGCTCCCGGGGGTGGGCGCCCTCGACGACCTGACGGACCACGGTGGCGACCGACACCAACCGTTCGCCCTGTACCCACCGGTTTCCGGGCCCGCCGTCGGTCCACGCCGCGACAGTCTCCAGCACCCCCGCTGACAGGGTGACCTGCCACTCTGGCCGGTATCCGGCCAGACGCAGCACCCAGTCCGGTACAAGCTCGGGCCGAGTGCGCCGCCGGTGGTCGGCCAGAACCCGGGTGAACTCGGCCAGGCCGGAGGCGACCAGTGTGGGCGCCATCGCCACCACGGCGGCGACGTGGACCTCCTGAGCGGCCGCCCAGGTCACCTGGTCCAGGCGCGGCCACTCCGTGCAGGGGATGGATCGGCCTGTGCTCAGCTCCTCGAGTTCGGTGACCCGCCCACCGGAGGTGCGTGCGACCCGAGACAGGTAGTACAGCGGCGGACGGTCGAGGGTTCGGACGATCGCGAGGTCCCCACGGGCGGGAAGCGTCAGATCCCGGGGGCGGGCCAGGACGCCCTCCAGAGCGTTCGTCACATCTCCCCCCAGGTGCGCAAGACCTCTACGACCCCGTTTCGGGAGTAAGGCGCTTGGCCGATGAAGTCATGGGGGTGGGAGATGTGCCACCCAGTGAGGGGGCCATCGGTGACCCGGTGGGCCGAGGCCACCTCGGCGCCGGTCTCGTCCACCAGCTCCAGGACGGCGTCGCCGTGAGAGACGACATAGCCGTGTACCGCGAGGAAACGGGTGTTGCCGGTGTGAGGAGCCACGAACTCGCCGACGCGTCGACGGCAGCCAGCTCGGGCGGCAGGGTGAGCGCCATGTCGCCGCTGGTGATGAACCTGGCGAGGTCGCGCAGGGCGTTGGCGATCTCGCCGCGGTGCGGGTCCCCGTTCAGGTCGTCGGCCTCCCGGGCCAGGTAATCGGAGTAGTAGGCGCGGATCTGCGGGCCGTCGGGGTGGGCGTCGTAGTGGCCAAGGGCGGTCTGATCGGCGACGTAGGCGGCGCACTGCAAGGTGCTGCCCGTGCTTCCGGTGTAGGTCGGCATGGTGCGGGCGTAGCTGTCCACGGTCTCGGAGAGGCGGGCGAGCTCGCGCCAGGTCATCGGAGCGGTCATGGGGAACAGTTCCTCCTTATCGAGTGACGCGGGGGCGGTTGGCGCGGAACTGGAGCTGGCGGGCGACCCGGGCAGCCTGGGCCTGCTGGGCCACCTGTTGCTCGGCTCGGTGCTGGCGCTGGCGGACGAGGGAGATACGCGCCAAGCGCTCCAGGCTCGGGGGGTAGCGGGCCTTGATCCGTTGGATCTGCGCTTCGTACTGGTCCATCAGGAGTCCTTTCGCGGATGGTCACGTGATGAGGTGTTTCAGGCGGCCAGGCCTACAGAGCGGGCAGAGACCTGGAAGACACGGGGCTGAGTAGCGGCGGGGAGCAGACCGAGGGAAGCGGCGATGATCGCGGCGGCCACGCGGTGGTAGCAGACATGGGCGCCGCGCTGCCCCGCACGGCAACTGCACTGTTCGGGGGTGGCTCGGTACAGGTGGCCGGTGCGTCCGACGACCACGAAGATGTCGCCGCGCAAGCGGCTGATCGCGCCAGGGATCTCCAGGACCTCCTCGGCACCGGAAGCGACCGTTCTGCTGTGGCGGGCCAGACGGGTGCGCGCGGCAGCGAGCTCTTTCGCGAGGCAGCCGCGGCCGTAGCCGCGGGCGCGGGAGTCTGCGGAGTGCAGCGGGCGGCCGCAACGATTGCATGGAACCGGTGTGGGAGCGCCGGTGGTAATGGCCTGCATCTCCACCTCCGAGGGGATGGGGGGTGTTAACAAGTGGCAATAGTCACATTCTAACGTTATATACTAACGTTAGCAAGTATCTTTTGACTGTAAATGTCACCCACGGTTAGAAAGTGGCCATAGACTGACCGGCATGAGCGACGCCACCGACCAGACGTCCCCCGCTGGCCCCTATCGCCCCACCCCGATAACGCCACTACCGGAGCCACCCCCCGCAGGTGCGGACGAGCTGGCCGTCCTCGAATGGGCCGCTGAGGTCCACCGCTTGGCCGACGAGAACCTGACCACCGCTCTGGCCAACGCCTACGCCAACACCCGCTATCCAGTCGCCGAAATCCACGCCCGGAGCCCGTTCAGCAAGGTCCCCACGGAACGGCGCGTCCGAGAACGCGGCGTCCCTCCACGCCCTAGGGGTGGTCTGCGCTAGGCCTGGAACGATGCCCGAGCCCCTGTGGGTGGCCGTGATCGGGGCCAGCGCCGCACTGGGCGGTGCGCTCATCACTGTGTTCGCGACGTTTGCCACCGACGCCATCCGCTTCCGCCGCGAGGAACACCATCGAGTCCTCGCTGAACAACGCGCCGCTTAGAGCTCATCTCAAAAGCCATCAGCATGCTTTGCCAGGTGCTTGTAGCAGATGAGGATGCAGGCGATGCCGAGCATGGCCAGGAAAGTGGAGGCCTTGC
>NZ_MKKC01000017.1 GCF_001942255.1 Nocardiopsis sp. CNR-923
GTAGTGCAGGCGGCTTCGGGATGTCCGGGGGACCCGAATCTCCCTGCACTCAGCGGCGAACCTCCAGCTCACCCGTGCACGCGACTATGGACATTTACACGGAGGCCTCCAGGCAGGGTGTCCGGGAAACGTTCGTTTTCCAACGGTCGGCGTCGACCGGCCACGGCGAGAGGTAGGACGACTCCACGGCCATCTTCACTCGCGGCCGGCGGCCAGGCGCTCGAAGACCGCGCGGGTGAGCGCCTAGCGCAGCAGCCGCTCGTGCTCGGAGGCGTCCTCGCCCGGCGGCTCCAGCAGGTCGATGACCGCCCGCAGCACCTCGACCGAACTCAGGCCCGGGCGGCCGATCTGCACCCCGGCGAGCGCGGCCCACCGGGCCAGCGCCGCGCGCTGGGCGGTGTCCAGGTCCAACGTCATCCGCGTCCGGTCCCCGCTCATGATCAGGACGTACCCGGGCACGGAAGGCACTGCACCCACGGAAACGTCAGCGCCCTGCCGGGGGTGCGCCGCCGCCTTCGTCGTGCTCCTGCTCGTCCTGGCGGCGGTCGGCCGCCGACTGCGCCCGGGCGTCGAACCCGCTGCGGGCGGTGTCCGACTCCGGGTCGCGGGCCGCGGCGGACTGGACCCGCGCGGCGGCGTCCTTGTCCATCTCGGTGTGCTTACCCATGTCCTCTACCTACCCGCTGACCAGCCCATTGCCGCTTTCCGGCGTACTTGGTAACCGAACGCTATTGCATCCGATGAAGTCTGCGACTGGTCTGCACACCCGGCCAGAGGGCCCACCAGGCAGGGGATCTCGCGGTGATCACAGGCGGGGATCGTGAGCCTATCGCGCATGGCCTTCTCGAAAACCCCCTTCTCACCAGGGCTTTCCCGCTACCGTTTCATCAGATGAAGGAATCCTTCACCTGATGTAAACGACGGAGAGTGAGAACGGATGAGCCGAGACGCCCTCGCCCCGGGATCCGCGGGCCTGCACCTCGTGGGCGGGCTGTCCCTGCTGCGCCCCGAGGAACAGGTCTTCGAGGCGATGCTGGAGGGCTGGCGCAACCAGCAGCTCGCCCGCAACCTCGCCTTCTCCACCATCGACGGCCGCCACAAGGCGGTGAAGGCGTTCACCCGCCACGCCGACGCCTTCCCCTGGACCTGGTCGGCCCAGATGCTCGACGAATGGCTCGGCGACCTGCGGGCCCTACGCGACCTGAAGCGCTCCACCCTGCGCGGCTACTCCGAGGCCGTCCGCTCCTTCTGCGCCTACCTGACCGACCCCGCCTACGGCTGGCCCACCGAGTGCGAGACCCGCTTCGCGACGCACCCGATCCAGATCGCCCACGAGTGGAACACTGCCGTCCACCTGCAAGAAGCCGAGTCCGACCCGGCCAAGCGCGCCTTCACCCGCGCCGAGCTGGCGGCGTTCTTCGACCACGCCGATGGCCAGATCCACCACATCCGCGGCCACGGCCGCAAAGGGTGGCTGCCCGCTTTCCGCGACGCCACCTTGTTCAAGACCGCCTACGCCTTCGGCCTGCGCCGCAACGAGACCCGCATGCTCGACCTGGTCGACTTTTCCCGCAACCCCCACGCCCCGGCCTTCGGCGACTTCGGCGTCTGCCAGGTGCGCCACGGCAAGGCCAAGAAGGGCTCCCCACCCAAACGCCGCGGCGTCCTGACCATCGGCCCCCGCCACGGGACCGGCGGGATGGACTGGATCGTGGACGTCCTTGAGCAGTGGACCGAACAGGTCCGCCCGGCCTTCGCTCACGCCGACTCTCCCGCGCTCTGGCCCTCCGAACGCGGGCCCCGGATCGGGTTCACCCAGATGAACACCCGCTTCGCCGCCTACCGCGACGCCATCGGCCTGGACCCCGCACTCGACTTCCACTCCTTGCGACGCTCCTACGTCACCCACCTCATCGAGGACGGCTGGGACGCCCGCTTCGTCCAGGAACAGGTCGGCCACGAGCACGCCTCCACCACCGCGCTCTACACCTGCGTCTCCTCCGACTTTCGCATCCGCACCCTGCTCAAGGCACTCGACCAGACCACCCACGCCGCCCTCAACAGCACCGGGAAGAAGGGGAACACCCGATGAAACGCCAGGTCAGCTACCAGTGGCGACTGCGTGAGGTCATGGCCGCCCACGGCCTGTTCAACGCCAGCGACCTCGAACCCCTGCTGCACGAACGCGGCATCAAGCTCTCCTCGGTGCAGGTCTGGCGGCTGGTCACCCAGACCCCCGAACGCCTTTCCCTCCCGGTCCTGGCCGCACTCTGCGACATCTTGACCTGCACCCCGGCCGAGCTGATCGCCACCCGCGCCGAGAACGCCGCACCCCGGCGCACCGCCACCGGCGAGACCAACGCGAACCTGACCGAGATGGCGCCCATCCGGCCCAAGCACGCCCGCATCCTTCCCGAGTCGTGACCGCACCGGACTTCCCGCCCTGCACCCGCTGCGGGCGCGTCCTGCGCTGGAGGCCCGTGACCTGGCCCGAGGGGCCGGTCTGCGTCACCTGCCGGACCTGGGCCCTGGAGACCTACGGCACCTGCGTCGGCTGCGGGGCCGAGCGGATGGTCCCGGGCATCGCCCCCGACGGCGGGCGGCTCTGCACCGACTGCGCTGGCATTCCGGGCTGCTACACCTGCGCCCGCTGCGGGCAGGAAGGCTGGATCCAGCGCAAGAACACCTGCTCGCGCTGCGTCCTCACCCAACGGCTCGACGACCTCCTCGACGACGGCACCGGACGCATCCGGCCTGAACTGGTGCCCCTCTATGACGGGCTACGCCAGGCCTCGCGACCCCGCACCCTGTTCACCTGGACGGGCAGAGAACACGTTCAGCAGCTCCTTCGCCTGCTCGCCCAGGGCGAGGCCCCTCTGACCCATGAGGGGCTGAACCGGCTCACTCCGCCGCGCTCGGTGGCCTACCTACGCGACCTGCTCATGCACTACGACATCCTGCCCCACCGCGACCGGCACCTGGTCCTCTTCGAACTCTGGCTGGAGCAGTGGCTTACCGACATCGACGACCAGGACCACCGGGAGTTGCTGGAGCGCTTCGCCTCCTGGAACATCCTGCGCGACCTCCGGGCCGCCGCCGACCGCACGGGAGTGGGCACCAGCCGGAGCGCCCAGGCACGCCGGGCCCTGCGCAAGGCGAAGGAGTTCCTGGACTGGCCGACGGACGCGGCACGGACCTCGCCTCCTGCGCTCAGGCCGACCTGGACGGCTGGCACGCCGAGGTGTTCCTCGCCCGCCGCCCCGCTCAGAAGTTCCTGCGCTGGGCCATGGCCTCACACCTGATGCCGCGGCTGCACATCCCGCATCGCAGCACGGCGAACCCGGCACCCCTCAGCCACAACAAGCGGATGCAGTTGCTGCGCCGGGCGGTCGAGGACGAGGAACTGGATCTGATGGACCGGGTGGTCGTGGTGCTGGCGCTGCTCTTCGCTCAAACGCTCAGCCGGATCTGTCGGTTCACCCTCGACGATCTGGTCGAAGAGGACGGGCGGCTCAGTATCCGGTTCGGCGACCCGCCGACCCCGGTCCCCGAGCCGTTCGCCGAACTGCTGCGGGACTTCGCCACCCGGAGGCCGAACCTGACCACCGCGACCAACCCCGGGGCACGCTGGCTCTTCCCCGGGCGCCGGGCCGGACAGCCCATGGACACCAGCACGCTCGCCGGCCGAATGCGCAAGAACGGGCTCCCGACCTTCCACGGCCGCACCGCGGCCATCCGTCAGCTCGCCCTCCAGGCCCCGGCACCGGTCGTTGCCCGGATGCTCGGCTACCACCACGTTCACATCACCGCGCTGGCCGCCGAGGCGGGAAGCCCGTGGTCCCACTACGCCCCCGACGACCACGCAAAGTGACCGCAGGAGGTGGGGAGGGGCGAATACCGACTACTCGATCACCGGCCCCCGCCAGATCCGCCCCCC
>NZ_MKKC01000018.1 GCF_001942255.1 Nocardiopsis sp. CNR-923
GCTCTGCGAGGGGGCGCTATCCGTCGGTCGGGTGCGGTCAGCTTGGCCACGAACCGCACGAGTGAGGGCTCAAGGATCGTCGGCTCCACAGCGGCGTAGCGGTCCACGTGGGTGGCCCACCACAAGCACGGGGTCTTCCGGATGCTGTACCGGTCGCCGAACCACTCTCGGAGCGCGTCCAGGACGGGCGCGTGGTCCCCGGGTGGGGCCATGTCGATGATGCGCGCCCACTCGCGTAGGGCGACCGTGTCGCCGGGCTCGGGGAGGCTCACGGCGTTCACCGTCCCACCCCCAACGCGAGGGCTTCGCGCACGAGGTCGGCCAGTTCGGCGAACTCGCCACGCTGGGGCGGGATCGGGATGGTGCGGGGGTGGGTCCTCTCCCACGCGCGGAACGCCGGGCGGACGGGGTTGTACCGGCGCGGGTCGGTGGGGTCGTCCATCGTGACCGGGGCGGGTGCTGGCTCCACGGGGACACGGGAGCGGCGCGGGCGCGAGGACGGGCGGACAGCGGGGGGACCGGGGAGGCGACCGCCAGCAGGGCCGTGAGCCCTTCGAACTGGCGTCGCGTGGCCGGTGCGGCATCGGGCACGGGGCGCCGGTGGCGTCCGTGCGGGGTGTGTGCGGCGCGTGGGAACAGCGCCCGGATCAGGGCGATAAGGTGCATGTGTCAGCGCTCCTGGTAAGCGTTGGCCATAGCCCCGGGGGTGCCTGCCAGCACTCGCCGGGGTCCGTGCGTCCATCGTGGTCTCGGCCGAACCCCCTTGGGAGTTGACGAGCGTTGACTACGCTGGGAGTCAACGTTGGTCAACACCTTCCGGAGCCCCCAGTGACCGACTTCGCCGCACGCGCCCGGGCCGCACTCGATGCCCAAGGGCTGTCCCTGAGAGCCGCAGCCCGAGAACTCCACTTCGACGTCGCGTATCTGTCGCGCGTCCTGAACGGCAAGCAGACGCCGTCCGCACAACTGGCCGAGGGGCTCGACAGCCTGGTGGGCGCCGGGGGCTCGCTGGCGGCGCTGGCGGAGACCCCCGCTCCCAGCGGAGGCGATATCGGCACCCCGCCCGGTATCGCCGACGACATCACGCACATGCGCGCGACGATTGATCAGGTGGTCGCCCACGACAACCGCCACGGCGGTGACGACGTCGCGCCCGTGGCGGTCCGAGTCTGGAAGTGCGCACAGCGCAGGTTGGACAGTGGCGCGGTTCCGGAGGGGCGCCGACGGGACTACCTGGCGTCGGTCGCCGAGGTCGCCGAGGTCGCCGGGTGGCTGCTGTTCGACGCGGGCCGACAGGATGAGTGCCGCGCCGCCACGCTGGAAGCGCACATGCTGGCGCGCCACGCCGGTGACCGTTCGATGGAGCGGTTCACGCTGACCAATCTCGCCATGATGGGCGTGGAAGTGGGCAGCCCCGGGGAGTCTCTGCGCATCGTGGACGAACTGCTCTCACAGCCCCGTGTCCCCCCGCGTGTGGCGCTGTTGGCGCGCATTCGTCGGGGGCGTGCGCTGGCCAGCACCGGTGACCACCGACGCGCCTTGGACGAACTCGGCGCCGCCCGTGCGGCGCTGGAGGACTCCGTCACGCCTCGGGACCCCGCGTGGACGTGGTGGGTGAATGAGTGCGAGCTTGCCGGACACGAGGGGGAAGCCCATCTCGCCCTCGGCGACGCCACAGCCGCTGTGCCGAAGCTGGAGAGGGCCGCTGAACTCGCAGCCGCCTTCCGACCCGATGGGCGCGGCGTCCTGTACTACCGGGTGTCGCGTGTGCAGGCGTACACCGCCGCTCAGGCGTGGCGGGAGTGTGGGGAGGAGTTGACCGCGCTCCCGCCCATGCTGGACACGGTGAGTTCCGGTCGGAACCGGCGACGGCTGCGGGTGGCCCTGCGTGAGTTGAACCGCCACCCGGACGCCCCGGTGTGGCTGACGGACCTCGCCCACGACGTGGCCGACGTGATGCGTCGGCAAGCCGCGTAGCCCTCCCGGGGACGCTCCTTCGCGGCGCACATCGGGCGCACACCAGGGTGAAAAACCGTGCGATCCAATGTCAGACAGTGGCAGATGAAAGCGCAGGTCAGGGCGGATGCCGGGGGTATCTCCCCTGATGGCGTCAGGGCGGCTACGGGTTCCGCTTCAACGTCTGACGCGTGGCGCCGCCGCGCTCGTCCGGTGCGCGCTGGGGGCGTCCGTGCCGCCCCCAGCGTGCCGTGACGGGCGTCGTTACACGGTGCCCGACTTCTCGATGACGGCCTCCTTGGCGACCCTGCCACTGGCGGAGCCCAGCTTCTCGATCTCCTTCACGAGGTCCATGCCCTCGACGACCTCGCCGAAGACGACGTGCTTGCCGTCCAACCAGGCGGTGGGGACCGTGGTGATGAAGAACTGGGAGCCGTTGGTGTTCCTGCCCGCGTTCGCCATGGACAGAAGGCCCGGCCTGTCGTGCTTGCGCTCGAAGTTCTCGTCCTCGAAGGTCTCTCCGTAGATGCTCCTGCCGCCGGTGCCGTCGCCCTTGTCGAAGTCGCCGCCCTGCAGCATGAAACCCGGGATGACGCGGTGGAACGCGGAGCCCTCGTAGCCGAAGCCGTTCTCGCCGGTGGCGAGTTCCCGGAAGTTCCGCGCGGTCGTGGGGACCACGTCGTCGTACAGCGTGAAGACGATCCTGCCGACGGGCTTCCCGTCGATGGCGATGTCGAAGAAAACGTTGCTCATGGCGCAATCCTGCCACAGCGCGACCCCGCGAATTCCGCTCGTTACGGCCTTCGCCGCCGGTCAGCCGCGGTCGGGCAGGGCGCACCCGTCGGGGCCGCACGCCTCGGAGCGCCGTGAGCCGTCGACCACGGTGAGGGGCGAGCGGTGCGCCCAGGCCTGTTCCAGCGCCTGACCGAACGTCTCGACGGGCTGGGCCCCGGAGACGGCGAAGGCCCGATCGAGGACGAAGAAGGGCACCCCGGTGGCGCCCAGCTGGGCGGCCTCCCGCTCGTCGGCACACACCTCGGCGGCGTAGCGCTCGGGGTCGGCGAGCACCGATCGTGCCTCTCCGGCGTCCAGTCCGGCCTCGACCGCCAGTTCCACGAGCCGGTCGCCGCCCTCGAAGGCGGAGCGCCGCTCGGCGAAGTTGGCCCGGTACAGGGTGTCGATCAGCGGTCCCTGGCGGCCGTGCTCCGCGGCCAGGTGCAGCAGCCGGTGCATGTCGAAGCTGTTGCCGGCGTCCCGACCCTCCGTGCGGTACTCCAGGCCCTCGGCCGCGGCATTGGCGGCGATGCGTCGCTCGGCCTGGGCGGCCTGGGTCTCGGTGATGCCGTACTTCCCCGCGATCAACGGCACCACGGGAACGACCTCGTCGCGGGGGTGCGAGGGGTTCAACTCGAACGAGCGGTGCACGACCTCCACCTGGTCGCGGTGCTCGAAGCCGTCGAGCGCCTTGTCGAAGCGGGCCTTGCCCACGTAGCACCAGGGGCAGTTGATGTCGGTCCAGATCTCGACGCGCATGTGGAAATTTCTCTCTTGGGACGGCCGGGTTCGGGGAGGGGCACGTCGCCCGGGCGGTGTGTCTGCTTGCGAGGGGCGTCAACAGCGCTCGGCCGCTCGGCATTCCGAGGCACGCGTCACCCGGGCGCACCTCACGGGGCCCGCGCGGCTGGGACGCCTGCGGCCGTCGCGGGGCGGCTCCGGTCACATCCCGCCAACGGTTCTCCACTCCCGGCGGCAGAATCCCGCTTTCTGACAGGTGACTAATACTCCAGTTGTAGATCCGGTTTGTCATGATTCGCGGGCTGCTTGTCTGCGGTAGTGGCAGTCCCGGGCCTGCGCTTGGTGGAAGCGTCTGAACACCGA
>NZ_MKKC01000019.1 GCF_001942255.1 Nocardiopsis sp. CNR-923
CCCCCAACCCCGCCCCGCGCTGTGGTCGGTGAAGGACACCGCTGCCTTCCTCCGGGTACCTCCGAAGACGCTTTATGAGTGGCGGTACAAGGGCGACGGTCCCCCGTCCCACCGCGTTGGCCGGTACGTGCGTTACCTGCCCGACGAGGTCCACGCCTGGGTCCTCACCCAGTAACCCCCCACCTCGGAAAGGAGAACCCCTGATGGCTCGCGCGTGGGTCTACGACCGCACACAGGACAAGGCGTACAACGAGGCCGTGAAGAAGGCCAAGGACGCCAAACGCACACCGCCCGCCCGCTGGCTGGTCCGCTACTACAACCCCGCTGGCCAGATGAAGAGCGGTGGAACCTTCAAGAAGAAGCCGGACGCGGAGAAGAAGCGAATCGAACTGGAGGATCAGCTCAGCGCGGGGACCTTCCGTGACCCGTCCGAGGGGAAGGCCACGGTTGGTGAGTTGGCTGAGAAGTGGCTCAAAGCTCAGCATCATCTGAAGCGGTCCACACGCGGTGACTACCGCGAATACCTCGACAACTACGTTCTTCCGGAGTGGGGGAGCACCCCCGTGAACCAGGTGAGTTTCGAGGCGGTCTCTGACTGGGTGAGCCGACTGATCAACGAACCCGGCAAGCGTGGCGGCAAGCTGAGCGCCTCCTACGTGCGCAAGGTCTACTACACGCTGTCTCACGTTCTCGGCTGGGCTGTGAAGTCCCGGCGGATCATGGTCAACCCCGCCAGGGAGGTAGCGCTACCGAAGATCGTTCCCGGTAGACACGTCTACCTCGATCACGTCCAGGTCGAACGGCTCGCCTCGTGTGCCGGTGAGTATCGGGGCCTGGTTCTGCTGCTCGCCTACACCGGCCTTCGGTGGGGAGAGGTCGCCGCGGTGAAGGTCGGTCGGATCGATCTGAGGCGGCGACGGATCCACATCGAGGAGACTTACGGGCGGGAGTCGGGGAAGCTGTACCTGGAGACTCCGAAGAACCACGAACAGCGGGCTGTTCCGATCCCCGGGTTCCTCCTCAAGGAACTCCGTGCCCTGTGCAAGGGGAGGGACGCTGACGAACTGGCGTTCACCGCTCCCCAGGGCGGGCCGCTGCACTACGACAACTTCCGGCGCCGCGTCTTCAACCCGGCTGTGCAGGGGGCCGAACTCTCCGAGTTG
The DNA here is from genome assembly GCF_001942255.1 of Nocardiopsis sp. CNR-923. Lineage (GTDB taxonomy): Bacteria > Actinomycetota > Actinomycetes > Streptosporangiales > Streptosporangiaceae > Nocardiopsis. Next base: position 1,164 of record NZ_MKKC01000019.1, read on the forward strand.
GGGGTGACGGCTCACAAGCTCCGGCACACGGCCGCGTCGCTGGCGATCGCCTCGGGGGCGGACGTGAAGGTCATTCAAACGATGCTCGGGCACAAGACGGCGACGATGACCCTCGACACCTACGGGCACCTGTTCCCGGACCGACTGGACGAGGTCGCGCGGAAGATGGGGGACAAGCGGGCCGCCGCCCTTCGGAAGGCGGACACCCCGAAGGGAGGAAACCCGACCGTGCCGCGTGATGACGCGGGCAATGTGCACCATATGTGCAACGGCCACCCGAGGCGCTTGCCTGGGTGGCGTCGTAATGTCTTCTACCTGCGCAAAGATGAGTGGAGCCAAGGGGAGTCGAACCCCTGACCTCCGGTATGCAAAACCGGCGCTCTGCCAGCTGAGCTATGGCCCCTGAACCCAAGGAGAGCATACCTTCATCGGAAGGCGGTCCCGGTCACAGGGACCGCGAAGCCGTGGGTCGCACCACGGGAACAACCGGCACACCCACGTCTTCGTGTCACTGACGGACGAGCGCGGGACACCCCGCTCGTCCGCCGTGCGATCAGCTGTCGCTGGCCGCCGTGGCCTCGGTCCACAGGTCGAGCTCGGCGCGGTCCGCCTGGATCTTGCGGTAGACGGCGAAAGCCCCGAGGGCCACCAGCGCCAGAATGATGATCTTCTTCACTGTCTGGACCCTTTCATCGAGTTCCAACAACACGAGCGCCCGCCGACTGCGGGAGCTCCACAGAGAACTTTATGATGTTGTCACCAAGAGACTAGCAAGGGATCCGACCCGTGGCTCAGGTGAGCAGGGCCATGCGGCGCAGGATCCCGACCGTGGCCTCGGGAGACGCAGAGATACGGGTCAGTTCGGACCACACGCGTTCACACGAGCCAACCGCATCCTCCGCCTCCACGATCCCACCACCCTGGGTCGCCTCCACGTAGGCCAGTGCCGCCTCGCCCTCGTCGAACTCAAGAACGGAGAACGGGCCCGCCATTCCGGGGTGGGGCCCGGCCGAGGTGGGGAGGAGCTGGATCGTCACACGCTCCGAGACGGCCAGTTCGAGCATCCGGGTGGTCTGGGCCCTGAGCAGCGCCAGGTCCGAGGAGATGCGTTGAAGGGCGTCCTCCTCGACGACGGCGTGGTAGCGGACCAGCCCGCCGCCGTCGAGCACCTCCTGACGTTTGAGCTGAGCCGCGACCATCCGCTCGGCGCCCTCCTCCCCGTGGCCCAGGGCTCGGGCGACGACAGCGGTGTAGTCGGGGACCTGGAGGAGGTCGGGGACGAGGATGCCCGAATAGACGCGAACGGACACCGCTCCAGCCTCGTTGCCCACATAGGCTGACGGAATCACGTCTTCGTACTCGGTCCACCACGGCCTCAACCGCGACTCCCGCACCAGGGTGAGGATGGCCTCGCGCTGACCACCGGTGACCCCGTACAGGTGCAGGAGGGCCGAGATCTCCATCACCGAGGGCCACTTGCGGATGCCGGTCTCGATATGGCCGAGCTTGGCCGGTGACCACTCAAGCTCCTCCGCCACGTCGCTGAGGGTCATACCGGCCGCCACGCGGCGACGGCGGAGTTCGGCGGAGAGTCGACGACGGCGAACCGTGGGGCTGCTCATGACACGGCTCCAATGACGCAGAGTGAAGGTGTGCCCCCCAGCGAAACATGGCATCTAGCATCTAGCAATGCGTTTCTAGAAATAGGACGTCACACGCGCCCCATATGTCGCGGGAAAAAACCGCGTACGATGGACACGCGTTCCCGCACACGTAGAGGACATCCATGAACCACCCCATCGACGACGCCGAACAGCTGATCGCGAACGCTGAGGCACAGATGCCGCCGAGCACGCGCTCCCGCCTGATCGCGAAACTCCGCATGGGGAAGCACCTCGACGACGCCGCGTCCGAGTTGGAGATCACCGCCAGAGCGGTCTTCGCGACCGCGCGCATCCTCCAGTCCTTCGGCGACCAGCTGGACGCGACACTCATGGAGCAGCGCGACCCCAGCCTCCCGCACGGCACCGTCACGGGCTACAACAAGCGCTGTCGCTGCCCAGAGTGCCGGAGCGCACTCCAGCAGCACGTGTAGTGTCCACGTTCGGCCAGAGCCACGACCTGCGCCAACACGTGTCAACCCATACTTCCCGAACGAATAGGCCGCTCGCAGGCTTATCGGCACGCAGTTTGGGGACATCGCTCAACATGAACGAGCACGTGGACTGGTCGGCGATGAGCGAAGAGGACTTCGTTGCGCTGCTGCGGCAGCTGATCGACACCCCTGAGGCCGACGAGGATCAGTAGCACCGGGAAGTCAGTAGCACCGGGAAGAGTTCCCGGAGGCGGCCCCGTGGCGATCGGTGGTGCTCGGGCGTGCCCGTCTCGCGGCAGCCGACCCGGCGCCGATCGAGCATCCCTCATCCCCTGTGCTCCGGAGAGCCGCCGGGGCGCCGGCCGCGTCGGCTGCACGTGACGAATCCGTGCGATGCTGTCGATGCCCTTGAATTCACAACCGCACAAGCGTGCGCACGAGAAAAGGGGCCGCCCCCAAGGACGACCCCCTCCCCAACAAAAAACCGTGGCAGCGACCTACTCTCCCACCCCACCACAGG
>NZ_MKKC01000020.1 GCF_001942255.1 Nocardiopsis sp. CNR-923
CGTCGGGGCGTTGCTGGGCCAGGGTGCGGCGGATGCGGACGGCCTCGGTGCTGGCGTTCAGGGCTTCCTCGCGCCGCCCCAGGTCCGCCAGGCGGTTGGCTTGGTTGTTCAGGGACCTGGCGAGGTCGGGCAGGAAGGCGTCGGGGTCCTTCGCGGCTTGTTCCCGAAGGGCGTGGACCATGCGGTCACTCACTTGCCCGGCCCATTCGGCCAGCCGGTGGCTGAAGTGGGGAAGAGCATCGCTGAGCTGCGCAAGGACCTCGATGGGGGTCGTGGTGTCGGCTGTGGTCTGTTCCAGGGCCTGCAGGAGCGGGCCGGGGTTCTCCGCCTGGGTGGCCACGTCAACAGCCACTGGCCCCAGGGCGCGGATGTGGCGCGCGCACAGCGCGGTCAGGTGTGTGCCCAGGCCGGGCAGGGCGGGGTGCGCGGCGGCGCGGGTATACAGGGTCACCAGCCGTTCGGCGTCGCCCGTGGAGATGTCTTCGAGGTGGGGGTCGAACAGGGCGGGGTTGTTGTGGAGGCGCCTGCCGAGGAAGTACTCCAGGAGCCGGTCGGGCTGCAACCGTCCCCACACCCCCGCCCCGCCGGTGGGATACAGGCTGCTGATCCACCGGCGGATCTGGTGCTTGCGGGCGGCGGTCTGCCCTTCCAGCACCTTCACGTTGTCCAGGAGCTGGTCGGCTTCCTCGATACCGGCCGGGGCGAGGGTGAAGGCCAGAGCCAGCACGTCCCGCAGCGGCTGTTGGAGTTCGGCCTCCTCCAGTTGGTGGGCGGTGGCGGCCTGGGTCCAGTACCGGTACTCGTGGGCCAGCACCCGCCCCTCGACCGCGCTGTCGGGGGTGATCGTGGTGGGGGGTTGGGTGGCGTCCAGCAGGTCGGCCAGGGCGCGCATGTGCACACTCAACACGGTCTCCCACCCGGCCCCGGACAGGTCGGGGTCGGGTAGGTCGGCCGCGGCCTGGTCCCAGTCGGCCGGGGTGGGTGTGCGGGCCGCGGGCAGGGCGGCGGCCAGGTGGTGCAGGGCGGTGCGGTACTCGCGGGTCCGATCGACTGTGCGGGGGGCCAGTGGGGGCAGCAGGATCTGTCGGGTGATGTCGGCCAGCAGGTGGCCGGTGGTGGTGTTGACCTGTTCCCACCACTCGCCCAGGGTGCGCACCAGCAACAGCAGCCGGACGGGGGCACTGCCCGGGGGGCGGTCGCACAACTCCAGCAGGCGCCTCAGTTGTGTGGTGCGGGTCTCGGCGTAGTCGACCACTAGCAGCAGCGGGACCGTGGTCTCCCCGATCGGGTCGAGTTCTTCGGTGGTGGTGGTGTCCTTGACCCACACGGTGGCCCAGCGCCGCCCGGGGGTGTCGGGGTGGGCCAGGTGTGCGGTGAGTTCGTGGCCCAGGCGGGTCTTGCCCTGACCGCCGGGCCCGTGCACCACCACCGCGGACAGCACGTCGTCGCTCTCGCACCACTGGGCCAGGGTGCCCATGATTTCGTCGCGGCCGTGAAAGTCCACTACCTTCCGGTGGGCCTCCAACAGGGAGGCGGGGGAGGGCCGCTGGTGTGTGAGTGGGGTGTGGGCCAGGTGGGCGAGCTCGACCGGCTCCAACACCACGGACACCTGGTGCCGGTCCAGTACGGCTCGAAAGGCCGGGTCGTGGTGGAGCACGTAGGCGGGTACGGCCTCCAGGCTGGCGTGGGCTCGGTGGGCGGGGTCGGTGGCCACCACCCCCACCACCAGACCCTCGCACACCAACGCGGCCCCGGACAGCCCGCCCCAGGGGGAACCGTCCTGCTCCCAGCGGGGTGGGTGGGTGGTGATGTCCAGGACGTAGCGGTCACCGATCATGCGGTTGCCGGGGTTGAGGGTGCCCGAGGGTTGGGAGGTCTCCACCGGACGCCCCTGGCGTTGGACCAGGTCGGGGTACCCCCAGGTGTGGCACGAGATGCCGGGGCGGTCGGTGACCAGCCGCCCCCACCGCGTGCGGACCGGTGGGGCCGGCCAGGCCGGGTCGGTGACCTCGACCAGGGCGGCGTCATCGCGCCCGTGTGGGGTGCCCCGCCACACCACGTGGCCGGTGAACGTGGCGGTGCCCGCGGGGGTGAAGAACGACACCTCGCCGCCGGGTTCGGGGACCACGTGGGCGGAGGTCAACACGAGCCGGGGCGCGATCACACACCCCGACCCGGTCCCTGTGGAGCTTTCAACGCGGGCGATGTGCGCGGCCGTGGGCATCGGCACTTCCTGAACAGTGAGCGGTCGAGGCGGAAGCGGGGCCGGGTGGTCAGCGTCCGATGTGCCCGGATCGGTCCCCGGTGCCGGTGTTCTGGTTGGTGCTGGTGATGGACACGTCGCCGTTGGGGGTGGTCTTGTGGCGGGGGGTGAGGGTGAAGGACACCCGGTGGGTGCGGGCCCGGCTCGCTCCGGCTTCGACCTCTCCGGAGGCGATCCACGCCGCGATCTTTCCTTTGGCTTTGGCATCGGCGCGGAACTGGACCTCGAAGTCCATGGTCACGGGGCCGACGTCGAAGGTGAGGTCGGGGCTGTGGGCTTCGGCCTCGGCGACGGCTTCGGTCAGTTCCTCGCGCAACGTTCGGACGGCGTCGGTCAGGCGCAGTTCCACGCTGGTCTCCTCCCAAAAGGGTGTGGGGTCAGGGGCGGGTTACTACGATCGCAGAATCCGGACTGTGGTGTGGGGTGTGGAGGGTGTTGGCCGTTTCCGGTCAGACCACCTTCAGCCACCGGTGTCTGGTGTGGGTCGAGGGTTTGGTGGGTGCCGGGATCGCCTCCCGTCGCTCCTGTGAACCGACGAGCCGTCGCTCGTGATGCTTGCGTCGTGCTGACCACGGGCACCTATGCCGCCGTTCTCTCTGAGGTGGGCAGACAGGCGGCGTGGCTGATCCTCTGCGACTCCAACCAGGTGATGGGGAAGCTCAGGGGCCACGCCGACCGTAGGAGACTTGGTCTACATGGCCCTGTCAGGGGATCGTCCTGGCTGAGGCGTAACGAAGGCTCGATCTGACCTGGTCGGATTCGACTCTGCGGCCAGCGTGTGAGGGTGGTCTGTCGGAGGGGTGGTGTTGGATGTTGAGTGTGGTTGAGTTCAAGGGTGGTTTTCAGCGACACGCCGGGGTTGTCTGCACTACCGGAGGGCTGCTGAAAAATCTGACTCGGATCGATGAGCCATACGTGTTGTGGCCAGGGACTTTACCGTCGGGCCTTCATCGCCCCTGCGAGGGGTAGCAACACCACGACGAGGCGGGTTCGACCGCGGCCCGGGAGCCTTCATCGCCCCTGCGAGGGGTAGCAACCACGCCAGTAGCGCGCGCCAGACCT
>NZ_MKKC01000021.1 GCF_001942255.1 Nocardiopsis sp. CNR-923
CCGGAGAGCTACGAGGCCGGGCTGCACCTATGCGGTGCGATGCTCTGGCTCCGCAGCATCGCACCGCGTCCATAATTCGAACTCCAGACAGGACCTAGGAGCGAAACGTCGTCTCAGACCCCAGGCCGCGCGGGAGGTTCACCCCCGCTGGCCTGGGGTTTCCCCACTCCGGGAGCCTCCATCCCATCGGATGGGAGGTCCCCTGGTTTGGGAGCTCCCAGAGCCGGAACACACAGAGTTCGGGCTCTGGCAGAGGTTCAGGAGTCCGTCCAGGAGGCAGAAGGGATCGGGCAGCTACGCGAATGCGGCTTCCCACCACCAGTGCTGGATCGGTGTTCCGTCCGGGATCGCCGCTCGGTCCGCACCGGTGGAACCGGGGAGCCTGTCACGGAGTTCGTCGTCGATGTCCTCGATCTCCTCCATATCGACGAGGGAGAAGGCGGCACTTCCGAGGAAGTTCTCGAACAGGTTCTCCAAGCCAGAACGGTAGAGGCAGGCGGCGTACCATCCCTGTCCCCCGGACGCGAGGGCGTAGTCCTCAGCTTGGCGGATGTAGACGTTCAGCTCTCCTCGGCGGGCGACGATCGCCTCGGCGATCTGGATCTGTTGCGTATCGGTGCCAGGCCTGTGGGCTTCTTTCAGGGTGGCGCCCAGAAGCAGCAGGAGAACCCGGTCCAAGGGAATGTTCTCCTGCCTCAGGTCCGCCCGGGCCTGGGCGAGAAAGTCCTCGGTAGCGCCGGTGAACGTGTGCACCGGTCGTGCTGGTTCGCCGGGCCAGCCGAAGTCGTCGAGCCAGGTCGTTCCGTCCGCTCTCAGCCGCACGCGGGCTGACAAGGTGACCCGGACCAGACCGGTCTCAGGAGCGCGGCGTTGGAGTTCCACGTTCCGTGTGCCGTCAGACCCGACACTGTCAACGACCAAGGCGCCTTCGCGGAGTGTCCTGGAGGCGGCACTGTGGTAGGCCTCGATCTTGGTTCCCTGGCCGCGCTCCAGCAGGGGTAGCTCGACAAGACGCCGTTTCGACAGGGTGGCCGCTTCCACCGGCGATTCGAACCCGATTCTGTCGGCCGCCGCCCGGATCTGGGAGGTAAGCGCTTCGGGGTCAGCCTGTGGATCTAGCGAGGCACCGCCCTGACGCAGGGCGTGCACCGCCTCAACATCGGCTGCCAGGTTTCGCGGCACGAGCCCCGGATCGGCCAGTAGCCGCGCGGTGGCGGACTCCTCGGGTGAAGGTTCGCGTGTCACTCAGTCATACACCCCGTCGAGATGATCGTATTCCAGGCGTGCCTTACGCTCAGCCTCGCTCATGTCCTGTTGTTTGGGCGCACGCCACCACCAGTGGCTTTCGGGAACCCAGTCCGGAATGTCATCCTTTCGCACAGGCGGAGCTTCGTCGGAGACTTCCTCGAGTGTCTCATCGATATATTCGATATCCTCAACGAAGAGGCTCTTGAACCTTGGTGAATCAGCTTCGGACCAGTCCATGAATTCGTCATCAAGGACCTGTATAACCGAGCGCATCCAGCAAGAACTTTCAAATCCATCAAGACGGCCTCGCTCGGCGAAACTCGCACATAGGTCCACGTAGGCTCGAAGGCCTGTGAAGTTTTGACCACTGGCCAGCAGTGCAGAGAAGTCGGATTTAAATTGACCAAGTTCATCTGCGGCTACCGGAACATGTGCGAGATCAAGGTGCAGTGGAACGAGTTCTTGAAGAGCTGACCCGATTCGGTCACGGTCACCCCCCTTTTTCTGTAGCTTTTCCAGGATGATTTGCATCCTATATTGCGGATTCTCTTCAGTATTGGGCATATTCTATTCTCCCATATAAGTCCTGCCATAAGTTGGCATGACAAGACTCCCGTCTTGTCGGATAATGATAATCGCCCTCATGTAGGCTAGTTCCCCACGTTTGTTGTTGATGTGACTCCCGGTGTCGTCAAGCACAGGTCGCGTGATCGTCAATCTTTTTGCCCCATTGTCGAGGAGCGATAGTTCTGCAACCTCTCCATCTCTGATCGTGAGCTCCGCACTGTTTAGGTAGTCGTTGACGATGTTCCCACTTCGTTCATCGTCTAGTATCTCATTGTAGTGCTTTCTTGCATGGTAGGCGGTGGCTGTCTCGTGTCCCATTTCGATGTTCCCTGCCTGCGCGCGAACCGCCTGCTCAAGGCCATCGGGGGGTAGGTCCATATCCACATGGGTTGGCTCGCCTCCTCGTAACTGCTCGACGACGGCGTGGTCCGCCTCGAGTCGGTCCGCGACGTCCACGGTCGGCATCCGTTGCGCGGCTTCCTGCGCTGCCCGCTGCCTTCCGAGGCCTTCCTCACGAAGACTTCTCGCGAGCTCGTCGTACGTAGCCTTGTAGTACTCGTACCGGTAGGCGAACTCACGCGGATCAGCAGCATCTTCAAGGGAGAAACGCGTGGCCGCTGGGTGTAGTTGGCCGTCCAGCTTCTTGCTGAACCCTTGGTTGATGGCGCTCGCCACACGCTGCCACTGGTCCCCATCCCGCGGGTGGTCCCCACGGAGCTGAGCGATGTCCTGGTCCGTCAACCCTGCCTGGCGTAGCGTTCTTCAAGCTGATCCGCCTTGCCCAGCTTCTTTTCCAGCTCCGGGTCAGGAGGAAGAGAGGAAGCCTGTTCATCCGGGGAGTACCCGTCGTCTTGTCCCAGGCCGCCATCATCGCTGTGACTGGCGTCAGCTCCTGCGCCGGTGCGGTCCCTGGGAGGTTGGTCGCCATCGCCATCGCCGTCGCTCTGCGAATCGGGGTCATCATCGTCACTACGGTCATTGGGAAGCTGCTGGGGGTGTGCGCCGCCGGTCCGGGGCTCCCCACCCTGGTCCTCCCGTTCCGGGCGGGGCTCGGACTGGTCGTCCCGGTCAAGGGAACCATCGTCAGAGTCACGGCGACCGGCCTCACTCCCCCGATCGGCGGAATCGTCTGTGACATCGGTTCCGGAAGTGGCGGACGAATCATTCGTCTCGCTCGGCGAACCTGTAGGGGAGCCCGTGTCCTGAACGGGTCCGGCCGTCCAAGGGCCGCCGGTGTCGCCGTCAGCGTTGCCCGGTGTTCCGTCGCTGAGATCCTGTGTGGTGGGGTCAGGCACTGTGAGAGAGGTTTGGTCCTGCGGCCCGGCCGCAGCGTCAGGTACGGATTCGACGCCACCGCTCGCGGGGGAGTCCGATGTGCTGGAGTCCCCGCCCCAGGCGTTGAGTTCGTCCAGGACCGTGTCCGCCCGTCCCAGCTCCTGGGCGTTGCCGTCCTCCAGTGACG
>NZ_MKKC01000022.1 GCF_001942255.1 Nocardiopsis sp. CNR-923
TATAGACGATGGGGTTGATAGGCCGGGTGTGGAAGCCTTGTGAGGGGTGGAGCTGACCGGTACTAATAGGTCGAGGGCTTGTCCGCTGCAGATTATTGGATGTTCGCGCATACTTGTTCACACGGTTTTTGCTGCTGTGGCTTCTTTGCCTTCGTTGTGGGGGTGGGGGGTTGTGGTGGTGGTGTGGTTTCCGTGGTGGTTATGGCGGGGGGGTTACACTCGGTTACATTCCGAACCCGGTCGTTAAGTTCCTTTGCGCTGATGGTACTGCCCTGTGGTGGGGTGGGAGAGTAGGTCGCTGCCACGGTTTTTTGTTGGGGAGGGGGTCGTCCTTGGGGGCGGCCCCTTTTCTCGTGCGCACGCTTGTGCGATTGTGAAGGTGAATCGTGGGCTGCAATGCTCAGCTCGATCGGGCTGACAGATCCGCCGTCGACGGCCGTGACCTGCCATGATGGAGACGCGACGGGTCGGTCGTCATGACGGACGGACGTCGGGCCCGTTTCGGATACGCTCGGTGCTCGGGCAGGGAGAGTCACCACCACCCGGTTGGCGGTGGAGAGCCGTTCCATGTCGTAACTGGTGGGACAATTACTATGACGCGCTGCTCCTGATCAAGGTGGCAGCGCTTTTGAATGTTGACGGACGGGTTGATGACTGAGGACAGCCGATCGGGAGACCGCGAGGAATCCGGAGCCAACGACCGTAGCGGCAGCCGCTCCGGGAGGCCCGATGGTCGGGGACGCGGCGATGGCTCCCGGTCCGGCTACGGTGGTTCCAGGGACGCGAGGGGCAGCGGCGGCGGGAACCGGCGTGATGATCGTCGTGGTGGTTTCCGGGGCGAGCGCCGCGACGACCGCGGCGGGTACCGGGGGCGCGACGACCGCCGCGGCGGCCGTGACCAGAGGCGACGGGACGACCGGCCCCGCGATCGGGACCGCGACCCCGCGGACGTGGCGCCCCCGCTCCCCGTGGAGGCCACCTACGACCAGCTGGACGCGGAGACCCGCCGCGACCTGAGTTCGCTGCCGAAGTCCCTCGCCGAACTCATCGGCAAGCACATCGTCGCCGCCGGTCTCCTCCTCGATGAGGACCCCGAGCGGGCCTACGGGCACGCCGCCTTCGCCCGCCGCAAGGCGGCGAGGGTGCCCGGTGTCCGTGAGGCGTCGGGTGTGGCCGCCTACACCGTGGGCAGGTGGCAGGAGGCCCTCGCCGACCTGCGCGCCGCCCGTCGAATGAGCGGTCGGGACAACTTCCTGGCGATCATGGCCGACTGCGAGCGCGGCCTGGGCCGCCCCGAGCGCGCACTGGAGATCGGCAACGATCCTGCCGCGAAGGATCTCGACGCGGCCGATCGCGTCGAGCTGCGCATCGTCGCCTCCGGTGCCCGCCGGGACATGGGGGACGTGCAGGGTGCCCTGGCCGAGCTCCAGGTCCCCGAGCTCAAGGAACGCCGGGCCCGGCCATGGATCGCCCGGCTCTTCTACGCCTACGCCGACGTCCTGGAGGAACTCGGCAAGGAGGACGACGCGCGCGAGTACTTCGCGCGGGCGTCCGCCGTGGACCGCGAGGGCGTGACCGACGCCGACGAGCGTCTCGCCGCTCTGGAGGGTGTGGAACTCGTGGACGTCGACCACGACGGCATCGTCTGGACGGACGTCGAGGAGGCCGATGACGAGGAGCGGGACTGAGGCCGCTCGGTGGGGCTCGGGTGCACCTGGGGGTGCTGCCCGAGTCCCACGACTCGGTGGTGTGCCTGACGCTGCGCGGAGACCGCCTGCTGATGGTGCGCCACCGTGACCGTGCGTGGGAGTTTCCCGGCGGACACGCCGAACCCGGTGAGGCGGTCCGCGACACCGCGGCGCGCGAGGCACGGGAGGAGGCGGGCGCCGCTCTGGGCGACGTGTCCGTTCACGGGTACTACGTGTTGGCCAGCGGCCACGTCACCGTCGTCACCAGCGCACGAGTGGTCGACCTCGCGCCGTTGAGCGGGGACTTCGAGACCGTCGAGGTCGGCGAGTTCGACACACTGCCCGAGGACCTGTCGTGGTCCGACGGTCTGTACGCCCATCTGCTCACTGAACTCGAACTTCCCTGACCTGCCTGACGAACGTGTGCTCCGTGCCCACGGTTCGGTAGCCCAGCCGGGCGTTGATCGCCAGCATGGGCGCGTTGTCCTCGTGGTTACCGGTGTAGGCGTGGGTGAAGCCCCGCTCCCGCGCGCGGTGCAGCGCGACGCTCTTGGCGTAGCCCGCCAGCCCCCGGCCGCGGAACTCGCGGAGGGTGCCCGTCATCCCCGACTCCATCCGCCCCAGGCGGTCCGACAGGTAGCGGGTGATGGCCGCCGGCCTCCCGTCGAGCAGCAGCACCAGACTCAGGTCCAGGTCGTGCAGCGGATTCCCCCAGACTTCCGCGTACCACTCCTCGAAGGGAGCGAAGGCGACCGATTCCCCTGGTTCGTCCTCGTGGACCGCCCGATCGATCTCGAAGAGCGAGAGGGGATCGAACTCGCGCCAGGTCCGCGGTTCCGCACCGGTGGGCGCAGCCGGAAGCTCCGGCAGATCGCGCAGATCCAGCCCCAGGATCCGGTGGCTCTCGACCACCTCGCTCCCCCGCAGGGCGTCCAGGAGCGCCGGTCCTTCACGCTGCACGGACTCCTCCGCCGCCGTCACCCGCAGCCTCTCGGCGCCCCGTTCGACCAGGCTCCGTTCCGAGGCCTCCCACAGGTCCGTGCCCGGACCGTCGTCGCTGACGAGGAGGAAGGTGGTCCCGACCCCCTCGCGGAGCACCGAGCGGACGTGCCCGGTGATCCGGCCGTCCCGGACGCGCACCAGCGTCAGGTCGTCCGCGCGGGGGGTGCCGTGGTCGTGGCGCCAGCGAATCGCCTCCTCGGACACGACCAGGACGGGAAAGGCCTCGCTCAGAAGGCGCTGGGTCTCGGGAATGTCGGCTGCGGTGAGGGCACGGATCGTCATGGCGGCGACCCTACGGGCTCACCCCTCGGGCGTCACGTCCTTTTTCGCGGCCTGCTCCGCCCGCAGCCGCTCCAGCCAGTGCACGATGCCGGACACGTTGGTCTCCGCGCCCGCGAGCGTGTCCAGGACCCCGGCCGCGCGCTCGGGCATGGGCGCGTACCGCGCCATCACCTTGTCCCGCACCATGGCGATCGCGTGGTCCAGGTCGCCGACGGTGCCGTGGGACTCGCGCACGGTCTCCACCCACAGCCGCAGTTCGGCCTCGGCGCGCCCGACCGTCTCCGCCACCGTCTCCACCGCGCCGAAGTGCGAGAACATCAGGCGGCGCGGTTCGATGTCGCCGAACAGCCGCAGGGTGCGCAGGCACGCTTCCAGGTCGAAGTCCGGCGGCGGGGTCGCGGGTCGGACGTCGCCGGTGAGGGGGTTGTACACCCCCAGGGCGTCGCCGACGTAGAGATCGCCCGTGGCGGTGTCGACCAGACCCATGTGGTGCTTGGCGTGTCCGGGGGCGTAGTGCGACACCAGGCGTCGGCCGCCGCCCAGGTCAATCTCTCCGGTCTCGGCGACGGCGCGGATCCGCTCGGCCTCGGTCGGGCGCATGTGCCCGAACAGGGTCTCCAGCCGGTCGCCCCACACCATCGCGGCGCTGTTCATCAGCCGAGTGGGATCGGCCAGGTGCCGGGCGCCGCGTTCGTGGACGACGATCTCCGCGTCGGGGAACAGGGCGGCCACGTCCCCTGTCCCGCCCGCGTGGTCCAGGTGGATGTGCGTGACGACGATCGTCGCCAGGTCCTCGGCGGCCAGCCCCAGGTGGGAGATGGCGCTGTGCAGCACGGGGGCGGACCCGGCGGTGCCGACCTCGACGACGCAGGGGCGTTCGGAACGGATCAGGTAGGCCGAGACCACGCCCGGGTACCCGGCGAGCATCGTGTCGATGGCGAAGACGTCGTCACCCAGGTGGGTGATCCCCTCCGGCAGGCCGCTCACGTCCACACGCACTCCTGGTTCGTTCCTGGGCGGTGCCGCGCCGCCTCACGGTGACCGCGGACCGGCCGAAGCGGCCGCGGCCGTGGCGGCGCGTGCCCGGTCGCTGGGCTCAGACCCCGACTCTAGGGCAGGTGGATCCCGACCGGTGTGAGCAGGGGGCGGTTGTCCACAGGCTCGCAGTGGTCCTTCCCCGTGGCCGCCGCGTCCGCGAGCCTGGATTCAGCGCACTTCGAAAGGGACGGAACATGCGGCGGCAGACCACACCCGCACGGGCGGGGCACCGTAACGAGATTGTCGTGGCGGGGCGCATCACCGCCGAACCCGCCGTCCGGGAGCTGCCCAGCGGGGACCGGCTCGCGACCTGGCGCGTGTGTGTGGCCCGCGCCGCCGACTCCCGGTTCCGAGGCCACCGCTGCGACGCCATCACCTGCGTCAGCTCGATCCCGGGGTCCAGGACCGGGTCCGGGAGTGGCGGCTGGGGGAGGTCGTGGAGATGACCGGGGCGCTGCGCCGGCGCACCTGGCGGGTCGGTGGCGGGGTGCGCACCGTCTACGAGGTGGAGGTGCGCACGGCGGAGCGGGTGGGGGAGCGGGACGAGGCGGGCGCCGCGGGGCCGGTGGGACCGAGCACGGCGGAGCGGAAGGGGCAGGAGCGGTGAGGTGGGAACAGGCTGGCGCCGCCGGGCGCGCGGCGCGGCCGCCCCGCCCGGGACGGTCGGAGTCCCGGATCCCTCAGGCTCGGGAGGGAGTCAACGGGTCACCAGCCCAGGCGGGCCAGCGCCCGGCGTGCGGACGGGCCGGTCGGGTCCGCCGTGGGGTCCGACCACGCCGCCGCGCACAGCGCCCGCAGGCCGTCCAGCCGGTCGCCGTCCCCATCCAGACCGAAGACGCCGTCCTCGGTCGTGGCCGTCCACCCCTCGCAACGGGACCGTGTCCCCTGCCTGAGCACGGCCGGGTGCGCCGTGTTGATGCCCGACACGTCCCAGGCAAGGTAGTTCGGGCGTTGGTGCGCTGGTGCGCACAACGCGTCGAGCGGCGTGGCGACCCCCGACAGTACGAGCATCCCGGCGGCCCCGTGGGCGCTGGCGCCCTCGATATCGGTGTCCAGTCGATCGCCGACGATCAGCGGTCTCTCGGCGCCGGTGCGCAGGATCCCCTCCTCGTGCAGAGGACGCATGGGCTTGCCCGCCACAATCGGCTCGACTCCGGTCGCGTGAACGATCACCCGCACGAACGCCCCGTTGGCCGGAGTGATCCCCCACTCGTTGGGGGCGGTGGCGTCGGCGTTGCTCGCCACGTACAACGCGCCCCGGGCGACCGCGAGGGCACCCTGTTCGATCAGGTCGCGGCTCATGGTGCGCGAGTACCCCTGCACCACGGCCACCACCGACTCCGTCGCCACGGTCACCGGTCGCAACCCCATGCGCCGTACCGCCTGGCGCAGCCCGGTGTCTCCCACCACGAGGACGTCCGAGCCCGCCGGAAACCGGTCACACACCACACGCGCGGCGGCTTCGGCCGAGGTCACCACGTCCTCGGGAGCGGCGGCCACCCCGAGTTCGGCCAGGTGCTCGGCGATGCGGGCGGGCGTGCGCCCGGCGTTGTTGGTCACGAACGCCACCCGCGCGCCCGCCGCGCGGGCCTTGCCCACCGCCTCCGCTGCGCTCGGCACCGCTCGTGGGCCGATGTAGACCACGCCGTCGAGGTCGAGGAGCATCGCGTCGTGCAGCTCCGAGAGCGGGCGGTCGGCGGCGAGCAGGGACATGGCGGGACATCCGTTCCGGGCGGCGGGAGGGGACGCGTCCAGGCTATGGCCGCGGTGGCGGGTGCGACTTCCCACCTCGGGTGTGCCCTCGGTCGCATCCATGGCCCGGGCGGGCCGATCACTGGCGGAGCCCGTCCGCCGTGTCGGGGATCGCGGGCATGTGGGCGCCTTCCCCGCGTGGCCCGTCGCCGTTCGCGCGTGTCCCAGCGCGGCCGACGCCGCGGCCCGCCGCCGGGGGAACCACGCCCCAGCTCCGCTGTGTGCTCCTCCAGGGCGGCTGGAACCGCACGGGGGCCGCACGGCGGCGGGCCGGTTCGGACGGCGGTCCGAACGTGCCTGAGGACGTACGGGTTCGCCCGCACGGCGGGGACGGCCCCGGCCAGGTCGCGGGTGGGGCCGCCGGCACGTCCCGGGGTGCGGTCGGCCGCAGGGTGTTCGTGTGGTCGGCATCCTCGCGCGCGTCGGGTTCGGCGGGACACGATGGGGACCATGTTTCCAACAAGGGCCATGTCACCGAGTCTCCTCTGCGTCGGCCTCGTACTCCTCAGCGCCGTTCCCGCCTCAGCCGACGCCGGGCGCCCGGTCTCGGGGCCGCTGACTTCCGAGGCGGTGGACACCTACGTTCACGGCTACCTGGCCTCCGCGCCCCTGCCCGGGGCCGCCGTCGCCGTCACCCGGGGGACCGAGGTGGTGCGCACGGCGGGGTACGGCACCGACTCCCGGGGCGAGCCGATGACCGCCGACACCCCCATGGGTGTGGCTTCGGTCAGCAAGTCCTTCACCGCGCTGGCGGTGATGCAGCTCGTCGAGGACGGCGAGGTCGCGCTCGACGACCCGGTGGTGGAGCACCTGCCGGAGTTCACCACGGCCGACCCCCGCTCGGACGACATCACGGTCCGCCAGCTGTTGACCCACACCTCCGGGATGGCCGACTCCACGTTCGATGAGAAGGCCGCGCCGGTCTCCGCCGACCTGGCAGGCGCGGTCGCGCGTTCGGCCGATGCCGGGCTGGCCGCGGCCCCGGGCGCCGAGGAGCACTATCACAATCCGAACTACCAGGTGGCGGCGCGTCTGGTGGAGGTGGTCAGCGGTCGCCCGTTCGCGGAGTTCCTGGACGAGCGCACATTCACGCCCCTGGGCATGGACGGCACGGTCACCGTCGACAGCGCCGAGCGGGTCTTCGCGGCGGGTGTGGCACGGGGACACATCGTCGCGCTGGGGCGGGCGGTCCCCATCGTGGAGCCGGAGAGCTACCTCAACGGTTCGAGCGGCATGGTCACCACCGCCGCCGACATGGCCCGATGGCTCATCGCGCAGAACAACGGCGGGGCGGGCGCCAACGGCGCACGCGCCTGTCGGAGGAGGGCATCGACACCACGCACACGCCGCTCGACCAGGACGGGTTGGGCGAGAGCGCGGCTCTGGGCTGGAACACCCGGGAAACACCGTCGGGCGCGCCGATGGTCGCGCACGGCGGCATCCAGTTCACCTACACGGCCCACCAGGCGCTGCTGCCCGAGAGCGGGCACGGGATCGCGGTGATGGCCAACACCGGGCTGGGCGTTTCCGACGCCTACGCGCTGCTGTCGGGGCTGGTCGCGCTCGCCGAGGGCTCGGAGCCGAGCGCTCCGATGAGTGCGGTGCTGCTGGCGGTCGATCTGGTCCTGGTCACTCTCATGGGACTGGCCGGGTACCTCGCCTTCCGGGGTGTGCGGCGGGCCGGGGCGTGGGTCGAGGCCGCCCGTCGGCGCCCCTGGTGGCGGACTGTCGTGCGTCTGTTGCCCGGCCTCGTCGTGATCCTCGCCGCCGGGTTTCCGAACCGGCTCCTGGGCCTGCTCAGCGGCAACCGCCGCCTCACATGGGAGCAGACCTTCTACGTCGTCCCCACCGGCGCGACCCTGCTGGTGGTCGCCGCGCTCGCGGTCACCGTGGTCTACGCGGTCCGCGCCGTGCGGTCGGTTCGCCCGTCACCGGGCGGGCCACGGGCCGGAGCGCGGCCGGGGAGACCCGCGGCTCCCCGGGCGGCCACGCCTGGACCGGCCGTGGGGACGCGCCCGTCCGGTCGCCGGTCACCGGACGGACCCGCCGTCAGGGGAGGACGCGCATGACGAGACCGGTGCGCGGTTTGGGCCCGAACGACGTGGACTTACGGGGGGTCAGATCCCCGCGCTCGGCGACGGCGTACACCTGTTCCACCCGGAGCGGGGGCACGATGACGGCGGTACCGCCTTCCCGACGGGCGACCTCGACCGCCTCTGCGGCCTCGTCGTGCACCATGCGCACGTCGCGGTCCGACCGGTTCCACAGGGGGAGGAGAACGTGGTGCAGCGCGGCGGTCGGCAGTTCGCGATAGGCCTCGGAGTGGGTGGCGGCGGCCTCGGCCAGGCGGGCCTGGTCGACGTCGTGCACCAGGTGGTGGTCGCCTTCGGGCCCGGCCAGCAGGAGCGCGGGATGCTCGGCCTTCCACAGGGCCATTTCGGCGTCGGCGAGGGAGCCGCCCGGTACCCGTTCGACACGGGCGACCGAGCGCACGGCCTCGGCCGCCTCCCTCGTGGTCAGCCCCGGGACGACGCGGTGGATGGCGCCCAGCGTCGGCGGATGGGCGTCGCTGTCCACCAGGTAGGCGAGCCCGTGCGACCACCCCGGCTCGTCACTGTGCTCGTGCATGCGCTGGTAGGCGGCGTACCGGTGGTGCCCGTCCGCGATCAGCGCGCTGCGCCGCGCCAGGTCGGATGCGATCTGCGCGTGAATCGAAGGGTCGGTCAGCGACCAGAGCCGGTGGCGGGTCCCGTCGGCGGTGCGGGTGTCGACCAGGAGCCTGCCGCGTTCCTCGGCGGCCTCGGTGATCCGGGTCGTGGCGCCGTCCGCGCCCGGGTACAGCAGGAAGATCGGTTCCAGGTTGGCGTGGGTCCGCGCCATCAGCCGGACCCGGTCCAGGACCGGCGCGCGGCCCACCTCCTCGTGCGGACGCACCGGTCCCGACGTCGAGGCGGAGGGCAGCTCCAGCGCGCCGATGACGCCCCGCTGCCGGGTTCCCGCCGCGGTCACCTGTTCGTAGACGTACAGGGCGGGGTCGGGGTCCAGGGCCAGGACGCCGTCGCCGATCCAGGCGCGCAGATGCGCGGCGGCGCTCTCGTAGACGGACCGTGCCGGTGTTCCCGGGCGGTCGCCCGGCATGGTGATGTTGAGCTGGTAGGGGCGGGTGATGTGCGTCGCGTTGTGCGGGTCGGATCGCAGCAGCGCCCGGGCCTCCTCGGGTCCCGGTATGTCGTAGGGCGGGGCGAGCAGGCGGGCGAAGTCGTGCTCGGGCGAGTCGAGGATCTTCCCGACGTCCAGAGCCGTGTACCGCAGACCGCGGAAGGGAGCCAGTGCGAGAGGTTGGCGTGGCATCCCAGAAAGGTACCCGCGGCCCCCGGGTGCGACGCGTGCCCGGAGTGCCCCTCTGGCCGGCCCCACCCGCGCGCACCGGGACTCGGCCGCCGTGGCGTCGTGTGCGATCACCGCGCTCACGGCGGTGTGGCCGCCGCGCCCCGCTCCCGGGTGCGGGCACCGACTGCGCCTGGGCGCGGCTTCCGGGCCGCTCCGGGGCCGCCAGGGCCTTTCGCGCGGCCGAGCCGAACTCGCGAGGCTGCCGGCGGCGGTGGGGAGGGGAACGGTCAGATCAGGCGGCGCATCCGGAGCAGGTCGCCCACGCTGGCGTCCACCCTCACCCGGCGGGTGAGCAGGGCCCGCGCGTAGTCCATCCGGTCCTCGGCCAGCTCCACGAGGTCGGCGCTGTCCACGGTCACCCGCACCTGCGGGGAGGGAGCGGCCCGGTCCGCGGGGCGGTGGGTGACGTCCACGAGCCCGCCCGGGGTCAGCCGCATGTCGAAGACGGTGGCCAGGTCCGGGACCACGACGCTCACGGAGCGCTCGCGGATGTGCTTGCGGCGTTCGGACTCGGGTTGGGCGAGGATGCGCTCGTTCACCCTGCTGATGCCGGCCAGGCACGCCTCGATGCTGCTCATCCCCATATCATGCCCTATCCGGCGCGGGGCGGGATCTTCGCGTTCTGAGCGCGACGATCGGTGCCACCTCCCGAGTTCCCGTGCCATCGGCGCCCGTGCCCCGGTAGCGTTGGTCCCGTATCTCCCCCGTCGCGCAGCGGCTCCCCCGCCTCGTGCGATCCCCGTCCCCCGCTCAGCCCTTCCTCCCGCGGTCCCATCAAGGAGCACGTGAAACATGGTCGTCGACGCGGTACGCACCTATCTCCATGCCGCCAGTGGCCTCACCGAACTGTCGCGCAGGGAGGCCGTCGCCGCGGCCAAGACACTGCTGAGGGCGAACGGCCCGGCCGCGTCCGAGCAGCCCCGCGACGAGGCGTTGCCGCCGAGGGTCGGCCAGAACATCCAGGCCCTGGCCGGAGAGCTCATCGAGACCAGTCAGGCCAATCGTGCCGCGATCGCCACCCTGGTGCGGTCCGAGGTCGAGCGCCAGTTGGAGCGGATGGACGTCGTCCCGCGCGGTGAGCACGACCGTCTCGTGCGCCGTGTCGCCGAACTCGAACGCCGCCTGGCCGCACGCGGCCAGCGCGGGCCGCGGACGCCGACGCGGCCGAGCCGGAGCCTGCCAGGAGCGCGCCCGCCGCGGACCCGGCCGGTGAGCCCGCCGACGCGATCGCCGGCGCCGACACGGCTGATGAGCGCGCACGGGAGCGCTCGGACAGCGGCGCCGCGGAGCCGGACACGGACACCGCCGCGCCGGACGTCGCGTCGGAGGCCTCCGACCGCGGCTCGGAGCCGGTCGGCGACGCCGAGACCCGGGCCGATGAGTCGGCGGCCGCCCGCGTCAGGGGCCGGTCCACGGCCAAGGGCGCGGCCAAGCCCGCCGCTGCCAAGTCCACCCGCTCGCGGTCCACGGGCAAGCGCACGACCAAGGCCAGGGGCGCCGCGAAGAAGTAGTCTTCGCGCAGGCACGGGAGAGTCGACGAGCACGGGAGAGTCATGGACTCGACGGAGCGGGCCGCCGCACTGGCCGAACGGACCCTCGTCAGCACGCGGGAGCGACTGGCGGAGTTGGACGCCCTGCCCACCGCCGAGCACGTCGGGATCCTCGACGATCTGCAACAGGAGCTGTCCGCCGTGCTCGGCGCGCTCGACCAGGGCGCCGACACCCCCGACGACCCCCGGTATCCTAGGTAACCATGGCAAAACGCAGTCGCCTCGACGCGGAACTCGTCCGCCGCGGCCACGCACGCTCCCGCGGCCACGCCGCCGAGATCATCGAGGGCGGGTACGTCCGGGTCGCCGGGATGGTGGCCTCCAAGGCCGCCACCCAGGTCGGCACCGACCAGCCCATCGTCGTGCGCACCCCGTCGGAGGAACCGCCCTACGTCTCCCGGGGCGCCCACAAGCTCATCGGTGCCCTGGACTCGTTCGATCTGGACGTCTCCGGCCGTCGTGCCCTGGACGCGGGCGCCTCCACCGGGGGGTTCACCGACGTGCTGTTGCGCCGTGAGGCGCGCACGTCACCGCGGTCGACGTCGGATACGGCCAGCTCGCCTGGTCCCTGCGCAGCAACGAGCGCGTTCGCGTCATGGAGCGGGTGAACGTCCGCGAGCTCACCGCCGAACGGATCGGTGAGCCGCGTCCCGACCTGGTCGTGGGCGACCTGTCGTTCATCTCCCTGACCCTGGTCCTGGAGCCGCTGCGCGACTGCGCCGCTCCGGAAGCCGACTTCGTGCTCATGGTCAAACCCCAGTTCGAGGTCGGCAAGGACCGTGTCGGCGCCGGTGGCGTGGTCCGCGAGCCCGAGTTGCGCGCCGAAGCGGTCACCCACGTCGCCGAGCACGCGTTCGGCCTGGGACTGGGCACCGTCGACGTCACCGCCAGCCCGTTGCCCGGGCCCTCCGGAAACGTCGAGTACTTCCTGTGGATGCGTACGGGCGCGCCGCCGTTGGACCCCGAGCGGTTGGCTCGGGCGATCGAGGAGGGGCCCCGCTGAATGGCGTGGCACCGTGTCCTCGGTGTCCGGTAACGTGACCCGGCCGGGTCAGCGAACGCTCCCGGCCCGCATCCGACTCCCCGCCGGGGAGCCAACGTAAGGGGACGGCGATGACCAGTGGACGCAGTGTCCTGCTGCTGGCGCACACCGGTCGGCCCGCGGCGGTGCGCAGTGCCCATCTGGTCCATCAGAGCCTCACCAGGGCAGGGCTGACCGTGCGCATGCTCAAGGGTGAGGTCGAGGAGCTGGTGGCCGAGGGCTGCGCCCTGGGCCCGGTGGAGGCCGTCGGGACCGCGGATGCGGCCGAGGGCGTCGAACTGGTCATGGTGCTCGGCGGCGACGGCACGCTGCTGCGGGCCGCGGAGATCGCGCGCCCGGCCGGTGCGCCCCTGCTCGGTGTGAACCTGGGCCACGTCGCTTCCTGGCGGAGGCCGAACGCGAGGACCTGGGCGCGACGGTGCGCAGTGTGGTCCGGCGCGACTACGACGTCGAGGAGCGGATGACCCTCGACGTCGCGGTCCTCAACGGCGGCCGCGGTGACGATGCGCCCCCGGTCCGGACCTGGGCGCTGAACGAGGCCACCCTGGAAAAGGGCGAGGCCCGCCGCATCCTGGAGGCGGTCCTGGAGATCGACGGCCGCCCGCTGTCCCGCTGGACCTGTGACGGCGTGGTGGTCGCGACCCCCACCGGGTCCACCGCGCACGCGTTCTCCGCGGGTGGGCCGGTGGTGTGGCCGGACGTCGAGGCGATGCTCGTCGTGCCGCTGAGCGCGCACGCCCTGTTCGCCCGCCCGCTGGTGGTGGGGCCCGGCGCCACCGTGGCGTTGGAGGTGCTCCCTGACACGGCACCGGGCGTGCTCTGGTGTGATGGACGGCGTATGGTCGAATTGCCCGCCGGGGCGCGTATCGAGATCACTCGTGCGGACACGCCGGTTCGGCTGGCCCGGTTGCACCGGGCGCCGTTCACCGACCGGCTGGTGGCCAAGTTCGGGCTGCCGGTCGCGGGCTGGCGCGGGCGGGTCGAGCGCGGCCGCTGACCAGGACGGGGTTCCTGGCGCGCCGCGCACGCGCGTGCGACGCGCGCTAGGCACAGGCGTCAACTATCAGGAGAGGGTTCGGTGCTCGAGGAAGTCCGCATCCAGGGACTCGGGGTCATTGAGGACGCCGTTCTGGAGTTGTCACCGGGACTCACCGTCGTGACGGGCGAGACCGGTGCGGGAAAGACCATGGTCGTCACCGGGCTCGGGCTGCTCTTCGGTGGTCGGGCCGATCCTCAGCGGGTGCGCCCCGGGGCTCCCCGGGCGGTCGTCGAGGGCCGCTTGACGGTCCCCGGGGACGGTCGGGTCGCCACCCGGGTCCTGGAGGCCGGCGGTGACATCGACGACGACGTGCTCATCCTCACCCGAGCGGTGTCTGCGGAGGGGCGCTCCCGCGCGACGTTGGGCGGCCGTTCGGCCCCGGTGAGCCTGCTCGCCTACCTGGCCGACGACCTGGTCGCGGTGCACGGCCAGTCCGACCAGCAGCGCCTGTTGCGCGCCGAGCGCCAGCGCTCGTCCCTGGACCGGTTCGCCGGGCCGGAGCTGGCGCGGGAGCTCAAGCGGTACGCGGCGGCCTACCGTCGCCATCGCGAGCTGTCGGTGGAACTGGAGGAGATCGTCAGGCGGGCCCGTGAGCGGGCCCAGGAGGCCGATCTTCTGCGGTTCGGCGTGGAGGAGATCGAGGCCGCGCAGCCGCAGCCCGGCGAGGACGCCGAGCTGCTCGCGGAGGAGAGCCGGTTGGCGCACGCCGACAGTCTGCGGGTGGCGGCCACGACGGCGCACGAGGCCCTGGCGGGGGATCCGGCTTCCGACGTGGAGGTCGACGTGGTGGGGTTGCTCTCGGCGGCGCGGCAGGCGGTGACGTCGGTGCGTGAGCACGACGCCCGTCTGGGCACGATCGGCGACCGCCTGGACGAGGCGTCCTACATCATCACGGACGCGGCGACGGAGCTGGCGTCCTACGGCGAGTCCGTGGACGCGGACCCGGCCCGGTTGGCGGCGGTGCAGGAGCGGCGCGCGCTGCTCACCCAGCTCTCCCGCAAGTACGGTGAGACCGCCGACGACGTGCTGGCCTGGGCGGAGGACGCGGCCAAGCGGCTCGGCGAGCTGGACGGCGACGACGAACGGATCGATGCCCTGAGTGCCGAGCGCGACGAGCTGCACGGCCGGTTGGAGGAGTCGGCCACGGAGCTGACCCGGATCCGTGGACGGGCCGCCGAACGGTTCGGCGCGGCCGTCACCGAGGAGCTGACCGCGCTGGCCATGCCGCACGCGCGGGTGAGCGTGCGGATCCAGACGGGTGCGGAGTTCGGCCCGCACGGGCGCGACGACGTGGAGCTCCTGTTGGCCCCGCATCCGAGTTCGCCGCCGCTGCCGCTGCACAAGGGCGCCTCCGGGGGTGAGCTCTCGCGTGTGATGCTGGCGATCGAGGTGGTCTTCGCCGGCGCCGATCCGGTGCCGACGTTCGTCTTCGACGAGGTCGACGCGGGTGTGGGCGGCAAGGCCGCGGTGGAGATCGGCCGCCGTCTGGCCCGCCTGGCGCGGAGTGCACAGGTCATCGTGGTCACGCACCTGCCGCAGGTGGCGGCGTTCGCCGACGCCCACCTGGTGGTGGAGAAGTCCACGGACGGGTTGGTCACCGAGAGCGGCGTGGTGTGTCTGGACCGGGTGGGGCGTGTGCGTGAGCTGTCGCGCATGCTCGCCGGGTTGGAGGACTCCGAGCTGGGTCGGGCGCACGCGGAGGAACTGTTGACCAACGCCGATCGGGAGCGCGCCTACCCGGCGGCCTGAGGCGGCCGCGACCCCGGTCGGCGGACGCTTTCCGTCGCTGGGGCCCTTGGCGTTGTGCGGCGGGCGCTGGTGGCGTTATGACGGGGAGAACACGCCGATCGAACAGCTGTTATGACTCCGAGTAAGTGAGTTCTGACAGTATGCGAGCGATGAAGGTATCGGATGCGCTCAGTGCCACAGTCCTGCGGTTGCGCCGCTCCCGGGGGGACGCGCCCAGCGGGCTGGTCGCGCCCGTCCGTTCTGACCGTCGCACCAAGAACCTGACCAAACGGCTCCACCCCGGCGACATCGCCGTCATCGACCACGTCGACCTCGACCGGGTCAGCGCCGAGGCGCTCGTCGGGTGCGGTGTCTCGGCGGTGCTCAACGTCGCGCCCAGCATCAGCGGCCGCTACCCCAACCAGGGTCCGGAGATGATCGTCGCGGCTGGGATCCCCCTGGTGGACGACGTCGACCCCGAGGTGTTCACCCGGATCCGCGAGGGCGAACGACTGCGTCTGGAGGGCGCCGCCCTCTACCGGGGCGAGGAGGTGGTCGCGCGCGGCGTCCCGCAGGACGCCGGAACCGTCGAGGCGGCGATGGCCGACGCGCGCGCCGGGCTCGCCACCCAGTTGGAGGCGTTCGCGGCCAACACCATGGCCTACCTCCAGCACGAGCGCGAACTCCTGTTGGACGGCGTCGGCATCCCCGCCATCGCCACCGACGTCGACGGCCGCCACGCCCTCATCGTCGTCCGCGGCTACCACTACCGCGAGGACATCGCGGCCCTGCGCCCCTACATCCGCGAGTTCCGACCGGTGATCATCGCGGTCGACGGGGGAGCCGACGCGGTCATGGAGGCCGGGTACCGGCCCGACATCATCGTCGGCGACTTCGACTCGGTCTCCGACCAGGCGCTGAGCAGCGGCGCGGAACTGGTCGTGCACGCCTACCGCGACGGCCGGGCGCCGGGCCTGTCCCGCCTCACCGACCTCGGTTACACCGCGGTGGTCTTCCCCGCCACCGGCACCAGCGAGGACGTCGCGATGATGCTCGCCGACGGGGCGGGCGCCGCGCTCATCGTGGCGGTCGGCACCCACGCCACCCTGGAGGAGTTCCTCGACAAGGGGCGTTCGGGGATGGCCAGCACCTTCCTGACCCGTCTGCGCGTGGGCGGCAAGCTCGTGGACGCCAAGGGCGTCAGCCGCCTCCACCGTTCGCGCATCTCGCCCTGGGCCCTGCTGGCCCTGGTCGCCGCCTGCCTCCTCACCATCGTCGTCGCCGCCTACAGCTCCCCGGCCGGCCAGGTCTACCTCACCTTCCTCGCCGCGCGCTGGGACGCGTTCTCCTACTGGATGGCAGGGCTGCTCACGTGATCGACTTCCGCTACCACCTGGTGTCCATCGTCGCGGTGTTCCTGGCGCTGACGGTGGGACTCGTCCTGGGGACCACCATGCTCCAGGACCCCCTGCTCAACACCCTCCAGTCGGAGACCGCCGACCTGCGCGGGCAGAGCGAGCGACTGCGCACGGAACGGGACGCGGCCGCCCGCGTCGGCGCCGGGGCCGACACGTTCGCCGACGCCCTGTCCGAGGAGGTGCTCGACCGTCGGCTCGACGGAGTGGGCGTGGTCATGGTCGCCGCCCCCGGAGCCGACGTCGGCGTGGTCACGGCCCTGGCCGACCGGGTGGAGGAGGCCGACGGCGAGGTCGTGGGCCGGGTGGACCTCACTCCGGAGTTGGTGGACGGGGACAACGCGACGTTCGTCGGCGAACTCGCGTTCCAGGTCGCGCGCGACCCCGACCGCCTCACGGGGAACGCGCACGAGCGGGTGGGAGCCGAGCTCGGTCGGGCGCTGGCCCATGTCAGGAGCGCTGGCGACGCGCGCACGGGTGACACGGTGGTCGGCGACAGGGAAACCGGCGACGGGCGCAAGGACGAGGAGCACGCGGACGACCGCGCGGCCGCCGCCGTGCTGGCCGCCTTCGCCGAGGGCGGGTTGGTCGCGCTCCAGGGCGAACCGGCCGAGGCCGCCGACGCGGTGATCGTGGTCGCGCCGGCGTTCGGCTCGGAGGGGGACACCGAGACGGCCCACGCCGTGTTGACCACGCTGGTGTCGGCGCTACGTACGGAGGTCGGTCCGACCGTGCTCGCGGGTGAGGTCTCCTCGGCCGGGCCCGGGGGACTGGTCGCCCGTGCCCGGGCCCAGGAACCCGCCTACACCACCGTCGACCTGGTGGGCCGACCGATGGGCGACGTCATCGCGGTTCTCGCGCTGGCCGCGAGCCTGGGCGGGCCCGGAGCCGCCTACGGGGTGGGAGAGGGCGTCGTGGGCGTGGTTCCCGATCCTCTTCCGGGCCCGAGGTACGCCGGTGACGGAGACGAGGGGGACGCCGGTGGCGGCGAGGACGGTGACGGGACGGAACACGACGTCCGACGGGCCACCAGGGGCGAGGAGTGAGCCCGGTGGGTGTCGCCGCGCCCCGTGCCGGGGCCGGACGCGCACTGCTTCAGGGGCTGGTCGGCGCGGCCGTGGCAGCGGTGGCCGCGCGGACAACCTACCGGCTGCTCACCCGACCGGGACCGGACGGCCGCGCCCCGTCCGCCTCCGGTGGCGCGGTCGAGCCCGAGCCCGGCGCGACACCGGACACCCCGAGCGCGTGGCGGCGGACCAATTTCCGGGGCCGTCCGGTCACCCTGCAGGAGGGGCCCGCCCTGGCCTCAGGGGTGTGCGCCGCCAGCCTGCTCACGCCCGGACTGACTCCCCGCGTGCGCGCCGCCTGTGCCTTGGCCGCCGCGGGGGCGGCCCTGTTCGGCGCCTACGACGACCTGTCCGGGTCGCCCGCCGCGCGCGGTCTGCGCGGCCATCTGGGCGCGCTCGCGCACGGTAGGGTGACGACCGGTCTGGTGAAGATGGTCGGCATCGGCGCCACCGGTGTGGCCGCGGCTGCCCTGCTACGCCGGTCGGCGGCCCAGACGCTGTTGGACGGGGCGCTGATCGCGGCGAGCGCCAACCTGGTGAACCTGTTCGACCTGCGCCCGGGGCGGGCGGCCAAGCTCGCCCTGCTGACCGCCGCCCCGGCGCTGGCCTCCCCGGCCGCGCCCCTGGTCGGTCCGGTGGTGGGCGCGTCGGCCGCGCTGCTCCGCGACGACCTGGCCGAACGCTCCATGCTCGGTGACGCGGGCGCAACGCGCTCGGCGCGGCCCTGGGGGTGGCGGCCGCGGCACGTGCGCCCCGGTCCGTGCGACTGGCGATGCTCGGCGGGGCGCTGGCGCTGACCCTGGCCAGTGAGCGCATGAGCTTCTCCCAGGTCATCGACCGCGTGCCCGCACTGCGTCGCCTCGACCGGTGGGGCAGGTGCGTGTGAGGGGACCACGGTGCCTCGCGCCGTCCTCGGCAGCGGGGTGACGCGCGGCGTCGGCACTGCGGCGGCGGTCATCGCGTTGGCCACCGTCGGAGCACGGCTGACGGGGTTCGGTCGCACGGTGGTGTTCTCCCAGACGGTGGGGGACACCTGCCTGGGCACGGCCTACGTCACCGCGAACCAGGTGCCGGCGGTGCTGTTCGAGATCGCCATCGGCGGAACATTGACCGCGATGGTGGTGCCGGTGTTGGCCTCGGCAGTCGGGCGCGGCGACCGCGACCGGGTGCGCGCCACCGTCTCGGCGCTGCTCACGTGGGTCCTTCTGGTGGCCGTTCCCCTGTCGGCCCTGCTCGCGGTCGGGGCTGTGCCCGTGACCGCGGTCATGCTGGGTCCGGCGGCCGGATGCGACCGCGCCGATCTGCTCGCCCTCGCCGCGCGCATGCTCGTCGTGTTCGCCCCCCAGATCGTCTTCTACGGGCTGGCGGCGGTCCTGTACGGGGTCCTCCAGGCGCACCGCCGTTTCCTCGCCCCCGCCCTGGCCCCTCTCGCGTCCAGTCTCGTGGTGATCGCCGCCTACCTCGCGTTCGTTCCGCGGGGGGCGGGGCACCGTCAGGACGTCGGGGCGCTGCCGGCCGGGGCCGAACTCACGCTCTCGCTGGGCACCACCGCCGGTGTGGTCGCGCTGTTCCTGACCGTTGTGGGCCCCATGCGGCGGCTGGGACTGCGCCCGAGACCGCGGCTGACCTTCCCGCCCGGTGTGGGGGAGCGGGTCCGCGCGCTGGCCGCCGCCTCGCTGCTGCCGCTCGTGGGCATGCAGGTGTGCCTGCTGCTGTTCGTGGCGCTGGCCAACCGGGGCGGTGGTGGGGGCGCGGCCGTGCTGCACACCTACGCCTGGGCCCTGTTCACCCTGCTACGGGGTGCTCGCCGTGCCGATCGCCACCAGTGCGTTCACGGCGTTGGCGGTGGCGCACGCCGAGCAGGACCACCGGGGTTTCGCCGCCCTGGTCTCGGGTGCGGCCCGGGCCACGGTGGTGGCCACGGCGGGTGCGGCCGCCGCGCTGGCGGCGGCCTCGGCTCCGGTGGCCGCGGTCTTCTCCCAGGAGGAGTCGCTGGCGTTGGAGCGGGCGCTGCTCGCCTACGCGCCGGGTGTGGTGGCGTTCGGGTTGGTGGCCCTCCTGGGCAGGGCGCTGTACGCCTCGCACCACGCCGTCGGGCGGCCGCGGCGCAGGTCGCCGGGTGGGGTGTGGTGGCGGCGGGCGCGACCGTCCTGGTGTGGGCGGTGCCGCCGCCGTGGACGATCGCGGCGCTGGGCGCGGCGGTCACGGTCGGGCTCGCCGTCGCCGCGGGTCTGCTGTGCGCGGGGTCCTCGCGCGCGCACGGGAGCGCCGCGCTGGCGGGGGTGGGACGGTCGTTGGTCGCGTCGTCGCTGGGGGGTGTCGCCGGGTGGGGCCGTCGGCCGCACCGTCGCGGCGGTGCTGCCCGCCGCGGACGCGTGGCGGGCGGCGGGCTCCGCGGCGGTGGCGGGGGCGGCGGGGTTGGCGGTGTTCGTGCTCGTGACGGCGTTGGTGGACCCGTCCGCGCCGCGGGCGGTGGCCTCCCGCGCCCGGAGCGTACTCGAAGGCAGGAGGGCGAAGCGGTGAGCCGCAGGATCGCGCTGGTCGTGGGGACCAGCACCGGAGGGGTCGGGCGACACGTGCGGTCGTTGGCCGAGGGGCTGCGGGAGCGCGGCCATCGGGTGGTGGTGGTCGGTCCGGCCTCGGCCGACCGCGCGTTCGGGTTCACGGAGGCGGGGCTGCGGTTCGCTCCGGTGCCGATCGGGGCTGCCCCGTCGGTGGGCGACCCGGCGGTGGTCCTGCGACTGGGGCCGCTGGTCGCCGGCGCGGACGTCGTCCACGCGCACGGGATGCGGGCCGGGGCGCTGTGCGCGCTGGCGGGGGTGTCGCCGCTGGTGGTGACCGCGCACAACGCGCCGCCGTCGGTGGGCGGGCCGCTGTCCGCCGCCTACCCGGTGCTGGAGCGGATCGTGGCTCGGCGGGCGGACGTGGCGTTGGGCGTGTCGGGCGACCTGGTGCGGCGGCTGCGCGCGGCCGGGGCTCGCCGGGCCCGGATGGCGGTGGTGTCGGCGCCCCCGGTGGGGGAGCCGCTCATCGGTCGTGAGGCGACGCGGGCCGATCTGGCGGTGCGCCCCGAGCGTCCGCTCGTGCTGACCATCGGGCGCCTGGTCGGGCAGAAGGGCTTGGACACGCTGTTGGCCGCGGCCCCCTCGATCGCCGACCGGCGTCCCGAGCCGGTGGTGGCGATCGCGGGGGACGGACCGTTGTGGGGTGCGCTGCACGACACGGCGGCCGAACTCAAGGCGGACGTGCGCATGCTGGGGCACCGGACGGACGTGGCGGACCTGTTGGCGGCGGCGGACCTGTTCTGCCTGCCCAGCCGGTGGGAGGGACCGTCGCTGGTGATCATGGAGGCGCTGCGCGCCGGTCTACCGGTCGTGGCCACCCGGGTCGGCGGCATCCCCGACCTGTACGGCGGGACGGTGCGCATGGTCGCGCCGGACGACCCGAGGGGCCTGGCGGCGGAGGTCGGGCGGGTGCTGGACGATCCGGATCTGGCGGAGGAGTTGCGCTCGCGTGCGCGGCGGGCCGCCGAGGCGCTGCCCACGGAGGAGGACGCGGTGGCGGCGGCCGACGGTGTGTACGCCGCGGTGGCCCGCCGGTGGAGCGCCGCCCGCGGGCCGTCCTGGTGATGTCCGGACCGGGCGTACCGCGGGGTGGTGTTCTCCTCACCCCCCGGCATGGCGAACACCACTCCGGGGACGACTTCCCTCGGTGCCCGAATGATGACATGCTTGGTGCGGCCCGGCTTTCGCCCTCGTGTCCTGAGGTGCGCACCGGGACCCGCGTATGTCACGTGAGGGGAGTATCCCTGTCGCGGCGGAGCCGTCATCACGGAGCACATGGTCGTGTTCCCGGTTCCGTCGGTTCGTTCCGGTGTCGGACGAGCGGGAGAGACCTCCGGTAGCTAGCCGTGCGCGCAGTGCTCCCGTGCGCACCAACCGGAGGAGTTCCCGCCCGTGAACGTTCCCTTCTGGGTCTGGGCCGTCACCATTCTGGCCATAGTCGCCGTCCTGGTGATCGACCTGGCCATCGTGGACCACCCCTGGAGCAAGAAGAGGGGTCCCCAGGAGTTCGGGATCCGCCAGGCCGCCTGGTGGGCGGCCTTCTACGTGGGACTGGCCATCGTCTTCGGCCTCGGCCTGACCTACTTCGGCGGGTCGACCGCCGGAGCCGAGTACTTCGCCGGCTTCATCACCGAGAAGAGCCTGAGCGTCGACAACCTCTTCGTGTTCTACCTCCTCATGGGCGCTTTCGCGGTTCCGCGGAAGTACCAGCACGAGGTGCTGCTCATCGGCATCGTGATCGCGCTCGTGATGCGCGGCTTCTTCATCGTCCTCGGAGCCCAGGTGATCAACGCCTGGAGCGAGGTCTTCTATCTCTTCGGTCTCTTCCTCATCTACACCGGGTACAAGATCGTTCGAGACCACCTGAAGGGCGACGAGGAGCAGCAGGACTTCACCCAGAACCCGGCCGTGCGCCTGGTCAAGCGCTTCTGGCCGGTCACCGACGGCTACCACGGCGCGCACATGACCGTGAAGCTCGACGGCAGGCGGCACGTGACCCCGATGCTCCTGGTCATCATCGCGATCGGCGTCGTCGACCTCGTCTTCGCCGTCGACTCCATCCCGGCGATCTTCGGCCTCACCCAGGACGCCTACATCGTCTTCACCGCCAACGCCTTCGCGCTGCTGGGCCTGCGCCAGCTCTACTTCCTGTTGGCCGGGCTCATGGACAAGCTGGCCTACATCAGCTGGGGCCTGTCCGCGATCATGGTCTTCATCGGCGCGAAGATGATCCTGCACGCGCTGCACGAGAACGGGGTGCACGCTCCCGAGATCGGTATCGGAGCCTCGCTGACCGTCATCATCGGTGTCATGACGATCACCATCGTCGGCAGCCTGGTCAAGGCCCGGGCCGACGAGCGCCAGCGGCGGGCCGTGTCCGTGGGGGTCGAGGACGACGACGCGCGCGAGCGCTCCTGACGCCGTGGACGGCGACACGTTCGCCGTCGCGACGCGTTTCCCGAGAACCGCCGAATTCGAACGCCTGTTCGTCTATAGTGGTGGTGCCCCGGCGCGGAGCCGTCCGGGCACCACCACTTCTTCGAGGTGGAAGAAACCGCCGGTGACGGTCGTTAGTCTTGTCGGACGGGAGGGACCGCGGGGTCCGCGTCCCCTTCCCACCCCCTTCGCGCCCGGTTCCTGGGCCGGGGTGGCCGCCGACGATCGATCGTCCACCGGACCGCGAAGTCCACACACGGGTCAGCCGACGTCGCGCGACGAGGTCCACGTCCTGTGCGCCCAAGCCGAAGGATGTCTCACTCGATGGTCGAACAACTGGTAGTCCGGGGAGCCCGCGAGCACAACCTCAAGGACGTCTCGCTGGACCTGCCGCGCGACTCCATGATCGTGTTCACCGGCCTGTCCGGGTCCGGCAAGTCCTCGCTCGCCTTCGACACGATCTTCGCCGAGGGGCAGCGGCGCTACGTCGAGTCCCTGTCGGCCTACGCCCGCCAGTTCCTCGGGCAGATGGACAAGCCGGACGTCGACTTCATCGAGGGGCTCTCGCCCGCGGTGTCCATCGACCAGAAGTCCACCAGCCGCAACCCCCGCTCCACCGTCGGCACCATCACCGAGGTGTACGACTACCTCAGGCTCCTGTGGGCGCGCGTCGGGGTGCCGCACTGCCCCGAGTGCCGCCGCGAGATCGCCCGGCAGAGCCCCCAGCAGATCGTGGACCGCGTCCTGGAGATGACCGAGGGCACCCGCTTCCAGGTGCTCGCCCCGGTCGTGCGAGGCCGCAAGGGCGAGTACGTCGAACTCTTCAAGGACCTGCAGAGCAAGGGCTACACGCGCGCCGTCGTCGACGGCGCGGCCGTGCGTCTGGACGACCCGCCGGGGCTCGGCCGCTACGACAAGCACGACATCTCGGTCGTCGTGGACCGGCTCAGCGTCAAGGCATCGTCCCGGGGCCGCCTCACCGACTCGGTGGAGACCGCGCTCAAACTCGCGGGCGGCACCATCGTCCTGGACTTCGTCGACCTGCCCGAGGACGACCCCGATCGGGAGAAGGTCTTCTCCGAGCACCTGTACTGCCCCTACGACGACCTGTCCTTCGAGCAGCTCGAACCGCGTTCGTTCTCCTTCAACGCCCCCTACGGCGCCTGCCCCGACTGCTCCGGTCTGGGCACCC
Organism: Nocardiopsis sp. CNR-923; assembly: GCF_001942255.1. Taxonomy (GTDB): domain Bacteria; phylum Actinomycetota; class Actinomycetes; order Streptosporangiales; family Streptosporangiaceae; genus Nocardiopsis. The sequence continues at coordinate 23,186 of NZ_MKKC01000022.1, forward strand.
GCATGGAGGTCGACGCCGACCTGCTGGTGCCCGACCCGGAGAGGACGCTGGCCGAGGGGGCGATCTCCCCGTGGACCGGCGGCACCAACTCCGGGTACTGGGACCGCATCCTCACGGCCCTGGGCGAGGCCGTCGGCTTCGACCTGGACACCCCGTGGGAGAGGCTGCCGCGGCGCGTGCGCAAGGCCATCCTGGAGGGCCACGACACCCAGGTCCACGTCACCTACCGCAACCGGTACGGGCGCAACCGCTCGTACTACACCGAGTTCGAGGGCGTCGTCCCCTGGGTCAAGCGGCGGCACGCCGAGACCGAGAGCGACTGGGGGCGCGAGCGGCTCGAAGGCTACATGCGGACCGTGCCCTGCCCCACCTGCGAGGGGACCCGTCTCAAGCCGGTGGTGTTGGCGGTGACGGTCGGCGGCAGGTCCATCGCCGAGGTCGCGCGGATGTCGCTGAGCGAGAGCGCGGCCTTCCTGGCCGACCTCAAACTGTCCGACCGGGACATGGTCATCGCGGCCCAGGTGCTCAAGGAGATCAACGCGCGGCTGGGATTCCTGCTGGACGTCGGGCTCGACTACCTGAGCCTGGCCCGCGCCGCGGGTTCCCTCTCCGGGGGCGAGGCCCAGCGCATCCGCCTGGCCACCCAGATCGGGTCGGGCCTGGTGGGCGTGCTGTACGTCCTGGACGAGCCGTCCATCGGCCTGCACCAGCGTGACAACGCCCGACTGCTGGAGACGCTCCAGCGCCTGCGCGACATCGGCAACACGCTCATCGTCGTCGAGCACGACGAGGACACCATCCGCGCCGCGGACTGGGTCGTGGACATCGGCCCGGGCGCGGGTGAGCACGGCGGACACGTCGTGGTGTCGGGCATCGTGGACGAGCTGCTCACCTCGCCGGACTCGATGACCGGCGACTACCTGGCCGGGCGCCGCTCCATCGCGCTGCCCGAGTCGCGCCGCGACCGCACCAGGGGCCACGAACTGGTCGTGCGCGGCGCTCGGGAGAACAACCTCCACGGGATCGACGTCACCTTCCCGCTGGGCGTGTTCACCGCCGTGACGGGCGTGTCCGGTTCGGGCAAGTCCACGCTGGTCAACGAGATCCTGTACAAGGCACTGGCCAAGGAGCTCAACGCGCCCGCGACGTCCCCGGCCGCCACCTGCGGGTCAACGGCACCGGCAAGGTGGACAAGGTCGTGCACGTCGACCAGAGCCCGATCGGCCGCACCCCGCGCTCCAACCCGGCGACCTACTCCGGGGTCTTCGACCACATCCGCAAGCTGTTCGCGCAGACCACCGACGCCAAGACACGCGGCTACCAGCCGGGCCGGTTCTCGTTCAACGTCAAGGGCGGCCGGTGCGAGGCGTGCTCGGGCGACGGCACGCTCAAGATCGAGATGCAGTTCCTGCCGGACGTGTACGTGCCCTGCGAGGTGTGCCACGGGGCCCGGTACAACCGCGAGACCCTCCAGGTGCGTTACAAGGGCAAGAACATCTCCGAGGTGCTCGACCTGCCCATCGCCGAGGCCCTGGAGTTCTTCGAGCCGATCAACGCCATCCGCCGCCACCTCCAGACCCTCACCGACGTGGGGCTGGGATACGTGCGCCTGGGGCAGCCCGCCACGACCCTGTCCGGCGGTGAGGCCCAGCGGGTCAAGCTCGCGGCCGAGTTGCAGCGGCGTTCGACCGGGCGGACGGTGTACGTGCTGGACGAGCCGACCACCGGCCTGCACTTCGAGGACATCCGCAAGCTGCTGGGGGTGCTCAACCGGTTGACGGACTCCGGCAACACGGTGATCGTGATCGAGCACAACCTCGACGTGATCAAGACCGCGGACCACGTCATCGACATGGGGCCCGAGGGCGGCTCCGGCGGTGGCCGGGTGGTGGCACAGGGCACCCCCGAGGAGGTCGCGGCGGTCGCCGAGTCCTACACCGGCCAGTTCCTGGCCAAGATCCTCTGAACCGCGCTCCCGCGACCCGTCCAGGAGGCCGGACCCCACCATGAACCAACCACCCCCGGACCCCCACTGGCGCGCGCACGCTCAGGGCCGACCGTACCCGGGCCGCCGGGGGCCGACGGAACCCTCCGAGTCCGTCCCGGGGCCAAAGGAGCGGTTGTACCCGTTGGCCTCCTGGAGGGCGCGGGCGCTGGCCCGCGTCATCGACGCCGTGGTCGTGGCGCTGCCGGTCCTGCTGGTGGCGCTCGTCCTGGCGCTGGTCTGGCTGGGCGCGCGCAACCTGTTCGGCGGGTCCGGCGACGGTGTCCGCAGTTACGGGTACTTCCTGGCGGTGACGTTTTTCGTCCTGTACACGGGCTACGAGGCGTTCGCGCTGGCCCGGTGGCAGCAGACGCTCGGCAAGCGGATGACGGGGGTGCGGGTGGCGCCCGTGGCCGGCGCCGGGCGCCTGGGAGCCGTGCCCACGGCGGCCCTGCTCGTCCGCGCCGCGATCTTCGGGCTGCCCGTGCTGCTGTCCGCGCTGCCGGGCGGGCCGCTGTGGATCGTGGTCGCGGTCGTGGCCGTCCTCACCGCCGGGATGGCCGCCTGGGACCGCCCCAACCGGCAGGGGATCCACGACAAGATCGCCGGGACCGTGGTGCTCGACGTCAGCTGATCGCGCCCGGGTGGCCGGACCCACCCCCGGTCGGGAGCGCTCACAGTACCTACGCGGGTGAGGAGCGCGGGCACAGCCCCGCTACAACCCTGACAGGAAGGAAGGCCCCGGCCTAGGCTGGCAGCGAACACTCACCAGCCGAAGACGGGACCTTCGTCATGGACGAGGCTATCAGGATCGGCCCCGAGCTCAAGGAACGCCGAGAAGACGCCGGACTCACCCAAGAAGCGCTCGCCGACCGGGCAGGCGTCTCGGCCGACTACGTGGGCCGCCTCGAACGCGGTGCCCGGGTCGGCTCGCTACCCAGCATCGTCAAGCTCGCCCGAGCCCTGGACTGCGACCCCGGTGACCTCATCCGCAAACGTGCCCGCCTGACCCCCGTGGGCGCCTCCTCGGTGATCGCCGTACGCAACGCGATCTTCGACCCCCAGCTCCTGTTGCCCGATCGCCCCCAAGGCCGCCCGGCCTCCCCCGAGGAGTTGATGCGCACGGTCCGACGCGGCTACGGGGCGTACTTCGCGGGAGAGTTCGGAGCCCTCGCCGCACTCGTACCCGACCTGCTCCGAGACTGCCGGATCGCCGAGTACGAACACGGCACCGCCGACGTGGCGGCGCCCTACGCGCACGCCTACGATCTCGCGAGCGCCCTGCTGGTCCACACCGGCAAGGTCGATGCCGCACTGACTGGTGTGGAACGCGCGATCATGACCGCCCGCCAAGGCGATGACCCCTACCGCCCCGTGAGCTTCACGGGCACCTACGCGTGGGTGCTGCTGCACATGGGCCGCTACGCCGAAGCTGAGGATCTCGTGGTGCGTGCGGCCGAAAGCGTCGCTCCGAGAATGGGTGACCGCGACCAAGCACGGATCGCGGTATGGGGCGGGCTGCTCATGCAGGCCGCCGTGCTGGCGGGATCAGACGCTCACCGATCGGACGCGGACCGGATCTCGTCCGCGCGACAGTTCCTGCGAGACGCTCGGTCGGCTGCTGTCCAGATGGACCAGGACTCGCGCCGGTACTGGATCAGCTTCGGTCCGACCCAGCTCGCCGTCCAGTCGGCGCACATCTACACCGTCCTGGGCAAGCCCGCCGAGGCGCTCAAGGTTGCTGGGAAGGTGGACGCCCGGCAGTTGTTGTCAATCCAGTACGGGCGGCACCTGCTGGATGTGGCGAAGTCGCAGTCTCTGCGACGCCGGACCGATGACGCCATCGAGACGGCCGCGCGGGCGCAAGCGCTGTCACCGGAGTGGTTCCGGCACCAGAGGTTCGGAGCTGCTCTCACCGAAGAACTGCGGCGGCGTAAGGCACGGATGAGCGACCCGTTGGCGGGGCTCGTGTCCGCGTTCCGCACCACCAGTGAGTAACCCGGACGGAGCGTCCGGGTTACTGACACGTCACCCGTGAACCCGGACGCTCTGTCCCTGGGAACCCCATCGAACTCTGCGTAGCGTCTCCCTCACCTACCAGTGAGGGAGGTCCACGATGGCGCGAGCACGAGCGCTCGAAAGGGAGTCGCTGCACGGCCCATGGCCCAGCGACCACGGCAGTGAGCAGCAGCTGGGACAGTTGCTGCACACGTACCCCGGATGGCGCTTCTGGCGGTCCAGGGACGAGGACCAGTCGGCCCGCGAGTGGTGCGCCGTGCGTGTCACCACCCTGGCCTCGGGCAGACCGCAGGAGCTGACCGCTGATACCTACGACGACCTCGTGCGGCAACTGGAGGCGTGGTGACGTACCGACCCCGGCAGAAAGCCGGACCGGCGGCACCGGCGAGGCCGCGGTTGGTGGACGGCCGTGACCGCCAGGTCGCCCGGTTCCACAGGGAGTTCCCAGGTTGGGAAGTGTGGAAGTCCCCCGGCTGGTGGTGCGCCCTGCGAACCGGCTCGGACAACGGTCTCGTCGGTGTTACCGCAGCGAGCATCACCGAACTCCGTGTGCGGCTCTCCGAGGCGCTGAGGGGCACGTCAACAGCGACGCATCAGTGAAGCCGCCTACCGCGTTGCGCACCTGATCCCCGCTTCCGTTCGGATCAGGCCCCAACCACATTGAAACGGCCCGGCGGTGCAGCGAACACCCCGGGCCCGGTCTACCTGAAGAGGCAGGCAGACATGAAGATCGTACTGTTTTCACGACACCGGTCACGCTGAGTCCGGCGCTACACCCGCCCCTCTGCCCCGGCCGCCCGCGTCCGAGCCTATGTGGCCTGGCCTAGCGGCGACCTCGCCTCACTCTCCCTGGCCGTGAAGATCCTGCTGCGAGGTGCCGCATGATCGACACCGACATGGGCGACCTGCTCGCCTCGATCCGGGACGCGCTCACCCTCCCGGCCGCGCTGACCGACGCCGACCGCGCTGACCGGGGCGCCTTGGAGCACACCCGCGCCGACGCCGTCCGCCGGGCGGTCGACTACGCGACTGGGACCGGCGATCTGACTGGCGCGGTCGATCTGCTCGACAACGCGATCGCGGCCTCGCCGATCACCTATCAGACCGGTCACGAGCGGGTGCCCCGCCAGGGGGTGGTGACGCGATGAAGCACCGACGCATGGTGTGCGACATTCGTGAGCTGCCCAATGTGCCCGCCCTCAAGCAGTGGGCAGCCGAGCGTGGCACCGTCGTGACCGGCCTCGGGGGAGACGAGATGGCCGCCCTCACCCAGGAGGAGGAGCCCCACAAGGGGCTCGGCGAGATCACCGACGCGCAGATTCTCCCGTGGGTCGGCCCGCGGGTTCCGAGCGTGCTGGAGTTCGCCGACGATGGCATCGCTCCTCCGGCGTTGATCAACTCCATGACGTTGCTGACGTTGGAGACGACCGCCCCGGTGCTCCTGAAGCACGGGCTGTGGCCGGTGCATCCGTTCGCGGACCCGGACATGGTGGGGCTCGGCGAGCAGCTCCCGTTCGCCTGGCGTGAGCTGAAGCAGCTTCAGCGGCGTCGCCTGGCCGCGCTGGGGATGAGCGACGACGTCGTGTACCCGGTGGAGCGGGAGAGCTTCGCCGAGGTCGTCGAGCACGCCCTGATCACCTACGCACCCAAGCTGTTCGCTCGTATGCTGGCCGAGGGCTCGGTGCTGCTCGATGAGGGTCTGGTGGACCCTGACGGGCTGCGCACCGCGGTCGACCGTCTGACTCCCGGGCGCTACGTCGAAGAGCGTGACGCGAAGATCCTGGAAGTGTTGAGCCTGCACCTGTCCGCCACCGCCTTCCTGCACTGAGAGGACCAGCCGTGTTCACCATGCGTCCCGCCAACGGGGCCGACACTCCGGGAGTCGCGTTGATGATCACCGCGCGCTGTGACTGGATGGAACAGCGCGGGCTGGAGTCATGGCGTGAGAACGTCGACGATCTCGCCGGACAGGCTGGAAGCGGCTCCATGTGGGTGCATGAAGCCGAAGGCGCATCGTCGGATGCACCACGGTCATGACCCAGGCGCCGCCGAAGGACTGGGCACCTGAGGAGGCGGCCGAGGAGTCCCTGTACCTGTTCACGACCGTCACTGATCCGGCGTACCGAGAGCGCAAGCCTGGAACCCTGATCGCGCTGTGGGCGGTCGACCAGGCCGCGCGTCAGGGGCGACGGTGGGTGCGGCGGGGATGCTTCTTCCCCGAGCTGGTCAAGTACTACGAGACTCAGGGGTTCGCCCTGGTCAAGGAGATGGACCGGCGAGCCGGTCACCTGTACTTGCTCGCACGCCGAGCGGAGCGTCTCAACTCCGACGAACTCGGTCTGACGACGGTGGTCACTCTCTGATCCTGGACTGGCCCAACCGGCAGGGGATCTACGACAAGATCGCCGGGACCGTGGTGCTCGACGTCAGCTGATCGCGCCCGGGTGGCCGGACCCACCCCCGGTCGGGAGCGCTCCGACCACCTACTACACTCCGTAGTGCTCAAACGGTGCAGATGAGGAGTGTTCGGACGTGGCCGGTCAGAGAACGTGCGGGTGCGGGATGAGCAGGCGGCGCCTGCTCGGAACCGCCGGGGCGGCCGCGGCCGTCACGGCCACCGCCGCCGCCTGCGGAGGCGAGGCGCCCAGGCCCCAGGAGGCGCGCTTCGGACAGGTGGTCGGCCAGACCACGGACGTCCCGGTCGGCGGCGGCGTGGTCTTCAGCGACAGCAAGCTCGTCGTCACCCAGCCCGAGGAGGGCGACTACCGGGCCTTCAGCGCCTCCTGCACGCACGGCGGCTGCACGGTCCAGGAAGTCACCGAGGTCATCGGCTGCCTGTGCCACGGCAGCCGGTTCGACCTGGTCACCGGTGAGCCCGTGGTCGGTCCGGCCACCGAGCCCCTGGAGGCCTTCACGGTGACCGTCGACGGCACCGACCTCATCCTGGAGTCGGAGTCCGTGGGCTGAGCGGCGTCGGACACGGGCGGGGCCGGAACACCGAGTGGTGTGTTCCGGCCCCGCGCACGTGTGCGTCAGCCCTCGTCGGCGTCCTTGTCCCTGTGCTCCAGGACCGCCTTCTCGGACTCGCGGGCGACCGCGCCCCCGCGGAACGCCGACTCGGGGAACCGGGCGGCGTCGTCCGCGTCGTCCGCGCCCGTGACGAACTCGGTGCGGTTGCGCGGCAGGGACTCGGGGTAGTGCTCGACCAGCCAGCCGACCAGGTGCTCGCGCATCTGGCACGCGATGTTCCACTGGTTGTTGGTGTCGGCGGCCGTGGCGACCACCCGCACCTGGACCAGACCGTCGCCGAGGATGTCCACGACCTGGCAGGACCAGCTGCGGCCGTCCCAGAACTCGCTGGAGGTGATCAGGCGTCCGGCCTCCTCGCGCAGCGCGTCGACCGGGACCTCCCAGTCCAGCGGAAGCATGACCTTGGCGGTGATCTGGGTGGTCTGCTTCGTCCAGTTCTCGAGGCCATGGTGGTGAAGTTGGCGACCGGGACGACCAGGCGGCGCTCGTCCCAGATCTTCACGGTGACGTTGACCAGGCTCAGTTCCTCCACCCGGCCCCACTCGCCCTCGATGACGACCACGTCGCCGATGCGCAGCGAGTCGCTGAAGGCCAACTGGAGGCCGGCGAACAGGTTGGCCAGGGTGGACTGGGCGGCCACACCGGCGACGATGCCGATGACGCCCGCCGAGGCCAGGAGTCCGGCGCCGAGCGCGCGCACCTCGTCGAAGGTGAACAGGATCGCCGAGATCGCCAGCACGACGATGACGGAGGTGACCACCCGCCGCAGCAGTCGGACCTGGGTCTGGAGGCGGCGTGCGCGGCGGTCGGCGTCCCCGTTGGAGGCCGACAGGCGTGCCAGGATCATGTCGGTCGCGGCGTAGGCGAGGCTGATGCCCAGACCGGTCAGCGACCCGATCATGAGGATGACCATCAGGTGGTCGATGGTCTGGTAGATGCTCCACTCCACCTCGCCGCGGTCCGGCAGCGCGAGGTTGGCGCCCACGACCGTGCCGGCGGCGTAGGCGGTGAAGGTCGACCGCGCGACCACGAACCGGGCCTGCGGCCAGATCCGGCCCAGCTGGTGGTTGAGCAGCCAGTGGATCACGAAGACCAGCAGCAGGGAGACCGCGACGGCGACGCCGATCGCGATCCATTGGCCAGCTGACACGGCGGTGGACCCCCTTGTCGTCCGGGTCGGGAAGTTCGTCGGTACCCGCCCAACCTAGAACATCCCGATATCCACTTGAGACGTTTGACGGGGCGCGGTGTGGGCCGCGGGTGGCCGGATGTCCTCGGAACCGACCAGAATGGAGGCATGGCTGCGACTCCACACCTGCGTCCCGCACCCGGATCCATCCCGCGCGACCCGGGCGTCTACCGGTTCCGCGACGCCGCGGGCCAGGTCATCTACGTCGGCAAGGCCAAGAACCTGCGCGCCCGGCTGTCCTCCTACTTCCGCGACTTCGCCGGGCTGCACCCGCGCACCCAGCAGATGGTCTCCACCGCCGCCGACGTCGACTGGACGGTCGTGGGCACCGAGGTGGAGGCGCTCCAGCTGGAGTACTCCTGGATCAAGCAGTACGACCCGCGGTTCAACGTCAAGTACCGGGACGACAAGAGCTACCCCTACCTCGCGGTCACCCTCCAGGAGGAGTTCCCCCGCGTCCAGGTGATGCGCGGCGCCAAGCGGCGCGGCGTGCGCTACTTCGGCCCCTACTCGCACGCCTGGGCGATCCGAGAGACCGTGGACCTGATGCTCCGGGTCTTCCCGGTGCGCACCTGTTCGTCCGGGGTCTTCCGGGGCGCCCGCAACAGCGGTCGTCCCTGCCTGCTCGGCTACATCGGCAAGTGCGTCGCCCCGTGCGTGGGCAAGGCCACCCCCGAGGAGCACCGCGCGCTCGTGGAGGACTTCTGCTCGTTCCTGGCCGGTGACACCGGTCGGTTCATCCGCGAGCTGGAGGCGCGGATGGCCGAGGCCGCGCGGGAGATGGAGTACGAGCGCGCCGCCCGCGTTCGCGACGACATCGGGGCCCTGCGCGCCGCCCTGGAGAAGCAGGCGGTCGTGCTGCCCGACTCCACCGACTGCGACGTCATCGCGATGGCCGACGACCAGCTGGAGGCGGCCGTGCAGATCTTCCACGTGCGCGGCGGCCGGATCCGGGGGCAGCGGGGGTACGTGGTCGACAAGGTCACCGACGCCGGCCCCGACGAGCTCATGGAGACGTTTCTCGGCCAGCTCTACGGTGGCGCGCAGGAGGCGGCCGACGAGGACGGCGGCACCGGTGGCGCCGTCCCGCGCCAGGTGCTGGTCTCCGACGCTCCCGCCGACACCGGGGCGGTCGCCTCGTGGCTGTCGGGGCTGCGCGGCTCGGCCGTCGACGTGCGCGTGCCCCGGCGCGGGGACAAGAGGGACCTCATGGAGACGGTCGCCAAGAACGCCCGCGAGGCGCTGGCCCGGCACAAGACCCACCGCGCCGGAGACCTGAGCACGCGCGGCCGGGCCCTCAACGAGGTCCAGGAGGCACTGGACCTGCCCGAGGCGCCGCTGCGCATCGAGTGCTACGACGTCTCCAACCTCCAGGGCGAGCACGTGGTGGCGTCCATGGTGGTGTTCGAGGACGGTCTGGCCCGCAAGTCCGAGTACCGCCGCTTCAGCATTCGCGGGTCCGGGACAGGCGGCGCGGAACAACACGACGTCGCCGCCATGTACGAGGTGATCAAACGCCGCTTCACCCGCTACCTTGAGGAGAGCGCCCAGGCGGGCGAGGTCGCCCGCATGGGGGAGAGCGGCGAGCACGGCGACCGTCCGGTGGGGGACGCCCCGCCGCCCGGGAAGTTCGCCTATCCCCCTAACCTGGTGGTGGTCGACGGGGCTCGTCCCCAGGCCGAGGCGGCGCGCCGGGCGCTGGAGGAGTTGGGGATCGAGGACATCGCCGTGTGCGGTCTGGCCAAGCGCCTGGAGGAGGTGTGGCTGCCCGACGACGAGGACCCGGTGATCCTGCCCCGCGCGGGCGAGGGCCTGTACCTGCTCCAGAGGGTGCGCGACGAGGCGCACCGCTTCGCCGTCGCCTACCACCGCCAGAAGCGGGCCAAGGCGCTCACGGGCAGCAGACTGGACGACCTGCCCGGCCTGGGGCCGACCCGTAGGACAGCGCTGATCAAGGAGTTCGGGTCGGTCAGGCGGCTGTCCTCGGCCACGGCGGAGGAGATCGCCGCGGTCCCGGGCATCGGCCCCAAACTGGCCGAGGCCGTACACGCGCACCTGAGCGGTGAGCCCGCCGGAGGGGGCGGCCGGGACGACGGGCCGCCAGCACAGCAAGGCACCGACGGGGGAGGAGACACATGACGGTCGAACTGGGCGGCGAGCTGCCGCCGGAGGTGGTCATCGTCACCGGGATGTCCGGTGCGGGACGGAGCACGGCGGCCAGAGCGCTGGAGGATCTGGGCTGGTTCGTGGTGGACAACCTGCCGCCCGGGCTGCTGCCGACGATGATCGAGCTGGCCGGGCGCACGCACGGCGCGGTGCCGCGGGTCGCCGTGGTCGTGGACGTGCGGTCGCTCGCCTTCACCGAGGACCTGCTGTCCACCGTCGAGGAGCTGCGCAAGCGCGACATGACCGCGCGGGTGCTGTTCCTGGAGGCGGGAGACGACGCGCTGGTCCGCCGTTTCGAGGGCGTGCGCCGCCGCCATCCGCTGCAGGGCGAGGGTCTGCTCACCGACGGCATCGCCCGCGAGCGTGAGACCCTCCGCGCGATCCGGGGCGAGGCCGACCTGGTGATCGACACCTCCCAGCTGAACGTGCACCAGCTCAAGGCGCGCGTGCTCGGCTTCTTCGGGGAGGACGGCGAGGGCGGTATCCGCGCCAACGTCGTCTCGTTCGGATTCAAGCACGGACTTCCGGTCGACGCCGACCTGGTGCTGGACTGCCGTTTCCTGCCCAACCCCCACTGGGTGCCCGACCTGCGGCCGATGAACGGCCGGGACGCTCCGGTGCGCGACTACGTGCTGTCCCGGGACGGCGCCAAGGAGATGCTGGAGAGCTACTCCGAGGTGCTGAAGCTGACCATCGACGGTTACCAGCGCGAGGGCAAGCACTACATGACGCTGGCCGTGGGCTGCACGGGCGGTAAGCACCGCAGTGTCGCCATGGCCGAGCAGTTCGGCGAGCGGCTCCGCGCCCAGGGCGTGGACGTGCACGTCGTGCACCGGGACGTCGGACGGGAGTAGCGCCCGTGCGGGACCGGGCACCGTACGCGCAGTGAGCGGAATCGCCAAGAGCGGTGTCTTCGCTTAGATTGGCCCGGTCACCGCTGGCGCCGGTCCCGAGGGGGCCGGTGTCCGGCGGTCCTGGGCGCGGGTCGACCGCCCGCCCGCCGTCCCGGCGGGCGCGGTCGCGTGCGCCAGCCGCACACGGGACGAGGGGCAGGCCAGGGTCATCATGTCGAAGAGCACGGCGCTGGACGGTGACGGGACGCGCCCGCCGCGCGTGGTCGCGCTGGGCGGGGGGCACGGCCTGCACGCCTCCCTGTCCGCGCTGCGCAGAGTGACCACCGACGTCACCGCGATCGTCACGGTCGCCGACGACGGCGGGTCCAGCGGCCGTCTCCGGCGCGAACTGGGCGTGCTTCCCCCCGGCGACCTGCGGATGGCCCTGGCGGCGCTGTGCGGCGACGACGAGTGGGGGCACACCTGGAGCCAGGTGATCCAGCACCGGTTCCGCTCCGAGGGCGAGTTGCACGGCCACGCGGTCGGCAACCTGCTGATCGTCGCGCTGTGGGAGCTGCTGGGCGACTCGGTGGCGGGCCTGGACTGGGTCGGCCAGCTGTTGGGCGCGCACGGGCGGGTGCTGCCGATGTCGTCGGTGCCGTTGGACATCGCGGCCGAGGTGGTCGGGACCGACCCGGACCGGCCCGAGGAGCCGACCACGGTGCGCGGTCAGGTGGCGTGCGCGAGCACCAGCGGGCAGGTGCGGTCGATCTCCCTGATCCCCGAGGCGCCGCCCGCCAGTCCGCAGGCGGTCAAGGCGGTCCGCGAGGCCGACTGGGTGGTGTTCGGGCCGGGGTCGTGGTTCACCAGCGTGCTGCCGCACCTGCTGGTCCCCGATCTGGCGCACGCTCTGGTCACCACGCGCGCCCGGCGCGTGGTGGCGCTCAACCTGTCCCCGCAGCGGGGTGAGACCGACGGGTTCCGGCCCGAGACGTACCTGGAGGTGCTGCGCGACCACGCGCCCAAGCTCGGGGTGGACGTGGTGTTGGCGGATCGGGGCACGGTGGAGGACCCCGCGCCGTTGCGGCGGGTGGTTCGCGACTTCGGCGGCCGTCTGGTGTTGGCCGACCTGGGCCGCGACGACGGCACACCCCGGCACGACGCCGAGCGGTTGGCTGTGGCCCTCGAACGGATCCTGGGGTGAGGTTCACTGCGCGCCCGTGGCGGGAACACCGGCGTCATGGCTGGTCACGGTGTGCGTGTGGAGCGGGTCTACGACGCGGTGCGGTCGCGCGAGCACCCGCAGGAGGGGCGGGAGCGGCCGTCGGGCCGGCACTTCCTCGTGGACCGGTTGTGGCCGCGCGGTGTGTCCCGGGCGTCGTTGGAGGGCGTCGGGTGGCTGCCTGAGGCGGCTCCCAGCGCCGGGCTGCGGAAGTGGTTCGGCCACGACCCCGCACGCTTCGCGGAGTTCGCCGATCGCTATCGCGCCGAACTGGACGCCCGCCCGGAGGCGCTGGGGCCGGTGCTGACGGCGGCGCGCGGCGGACCGGTCACACTGCTGTACGCGGCCAGGGACACCGAGCGCAACCACGCGATCGTCCTGCGCGCGTACCTGGAGGAGCGCCTGTCCGCCGAGGCCGGGGGCAATTGACCGCACACCGGCACGAACGACGACACCACCCTGCTCTGGCCAGGAGCGGGATAGGCAACACGCCGCGTGGGGGTCGGCGCCGAGAGCGGTGTCGCGTAGTCTGCCACGAAGGAAACCGAGCGTGGCGGGGCCGCGTCGGCGCACACCGGTGCCCGGTGCGGGACGCCGGAACGGTCCAGTTCGAGGGGGAGGATCGCGGCGATGGCGATGACCGGCGTGGTGAAGGATGAGTTGAGCCGTCTGGCCATTCTCAAGCCATGCTGCCGCAAGGCGGAGGTGTCCACCATCCTGCGGTTCACCGGGGGTCTGCACCTGGTGGGCGGGCGGATCGTGATCGAGGCCGAGCTCGACACCGGCGCCGCGGCCCGTCGTCTGCGCAAGGACATCTCCGAGGTCTTCGGGCACGAGTCGGAGGTGGTCGTGCTGTCCCCGAGCGGGCTGCGCAAGGGCAACCGCTACGTGGTGCGGGTGATCAAGGACGGCGAGTCCCTGGCCCGCCAGACCGGTCTGGTGGACAACAACGGCCGCCCGGTGCGCGGACTGCCCCGGCACGTGGTGGCGGGCGGAGCCTGCGACGCCGAGTCGGCGTGGCGGGGCGCGTTCATCGCGCACGGGTCGCTGACCGAACCGGGCCGGTCGATGTCGCTGGAGGTCACCTGCCCCGGTCCGGAGGCGGCGCTGGCTCTGGTCGGAGCGGCGCGGCGGCTCAAGGTGCACGCCAAGGCGCGCGAGGTGCGCGGTGTGGACAGGGTCGTGGTGCGTGACGGCGACTCCATCGGCGCCCTGCTGACACTGCTGGGCGCGCACCAGAGCGTGCTGGCGTGGGAGGAGCGGCGCATGCGCCGTGAGGTGCGCGCCACCGCCAACCGGCTGGCCAACTTCGACGACGCCAACCTGCGGCGCAGCGCCCGCGCGGCGGTGGCGGCCGGTGCGCGTGTGGAGCGGGCGCTGGAGATCCTGGGCGAGGACGCCCCCGAGCACCTGGTGGCCGCTGGGAAGCTGCGTCTGGCGCACAAGCAGGCGTCCCTGGAGGAGTTGGGGCAGCTGTCGGTGCCGCCCCTGACCAAGGACGCCATCGCCGGGCGGATCCGCCGGTTGCTCGCGATGGCCGACAAGCGGGCCGCCGACCTGGGGATCGAGGGCACCGAGGCGAACCTCACTCCGGATATGCTCGTGCCGTGACGGCGTGACGCCGGCTCAGGGCCGTGTGAACGCGGGAACGCGGGAGAGGCCTGAGGTGTTCGGCTTTGTTAACTGCGCGAACACACGGATAACTTCAGACAATGGTATAGACCTGTTCGCCCGTCGGTGTCAGTATGGTCGCGAATCCACGAGAGTCCGCGGGCCGTTGAACACGGGCCCCTCGCTGTGCTCCGTCAGCGCTCCGCTAGGCTCTCTGACAACACCTGGCGCGTGTTAACCCTGTTCAATGCGGTCGCCCTGGTCTTCTTGTCGGGCGAACGGCGTGGGGGACGAATGCGCGGGTGGAAATGATGTGCGACATATGAGGAGATTGGTTCCGTGACCATCCGTGTAGGCGTCAACGGCTTCGGTCGGATCGGCCGCAATTTCTGGCGCGCGGTCGCCGCTGGCGGCAGCGACATCGAAATCGTCGCGGTCAACGACCTCACCGACACCAAGACGCTCGCGCACCTGCTCAAGTACGACACCGTGCTCGGCACGCTCGACGGTGACGTCGAGGTGGGCGAGGACTTCATCCGCGTCGGCGACAAGACCATCAAGGTCCTGGCCGAGCGCGACCCGGCCCAGCTGCCCTGGACCGACCTGAACGTGGACGTGGTCATCGAGTCCACCGGCCGCTTCACCAAGGCCGAGGACGCCGCCAAGCACATCAGCGCCGGCGCCAAGAAGGTCATCATCTCCGCCCCGGCCAAGGGCGAGGACCTGACCGTGGTCATGGGCGTCAACGACGACAAGTACGACGCCGCCCAGCACGACGTCATCTCCAACGCCTCGTGCACCACCAACTGCGTGGCGCCGATGGCCAAGGTCCTGATGGACAGCTTCGGCATCCAGCAGGGTCTGATGACCACGGTGCACGCCTACACCAACGACCAGGTCATCCTGGACTTCCCGCACTCGGACCTGCGCCGCGCCCGCGCCGCCGCGCAGAACATCATCCCGACCACGACCGGCGCCGCCAAGGCCACCGCCCTGGTCATCCCCGAGCTCCAGGGCAGGCTGGACGGCATGGCGATGCGCGTCCCGGTACCGGACGGCTCGGTCACCGACCTGGTCGTGACGCTGGACCGCGAGGTCACCAAGGACGAGGTCAACGCCGCGTTCAAGGCCGCCGCCGAGGGCCCGCTCAAGGACGTCCTGGTCTACACCGAGGACCCGATCGTCTCCTCCGACATCGTCGGCACCCCGCCCTCCTGCACCTTCGACTCCAGCCTGACCATGGCGTTCGGAAACCAGGTCAAGGTGGTCGGCTGGTACGACAACGAGTGGGGCTACTCCAACCGCCTGGTCGACCTGGCCAAGCTGGTGGGCTCCGGCCTGTAGTCGGCGGACCCCCTGGTCGCGCGTCAGCGCACGGCACCCCTTCGCACGCTGTGCGGGCGAGGGGGTGCCGTCGTGACCCGGCGGTCCCGTCCACCCGAACCTCGCCCGGCGTGACGTCCGGGCTGATCAGACCACTGAGGAGACCAGCATGCGGACGATCGACGACCTCGACGTCTCCGGCAAGCGCGTGTTCGTCCGGGCCGACCTCAACGTGCCCCTGGACGGCGAGCGGATCACCGACGACGGCCGTATCCGCGCGGCCCTGCCCACCGTCCAGGCGCTCCGCGAGCGCGGCGCGCGCGTCATCGTCGCCGCCCACCTGGGCCGCCCCAAGGGCGTCCCCGACCCCCGCTTCTCCCTGCGCCCCGTCGCCGTGCGACTGGGCGAGCTGCTCGGCGCCGAGGTGGCCTTCGCCGGCGACACCGCGGGCGAGTCGGCCCGCGCCACCTGCGCCGCCCTCGCCGACGGCCAGGTCGCGCTGCTGGAGAACGTGCGCTTCGAGCCGGGTGAGACCAGCAAGGACGACGCCGAGCGCGGCGAGCTCGCCGACCGCTTCGCCGAACTGGCCGAGCTGTACGTGGGCGACGCCTTCGGCGCCGTGCACCGCAAGCACGCCAGCGTCTTCGACCTGCCGGGCAGGCTCCCGCACGCCGTCGGCGGCCTGGTCCTGACCGAGGTCGAGGTACTGCGCAGGCTGACCGGCGACCCGGCGCGCCCCTACGCCGTGGCGCTCGGCGGCTCGAAGGTCTCCGACAAGCTCGGCGTCATCGACAACCTCCTCGGCACCGCCGACCGCCTGCTCATCGGCGGCGGCATGGTGTTCACCTTCCTCAAGGCCAAGGGCTACGAGGTCGGCTCCAGCCTGCTGGAGGCCGACCAGCTCGACACCGTCCGGGGCTACCTGGAGCGTGCCGAGCGCGAGGGCGTGGAGATCGTCCTGCCCGTGGACGTGGTGGCCGCCGAGAAGTTCGCCGCCGACGCCCCGCACGCCGCCGTGGGCGTCGAGGCGATCCCGGCCGACCGGATGGGTCTGGACATCGGCCCCCGGAGCCAGGAGCTGTTCGCGGCGAAGATCGCCGACACCCGTACGGTGTTCTGGAACGGGCCCATGGGCGTGTTCGAGATGGAGCCGTACGCGGGCGGCACGCGCGCGCTGGCGCAGGCGCTCATCGACTCCGACGCCTTCACCGTGGTCGGCGGCGGCGACTCGGCCGCCGCCGTGCGCGCGCTCGGCTTCGACGAGGCGGCGTTCGGCCACATCTCCACCGGCGGCGGCGCCAGCCTGGAGTACCTGGAGGGCAAGGACCTGCCCGGCATCGACGCGCTCGCCTGAGTCGCCCGCCCCCGCCCAGGCGGCCCCGCGCTGTTCGGGGGCCGCGCTGTTCGGGGGCCGCGCCCGGGCGACCGGACACGGGCCCAAGCGCGGCGCAGGCCCAGAGAGAACACACCTAGACGGGAAGTGACCACATGTCGCAGCGCCTGCCGCTCATCGCGGGCAACTGGAAGATGAACAACAACCACCTGGAGGCCATCGCCCTCGTCCAGAAACTGGCCTTCGCCTGAACGACAAGGACTACGACAGGGTCGAGGTCGTCGTCCTGCCGCCGTTCACCGACCTGCGCAGCGTGCA
The DNA here is from genome assembly GCF_001942255.1 of Nocardiopsis sp. CNR-923. Lineage (GTDB taxonomy): Bacteria > Actinomycetota > Actinomycetes > Streptosporangiales > Streptosporangiaceae > Nocardiopsis. Next base: position 40,214 of record NZ_MKKC01000022.1, read on the forward strand.
GACGCTCGTGGACGGGGACAGGCTGCGGATCGGCTTCGGCGCGCAGGACGTCTCCGAGCACGACAAGGGCGCCTACACGGGCGAGGTCTCCGGCGCGATGCTCGCCAAGCTGGAGTGCTCCTACGTGCTGGTCGGCCATTCCGAGCGCCGTGAGTACCACCACGAGGACGACGCCCTGGTCAACGCCAAGGTCAGGGCCGCCTACCGCCACGGCATCGTGCCGCTGCTGTGCGTGGGCGAGGGCCTGGAGGTGCGCAAGCAGGGCCGTCAGGTCGAGCACGTCCTGGCCCAGCTGGACGGCGCGCTCAAGGAGGTCACCGACGAGCAGGTCGCGAAGCTGGTCATCGCCTACGAGCCGGTGTGGGCGATCGGGACCGGCGAGGTCGCCACCCCCGAGGACGCCCAGGAGGTGTGCTCGGCCGTCCGTACGCGCCTGGCCGAACTGTACTCCGAGGAGGTCGCGGGCGCGGTGCGCGTGCTCTACGGCGGTTCGGTCAAGGGCGACAACGCCCCCGGCATCATGGCCCAGGCGGACGTGGACGGAGCCCTGGTCGGCGGCGCTTGCCTGAAGGCCGACGAGTTCGTCAAGGTGATCCGTTACGGCGACCGGTAGTCGCGCGGCGCCTCGTGCGACCCCGTCCCAGAGGGCGGATTCGTCCGACTTCGGGGGACGGGGGTGTCCGACGGGGGCTCTGGTCGGGCTAGACTTCGCTGAGGGGACCTGCGCGTATCGCGTGAGTCCCCGCCCGTGCCGCGCACGGCACGGTAAAATCCGAAATCGTCCCGGTCTCCTCCTTCCCTGATCCGACCGGTCGGCAAGGTGCAGCGGCGCCGTCGCCGGTACGGGTGGGAAACGGGGGCCGTGGTGTCCATCCCCCCGCTTCGGGGTCGAGCTACGGGTGAGCGTGTGACTCTCGGTCTGTCCATCTTCGTGATGGTTCTCAGTGTGCTGCTGATCTTCCTGGTGCTCCTGCACAAGGGCAAGGGCGGTGGTCTGTCCGACATGTTCGGCGGCGGGGTCACGTCCTCGCTCGGCGGCTCTTCGGTGGTCGAGCGCAACCTCGACCGGATGACGGTGGCGGTCGGCATCGTGTGGATCCTCTCCGTCGTCGTCCTCGGCATCCTGTACGGCCGGGCCTAGCAGGCGTCCCGAAGGCTTCCCCCGTCCACAGTCACGCTCGCCCGAGTGCCGGTGAGCGCGTTCGCCGAAGGAGTTTCTCGTGGGTAGTGGCAGTGCCATCCGTGGCAGCCGAGTCGGAGCCGGCCCGATGGGCGAGGCGGAGCGCGGCGAGGCGGCTCCGCGGATCCGGGTTCCGTTCTACTGTGCGAACCTGCACGAGGTCGTGCCCAGCTTCGCGAGCGAGGCCGCCGTCCCCGACGAGTGGGACTGCCCGCGCTGCGGGTTTCCCGCGGGCAAGGACAAGGCCAACCCCCCGTCCCCGCCGCGCACCGAGCCTTACAAGACGCACCTGGCCTACGTCAAGGAGCGGCGGAGCGAGGAGGAGGGCAAGCTCATCCTCGACGAGGCGCTCGCCAAGCTGCGCGCTGACCGCGCCGCGGTCGAGGCCCACATGAAGGCCTCCCAGAACTAGGGCGTGTGCGCCGGGCACACCCTCCGCCGCGCGAGGTCCCACTCGCCGGGTTCCCACCGGCCGACAGCGCACCCAGGCTGACTCCGTGCCCGGTCCCGCGACAGCCGTACCGGGACGCGCCGCTCGCGACGGGCGGCATCCACCGCACACGCCCTAAGCCGTTGTCGGCCCTGGTCCTTCGCTCCGCTCGCAGGGCCGTGTCCTGGCGGCGAGGCCGGGGGCGCCGCGTACCGGAGCCCTCCGCCGCGCCCGCGGCGCGGTCTCGCCCTCGTAGCTCCCGGTGGCCTTCGGCCGGGAACGCTGCGAGCGCCGCCCCGCCATGACCCCGTCCGAGGGGCCGTCGCCGCGGTGACGGCCCCTCGGGGAGTACCGGGCGGCGGCGTCAGGTGAGAGGATGGCGGCGGTTGCCAGAGATGACGATGTGAGCACGTATCGTGGTGGCGATTCCATCGTGGAACGGCGCCATCGAGCGCGGATGTGAAGGACCGGCGAACTTTCTCAATCCCGGGACTGGTGTGGTTGGTGGGAATTACAGTGATCGCCACGCACCCCCAACCGCCCCTCCTGAGGAGATGGTGTCGATGTCAGCGTGTCCGACCGGCGGCGACCACGACTGGATTCTCGGCGACGACCGCAAGTTCCAGTGCGCCAAGTGCGGAGCTCAGAGCGCGCGCAGGTTCTGAGCCCCCGGCCCGGGCTGCACCGTGCCCCGTGCGGCCAGGTCCCCCTTTTCCAGGGCGCGCCAGGTCACCGGTTCGCCCAGGGTCTCGGCGACGCCCTTCGCCCAGCGTTCCAGGGGCGCGAACTGGTCCGGGCCGTCCTCCAGGACGGTCCGCCCCTGGTAGGAGACTCCGTCCAGGGTGATGATCTCGCCGTTGGCCCGCAGTTCGGTGTCGAATTCGCGCGTGTTGCGTCTCATGGACGGGACTCTAGTCCGGGGGCGGTGCCGACGCCCGGGCTTCGTGTGGATCGATTCCCGGCCGCGTGGGCGGTCTGGCGCACCGGGCACACGGGAGGATAGGGAGAATGGGGTCATGGCTTCCCCCGAACCCTTAGACTCCGGCGCCGCCGTCCGGGGCGTGCCCTCGGACCTGACCCAGCCCGTCGGTGTGTCGCACCTGCGTCGGTACGTCAGCCTGCGCGGCCCGCACGCCCGCGTGTGGATGGCGGTCGCCTACTTCTCGGCGGCCCTGACCCTCATGTTCGTCGTCGTGACCGGGTCCCTGATCTGGTACCTGGTGTCCGGGGACCACAGGGTCGGTTCGGTCGTCCTGTGGGGCACGGCCGCGGTGGTGATGGCCTTCCTCGGCCCCGGCAGCAACGTCGTCGTGGTGCGCGGGCTGCCGCAGCGCATCACCCGCCAGGGGATCAGCGCCGACAGCGACGGGCTCACCGTCCTGCAGGAGCGCAAGTGGTGGTTTCCGGGCGAGGGCACGTTCGTCGCGTGGCCGGAGGTGCGGCGGATCCGCGAGGTGCACACGGGCGGGCGCCGACTCACGTACTTCATCGAGTTCGTGCTCGACACCCACCGTACCGACCCCGAACTTCCCAGCTGGGCGGAGACCGCCGAGAGCCTGGGGCTGGAGGAGGTCGACGCGCCCACGCAGTTCTACGTGCAGGTGCCCGAGGACGTCAAGGAACGCATCCTGCGGATGATCGAGCGCACGGCGCCGCTGCCGTCGGTCGTGGAGCGCAGCGAACCCCTACGGTGACGCGCGCCCGTCCAGCCGTCGGGTGAGGTCGGCCGCCGCGTCGCGCACGCGCGCGGCGAGGGCCTGGGGCGTGACCGGCCGGGCACTGGGCACGGTCAGGCTGATCGCTGCGGCGGGTCGGCCGTTGTGGTCGGTGGCGGCGGCCGCGACGGAGATGAACCCCTCGGTGACCTGGCCGTTCTCCATCGACCATCCCCGTCTGGACTCCTCGGCGAGCACGCGGCGCAGTTCGGTGGGGGTGTCGGGACCCCGGCCCGTGCGGTCGGTGAAGGACGCGGTGTCGGGATAGAGGGCGCGGACCTGGGCGCGGGGGAGCAGGGCGAGCATGGCCCGGCCCGAGGCGGTCAGGTGGGCGGGTAGGCGCACGCCGACGCCGGTGATGAGGGTGGGCGCGTGCGGGGGCTGTTCCTTGAGCAGGTACAGGGTGTCGGAGCCGTGCAGGACGCCCAGGTGGGCGGTGGCGCCGGTGGCCTCGGTGAGCTGGGTCAGGAGGGGACGGGCGAGCCGTTCGAGTCCCTCGTGGCGCAGGTAGGCCGAGCCGATCTCGAACGCGGCAACGCCCAGCCCCCAGCGCCGTTCCTCGGGCAGGTGGGTGACGAACCCCTCCTCGGCCATGGCCTCCAACAGCTGGTGCACGCTGGAGCGCGGGAGCCCGAGTTCGGCGGCGGCGGTCGAGGCCGACACGGGACCGGGCCGCGACGCCAGGAAGCGCAGTAGCCGCAGCGCGCGCGTGGCCGCCGGAACGCGAGTCATGTCACGATTGTCTCACTTGCCCGCGATTCTCCTGGTGTGGGCGCTGGGACGACGCCGACGGAGCGCACGCGCTCCACACCGCCCGACTCCGGCCCACACCAGGCTCCTCGCATGGGTGTCATACGGGTCACGGACGTTGTGGACGAGGTCAGGGACATCCTCACCGCCGAGACGGCGGGGCGGTCGTTCGACACGTGCTCGCTCTCCTCGAACGCGAGGCGCGCGTCGCACGCGGCCGACTCGCCGTGGAGCGGACCAGCGTGCCCGGCGCCGGCCTGGACGCGGACGAGATCGGCGCGGTTGTCCGCGCGGCCCGCGGCGTCACCACCGGGTCGCCGTCATGACTCGGCGAGGCGGGAGAACACCAGGACGTCGGTTCGGCCGGAGGAGAACGTGAGGAACGAGCGGAGCCGGCCCTCCCGCTCGAACCCGCACCGGGTCAGGACGCCGGCCGAGCGGTCGTTGTCGGGCTCCACCCAGGCCTCGACCCGCGCCAGTCCGCACTCCCTCAGTCCCCACCCGGTCATCAGGTTCACCGCGCGAGAGGCGTAGCCCCTCCCGCGCGCCTCGGGAACGATCCAGTAGCCGATGCCGCCGACACCCTTCTGCGGCCTCAGCAGAAGCACCACGCATCCCACGGCGCGTCCGGTGTGCGCGTCACAGACGGCCAGTGACCAGCCCTGACCCGTCTGGCTCCGCGCCCACTGCCGGGCGATCCAGGCACGCCCGGCCTCGTCGTCGCAGTCGCGGGGAACGGTCGTGCCCTCCGGGATCACCGTGTCCTCGCTGGCCGCCCGGACGCACGCGAGGTCCGTCACGGCCCAGCGTCGCAGCCGGACCGTAGCGTCCTTGAGCAGTGGTTCCGCGAGCGGGCCCGCCTGTGTGTCCGTCACCTGACGCTCCTTCGGGTGCCGAGGCGCCGAGTCTACGGCACCGGTGTCCGATGGTTGTCTGAAATGTCAGACAAAACCCGTGGGTCGCCCCTTCACCAACGGGCTCACCAGCGCTGCAATGGGGGTATGACCACAGCAGTTCCTTCCGTCACCGTCGGTGGCGCCCCGCCCACCCCGGCCCAGGTCCTGGCCGTCGCGCGTGAGGGCGCCCGTGTCACGCTCTCCGAGGAGGCCCTCAAGGCCGTCCGGCACGGCCGCGAGCGGGTCGAGTCGCTCGCCCGCGGCGAAGTCCCCGCCTACGGCATCAGTACCGGCTTCGGCGCGCTGGCCACCCGCCAGATCGCTCCCGACCTGCGAGCCCGTCTCCAGCGCTCCCTCATCCGCTCCCACGCCGCCGGGACCGGGCCCGAGGTCGAGCGCGAGGTCGTCCGCGCGCTCATGCTGCTGCGGCTGCGCACCCTGGCCTCCGGCAACACAGGGGTGGAGGTCGCCACCCTCGACACCCTGGCCGCCATGCTCAACGCCGGGATCACCCCCGTCGTGCACGAGTACGGCAGCCTCGGCTGCTCCGGCGACCTGGCGCCGCTGTCCCACGTCGCACTCGCTCTCATGGGGGAGGGCGAGGTCCGGGACGCCTCCGGCACAAGGCTCCCCGCCCGCACAGCCCTGCGCGAGGCGGGACTGAGCCCCGTCGAGCTGGGCGCCAAGGAGGGCTTGGCCCTCATCAACGGGACGGACGGCATGCTCGGTATGCTCGTCCTGGCCTGCGAGGACCTCGGTCGGCTGCTCAAGGTCGCCGACGTCACCGCGGCGATGAGCGTCGAAGCCCTGCTGGGCACCGACCGGGTGTTCACCGAGGAGCTCCAGCGCCTGCGCCCGCATCCGGGCCAGGCCGCCTCGGCCGCCAACATCCGCGCCATGCTCGCCGGCTCGCCGATCGTCGCCTCCCACCGCGGCCCCGAGTGCACCCGCGTCCAGGACGCCTACTCCCTGCGCTGCGCGCCCCAGGTCGCCGGGGCCGCCCGCGACACCCTCGACCACGCTCTGCTGGTCGCCGGGCGCGAGCTCGACAGCGTCATCGACAACCCGGTCGTCCTCGACGACGGCCGCGTGGAGTCCAACGGCAACTTCCACGGCGCGCCCGTCGCCTACGTGCTCGACTTCCTGGCCATCGCGGTCGCCGACACCGCCTCCATCGCCGAGCGCCGCACCGACCGCATGCTCGACGTCGCCCGCTCCCACGGCCTGCCCGCCTTCCTCGCCGACGACCCCGGCGTCGACTCCGGGCACATGATCGCCCAGTACACCCAGGCCGCGATCGTCTCGGAGCTCAAGCGCTTGGCCGCGCCCGCCAGCGTCGACTCCATCCCCAGCTCCGCCATGCAGGAGGACCACGTGTCCATGGGGTGGTCGGCCGCGCGCAAGCTCCGCCGTGCCGTGGACGGTCTGACCAGCGTGCTGGCCGTCGAACTGCTCACCGCCGCGCGCGCCCTGGACCTGCGCTCGCCGCTGGAGCCCGGACCCGCCACCGGCGCCGTCCTGCGCGCGGTCCGCGAGCGCGTGTCCGGCCCCGGCCCCGACCGCCACCTGCGCCCGAGATCGCCGCCGCCGCCGAACTGGTCGCCGACGGCACCGTCGTCGCCGCCGCAGAATCCGTCACCGCGCTCGCCTGAGACCCCGAGGAGACACATGAGCACCCCGCGTACCGTCCGCGCCGCACGCGGCACCGTCCTGTCCGCCAAGGGCTGGCAGCAGGAGGCCGCCCTGCGCATGTTCCACAACAACCTCGACCCCGAGGTGGCCGAGCACCCCGAGAACCTGGTGGTCTACGGGGGCACCGGCAAGGCCGCGCGCGACTGGCGCAGCTTCGACCGCATCACCGCCTCCCTGCGCGACCTGGACGGCGACCAGACCCTGCTCGTGCAGTCCGGGCGTCCGGTCGGCGTCATGCGCACCCACGAGTGGGCGCCCCGCGTCCTCATCGCCAACAGCAACCTGGTCGGCGACTGGGCGAACTGGCCGGAGTTCCGCCGTCTGGAGGCCCAGGGCCTGACCATGTACGGGCAGATGACCGCCGGTTCGTGGATCTACATCGGCACCCAGGGCATCCTCCAGGGCACCTACGAGACCTTCGCCGCGGTCGCCGCCAAACGGTTCGGCGGCTCGCTGGCCGGAACCATCACCCTCACCGCCGGCCTGGGCGGAATGGGCGGAGCCCAGCCGTTGGCCGTGACGATGAACGGCGGTGTGGCGATCGTGGTCGAGTGCGACTCCAGCCGCATCGACCGCCGTCTGGAACACCGTTACCTGGACGTGCGCGCGGACGACCTCGACCACGCCCTCAGGCTGGCCGTCCGGGCCCGGGACGAGCGCCGAGCTCTGTCCATCGGAGTCCTGGGCAACGCCGCGCAGGTGCTGCCCACCCTGCTGGCCCAGGGCGCCCCGATCGACGTGGTCACCGACCAGACCTCTGCGCACGACCCGCTGGCCTACCTGCCGGCGGGCGTCGCCTTCGGGGACTGGCACGACCTGGCCGCCGCCAAACCCGAGGAGTTCACCGTTCGGGCCCGCGAGTCGATGGCCGCGCACGTGGAGGCCATGGTGGGCTTCATGGACGCCGGTGCCGAGGTGTTCGACTACGGTAACTCCATCCGAGACGAGGCCCGCACGGGCGGCTTCACCCGGGCCTTCGACTTCCCCGGGTTCGTCCCGGCCTACATCCGGCCGCTGTTCTGCCAGGGCAAGGGCCCGTTCCGGTGGGCCGCCCTGTCCGGCGACCCCGCCGACATCGCCCGCACCGACGAGGCGATCCTCGATCTGTTTCCCGACGACGTCCATCTGGGACGGTGGATCCGCATGGCGCGCGAACGCGTCGCCTTCCAGGGCCTGCCCGCGCGGATCTGCTGGCTCGGCCAGGGGGAGCGGGCCGCCGCCGGGGCACGCTTCAACGACCTCGTCGCCTCCGGGGCCGTCACCGCGCCGCTGGCCATCGGCCGCGACCACCTGGACGCCGGTTCGGTGGCCTCCCCCTACCGCGAGACGGAGGGGATGAAGGACGGCTCCGACGCCATCGCCGACTGGCCGCTGCTCACGCCCTGGTCAACACCTCCTCGGGCGCCTCGTGGGTGTCGATCCACCACGGCGGCGGTGTGGGCATGGGCCGGTCCCTGCACGCGGGCCAGGTCAGCGTCGCGACGGGACCGAGCTGGCCGCGGCCAAACTCGACCGGGTCCTGACCAACGACCCCGCCATGGGCGTGATCCGGCACGTGGACGCCGGGTACGACGACGCCGCCCGGGTGGCGGTCGAGCACGGCATCCGCGTTCCCATGGCCGAGGGGGAGTGACCGTGTCCTTCGACCGTCTGTGGGCCGACCTGACCCCGGTCGGGCGCGACGCCGACGGCGGCGGCTACCACCGGTACACCTGGGCGGGCGCCGACACCGACGCCCGCGCCTGGTTCACGGGGGAGGCCGCCGCCCGCGGACTCGACGTGCGCACCGACCGCAACGGCAACCTGTGGGCCTGGTGGGGGACGCCCGGCCCCGGCGCGGTCGCCACCGGCTCCCACCTGGACTCGGTGCCCAACGGCGGGGCCTTCGACGGCCCGCTCGGCGTGGCCAGCGCCCTGGCCGCCGTCGACGAACTGCGCTACCGCGGCGTGCGCTCCGACCGCCCGCTCGCCCTCGTGGTGTTCGTGGAGGAGGAGGGCGGCCGGTTCGGCGTCCCCTGCCTGGGCAGCCGCCTGTCCACCGGGGAGATCGCGCCCGAGCGCGCCCGCGAGCTGACCGACGCCAGCGGGGTCACCTGGGCCGAGGCGATGGCCGGGGCCGGGCACGACCCGGACGGCATCGGCCCGGATCCGGACGCGCTCGCCCTGCTGGACGTGTTCGTCGAGCTGCACGTGGAGCAGGGCCGCGCCCTGGAGGACACCGACCACGCGGTGGGCGTGGCCAGCGCGATCTGGCCGCATGGCCGGTGGCGGATGGACTTCACCGGCCGCGCGGACCACGCCGGGACCACCCGTGTGGCCGACCGCAACGACCCCATGCTTCCCTTCGCGCACGCCGTCCTGGCCGCCCGCGCGCTGGCCGAGGAGCACGGCGCGCGCGCCACCGTGGCCAGGTCGGTGATCGTCCCGAACGGCACCAACGCCATCCCGTCCCTGGTCAACGCGTGGCTGGACGCGCGGGCCGACTCCGAGGCCGGGCTCGCGGCCGTGGTCGAGGGCGTGCGCGTCCGGGCCGAGGCCGCCGCGCGCGAGCACGGCGTCGGGTACGCCATGACGGCCGAGTCGCTCACCCCGCTGGTGTCGTTCAGCCGCGGACTGCGCGACCGCCTGGCCGCCGTCGTCGGCACCCGTGGGCCCGTGCCGTCCACTCTTCGTCCGCCGACGCCCGGGGGCGCTTCGCGGGGCGGCGGGCTCGCACCCTCGACGGACACGGGCGTGCCGATTCTCCCCACCGGCGCCGGACACGACGCCGGAGTGCTCGCCGCGCACGTGCCCACCGCGATGCTGTACGTGCGCAACCCCACCGGGGTGTCGCACTCGCCCGCGGAGTGGGCGCGTCCGGACGACTGCCACGCCGGGGTGCTCGCCCTGGCCGACGTGCTTCAGGACCTGCTGACCCGACCCGTGGGGGAGGTGGCGCCGTGACCGCGCCCGCGACCGGCCGCCACTGGTGCGAGTGGGCCTGGCTCGGCGGCGACGCCCCGACGCGGGGCGTGCTGCTGGAGGTGGCCGACGGGCGGTTCTCCTCCGTCACGCGGGCCGCCGCGCCGCCGGGGGGCGCCGAGGTCCTGTCCGGCCTCACCCTGCCGGGTCTGGCCAACGCCCACTCGCACGCCTTCCACCGGGCCCTGCGCGGGCGCACCCACACCGGCGGCGGCTCGTTCTGGACCTGGCGTGAGGGCATGTACCGCGTCGCCGAACGCCTGGATCCGGACTCCTATTTGCGCCTGGCGCGGGCGGTCTACGCGGAGATGGCCCTGGCCGGGGTGACGTGCGTCGGCGAGTTCCACTATCTGCACCACGCCGTGGGCGGCGCGCGCTACGCCGACCCCAACGCGATGGGCCACGCCCTGGTCGAGGCGGCGGCGCAGGCCGGTGTGCGGATCACGCTGCTCGACGTGTGCTACCTGTCCGGGGGGTTGGACGAGCACGGGGCACACCTGCCTCTCGCCGGTCCCCAGCGCCGGTTCGGCGACGGCGACGCGGCCGGGTGGGCCGATCGCGTCGCCGCGTTCACTCCGACGGGGGAGCACGTCCGGGTCGGCGCGGCGGCGCACTCGGTGCGCGCGGTCCCCGCCGGGGAGCTGCCGGGCGTGGCCGCCTTCGCCGACGCGCACCGGATGCCCCTGCACGTCCACGTGTCGGAGCAGCCGGCGGAGAACGCCGCATGCCTGGCCGCGTACGGCCGCACCCCCACCCGGGTCCTCGCCGACGCCGGGGCCCTGTCCGGACGCACCACGCTGGTGCACGCCACCCACCTGACCGACGCAGACGTGGCCGCGGTACGCGACGCGGGCGCGACCGTGTGCCTGTGCCCGACGACCGAGCGGGACCTGGCCGACGGCCTGCCCCGCACCGGCGACCTCGCTGCGGACCGGCTGAGTTTGGGCACGGACCAGCACGCGCGGACGGACCTGTTCGCCGAGGCGCGCGGCGTCGAACTGCACGAGCGCCTGCGCACCCACCGGCGCGGCACCCTGGGCGGCGGCGCGCTGCTGCGCGCGGCCTCCGCGCACGGCCACCGCTCGCTCGGCTGGTCGGACGATCCGCGACGGGCAGGGGCCGACGCCGGTGAGCTGCGGGCGGGGGCCAGGGCCGACCTGGTCAACGTGCCCCTGGACGGCGTAGGTCTGGCCGGAGCCGACCCCGTCCGGGCCACGGACGCGGTGGTCTTCGCGGCGACCGCCGCCGATGTGCGCCACGTGATGGCCGACGGGTGTTGGACCGTCCGCGACGGCGTCCACACGCGGCTGCCCGGCGCCGCGCACGACCTCGACACGGTGATCAAGGAGCTGCACCCATGACCGACACGCCCCGAGCGGTCCTCGTCGACGCCATCGCCACCCTGGTCACCAACGATCCCGAGCTCGGGCGCGGGCCCGTCGGCGAGGTCCCGACGCCGCCCTGGTGATCGAGGACGGGCGCGTGGCCTGGGTCGGACCGCGCGACCGGGCACCCGAGGCGGACGCCCGGGTCGACGCCGCCGGGCGCTGCGTCCTGCCCGGTTTCGTCGACAGCCACTCGCACATCGTGTTCGCGGGCGACCGCAGCCGCGAGTTCGCCGCCCGCATGAGCGGCAGGCCGTACTCGGCGGGCGGCATCCGCACGACCGTCGCAGCCACCCGGGCCGCCGGCGACGCCGAACTCCTGGCGAACGCGCGCCGCCTGGTCCGCGAGGCGCGCGCGCAGGGCACCACCACCCTGGAGGTCAAGTCCGGGTACGGGCTCACCGTCGCGGACGAGGAGCGCGTCCTGGCCGTGGCCGCCCGGGTGACCGACGAGGTCACCTTCCTCGGCGCGCACGTGGTCCCACCCGAGTACGCCGACGACCCGCGGGGCTACGTGGATCTGGTGACGGGGCCGATGCTGAGCGCGTGCGCGCCGCACGCGCGGTGGGTGGACGTGTTCTGCGAGCGCGGCGCCTTCGACGAGGAGGCCTCGCGCCGGGTGCTCGCCGCCGGTGCCGAGCACGGTCTGCTGCCCCGGGTGCACGGCAACCAGCTCGGGGAGGGGCCGGGCGTGCGGCTCGCGGTCGAGGCGCACGCCGCCTCCGTCGACCACTGCACGTACCTGGCCGCCGAGGACGTCGACGCCCTCGTCGAGGCGGCCCGGCGGCCCGATCCGACCGTGGCCACGCTGCTGCCGGGCGTCGACTTCTCCACCCGCCAGCCCTACCCGGACGCGCGGGCGCTCCTCGACGCCGGGGCACTGGTCGCCCTGGCCAGCGACTGCAACCCGGGGTCGTGCTTCACCTCCAGCCTGGCCTTCTGCGTGGCCGTCGCGGTCCGGGACATGGGCATGACACCGGAGGAGGCGGTGTGGGCGGCGACCGCGGGCGGGGCCCGGGCCCTGCGCCGCACCGACGTGGGCCACCTGGCGCCGGGGGCGCGCGCCGACCTGACCCTCCTGGAAGCGCCCAACCACCTGTACCTGGCCTACCGGCCGGGGGTCCCGCAGGTCGCGGCGGTGTGGAAGGACGGCGAGCTGGTCGCCGGACGCCCCTGACCGTTCCGTCCCTCCACGACGCCGTATCACGCGGTCCGGCGTGATCGCCGACGGAACTCAACGGGCGCCTAACGTCCCCGAAACACGAGTCGCCCAGGGTGGGCACCACGTCGGTGCGCGTCCCGTCGCCGCGGTCCACAGCCGTCACGCGCGACGGGAGCAACCACCCCCGGGAGGACACTGTGGGCCTGTGGAGGATCAGGACGGCGGTCGAGGACCGCCCCGGCGGGCTCGCGGAGGTCGTCGGCGCCATCGCGCGGCACGGAGGCAACATCGTCGGCCTGTCCCTGCACACCGACGTGGCGGGGGTGATCGACGAGTTCGTCGTGGACGTGCCGGGCGGCCACGCTCGGGCGGTGCGCGCGGTCGCGGAACTCGGTCCGTCCGGCACGGTGACGGCCGTCCCCGCCCACAGGCGCGAGGTCGGGGACGACGTCACCCGGGCGCTGCTGCTCACGGCGCGGCTGCGGGCCGATCCCAACCGGCTGCCCGAGGCGCTGGCGGATCTCCTGCTGGCCGACGACGCCCGGTGGACCAACCTCACCCGGGCGGACGAGTCCGGGGACACGGACGCGGGAACCGCCATGCTGGTGCCGGTCGGGCCCCTGCGCGGGGTGCTGGTCCGCCGCGCCTCGCATCCGTTCACGTGGACCGAGTCGAGCCGGGCGGACGCCTGGTGCGTTCGGTGATGCCGTCGGCCGGACCGGTGCCCACGGACCGGGTCGTGCGCACCGGCGAGGGCCTGGCGCTGTCCCTGCGCCAGGTACGCGACAGCGACGCGCCCGACCTGAGCGACCTGCACCGCCGCTGCTCCGAGGAGACGGTGCGCAACCGGTACTTCACGGGCATGAGCGAGCTGAGCCCGCGGATGCTGCGCGTGTTCTGCGACCCCGAACGGGGGTTGACATTGGCGGTGCGCCCGTGCGGGCGGGAGGAGCCGGTGGCGCTGGGGCACCTGATGTACACGCTCGACCCTGGTGTGGGCGAGATGGCGTTCCTGGTGGAGGACGCCTGGCAGGGGCGCGGCGTGGGAACCGCCGTGGCCCGGGCGCTGACGGTGGTGGCCGCCGACTGGGGCCTGGCCGAGGTGCGGGCGGAGACCAGCCTGGCCAACACGGGGATGCTGAGGATCATGCGGCGTCTGGGAGCGTCAGTACGGCCGCAGGGCGGAATGTACGTGCACGCCCGCCTGCCGGTCGCCGAGGCGGTGCAGGCGGGCGGACCTGCCGGGTCGTGACACAATGGTCGGGCAAGGGGTTCCCTGGTGGCGGGCGTGTGAGAGATGACTGTCCTACCAGGGAGCCCTTTCTTCATGCGCTCGGATCCGGGGTTGACGGGCCGCCCCAACCCCTCACCGAACGACATTGGGCCTAGTCCCCGTCGGACTCGTCGTCCCCGGCGTCGGCGGAGCCGTTGCCGGCGGGGGCCGAGGCGGACGTCTTCTTGGGAGCGCGGCGCTTCTTCACCGGACGGGAGTAGTCGACGAGGGGTTCGTAGCGGGACTCGTGCTCCTTGGCGCACTCGTCACAGGCGTCGACCTCGCGGACGGCGCCCTCCCAGGCGAACTGGATGACCTCAGTCGCCTCGACCTTCTCCTCGCGGACGGCGTGGGGATCGCAGTACTTGCGCGTGAAGACCTCGGTGACCACGGCGGGGAGTTCCCTTCGGTATCGCGTGAACAGTCCGGACCCCGTAATCATACACGTGTACGAACGCGGAAAGCCGAGGTGCGGCGGATTCCGCGTCGGGTTCGGGGTCGCCCCGAAGCCTAGCGAAGACCGGGCACCGTCCGCGCCCGTGCGCGGCGCGTCGGCGCTGGAAGGGCGGGGCGTGTCGGCGCCGCGCGGTCGGGGCGGGGGCCTCTGGCCGTGGATTGGTGCGGACTGGCTGATTTCACGGCGCTTCGTCCGGTTCGTGCGATGGTCGTCCAGAATGCGCGTCAACCGATTTGTGCGTTTGATGAACGCGGTGGCGTTCTCCTGGCTATCGTAATTCCCACTTCACGACACGTCGGCGCGCACGCGCGGCGGTGGAGGAGGAATCGGCGTCGTGCCCCCATGGCGCGCGCCGGTGACGGCGGATCCCGTGGGGGAGCGGAATCCGGGGAGAAGCGCAGGGGGAGGGCTGTGGTCGAGTACATGGAGGGCGCCTTCGGAAGGCGTGTCGACGGGCGGAGTGAGCCGTTCCGTCCACGGGGTCCCAGGTCGGCGGAGGCGCGCAGGCGCGCACGGGCAGACGTGGCGCGCACCTGCGAACGGATGTCAGTGGACCCGGGTTTCGTGAAACTGCGAAGGAGATTCGCCATCCAGACGATCGTTCTGGTGTCCGGATTCCTCCTCAGTTACCTCACCTATCTGCTCTTCGCCGCCTACGCGCGGGAATTCATGGCCAGGCCGGTCCTCGCCCCGGTCAACGTCGCCTGGTGATGGGAATCGGCCAGTTCCTGGTGGTGTTCGCGTTCTCCTGGGCGTTTGGCCGTTTCTCGGCCCGCGCGATCGATCCGCTGGCCGAACGGATCCGCGCGCGGGGCCGTGAGGAGGAGACCGTGAGCGGGCGGGTGATCGGGTGACGACCGCCTCGTCCGATCTCCTCCGAGGGCCCGTGGGCGGATCCGCCACGGGGGACGGCGCCGCCGTGGCCGCCGACGCCACCGGCCCCGTCGGCGTCCTCGGCGGTCAGTTCGGCGCCGCGCACGCCTGGACACTCGTCCTGTGCGCCGTGTTCGTCCTCGTCACGCTGGCCATCACCGTGCGGGCCCGCCGTACCACACGCGGCGCGGTCGACTACTACGCCGGTGGCCGCGCTTTCTCCAGCACCCAGAACGGCCTGGCGCTGACCGGCGACTACCTGTCGGCCGCCTCCTTCCTGGGCATCGCCGGGATGATCGCCCTGAGGGGCTACGACGGTTTGCTGTACTCCATCGGCTTCCTGGTGGCGTGGCTGCTGGTGCTGCCGATGGCCCAACTGATGCGCAACACCGGACGCTTCACCATGGCCGACCTGCCCGCGTTCCGCATGCGCCGGATGCGGGTGCGCCTGGCGTGCACCGTCTCCACCGTCACCGTGTGCGTGTTCTACCTGGTCGCACAGATGGTCGGGGCGGGCGCGCTGGCGGCGGTCCTGCTCGGTCTGCACGAGGGGGGCACGTTCCTGGGCGTCGGCGCGGGCCAGGCCCGGTCCGGGGCGATCGTGCTCGTGGGCGTGCTGATGATCGTCTACGTCATGTACGGGGGGATGAAGGCCGCCACCTGGTTGCAGATCATCAAGGCGGTCGTGCTGTTGGGCGCCACCGGACTGCTCACCGTGCTGGTCATGGCGCAGTTCTCCTTCGACCCCCGCGCACTGCTGACGGAGGCGGCCCAGGCCAGCGGACACGGTCAGGCCTTCCTCGAACCTGGGCTGCGCTGGGGGGTGGAGGTGCCCGGCGATCCGGTGCGGACGATGTTCAACAAGCTCGACCTCATCAGCCTGGGGCTCGCGCTGGTCCTGGGCACGGTCGCCCTGCCGCACATCCTCATCCGCTTCTACACCGTGCCGGACGGCCGGGCGGCACGCACCTCGGTCAACCGCGCCATCGTCATGGTGGGGGCGTTCTACCTGATGACCCTCGCGCTGGGCTTCGGCGCGGCCGCCCTGGTGGGATCCGAACGCATCCTGGGGCTCGACCCGTCGGGCAACAGCGCGGTGCCGATGCTCGCCGAGGAGGTGGGGCGGCTGACGGCCGGGCCGGTCGGCGCCGCGGTGCTGCTCGCGCTGATCTCGGCGGTGGCGCTGGCCACGATCCTGGCGGTGATCGCCAGCCTGACCCTGGCCTCCTCGTCCTCCATCGCGCACGACCTGTTCGGACACATCCTCATGTGGGGGCGGCCGCGCGAGTCGCAGGAGGTGGGGGTGGCCCGCTTCTCGGCGTGTGCGGTCGGCGGGCTGGCCATCGCTCTGGCGATCCGGGCGCAGGAGCTCAACGTGGCCTTCCTCGTCGGGTTGGCGTTCGCGATCGCCGCCGCCGCCAATCTCCCCGTCATCGTGCTCACCCTGTTCTGGAGGCGGTTCAACACCCGGGGTGTGGAGTGGGGCATCTACGGCGGGCTCTCGTGCACGCTGCTGCTCATGCTGTTCTCCCCGGTGATGTCGGGCAAGACGCACCCGGTCACCGGGGAGAACCTGTCGCTGCTGCCCGCCTGGATCGACATCCAGCTCATCCCGATGGAGAACCCGGCGCTGTTCGCGGTGCCGGTCGGATTCCTGTGCGCGGTGGTCGGCAGCCTGCTCTCGGACGAGCGCGACACCTCGCGCTACACCGAGCTGCGGGTCCGCTCGCTCACCGGCTGGGGCACCGAGTCCTCCTCCTGAGAGTGGAGCGGGCACGGGGGCCCGAGCGGTCACGCGCGCCGGGCGACCACCAGCGTGACCGCGCGGCCGGGCGTGGGGACCGGCGTCACGCCCCGGTACCCGGCCGCGACGAGCCGCCGTCGCACCTCCTCCGGCGGCCACGGGGCGACCCCGGAGCGCGCCATGCGCCACCGGAGCACGGCGTCGCGGGTGCCGCCGTCGCCGTTCGGGCCGACGGCCGTCGCGCTGACCAGCCACGCCCCCGGGCGCAGGGCGCTGTGGACGCGGCGCAGCGCCGTGTCGGCCGCGTCGGGTGAGAGCACGGACACCGGCAGCCAGGCCAGGTCGAAGACGTCGTCGACGGTGAGGTCGGCGACGTCGAGGAGGCGCAGGTCGACCCGGTCGCGCACCCCGAGCCCGGCCAGGTGCTCCTCGGCCAGTCGCAGCGCGCGCGGATCGGTGTCGAGGCCGACGGCGCGGGAACCGGGCACACGGTCCAGGACGGTCGCCGCCACCGCGCCGATCCCCGTGCCCACGTCCAGGACGCTCAGGCCCGAAGTCCGGAGCACCGGGGCGAATCCGGGGACGCTCGCGGCCAGCAGGTCCAGAAACGATCCCACGCGCGCGCCCGAGGCCACCCCCTCGGCCACGAATGCGGCGTCGTCCTCGGGCGGCGCCGGTCGGTCCTCGACCGCGTCCGCGGCCTGGCGCAGCTGACGGGCCACGCGGCGGGCGAAGGCCGACGGGTCGGCCTGGCGGTCCAGGGCCGCTCGGTGGGCCGGGAGCAGCCGCCATCCGTCCGGGCCGTGCTCGGCCAGGCCAGCGTGCGCCAGTAGCGCCCCGTGTTCGTCGGACAGCTCCGCGCCGTCCGGGGGCCCGTCGCCTGCCGCAGCCGCGAGCGCCGCCAGGATCCAGACACCGTCGGTCAGTTCCTCGACACGTCGTGCGAGGTCGGTTGGGGTGTTCACCATGGCGCGAGTCTGTCACTCTCCGACACCTCCGTGCATCCGCCCAGGTCGGGCCAGGTGGGTTCGGAAAGCGTGAAACCTGACATCGGACCATGGCAGGAATTCTTTTGCGTAAGGTGGTGACAAAGGCTTTGACCGTGAGATAGGAAGGCCTGAGCACGGAGCAGATTCGTGCTCGGTAAACGACCGCGAGAGAGGAATCTTCATGGCTTGCGCGGGATATGACTGGGCCGCTCCCCTGGAGCCCACCGAGGACATCACGATGGCCGTCGAGGAACTCGACGAGAACACCGCGGAATAGCGGTGCCGCGTTCCGCGTGGATCCCCGCGGCCGGGCGGGAGGGCGGCTGCCGTCCCCTTCCCGGCCGCGGGGCCGTGGCACGGGCCGGTTCGCCCGAACGCGAGCTGTCCCTGGAGGAGGCCGAAGCGCAGGTCGGAGCGGACACCCGCGCCCTGGGCTGGCGGGCGCGGTACCGCGTGCTCGACGACCGGGACCCGACGGCCGTGCAGTGCGGTCTGTGGCGCGCCGACGGCACCGAGGTCCCCTTCGGTCTGGGGGCGGGCAAGGGGGCGGGCGGCGCCGCGAGGGTCGGCGCCCGGTTCGAGGCCCTGGAACACGCCTTCACCGGCCCCACCGTGCTCGACTCCCTGCCCCTGCGGCTGGTCGGCGCCGCCGAGCTGCGCGGGGGTCCGTTCGCGACCGACCGCGCCGTGCGCGACGTGGCCGCCCAGGACGGCGCCCGGGTGGCGTGCGTGCGCTACGCGGCGCTCGACGGCGGTCCCGGCGCGGACGTGCCGCTGTACCTGTGGGCGCCCTGGTACCCCGTCCGGGACGCCGCGACGGCCGCTCTGCGGCGCGGCCTCGGCGACACCGCCGACTACCGGGCCGCTCTGTCGTACAGCGTCAACTCCGGCTGCGCGATCGGCGCGACCCGGGACGAGGCGCTGCTGCACGCGCTCAACGAGTGGGTCGAGCGCGACGCGTTCTCCCTGTTCCTGCTGCGGTCGGTCTACGACCGCGGCCCCGTGCCCGCCACGGTGCCGGACACGGCGCTGCCAGGGTGGCTGCGCGACCAGCTGGACCGTGCCCGATCCCTGGTGGGCGGGCCGGTGGTCCTGGTGGATCTCACCACCGATCTGGGCGTTCCCGTGGTCATGGCCTACGCGCCGGAGTCGGGCGGCCCGGAGTCCGCGCACCGGTACGGCCTCGGCGCGTCGCTGTGGGGGGAGTTGGCCGCCGAGCGCGCGGTGACCGAGCTGGTGCAGGGCGAGTTGCTCGCCCGGGTGGTGGCCGAGCAGACGGCGTCGGGGGACGTCACGGCGCCGTTCGCCCGCCTGGTGGCCGACCACGACACCGGGCCGGCCGTGCGCGCCCGGCTCGCGGGACATCCCCGGTTGCTGGCCTGCGCGAGGCTCGACGCCGCCGACCGGCTCGACGCCGCACGCGCGGGCGCGCTCGCGTCGGACCTCGTGCCGCCCGGGACCGGTGTCGCCGCGCAGCGCGAGGCCGTGGTGGCGCGGATCGCCGGGGCGGGGCACCGCGTGGTGGCGCACACGCTCGCGCAGCTGGCGCACGGGACGACCGTCGTCCAGGTCCAGTGCCCCGGGCTGGAGCGGTTCCACCTGGTCACCCAGGGCCACCTGGCGCTGCCCGGGGCACGCGGACGTCGCTGCCGAGGGAAGGGTCAAACGCGGTGAACGCCGTGTTTTCCGGCGCTGAGATCAAACATTGAAGCAATGAGTGACAGGCGTATGGCTCTGCGTTCTCCGATGTACTTTAAAAGCCCGATAATCCACCCTCAAAGGGTTTTATGAAAGGCGGGCTCGGTCAGTCCCTGAGCTGCGCTTCAGCCATTGACTTGGCCACCTCGTGGAGAAACTCCGGAATCCGCCACGCCTGGTGCGCGACACGGTCCCAGGAGCGCACCGCACGTTCCCAACGCTCACGCGGTCCTGCGGCCCCGGTCCCCTCGCCGCGGCGCGCGTGTCGCTGCTCCCTGCGGAAGGACGCCCGGATCGCCCAGACCAGCATCGCCACCAGGGGGCGCGCGATGAGGCCGCGCCCCCGCACGTCCAACACGGCCGTCACGTCCCAGCGGCCGTCGGCGCGGGGCGCGGGGGAGAGCCAGGCGGTGACGTCAACCAGCGTGTGGCTGGCCGTCAGGCGGACGGGGGGGTCGGTCGTGCCCGTGGCCAGGGCCGCGTACCAGGCGCCGGTGTCGACGGTGAGGGAGGCGCCGGCCGTGCGCCAGCGGGGAAAGCGTCCGGGCAGCCGGATCCGCGTCGTCGCGGTGAGGACGCCCGCCGCGTCGTGGGCCACCGTTCCCGACGTCACGGCGGGTTCGCCCGTGCCGACGCGTCGGGCATGGCATACTCCAGTGCGCACGTGCCCGCCTCGTCCCAGGACGTGACGGTCAGTCCCGTGCTGCTCCACCCCTCCTCCTCGTAGCGGGGCTCCAGGGGCACGCCCTCGGCGGAGAGCTCGGCGACGAGGTAGTGGCTGCGGGGCGCGAGGTGCCGACCGGTCTGGAGCTGGAGGGCGGTCGTGGTCGCCCGTTCCGCCGCCGTGCGGACGTCCCGGCCCGCACGTTCGGCCTCGGCGATCCGTTCCCGTTCGCGCAGCTGGGCGGCCTCGCGGTCGAGGAGCCCGAGCTCCTCGGCGCGTCTGGTCAGCCGCTCGCGCGTGGGCGCGTCGGGGGTGAGCAGCCAACCCCGCCCGTCGAACCGGCACGACCGGGCGACCTCGTGCGCCGCGGCGACGGTACGCGCGACCACCTCACGGTCCACCGCGCAGACGTCGAAGGCGTGGGTCAGGCGAGGCAAGGCGGCTCCGGATACGGTCGGTGCGCTGGACGGGACCAGCGTACGCGCACGCGCACGTCCGGCGGAGCGCGGGACGGGGGAATGTCGGCGGTCGCGCGACAATGGGGGACATGACGAGGTACGTCGCGCTGCTGCGCGGGATCAACCTGGGGGCGCGCCGCCCTGTCGCCATGGCCGACCTGCGAACACTGGTCACCCGACTGGGCTACACCGACGTGGCCACCCACCTGCGCAGCGGCAACGTCGTGCTGACCGCGCCCGGGGCCGACGCCGACGAGGTGGCGGCGCGCGTCCGCGGCGCCCTGCGCCGCGAACTCGACCTCGACGTCCCGACCGTCGTGCGCGCGGCCGACCGGCTGCGCGCCGCCGTCGACGCCAACCCCCTGGACGTGCCCGACCCGGCCCGCTTCCTCGTCCTGTTCTGCTCAGGACACCTGGACGTGGACGCCCTGCGCGGGCTCGACCCGTCGCGGCTGCCCGACGAACGCCTCGCCGTGACCGAGACCGAGGCCTACACCGACCACCGCGAGGGCCTGCGCCGGGCCAGGGCCCCCGTCCTCGTCGCCCGACACGCCGACGGTGTCCTCACCGGTCGCAACTGGCGCACCGTCCTGCGGCTGCTTCGGATGGTCGAGGGCTGACAGCGGCCATCCCCGGCAAGTGTCCGAGAGATGTCCTCGGTGAACCGGGGACGGCGCGGATCCGCCGCCGTCACGTCCACGTGAGAAGGGGTGGTGTCGGTGCCGACACGCTGGACCTTGATCCTGCGTGACCTGGCGGAGACCGCGCGGCCGATCCGGCCCGAGGACTGTCACGGACTGCTCAACACTGGTGGCCGCAGCCTCCGGACGAGCACGCCGCAGCCAAGCGGTGGTCGATGAACGGCTGGCCCGCGCCGCTCGGCGACCGGCTGCACCACTGGACGCTCACCTGGCTGGACGACGCGGTCCCGCCCCCGGTCGACCCGCGGGACCTGGTGGGGCAGCCGCAGCGGATCGGGGACCACCTGCTCGAACCGCTGTCGGTCACCCGTACCTTCGACGTCTCCTACTCCCGCATGCTCACGGCCTCGCGCGGCCCGGCCGCGGTCCGGTCGGCGGCGATCCGCAGCCGCACGCCCATCGTCATGACCACGCGCGACGCCACCGGGGAACGCATCCCGCACGTGTGGCCCAACCCCCGGCGGATCTTCGGCGCGGTCCACCGGTCCGCGGGCGGGATCGTCGGCGGCAGCGGGGCCGTGGGCGCGGTCGCGCGGTTCGCCCCCCGCGAGCTGGCCGAACCCTGGCTGGAGCTCGTGCTGGGCGGTCTGGCGCAGGTGCGGCGCGTCCCCCTTCCCGGAGCGGAGGTGCGCATGGCCGAGCACCACCACGCCGACAACCGCACCGTCCTGGGCTGGGAGGGCGGTCTGCGGCTGGACCTGGCGGGCGGGGAACGCCGCCACGCCGACGCGTTCGCCGCCCTGCTGGAGTTGGTCGAGCTGTCGGGCGTGGGCAAGTACACGGCCCAGGGGTTCGGCGCGGTCCGCGTGGACACGGTGACCAGAACGGGGATGACTCCCCAGGCCCCCGCACCCCGTTCCCGCGGGCGAGCGGACCGGGGCGGGCGCCGCGCGCCCCGGCGGGTGGACGGCCCACGTCCACGGATGGCGGCCGAGGAGTTCAGCGGGACGCTCTTCGACTGATCCGGGACCGCCGGCTCCCGCCCGGGGACGGCGGGCGGGGGTCGGTCCGGCGGAGCCCCGCGCCCGCTCGGCGGTCGGTGGGGCGGGGCGGCGGCCACGCGCTGGCGCCCGGCACACACCGCGCCGCCCGCAGCCGTGAGCGCGAACCCGACCCGGCGCGCTGAATCGTGCCCCCTGGCCGGCCGCCGCCCGGGTACGGGGCATCACACCCGGGGGCCCCGGGCGCGAGGTCCCGGTCCCCCCCGTCGATCCCTCAGCACCCGTGCAAGTCCTCGCAGGTGGGGGACCAGGTCCTGGGCGGTCAGCGGCGCCGGGACGGCGGGCGCAGGGGCCGCGGGCGGGCCGGGGAACGCCGTGGGTTCCGGAAGGTGCCGTGTCATGGTGGGGACCTCTCCGTGCGGGAAGGGCGGATGCGCATCCAGCTCTCTCGGACACTGTCCTGGGCCCTGGCCGGAACGGGACGATTCGCCACGAGACGGTGTCGGACCGTCGGCGCACCTGGTATCGATGGTGATCGTGGCCGTACCGGCAGCGTCCGAGAGAGGTCACCAGGACGCCCCGCACGTCCGGCCCCCATCCCCGCCCGTCCAGAGGGAGACCTCCCACGGTGACTCGTCGCGACCCTCGGCCGCCCTTCCCGGCGCGGTCGTTCCCCCGCAGTGAGGAGGCGGGAGATCCGCCGGTCAGCGGTGTGGTGGTCGGCGTGGACCTGCGCGGCATCCAGGCCTTCGTCTTCGGCGGTCGGCGCATCCTCGACGCGGTGGGAAGGGCGGCCCTGGTCGCGGAGTTGACCGACACCGCGAACACCCGCCACGGCGTCGCCGACCTGCTGCCGCCCGACCACGTGGTGCTGCGCGACGCGGGCGGCGCCCTCACCCTCGTCCTTCCCGACCTGCCCGCCGCACGGGAGTTCACCGGTCGTTACACCCGGCGGCTGCGGGACCTGGCCGGGCGGCTCACCCCCGTGGTCGCCCTGGTCCCCTACGGTCCCGTCGGCGACGGGACCGGGGCCGGGCGGGTCGTCTCGGGCGTGGACGAGGCCCTGGCGGCGCTGCCCTCGCGGCTGCGCGACGCCCGACGGCGCATGTCGGCTCTGCACACCCCCGCCCACGGGTACGGCGTGACCGCGGTGTGCGCGGTCACCGGGGGGCCCGCCGAGGTCGTGGACGGCAGCCGGGCCCAGGACGGCGACGCGGGCGTCCACGAGCGGGTGACGGCCGACGTGGCCCGAGCGCGCGGGGTGGGCCGCCGCTGGCACCGCGCGCACGGCGCCGCGTGGTTGGACGGGGCGGTCACCGCCACGGGGGAGCCCGAACTCGCGCTCCCCATGGAGGTCGACCGGCTCGGCCGCGACCACGGCGACCTCAGCCGCCTGGCCGTCGTGCACGTGGACGTCAACGGGCTCGGCGCCATCCTCGGCGACTACCGCGACCGTGTCGCCGACCCCGCCGCCCCCGGATCGGGCGCACTGGCCCAGCGGACCCTGTCCATGCGCATCGCCGACCTCACCGAGGGTCTGGCCCGGGCCCTGGTCCGTGCGGTCGCCGCCACCGTCCACGCCGAGCCCGGCCGCCGCCCGCACATCCCCGGCGCGGGCGCGGCTGGCCCGGTCTCCCTCTTCCACACGCCGACCGGGCCCGTCCGACTGCCGCTGCGCCCCATCGTCGTGGCGGGCGACGACCTGACCGTCGTGTGCGACGCCCGGCTCGCGCTGAGCCTGACCCGGTACGCCCTGGACTGGCTGGACGCCGACCCCGATCGGATCGCCGACCCCCGCGACCCCCGGGTGGCCCTGCACCGGGTGCTCGCCGGGGCCCGTGGCGGCGTGTCCGACGGCGGTCGCACGGTCACCGGTCCGGACGGGCGCGTGCACTCCACACACGTGCCGACCGTCGGCGCGGGGATCGCGGTCCAGCCCGTCGGCGCGCCCCTGTGCCTGGGTTACGACCTGTGCGAGGCGATGTGCCGCCGCGCCAAACAGCATCGCGTCGACCGCGCGGCGACCGACCCCACGGCCCCCGACGACCACGCCGTCGCCTGGACCACCCGCTTCGACGGGGCGGAGCGCGTCCTGCGCAGGCTCGACCAGGCCCGTCAGGCCCTCGATCCGCGCACCTCACTGCCCCTGACCGGCACCGGTTTCTCCCTCTTCCTGGACCGCTACCTGTCCGGGGACGCGCCCGGCGGCCTGCTCGCGGACGGCGACACCCGCCACCGGGGCTGGCTGGTGTCCGCGCTCGTCCCGCTCCTGGAGGCTGGCGCCGACCCGGGCCCGGAGATCGACCGCCGCGCCCGGGTGACCGGCGCCCCCGTCGCGCTGCCCCCGGACTGGACCCCCGGCGCGCTGCTGGACGCCGTCGAGGTCATGGACCTGTACCTGGACCCCGGCCTGGCCGAGGCCCTCCCGCCCCACCTGCCCCAACCCCCCGACCGCGAGGCCGCGTCCCGGCGGCGAAGGGCCCGTTCCGGTGAGCCGCCCCGACCGCATCGCCGTGCACCTGGCCTCGCCCGCCCTCTTCGTCGGCGCCAGCGCCGACGGCACCGGGGCCGACACCGACGTGGTCACCGACGACCACGGCCTGCCCTACCTGCCCCGCCACCGCCTGTCCGCGCGCCTGCGCGCCGGGGCGGCCAGCGCGTCGGCCGTCGCCCCGCACCTGTTCCGCGCTGCCGACGACCTCCTGGGCCGCGACGGCTCACACGGCCCCGACCGCATGCTGCGCGTGGGCCACGCCGTTCTCGGGGTCGAGGTGCGCGCCGCCGTGGCCCGCGCGTTGGCCGGGCGCGCCGAACCCGTGCGCACCACCCTGCGCCGAGCGGTCACCGACGCCTTCACAGCCCTGGAGTCGGGGGTGGAGATCGGCTCGGGTGGCGCTCCCGAACCCGGGCGGCTGCGCACCCACCGGGTCCTGTTGCCCGGGCTGACCCTGACCGCCGCGCTGACCTGGGCCGCGCCTCCGGAGGAGGAGCACTGGCGGATCCTCGCCCGCGCCTGTCTGGCCACCACCCAGATCGGATCGAAGGGCTCTCGGGGCCGCGGTCGCGTCGACGTCCGCCTGGTCGGCCCGGGACCGGAGGACCCGCACGCCACGACGCTGCGGCTGGCCGCCCCACCCGCCCGGGTGAACACACCGCACCCGGGGACGGTCCCCGATCCCTCCGCCCCGCAGGCCCCGCCCGCTCCGTGGACGCGGACCGGCTCGGCGGCCCGCGGGAGGGAGGCCCGGTGACCCCCGCCCCACGCACCGCCTACCTGCCGCTGCGCTACGTCCTCACCGACACACTGGCCGTGCGTACCGCCTTCGACCCCCTGAGCGTGGAGTCCGCGCACGTCATCAGCGGGAGGTCCCAGCGCGGCATGTTCGCCGCCGCCCTGCGCCGCGCCGGACGCCACGACGACCTCGACGCCTGGGTGGCGCGCGGCGACGCGCTGCGCTTCGCCCCCGCCCACCCCCGCCTGGAGCCAGACGGCGACCCGGCCGCGGCCCACCTGCCCCGCGCGGCCGCCGCCCTTCCTCCGCCCGCCTACCTCCACACCCCCGGCAAGGACGGCGACACCACCGTCGACGTCTTCGGTCCCACCGACCCGGCCACCGCCTACCGCGCGGTCCGCGACCCGCTGACTCCCGACCGCTCGCTGCGCGCCCGCCTGCGCACCACCGCCGAGCAGTACCTTGGCCGGTCCCGTGCCGGCGCCACCGCCCAGGGGGTTCCCTTCCTCACCACCACGCTCGACCCTGGGCAGGTCTTCGAGGCCCGCTGGCAGCTGCGCGCCCCGGACACCGCGGCCCTGCGCTCCCTGGCCGCACGGGTGGTCGCCGCCCTCGCCGAGGCCGGGGACACGCTCACCCTGGGATCGGGCGGCACCCGGGCGCACGGCGGGGTCCGCGTGGCCCCCGTCGACCCCGACCGCCTGCTGGTGCCCGACCGGGTCGACCCGGTGCGCCCCGACCGCTCCTGGCCCGCCGGAGCCCCTGTCGACCTCCTGCTGCTCTCACCCGCGCTCGTGGTGGACGAGCACGGTCAGCACCGGCCCGATGCGCTCGTGCCCGCCGTGCTCGACCTGCTGGGACGGCGCCTGCCCGACACCCGAGCCGAGGTCCTGGCAAGCCATGTCGAGGCCGAGACCGTCGGCGCCTACCACCGCGGCTACCAGGGGCCGATGGCCGAGCGCTGGGCCGCCCGGCCCGGTGCCGTGGTCCGCCTCCGCCTCGACCGGGACCTGACCACCGAACGGGCCCGGCTCCTGGAGGCGCACCCGCTCGGGGAGCGCGTGGTGGACGGCCACGGACAGTTCACACTCGCCTTCGCGCCGCCGCCCGTCCCCGAACCGCTCGCCCCGCTGGCGGAGCCCCTCGCGGGCGGGGACCGGGTCGTGCTGTCCGCGCCCCCGGACCCGGACGCCGACGCCCAGCTGCGTTCCCTGTACGACGACCTGTTGTGGAACGCCGTCGCCCCACCGGTGCGCGACCACGCCCGCGCGCTGGTGCGGGGTTCCGCGCACCTGCTCACACCGCTGACCCCCAGCCTGGTGGGCCGTCTGCGCGAGGTCGTGGTCCACCCCCACCGCACCCCCGAGGACGCCCTGGCGGCCCTGCACCGCGTCGTCGCGGGCGACTTCTCCGCCGACGCCGACCCCTCCGGAGCGCGCAGGGTGCTGCACGACCGGGCGGTGCGCGCGCTGGAGCGCGCCCGGCTGGCGCGACCCGGTCGACCCGGCACCGTCACGGTGCGCGCCTGGCTGGAGGATCTGGCCGGGGGCGCCGCCGCGTGGTGGGCCGACAACCGTCCGGATCCCCGACACGGCCCCGCCTACGCCGAAGCCGTCGCCGCCGTCGACCTGACCTTGACGGACGGCCGGCCGCCGCGCGCCCACCCCAGCGGCCTGTCCGCGCACGCCCGGGCCTGGGAGCGTCGGGGGGCGGCGCGTCTGTGCCTGGTCCTGGTCTCGTCCTGGCTGGCCGAGGCCGCCCGCGTCCCGCGCCCGGCCGCGGACGGCGGCCCGTCCCGGGGAGGCCGCGGGTGACCCCGGCACTGGTCTGGGAGGTCACCGCACACCTGTGCCTGCTGTCCGACACCCATGTGGGCGCCGCCCAGGCAGGCGCGCGCCACGCCGCCGAGAGCGACCTCGACCTGCACGTGGACCGCGATCCGCGCACGGGGGCGCCCCGTCTGCGCGCCACCACCCTGGCCGGGCTCCTGCGCCACGAGCTGGCCGAGCGCACCGGCGACCCCGACCGCGTGGGCACGCTCCTGGGTTCCGCCGAGCCCCGAACCGAGACCGGCCAACGGGTGCTGCCGCCCCGCCCCAGCGCGCTCGACCTCGACGACGCCCAGGCGGTCCTGCCCGGGGGGACGACGGTCGCGGTGCGCGCGGGGACGCGCGTGGACCCGGCCACCGGGGCCGTGCGGCCCGGGCGAACGTGGCAGTGGGAGATCCTGCCCGCCGGAACCGTCCTCACCGCGCACCTGCGCCTGCGCGTGCCCACCCCCGCCGACGAGTCCGGGCTTCTGGAACTGCTCGTGCTCGCCGCCGGGGGGCTCGACGGCCTGGGGGCGGGCGCGCACGTCGGCGGTCGTACGGGGAGGGGGTACGGGGCGGTGCGGGTCACGCGCTGGACCGCCCGAAGGTATGACCTCACCGACGAACACGGGTGGTTCGCCCACCACGCACGGACCTGGGCCGAACGCTGGTCGCGGGACGCCGCCGTCCCGGGGCCGCCCCCCGTCGAGGAGTCGGGCGCGGGAGTTCCCGGCACGGGCCGCGCGGACCTGCTGACGGCTCTGCGCGGCGAGCTGGCCGCCCGGGGGCGCTCTCCGGCCGTCGCCGGACCGGCCGTCCTCGCTCCCGCCGCCGACCGCCGTCGACGCGCCGAACTCCACCTGGCGCTGGCCGTGGGCGAACGCACCCCGCCACCGGTCGGCGACGGCTCCGTGGACGACGTCGGGGAACGTCGAGACGGCGTCGGCCCGCTGCCCGATCCGCGTCCTGGGCTGCTCATGATCGGGGACGCACCGACCGGTGACCGGATCAGTTCGGTCGACCGCGCCCACCGCCGCCGCCCGGTCGGGGCCGCCGCCGACCCCACCGACGTCCGCCTCGCGCCCGTCCTCGGCGACACCGCCCTGTTCTCCCTGTTCAAGAGGGTCGCCGCCCGTCTGGTGCGCGACACCGCCGAACATCTGGGCGGCCCGTCCTCCCTCTGGCGGCACTGGCACGCCCACTGGTGGGGCGCCGACGCCGAACGGGGCGTGCCCCGGCCCTCGCGCGTGCGCCTACGGGCCACCCCCGTCCTGACCGGCGGCGCGCCGCTGACCACCACCCGACTGACCGTGGACGCCCTGTTCGGCGACGCGGTCGACGGCCGCCTGTTCACCACCGACCTGCACTGCGGCGGTGCCGCGGAGGCCGTCCTCGACGTGCGCGAACCCGACGAGGCCGTCCTCGGCCTGCTCACCCTCCTGGTCAGGGAACTGGCCACGGTCCCCTTCGAGACCCTCGGCGCGGGCACGGGCAGCGGAAACGGACGCGTCACCGCCACCGGCGCCGCCGTGACCATCCACCCCGGCGACGGCGGACCGGCGCGCACGGTCGACCTCACCGCCGCCGTGTTCGCGCCCGCCAGCCCCGAGGCGGCCACCGCTCGGCGCTGGTTGGCCGCGCTGCACGCCCGCCTGGCGCCCGCCGACCCGTCCGGAGGTGACCGGTGACCCATCACCCCCCGCTCCCCGCGGGCCTGGCCGTTCGCCGGTTGACCTCCGAGGAGGTCGACGGCGTCCTCACCGACGTGTTCGACCGCGGATCACGGTGCCGCCTCCTGGACGCGCCCGACGCCCCGGACCGGCCCCAGTGGCTGCTCGCCGAACTCGGCGACGCGCGCGTCACCGGCACCTGTCCCCGCGACCGTTGGTACCGCTCCGACACCCATCCGGGAGCCGACCCGACCACGCGGCCCCTGGCTCCCGCCGCCGACCGCTGGCGGATCCTGGAGGTCCTGGTCTTCTCCGCCACCGCCCAGATCCGCCTCGGCGAACGGGCTGAGGCGGGGTGGATCAGCGCTGACGACCCCGAACCGGTCCCGGCCTGGCTCCGCCCGAGGGACCGCTCCTTCCTCCTCCAGGGCTGGAACGGGCCCGCGCACAGCCGCACCGTCGACACCCGGGCGCCCCTGTCGGTGACGCGGGAGCCCGGTGGGGCCAGGGCCGTCCTCCCGGTGGCGTGGGCCGACTTCGCCGGGCACCCGCGCCCGGCCCCGGGCGGGCGCACGGCGCTCTCCAGCCGGGGAACGTGGCTGACCGTCCGCGAGTACTGGGCCGCCGACCCCGCCACCGGCGCCGTCGGGGTCGCCTTCCACCGCCTCACCGGCCTGTCCACGGGCGCCAAACCGACCGGACCGGAGATCGACGTCGGCACGGGCGACGAGATCCCATGGGCGGGGGACTGATGCGGCGTCGGGACGGTTTCCCACCGTGCGGCGACAACCATGACGGCGAACCTTCGGCCCGGTCGCGGGTCCGGTACCCCGCCACGGCCCCCTACGGCCTGGTGCGCCTGGCCGACGCACCGACGCCCGCCGCCGACCTGCACGCGGGGTTGCGCACCGACGACCTCCTGCGCAGCCACGACCGCACGGTCGAGGGCACCCACTCGGGCTGGATCGAGCTGACCCTGACCACCCTCACGCCCACCTTCGTCGGACAGACCCTCGACCGGGGCGCGGTCAACGTCTCCACCCGCTTCCCGCACGGTGACGCCCCCCTCCCCGCGATCCCCGGTTCCACCCTGCGCGGCCTCGTCCGCAACACCGTGCGCCTGCTCACCAGCGGTGAGACCGGTCCGGTCAACACCCCGATGCTGTTCTTCCGCGCCCCCGTGCGGATCGACCCCGACAGCGCCGACAGCGCGCTGTCCACCCGCGCCCGCCAGGTCATGGCCCACCAGCACGCCCACTACCGCAAACGCCGAGCGGGCCTGCGCACCAGGCAGGGGTTCCTGTTCCACGCCGCCGACGAGGACCGGTGGTACGTCGTCGAGGTGGCGGCCACCCCGCTGACCGGCGAGGCGGGCCAGGCTCTGCGGGTGTCCTTCGACGTCCTGCGTGAGAGCCTGCGGACCTGGGACTTCGGGGTCGCGGACTTTCCCGACCCGCCCCGAGCGGGCGGTTACGTCCCCACCGCGCACGACCAGCACGGCCGTCTCCAGTTCCGCTGGGTGCACGCGGTCCACCTGCCCGGCCAGAAGCGGGTCTGCGCCGTGGCCCCCACCGAACCCGAGGCCCGGGGCTACCTCCGCGCCCGCGCACCGCACGCACGAGGACGCGGGCGCGGCGGGGTCGTTCCCTGCCTGACCGTCCTGACCGGGGTCGCCGCCGGGGAGCGCCGCAACGCCTACCTCTTTCCCCGTCCCTTCGACCTGCGCTCCGGGCGCTCTCCGGTCCCCGACGCCATGGTGGAGCTGTTCGAGTCCGCCGAGCAGATCACCGGCTACCAGCGCGTCGCCTTCCCCGACGCTCTCGGCGTGGACACCGCCGATCCCCGCCGCCCGCCGGTGGCGGGGGCCAGCGGCGGCGGACTGCCCCGAGACGGGCTCGAACCGGTCTGGTTCGACGTCGACCTGTCCGGCGACGTCGTCTCCTTCGGCCGGTCGGGCGGCTACCGGATCGCCGTCAGCGACGACAACCCCGTCCGCCGGGCCGTCCCCGCGGCGGTTCTGGGACCCCAGCGCGGCGACCCCGACCGGGCGGGCCGCCCGGTGGACGTGTGCCGCGCGATGTTCGGCGACACCGACACCTTCGCCGGGCAGGCGGGCGCGTCCAAGGGCCGGGTCTCCTTCGGGCACGCGCTCAGCGCCGACCCCGACCCCGACTACCCCGACGGCGCGGCCCTGCGCGTGCGCCTGCTCTCCCCGCAACGCGGCTGCTTCGCCAACTACCTCGTGCAGGGGCCCGACGCGGCCGCCGGGGACCGGCCCGACATCGTCACCTGGTCCCACGAGGGGCGCGTCCGTCTGGGCGGATACAAGACCTACCTGCACAGGCACCGCGCCGATCTGGGCCGGCCGGTGCGGTACGACGCCCGTGCCCAGGAGGAGTTGGGCGTCACGGTGCTTCCACCGGGGCACCGGGCCGAGCCGGTCCGCGACACCCAACGCGACGTCGTGCCCCTGCGCGACGGCCTCACCTTCCGCTCACGCGTCACCTTCACCAACCTCACCGACGGTGAACTGGGTGCGCTCCTGCGCGCGCTGCTCCTGGACAACCCGGTCGACGGCGGGGACCCCGCCGACCCGGCCCACGCGCACAAGATCGGCATGGGCAAGTCACTGGGCATGGGCAGTGTGCACCTGCGGCCGCGGCTGTACCTGGTCGACCGCGGGGCGCGCGCGGTCTCGCTCGATCCGGCCGCCGGGGTCACCCGAGCCAGCGACGCGCGCGTGCAGGGGTTCCTTGACGCGTTCGGTGCCGCGCTGGTCGGCCGCAGGCTGTCCGGCGAACCCCGCCCCGAGCGTTGGCGCGAGGTCGACCAGGCCGTGGACGTGTGCCTGGCCAGCCGGTGGCGCGACCGGCTTCCGTGGGATCGCACGGCCGTGATGTCACTGCGTGAGTTCGCCGAGTACCCGGTCCTGCCGCCGCTGACGGTCCGGTTCGCCGACGCGGACCGGGAGCGCGGTCGGCCCCCGACCGCGCCCGCGCACCGCGGATGAGCGGGCGGGACCGGTCTCACCCCTCGATCGCCTCCGCCAACGCCTCCAGCAGGTCGGCGCGCAGGTCGGGGTCGTCCTGGGTTCCGTGCCAGCGCTCGGGCACGCCTGAGCCCTCCTCCAACAGGCGGCGCAGCAGACCGTCCAGGGCGCCCTGCGGATCGGCGTCGAAGCGCGCGCGGTCGGCCTGGGCGCGGTGGGCCAGTTCCCGGCCGGTGGCCCGCAGCCACGCCCGCTCCGCCGGTGCGAGCACCTCGCGGCGGTCGCTGGTGTCCTCCTCGACGGCGGGGGAGCCGGGCACCGGGGCGTAGGGGGCGCTGCGCGCTCGGCCGCGGGCCTGCTGAACGAGGCGAAAGTGCGCGGGCATGTCGACCGCCATGCGCCCCAGCACACCGGTCAGGCGGCGCGCGACGTCCTCCCCGCTCACCCCCGGCAGGACCTCGCGCAGGTGCAGCCGACGCCGCTGGTCGGGGGTGCGGCCCTGGTCGGCGTCGCGTCCGGCGGCCAGTTCGGCGAGCTTGCGCAGCAGGTAGTCGCCGGTCGCGGTGGAGACCATCGGCGGCTCCTTGGCCTCGGTGACCGAGCGCCCGTGCAGGTCCGAGACGGGAACGGCGCTGCCGTCCTCGGTGAAGGAGACGGTCTCGCCCGGGTGGATGTCCTCGGGCAGGTCGGCGGCCGGGTTGCCCCACCCCGCGGTCAGCACCAGCAGGGCCAGCGCTTCCTGGTCGACCACGTCGGCGGCCACCGCGGCGACGTCGCGCCGCTGGGCCCAGCGGCGAGGGCGTTCGGAGAAGGCACACCGGGTCCGTCCGCCCGCCATCGGCTGGGGGTACACGCGGCGCAGGTTCTTGTACGACCGGTCGCGGCGCACGTCGTCCAGTGCGTCGCGCAGCCGGTGGGCGGCGGTGCGGTCGACGCCGGACGCCGTGGGCGCGGCTCGTGCCATACGCACGGCGAGGACGCTGCTGGGGTCGCCGCCGTGGACCGGGCACGGGCAGTGCTCGGCGCACAGGTCGACGTAGTCGCAGAACTGCTGGGAGTGACCCGTGCAGCCCTGGGCGGTTCCGTCCGCGGAGCAGGGCCCGCACCCCAGCACACGGGTGAACGCGCGCAGGAAGGCAGCGGAGCCGAACAGCTCCCAGGCGGAGCAGTGGTGCGTGCTCACGAACTCTTCTCCCCGGGGGTCCGGGGCCGGGTCGCTCTCCCAGCCCTCCGGGAAAGCGTGTGTGGGAGTCGGTGAGACCTTGGCCGGACACCCCCGCGTGAACGGGAGGTCCGCCCCCAAAGTAGGGCGGTTCCAAACGGACTGTCAATGTCCGGACGGGGTCCCGAACCCGTATTCGTGTCGCCGAGAGCAACAAAACGGACACGCGTCACACCAGCCTCGCGATCGGGTCGCTGGGAGTGTCCCAGCAGGGCGCGCGGCTGTGTCCGAGAGACTTGCGATGACGGCCCCGGCCGGGGCCGCCGCGGCCCGCCGCGCCCCCCGCGCGGGCCGTCGCGGAGCGAGAGGAACGGAGGTCGCCGGATGGCGGTGGTCAATCTGACGCCGCATGTGGTGACAGTCGTCGACGAGCGTTCACACGTGATCGAGAGCTGGCCCCGGGCGACCCACCCGGTCCGCGTGGAGGCGGTCCGCGTACCGGTGCCGGAGGCCGACGGCGTGCCCGCCGGGGTGCCGCTGGTGGCCGAGCGGCGGACGCGCGCGGACCTGCCCGAACCGCAGGCGGGGGTGTGGTTCATCGTCTCCTCCGTCGTCGGCTCGGCCCACCCCGAGCGCCACGACCTGCTCGTTCCCTCCGACCTGGTCCGGGACGGGCGCGGAGTGGTCACCGCCTGCCGGTCGTTCGTCATCAGCGGCAGGACCGTGCCCGCACGGCCGGAGCCGGTGGGCGGGTGAGCGCGCCGGGCCCGGCCGTGCCCGTCCGGAACGGGTCCCAAAGAGTCACACCATCACCATGCGCACCACATCGGTGGCGTACGGTCGTCGGGCCCTGGAGAAGGCAACGGGCCTGAACTAGCCTTGTGGCCCCCGGGCCGCCCGTCGGAGAAGGACGCCGTGGACACTCCCCGCACCGCCGTCGTCCTCGTGGGCCGCAACCCCACCCCGGCCCTGCTCTCCTCGCTCACCCTGCCCGCCGACCACGTCGCCCTGCTGTGCAGCGACGGGACCCGGCCCATCGCCCGACGCGTCGCCGCCGCCGTCGAACGGATCGCCGCCCCCGCCTCCGTCCGCTCCCTGAGCGTGGGCCCCGACCCGCACGACTTCGCCGCCGTTTCCCACACCCTCGACGCCTTCCACCGCGACCACGGCGGGCGGCCCTGGTTCCTCGACTACACCGGGGGAACCAAGGTCATGAGTGTCGCGGCCGCTCTCCTGCACCATGACACCCTGCCCGCCGACCGCCACCCCCACGCCGGTCGGTGGCGCCACTACCTCGACGCCAGCGGTGACACCCTGCGCACCGCCGATCCCGCCCACCCCGGACTGCCCCTGGCCACCACCGGCGTTGACCTGTGCACCCTGGCCGGGGTCCACGGCGCCCGGTGGCTCGACGACCGCGACCCCGAACCCGTTCGCCTCGTCGCCCAAGGCGGCACACAGGCGCTCCTGGCCCGATTTCCTGACATGTCACCCTCCGTCAGGCGCGGTGTGGTCGCCGAAGCGCGAGTCCTGTCCCACCTGAGGCGACTCCTGCGCAGCCAGTCCGACACCGAGGTCCTGGGCCCGCGGCAGGTCGCCGACCCCCTGCACCCGACCGGCTCCGTCGCCGACTTCGACGCCGTGGTCCGCCACCGCCACCGGGTCCTGTGCGTGGAGGCCAAGACCCGGCCCGCCGACGTCGTGGCGCGCGCCGGGTGGACCGTGGCCAAGGCCCGCCGCGTCTTCGGCGGCGCCGCCCAGGTCCTGTTCGTCTACACCGGTCCCGTCGTGCCGGGTCTGCGGGAGGCGATCACCGTCTACAATCCGGCGCTGTCCGCCCGGCTCGTGCACGTGTGGAACCTGGGCGACCTGCTGGAGCGGGTCACCTCCTTCGACGACCTGCGCAGGGCCTTCTTCCCCGCACCACGCGTCCGCCCGCCCCGGCCTTCCGGCGACCCGACGCGCCCGGTCGCGCCGGCCCAGCCGAACTCCGCCTCGGTCCCCGCCGCCCACCCGGGCCCCGGGGACCGGCCGGTCCTGGTCACCGCCCTGGGCGGGAGCCGCCTGGGCACCCTGACCGCCGTGCACGCCCACCGGCCCGGCCGCGCCCTGGTGCTGCCCTCGCGGCAGAGCCTGCGCGACAACGTGCGCGCGGCGGCGGCCCGCGCCCTGTACGCGGCCGAACACCCCGGGTCCGCTCCCGTCGACGCCGACCGCCTGAGGGAGTCGGGGTACCGCGACCGTGTACGCCTCACCCCCGACCCGGTCGAGGGGGCCGACGCGACGCGGTCGCCGCGGTCGCCCACGACTGGATCGTGCGCGAGACCGCTCCCGGGGAGGCCCCGGACACCCCACCGCCCCCGGTGATCGCCGACATCACCACCGGTACCAAGGCGATGAGCCTCGGCCTGGCCCTGGCCGCCCTGCGTTCCGGAGCCTGCGTCACCTACCAGTTGCCGCACGAGCGCGCGGTCGTCTGCCGCGACCACGGCGTGCTGCCGCTCAAGGGGCGCGCCGCCGTGGACTGGTCACTGGTCCTGTCCGGGTACGCACCGCTCGACGAGCCGCTCGCCGGGCGTCTGTGCCGCGCCGCCCGGACCCAGGTCGACGCGGCCCTCGTCGACGCCGCGCGCACCGCGCTCGCCCGTGCCGCCAGCGGCCCGGTCGTGGTGTGGATGGACGTCACGCTCACCGATCCGGAGGGGTGTCTGACCGCGCAGGAGCGGCCCAGCCTCGTGCTCACGTTCGACGACCGGGCGGTCGGCCTGGCCGCACCGGCCTGGCGCAGGCGGCGTGCCCGGGACGCCCGCACGCACCACGTCACGCCGGGGGCGTGGGCGCAGAGCGCCTTCTCCGCCACCCTCCACCTCCAGCTGCGCTGCGACGTGGCGGGAGCGGTCGTGGCCCTGACCCGGCCGGGGCGCGACGTCGGCCGGGCACGCGAACTCGTCGACTGGATCGCGCACACAGCCCCCGGCGACCGTGCGCCGACCGACCGCCTGTCCTTCGGGGAACCGCTGCGTCCCATGGTGGTGACCGCGTCGCCAGACGCGCTCCCCGCCCTCCTCGACGCCGACGTCAGCCGTCTGTGAGCCGCCCGAGCCCTGGGTCCGGCGTCACCGAGTCCACGCGGATTCGGCGCAACCGGAACGGGGACCGGTCCGACCCATCACGCGTGCGCCGAACCATCTCGGCGGCGCGCCATGGAACAGAGCACCGCGTCGAGTGCGACGCGTGGACAGATGGACAGAACGCAGACGCGGGTGCGGTGGGGAGTCCCGGACTTGGGGGCCGCAACGGCGATGGCGGTGACCTCCCTGGTCTCGGGGCGCGTCCCGGCGGCGGGCGAACCCGAGGCGGCGGACGCCGCGGACCTCGGTGTCCCCCGACCGGCGCGGTCAGGGCCCACCCGCGGTCTTGGGCGCGGTCGGCGTCACCGTCGGGTGAGGCGGAGCACCGGGTACACGCGGGCGGACTTGCGCTGGTAACTCTCGATGCGGGGCTGGGCGGCGGCGACGCGCCGCCAGGCCCGCTCACGCTCGGTTCCGTCGAGCATGTGCGGCGTCACCGGGACGACCTCGCGGCCAGGCAGTTCGATCGCCGCCCGCTCGGGGCGTCCGAGTAGGTTGAGGTGCCAGTCGGGATGCCTGTTCGCGCCACCGGACGCGACGACCAGCCAGGAGTCCTCGCCGTCGGGGAACCACGCCACGGGTGTCTCCCGCCGCTGGCCGCTGAGTCGGCCCACCGTGTGCAGGATCAGAACCTCCATGCCCATGAACGTCCCGCGCCCGCTCCGGATCTTTCGGATGACGCGCGCGTTCATGCGGTGCTGCATCCAGCGCGAGAACGCTCCGTGCCCGCCACGGTCCCGGGTCTCCGCCCCCATGCCATCGACTGCCTCCGCTCAGTGACGATGATGTCGTTCTCGGTCACACTAAGTGAGTGTGGGTCGTGGGGGCTTCTTGATTCCTGATCGATGGTGGAGGGCGTGTCCGCGGCGGTCGCGCCCCGCCGTCAGGCGGCCGTGCCCAGGAGCGTCGCGGCGACGCGCCGGGCGACGGACGTCGCGCCCGTGGTTCGGTCCAGATGGGCGGCGGTCATGGACCCGTCCACGAGTTGGACCAGCGCGGGCACCAGGTACTCCTTGTCCGCCCGTGGGTCGAGGAGCCGGTCGAACAGCGAGTGGAGCCAGTCGCGCCAGTCGCGCACGGCCGAGCGGATGCCCTCGTGGGTCGGGTACTCCGCGGCCGCGTTGGTGAACGGGCAACCGCGCCAGTCGGCCGCACACATCTCCCCGTCGAGGGCGTCGTACACCGCCAGCACCCGCTCGCGGCGCCCGGCGGTCCGCGGGCCGACCGTTCCCTCGACGTGCTCGGCGATCGCCGCGTGCCGTCGGCGCAGGTACGCCTCGACCAGGTCCTCCTTCGTGCGGAAGTGCACGTACATCGTGGACTTGGCGACTCGGCTCTCGGCGATGATCCGGTCGATGCCGACCGCGTGGATCCCCTCGCCGTAGAAGAGCCGGTCAGCGGTCTCCAGCAGCCGCTCGCGCACGGGGGTCCGTTGGTTCGTGGTGGTCATGCCCGCCAGTATCGAACGAACAGATCTGTTTGACAAGTGGCGTGTCGGGGGTTAGATTCGCCTTCAGTTCGTACGTACTGGTCTGTTCGATTTGGAGAAGGAGTCTCCCCATGTCCCGAGTCACCCTGATCGAGCCCGCCTCCGCCACCCCCGCCGCGGCCGAACAACTGGACGCGGTGAGGAAGGCCCTCGGCGCCGTGCCGAACCTGGCCAAGGCCCTCGCCAACAGTCCGAGCGCGCTCAAGGGCTACCTCGGCCTCAACGGCGCCCTGGGCGCAGGTCAGCTGTCGGCCGCCGACCGTGAGCGCGTCTCCCTGGCCGTCGCCGAGGTCAACGACTGCGACTACTGCCTGTCCGCGCACACCTACATCGCCGCCGAGGTGGCCAAGGTGGGTGAGGACGAGATCGTCGCCGCGCGTCGCGGCACCAGCGCCGACCCGCGGTCCGCCGCCGTCGTCGAACTGGCGGTGAAGGTCACCGAGACCCGCGGATCCCTGGCGGACGAGGACCTGGCCAGGGCCCGCGAGGCCGGTCTCAGCGACGCCGAGATCGTCGAGGTCATCGCGGGCGTCGCGCTCAACGTGCTGACGAACTACGTGAACAAGGCCCTGGACGTCGACATCGAGTGGCCCGCGGTCAAGCCCCTCGCCGAGCTCGCGTAGCTGACACGGTCGTCCGCCGGACACGAACGCGCTCCCGGACCGGGATCATGGTCCGGGGGCCCGTTCGTGTGCGGTCTCAGGCGTCGAAGTCGAACTCTCCGGCGCGGACGCCCTTCGTGAAGGCCGCCCACTCCTGGCGGGTGTAGACGATGTACGCGCCTTCGGGGTGGTGACTGTGCCGGACGGCGACCCGGCCGGATCCGTCACCCAGCACCCCGGCTTCGACACATGCGGCTCCGCCGTTTTCGCTGAACGTGCTGATGTGCCAGTCGATGGCGGCGCGTTCCTCGCTGGAGAGGTGCTGGAACGTCGGCTCGGGGGTCACGGTAGCTCCTCGCTCAGCGCCGAGATGAACTCGACGGATGCGGTTTCCGGCAGGGATTTCTCCCACAACCGATCATATAGACGGGCCACGCGTTCGCTGTCTGGCTCCTCGATGTAGACCGCGCCCTTGGGCGTCTCGGCGTACACCAGGTCGGGGTAGGGATCCGCCATGACGTAGTACTTGAAGGCACCGGTGGGGCTCGTGTGCGCTCCGGCGGAGAAGGGGAGAACCCGTAGGTTCACCGTCGGAAGCCTGAGCACCCGACAAGGTGCGTGAGCTGCGCACGCATGATGTCGGAAGAACCTACTCGCCTTCGGAGCACGGCTTCGTCAAGAAGCGCGCGAATTACCGGTGGCTCCGCGCGGCTCAGGAGCTTCTGGCGTTCCAAGCGCAGCTCAACGCCTCGTTCCACGCGTTCGGTGGATCCGTCGAATTCCGCTGTGCGGATGACAATCTCGGCGTAGGCTCGCGTTTGGAGGATCCCGGGAAGCATGGTGTCATCGAACAACCAGTGCTCGACGGCCAGCTCCTCCAACCACACGAAGTCGATGAACTCGTCGGAGACGTCCGCGTAGCCGTCCCACCAGCCGGACTGCCAGACGCTCTCGCCCAGTTTGAGGAGCCCGTCGCGTTGCCGGGGGTCCTTCACTCCGTAGAGATCGAGCATGGCGAGCATGTCCGGGCGGCGCACCGGGTACACGCCGTTCTCGAAGCGGCTGATCGTGCCGTTCGTGCGCTGCATGAACTCGGCGACGTGGTCCAGCGTGAACTCATTGGTCTCTCGCAGCTCCCGGAGGCGCTGGCCCAGCCAACGGCCGCGCAGGGTCACTCGGTTGGACCGCTTCTTCTTCACCATCGTTTGCTCCGGCAGAATCTCATGAGACAGAGTTGTGTTATCGGAATCTGGGTGTCACGATAACAGAAGGTGAGATGGCCATCACGGTGTGATGTCGGATTGGTGGTTGTCTGTGCCTGAGTGTCTAGAACACAGGCGGCCCGGACGGTTTGTTCCTACGCTCCCCGTCCGGGCCCGAAGAGCCACGGAAGGGAAACCGATGTCGAACAGCCCCCAGCGCGACTCGAACTCTGTCTACCAGAACAACCCCGATCCCGCTCTCCCCCGAGCGTTCCTCGTGGATATCTGGAACGAGGACACCGACGCCATGGAGCACGCCTACTACGGCGTCACCGCGCCCGGCGGCCGGGGCGGCATGGCGCGCCCCGTCAACGGCAGTGGGTTCCACAGCATCCGCAGCGCGCAGGCCTTCGCCGATCGCCTCTGCGGAGAACTCGTCTGGTTGTGAGCCCCATGACCGCTCCGCCCGGGCCCCGCGTCCGGGCGGAGCCCTTGGTCTCAGAGCCGGGACGCCGCCGCCTCGTCCACCCAGAACAGGGTCCGCTGGTCGCCGCGCGCACCCGCCACGGGCGCCTCGCGGGGGTCCCCGTCCGCCAGCCCGAGCCGCACGGCCTCCGCCTTTCCCGCGCCGGACGCCAGCACCCACACCTGGCGGGCCGACCGGATCGACGGGAGCGTCAGCGAGATCCGCCGCGGCGGCGGTTTGGGCGAGCCGTGCACCGCCGTGACGGCCGACTCGTCCTCGCGCACGCCGGGCAGTCCCGGAAAGAGCGACGCCACGTGCGCGTCCGGGCCGACGCCCAGCAGGCACACGTCGAACCGCGGAACCGGGGCCTGGCCGCGCGCCGCCGCCGTCAGCTCCCGCCTGTACCGCGTCGCCGCGTGCTCGACGTGGTCCCCGTCCATCCCGTCGGAAGCGGGCATCGGGTGCACGTGGTGCACCGGCAGCTCCACCCGGTCCAGCAACGCCTCCCGGGCCTGGGTCTCGTTGCGTTCGGGGTGGCCCTCGGGCAGGAAGCGCTCGTCTCCCCACCACAGGTGTACGTGCGTCCAACCCAGACAGACTGCCTCGGCCCGGTCGCCCAGCGCCCGCAGGGTCGCGATGCCGACACCGCCGCCGGTGAGCACCAGGTGGAACGCGCGCCCATCCCGTTCGGCCTCGGCGATCATGTCGGCCAGCCGCTGAGCGGCCGCGTCGGCGAGTTCGCCCCCGTCGGCGTGGCGGAGGATCTCCGGTCCGCTCATGCCTCGTATGCTCCGCTTCCAGCGAGCTTCGGCCCCAGGTGCCGGGCGGCGCTCGCGTAGATCTCGTCGGCGTCCAGTCGGCGCAGTTCCTCGGCCAGCGCCATGGCCGCCTCGCGCCGCTCCAGGGCCACGGTCTGGTCCGGGTGGCCGGGCCGCGAGAGCGTGGCCACCCGCCCGTCCACCCGGGTCAGGGTGACGTCGCCCTGGTCGGTGGTCAGGCGGACCCCGGTCAGTCCGGGACCGTCGGAGACGGCGCGCTCCACGGGCACCGCCAGCCGGTCGGTCAGCCAGGCCGCCATGAGGTCCGCGCTGGGGTAGTGCTCCTCGGCCGTCACGGTCGCGGACGTCACCCACCCGCACCGCTGGTCCATGGCGCTGGCCAGCAGCGACCGCCACGGCGTCAGCCGGGTCCAGGACAGGTCGGTGTCGCCGGGGGTGTAGTGCGCCACGCGCGCGCGAAGGTCGTCCAGCGGGTCGGGGGCGCGCAGCGCGTCGGTGATGCGCCGCTGGGCCAGGCGGCCCACTGGGTCGGCGGCCGGATCGGTCGGGCCCACTCCGGGCCACCACGCCACGACCGGCGCGTCCGGCACCAGCAGCGGCGTGATCACGGAGTCCGGGTGCTCGCCGAGCGGTCCGTACAGCCGCAGCAGCAGCGCCTCGCCCGGGCCCGCCGTACCCGGGCGGCGGATCTCGGCGTCGATCACCGGTTCGGCCTTGGGGTCGCGCCGGATCAGCGCCACCACCCGCGACGGGTGCTCGCGTCCGGCCTCGGTCGCCGCGCGCACCGCGTCGTAGTGGTCGGCCTCGTCGGTGACGATGACCAGGGTCAGGACCATGTTCATGGCGCCGCCGCCGACACTGTGCCGTTCGGCCGTGAGCGCCTCGCGATCGCCGAGGTCGTGGTGTGCGGCAGGTAGAGCGTCATCGGCGGTTCCCTCCGGCGTGGTCGTGGGCGGTCACGGGCGCGCCACTGGCGGCCGTCCCTGGCGAGCAGGGCCTCACCGGACCCCGGACCCAGGTGCCCGAGCCGTACTGTTCGGGTCGGCCCGACTTGGCCCAGAACTCCTCGACCGGATCCAGGATCCGCCAGGAGAGCTCGACCTCCTCCTGGCGCGGGAACAGCGGCGGGTCGCCGATGAGGACGTCCAGGATGAGCCGCTCGTAGGCCTCCGGGCTGGCCTCGGTGAACGACTGGCCGTAGGCGAAGTCCATGCTGACGTCGCGCACCTCCATGCTGGCGCCGGGGACCTTGGAGCCGAAGCGCAGCGTCACCCCCTCGTCGGGCTGGATGCGCAGGACCAGTGCGTTCTGCCCCAGCTCGGTGATGTCGGCGCGGGGGAACAGCTGCTGCGGCGCCGCCTGGAAGACCAGGGCCACCTCCGTCACCCGCCGTCCCAGGCGCTTGCCCGTGCGCAGGTAGAACGGCACCCCTGACCAGCGGCGGGTCTCGACCATGAGCTTCAGGGCGGCGTAGGTCTCGGTGGAGGAGTCGGACGGGATGCCGTCCTCCTCCAGGTAGCCGCGCACCGCGGCGCCGCCCTGCCACCCGGCGGCGTACTGGCCGCGCGCGGTCCCGGTGGACAGGTCCGCGGGCAGCGAGACCGCAGACAGGGCCTTCTCCTTCTCGGTCCGGATCGCGTCCGCGTCGTGGGAGACCGGCTCCTCCATGGCGACCAGCGCCAGGAGCTGAAGGAGGTGGTTCTGGATGACGTCGCGCGCCGCGCCGATCCCGTCGTAGTAGCCCGCGCGTCCGCCCACGCCGATGTCCTCGGCCATGGTGATCTGCACGTGGTCCACGTAGCCGCGGTTCCACAGCGGCTCGAACAGGGTGTTGGCGAAGCGCAGCGCCAGGATGTTCTGGACCGTCTCCTTGCCCAGG
Organism: Nocardiopsis sp. CNR-923; assembly: GCF_001942255.1. Classification (GTDB taxonomy): domain Bacteria; phylum Actinomycetota; class Actinomycetes; order Streptosporangiales; family Streptosporangiaceae; genus Nocardiopsis. The sequence continues at coordinate 82,596 of NZ_MKKC01000022.1, forward strand.
TAGTGGTCGATGCGGAACACCGAGGCCGGCGGGAACACGTCGTCGACCACCTGGTTGAGTTCCCGGGCGCTGTGAAGGTCGTGGCCGAACGGCTTCTCGATCACGACACGCCGCCACGGGCCCGTCCGTCGCCCGCCGTCGTGCCCGCGTGCGCCGCGAGCGGGCCGGGGGCCGTCACCCTCGACGGTCTCCTCCGGCGCGGTTCCCTCCCGCTTCTCGCCCTCCTTGGCCTCGGCCAGCCCCGAGCGCTTGAGCTGGGTGATCACGGTCGGGAAGAGCTTGGGCGGCAGCGCCAGATAGAAGGCGTAGTTGCCGCCCGTGCCCCGTTGGGTGTCCAGTTCGCGGACCGTGTCCGCCAGGCGGTCGAAGGCGTCGTCGTCGGCGAGGTCGCCCGGGACGAAGCGGATACCCTCGCTCAGTTGGCGCCACACGTCCTCACGGAACGGCGTGCGCGCGTGCTCGCGGACCGCGTCGTGCGCCTGGGCGGCGAAGTCCTGGTGCTCCCAGTCCCGGCGGGCGAAGCCCACCAGGCCGAAGCCGGGAGGGAGCATGCCCCGGTTCGCCAAGTCGTAGATGGCGGGCAGCAGCTTCTTGCGCGCCAAGTCGCCCGTGACGCCGAACAGGACCAGCACGCTGGGCCCGGCGATGCGGGGCAGACGGCGGTCCAGGACGTCCCGGAGCGGGTTCGGCACCGCTCCGGGCATCACCGGTTCTTTCACGTGCCTCGTCCTTCTGTCGAGAGTGTCCGGTGGATGGTGGCTGGGAGCCCGCGCCGTCCGAAGAGGAACGGGGGCGCGGGCCGGGCGCCCGGGGCCACTGGTCCGGGGCGCCCCTCATCGTGGGCGGAGCGGTTCCGCACTCGGGCGGGCTCCGCGCGGCGGCCGGGAGTCAGGACGCCTGGTCGAGCTTGGCGGACAGGCCGCCCAGCAGGCTCTCCCAGGAGTCGACGAACTTGCGCACGCCCTCGTCCTCCAGTACCCCGAACGCCTCGGTGAGGTTGACGCCGACGCCCTCCAGTGCGGCGAAGTCGTCCTCGGCCTGCTCGTAGGTGCCCAGGACCGTGTTGCCGGTGACGACCCCGTGGTCGGCCGTGGCGTCCAGCGTGGCCTGCGGCATCGTGTTGACGGTGTCGCGTGCCACCAGGTCGGTGACGTAGCGGGTGTCCTCGTAGGCGGGGTCCTTGACGCCGGTGGAGGCCCACAGCGGGCGCTGGGGCTTGGCGCCCAGGTCGGCCAGGGCCTTCCACTCGCGGGAGGAGAAGACCTCCTCGTGCTCGCGGTAGGCCAGGCGGGCGTTGGCCACGGCGGCCCGGCCGCGTAGGGCCTTGGCCTCGTCGGTGCCGAGGGCGTCGAGCCGCTTGTCGACCTCGGAGTCCACGCGGCTGACGAAGAACGACGCCACGGACTGGATGCGGGACAGGTCGTGGCCGTTGACCCGGGCCAGCTCCATCCCGGCCAGGAACGCGTCCATCACCTGGCGGTAGCGCTCCAGCGAGAAAATCAGTGTGACGTTCACGCTGATGCCCTGGCCCAGGACCCGCGTGATCGCGGGGAGGCCCTCGGCGGTCGCCGGGATCTTGATCATCAGGTTGGGCCGGTCGACCAGCCACCACAGGGCCTTGGCCTCGGCGACCGTGCGCTCGGTGTCGCGGGCCAGGCGCGGGTCCACCTCCAGGGAGACCCGTCCGTCCACCCGCTCGGTGGAGTCGTAGACCGGTCGCAGGGTGTCGGCGGCCCAGCGGATGTCGTAGGCGGTGAGCAGGCGGACGGCCTCGCCGACCGAAACGCCGCGCACGGCGAGTTCGCGCAGCTGCTCGTCGTAGGCGTGGCCCTCGGCGAGCGCCTTGTCGAAGATCGTCGGGTTGGAGGTCACTCCGGTGAGTGGTGGGTGGACATCAGGGCGGCCAGGCCGCCCGTGCGCAGCCGTTCACGGCTGATGTCGTCCAGCCAGACGGACACGCCCGCCTCGGAGAGGTCCTTCAGTGGTGTGTGGCTCATGGTGTCTCGTGCCTTCCTCGTGGGCGTCGGGCGCCCGGTCACACAGGGAGCGGGCCCGCGCCGGGCCTCGGCGCGGGCCCGCCACGTCAGCGTCCGGCCTTGGCGGCGCTGGCGCGCACCGCCGCGACCACGGCCTCGGAGGTGATGCCGAACTTCTCGTACAGGGTCTCGTAGGGCGCGGAGGCGCCGAAGTGCTCCAGGCTGACCGACTCGCCGGCGTCACCGACGTAGGCGCGCCAACCCAGTGCGATCCCGGCCTCGACCGACACACGGGTGCGCACGGACGAGGGCAGGACGCTCTCCCGGTACTCCTCGCCCTGGGCCTCGAACCACTCGACGCACGGCATGGAGACCACGCGCGTGGGCGTGCCCGCCGACTCCAGTTCCTCACGGGCGGCCAGGGCGATGGGCACCTCGCTGCCGGTGGCGACGATGATCGCCTCCGGGGCGCCCGATCCGGCCTCGGCCAGCACGTAACCGCCGCGGGCGGCGTCCTCGGCGGGCGCGTACCGGGTGCGGTCCAGGACCGGCAGGTTCTGCCGGGTCAGGGCGAGCGCGGCGGGGCGGTCGGCGGTCTCCAGCACCTTGCGCCAGACGACGGCGGTCTCGTTGGCGTCGGCCGGGCGGACGACGTCCAGACCGGGGATGGCGCGCAGCGACCACAGGTGCTCGACCGGCTGGTGGGTGGGCCCGTCCTCGCCCAGACCGATGGAGTCGTGCGTCCACACGTACGTGACCGGCAGCTGCATCAGCGCGGCGAGCCGGACGGCCGGGCGCATGTAGTCGCTGAACACCAGGAACGTACCGCCGTAGGGGCGGGTGGGCCCGTGCAGGGCGATGCCGTTGAGGATGGAGCCCATGCCGTGCTCGCGGACGCCGAAGTGCAGCACGCGGCCGTACGGGTTGCCCGGGAACATGGTGCTCGCACGGTCGAAGGGCAGGAAGGACGCCTCGCCCTTGGGCGTGGTGTTGTTCGACCCGGCCAGGTCGGCGGAGCCGCCCCACAGCTCGGGCAGGACCGGGGCGAGGGCGCTGAGCACCTCGCCGCTGGCCTTGCGGGTGGCCATGCCCTTCTCGCTGGCCTCGAAGACGGGCAGGCTGTCCTCCCAACCCGCGGGGAGCTTGCCGGACTGGAGCCGGTCGAACAGGTCGCCGTGCTCGCCGGCGCTGCGGCGCCAGGCCTGGAAGGCGGCCTCCCACTCCGCGTGCGCCTGACGGCCGCGGTCCAGGGCCGTGCGGGTGTGCTCGATGACGGCGTCCTCGACGGCGAACGGCTCCTCGGGCAGGCCCAGGATCTCCTTGGTGGCGGCGATCTCGGCAGCGCCGATGGCCGCGCCGTGGATCGCCCCGGTGTTCTGCTTGTTGGGGGCGGGCCAGCCGATGATGGTGCGCAGGCGGATGAACGTGGGCCGCTCGGTCTCGGCCTTGCCGCGCTGGATCGCCTCGTGCAGGGCGTGGACGTCCTCGTGGTACTCGCCGGTGGCGGTCCAGTCGACCTCCTCGACGTGCCAGCCGTAGGCGCGGTACCGCTCGGCGACGTCCTCGGTGTGCGCGACACGGGTGTCGTCCTCGATCGAGATCCGGTTGTCGTCCCAGATCATGATGAGGTTGCCCAGCCGCTGCGTCCCGGCCAGCGCGCTGGCCTCGTGGCTCACGCCCTCCTGCACGTCGCCGTCGGAGCAGACGGCGTAGACGTGGTGGTCGAAGGGGCTGGCGCCCGGACCGGCCTCGGGGTTGAACAGGCCGCGCTCACGGCGGGCGGCCATGGCCATGCCGACCGCGTTGCCGATGCCCTGGCCCAGCGGACCGGTGGTGGTCTCCACACCCGCGGTGTGTCCGAACTCGGGGTGGCCCGGGGTGCGACTGTCCCACTGGCGCAGTGCCTTGAGGTCGTCCAGGGTCAGGTCGTAACCGGCGAGGTAGAGCTGGATGTACTGCGTGAGGCTGGAGTGGCCGCAAGAGAGCACGAAGCGGTCGCGGCCGACCCACTCGGGGGCCGACGGGTCGTGCCGCATCACCTTCTGGAAGAGCAGGTAGGCGGCGGGCGCGAGGCTCATGGCCGTGCCGGGGTGTCCGTTACCCGACTTCTCTACCGCGTCCATCGCCAGTGCTCGGACGGTGTCGACGGCGCGGAGGTCGAGGTCCGACCACTCAAGTTCGTGCGGCGTGTGGGCGTTCACGGACTTTCGTTCTCCTTCTCGGGCACCCGTTCGGCACGGTGTGCGCGGGGTGTGGTTGTGGGCGTGCGGTCGCCGGGACGGTCGTCGGCGTCCGGCACGGCCCGCCGGCGAGGCGGGCCCGCGGGGGACGGCCCCCGGGGTGCCGGAGCGGGACCCAGGACGCCCTCTGGCCGCGAGGTCACTCAGTGCAACGTTCGCGAAGGCCGAGGGAGTCCCGACTGATTCGGCCAACTGTGAGCCTATCGTCCGCGTCCAGGTGAGGCGCTACCCGACACCGGTCATCACCGTTCGGCCGAGCGACCGCTCGGGCGCTGCGCGGCGCGGGCCCCGTTCGGGCCGGGGCGGGCGGTGCGTGCCGCGCTGGCAGCGCGGCACGGGCGTGTGCGACGCTGCTGTACACCCGGCGGACCCCACCGCTTGGCACACCTTGGACCTGGGGATTTCCATTGCCAGGGGGCTCGTCCCCGGGGTGCGCGAGGAAGTACTACAGTATGTCGTTGACGGGGTTTCCGCCGATCCAGACGCTTTGTCGGCCCGATCGACCCCGCATGGCGAGCAGTGTCGAGACCCTTAGACTTGTCGAGGTATCCGCGTGTGCGAATCCGAGCCGGTGCCCCAACCGGGGACGTCAGCGAGCCGACCGGGGGCGCGGTGCTGATGGCCCTCGCCGACCGTTCCCCGCACACCGGCGCCGCCGACACCGCCATCCCCCGGGCCCCCCGGGAGGCCTCCTTCGGCGATCACGTGCGCGCCTACGTCGCCCTCTCCAAGCCCCGCGTCATCGAGCTGCTGCTCATCACCACAATCCCCGTGATGTTCGTCGCTGCCGGCGGTGTCCCTCCGTTGTGGACCGCGGTGGCCACGCTGCTGTTCGGCACGATGTCGGCGGCCAGCGCGAACGCGATGAACTGCTACATCGACCGCGACATCGACCGCGAGATGCGCCGCACCCGGCAGCGTCCGGGGGCGATGGACCTGGTCACGCCGCGCGGCGCCCTGACCTACGGGCTCGTGCTCGCCCTCGGGTCCACCGCGGGCTTCGCCGTCCTGGTCAACTGGCTCTCCGCCGCGCTGTCGGTCTTCGCGATCCTCTTCTACATCTTCGTCTACACGATGCTGCTCAAGCGGCGCACCGCCCAGAACGTCGTGTGGGGCGGCATCGCCGGGTGCATGCCGGTCCTCATCGGCTGGGCCGCCGTCACCAACGGGCTCTCGTGGGCGCCGTTCGTGCTCTTCCTGGTGGTGTTCTTCTGGACGCCTCCGCACACCTGGGCGCTGGCCATGCGCTACCGCGAGGACTACGCGGCGGCCAAGGTGCCGATGCTGCCCGTGGTGGCCTCCGACCGCCGGGTGCTCCTGGAGTGCGTGCTCTACAGCTGGGCCACCGTGATCGTGTCGCTGATCTTCTGGCCGGTGGCCGGCACCAGCTGGTTCTACGGCGTGGTCGCGATCGTGCTGGGCGCGCTGCTGGTGGGCCAGGCGCACCGCCTGCTCAGCCGCTCGATGGCGGGCGTGACCGGAGCCAAGCTCAGGACGATGGGCTTCTTCCACCTGTCCAACGCCTACCTCGCGCTGCTGTTCGTGGCGGTCACCGTGGACCCGCTGCTCGCGAACGTCCTGGGCTGACTGCCCTCCTACGGCCGTGCGGCGGCGTCCCGCACGGGACGTCGCCGCACGCGTGTCCGGCGCGCCGCGGCCTCAGCCTCCGGCGGGCAGGCTCCTGAGCTCGCGCGACCAGGACAGCACGGCGGCCCACGTCACCAGGCCCGTCAGAACCAGGGCCACGGGCACGTGCGCCTGGAGCGGCCCGTAGCTGCCCATCGCCGCCTGGCCGAAGCCCAGGGCGAAGGCCACCAGGCTCACCGCCAGCACCGTCCCGGGTACCTGCGGTCCCCGTCCCGCGCCCCGCCACACCCACCAGGCGGCCGCGACCTGGGCCGCGGCGGCCACGTGCACACCGAAGGCCCCGTAGTAGTGCAGGGGCAGCGCGTCCTCGTTGTAGGTCACGAGTTGCCCGGCGGTGGCGCCCTCCCACAGGATGACGGTCAGGTGCAGGAGGGCGGTGGCTCGCAGCGCCCACGGGGCGGCGGGCGAGGGGGCGGTGTCCATGAGGGACCTTCCGGTACGACGACGGGATCCTGGCTCGATAGTGCCGTATTCGGCGACAGGGCGGTAGACGTGTGCGGACGCCCGTGGACGACGGCGCGGCCCGCCTCCGGATCCCGATACGATCGGTACCCATGCCCCGACTCGACAGCAAGGCCATCCTCCAGGGCCGACGCTCCCGCTACTCGGCGACGCTCATCGTCGGCACCACGGTCAGCCTGGTGTGCCTCCTCGGCATGCTCGCCTACCTGTGGCTGCTGGCCGCCGCGGGCGGAGCGGCCGCCGGTATCGACGGCGCGGTCGGCTTCGCGGTCAGCCTGGTCGCCGCCGTCATCCCCGTGTCCGTGCTGGTGCCGCTCATCCTCATGCTCGACCGGTTCGAGCCCGAACCCGGATGGGTGCTGTTCTTCGCCTTCGTCTGGGGCGCCGGCGTGGCCGTGGTGGTGTCCCTGCTGCTCAACACCTGGGGCATGAACAACCTCACCGTCCCGCTGTACGGCGCGGACCTGGGGGACTACGTCGCCACCTCGGTGGTGGCTCCCATGGTCGAGGAGAGCGCCAAGGGCGCCGTCCTGCTCATCATCCTGTGGCGCCGCCGCCATGAGATCGACACCTTCACCGACGGCGTCGTCTACGGCGCGATGGTCGCCACCGGCTTCGCCTTCACCGAGAACGTCCTGTACTTCCTCAGCGCGTTCTTCGACGACACGCTGGTCGCCACATTCGCCATCAGGGGCCTGATCGCGCCCTTCGGCCACCCCATCTACACGGCGATGATCGGCGTCGGGGTCGCCTACGCGGCCATGCACACGGGCGTGACCCGCCTGTTCGCTCCCGTGGCCGGATGGGGTCTGGCGGTCGTGCTGCACGGCATGTGGAACGCCTCGACCCGCTTCGGGTGGCTCGGGCTCGCGGTCGCCTACCTCGTGCTGTTCGCCGTGCTGATGTGCCTGTTGGGAACGGCTGTCCGGGACCGGCACGCCCAGATCCGGGCCATCGCCCAGTACCTGCCGCGTTACGTCCCCACCGGACTGGTGACGGGGGCCGACATCACCATGCTCAGCTCGATGGCCGGACGCCGCCGGGCCCGGGAGTGGGCGGCGAGCAACGCGGGCCGCCGCGGCCGTGCGGCGATGAAGGAGTACCAGCTGGCCGCGACCGAGCTGGCGCTGCTGCACAAGAAGCTCGACGCCGGTGTGCCGCGCGAGGACTGGAAGGTCCGCAGGGACTCGTTCCTGGCGCTCATGCACGTGGCGCGCGACACCTTCCTGGGGCGGATGCCGCAGCCGGTGACGCCCGGGTGGGCCGAGCGTCCGACCGACTCGGGTTTCCTGCGTCGGTCGGACTTCGCCCACGTCATCGCTCAGGCGCGGGCCCAGCAAGACTACGTTCCCCGCCACGGTCAGCGTCCGGGGCACTGAGTTCGACGCCCTCCGGGACGAGCCGCGTGGTGGCGAAGTACAGGCGGCAGATCGCGATCCAGGTCAGCGCCGAGCCGAGCACGTGCAGCACCACCAGCCCCTCGGGCAGGGCGAGCGCGTACTGCGTGTAGCCCAGGACCCCCTGCAGGACCACCACCGCGACCAGGGCCAGTGCGCTGACCCGCACCGGGCGGCGCGCCCCGCCGCGCACGGCGATCACCGCGGCCAGGACCGCCGCCGCCAGGGTCAGCCAGGCCAGGGCGGAGTGCACGCGGGTGACAGCGCTCAGGGGCAGGTCCCAGCGCGGGGCCGCGGCGTCACCGCCGTGCGGCCCGGTCCCTGTGACCACGGTCCCGGCGACCAGCAGCAGGAACCCGATCACCAGCAGGCCGACGCTCAGTGCGTGCAGCATCGGGCCGACCGAGACCCGGGGCGTGCCCTCGGGCTCCCGGCAGCGCACGTACAGCGCCACGGCCAGGAGGGTCACCACCATCGACAGCAGGAAGTGCGTGGCGACCGAGGCCGGGTGCAGATCGGTCCACACGGTCACGCCGCCGACCACGCCCTGGCCGAGCACGCCGAGGGGGATGATCACGGCCAGGCGCGTCAGGTCGCGGCGCCGGGGCCGCGACCGCAGGACGGCCAGGAGGGTGATGAACCCGACCGCGAGCACGAGGAACGTGAGCGTGCGGTTGCCGAACTCGATCGCGGCGTTGAGCGCCGCGTGCCCGGTCTCGACCGGCACGAAGCTCTCGGGAGTGCAGCGCGGCCACTCCGAGCACCCGAGCCCGGAGGACGTGACGCGCACGGTGGCGCCGGTGACGGCGATCCCGGCGTTGACCACGATGTTGCCCAGCGCCCAGGCGCGCAGCGACCGCGGGGTCGGCGTCCAGATGGTGCGGGCGAGCAGGACGAGCGCCAGGACCCCGGTGGCGGCGACGGCGATCTGCCAGGCCCACAGCGGAGCGCCGAGGATCTCGATGGCCTCCGTCGCGAGCTGGGGGAGCGGGTGCGGGGCCGCGGTCGCGGCGTCCGGGAGCGCAAACATACGACAGACTGTAGTACACGGTTCCGGCTTCCCGCGCCCGCCCCTGTCTACCGTCGCGACCTGCGTCTATGTCACTCATCGCGCGTGGGCGCACCGTGCGGCGGAGTCATCGCGCGCAGGCGGCGCGGTTCGCTCCCGAGGGCGCCGCGCGGGGAGGCTCACTCGTTGCGGCGCGAAGGCGCGGAGGAGGGCTCGACCTCCCGTTCGTCCTCGCCCCGTCGTGTCGCGGTGCGCGTCGCCCCGGCACTGGCCGTGATGACGCAGGCGACGGCGATCCACTGCCAGACGGTGAGCAGCTCTCCCAGCAGCACCAGCCCCACCAGTGCGGCGGCGGCCGGTTGCAGGCTCATGAGGACGCCGAACACCCGCGGGGGCATCCGGCGCAGGGCCGTGAGCTCCAGCGTGTAGGGCACCACCGAGGAGAGCACGCCCACGGCCAGGCCGAACAACAGCAGCCGCCAGTCGAGCAGCGCGGCGCCGCCCTGGGCGACGCCCATGGGGGCCAGGAGCACCACGCCGGCCACGCTCGCGACCGCCAACCCCGACGCCCCGTCGAAGCGCCGCCCGGTGGCGGCGCTCAGCAGGATGTATCCCGCCCACGCCGTCGCGGCCAGCACCGCGAACACGACGCCCCACGGGTCCAGGGAGCCCGACTCCAGGCCCAGCGCGACCACGCCCAGCCCGGCCAGCCCGGCCCACAGCAGGTCGACGCGCCGGCGTGAGCCCAGGACCGCGATGGACAGCGGTCCCAGGTACTCGATGGTGACCGCGATCCCCAACGGGATGCGCGCGAAGGCCTGGTAGATGAAGAAGTTCATCAGCGCCAGCGACACCCCGTAGCCGAGGACGACCGTCCAGTCGCCCAGGCCGCGCCCGCGCAGGACGGGGCGCGCCACCACGACGAGCAGCGCGGCCGAGGTGAGCAGCCTGAGCCAGACCACGGCGGCCGGGGGCAGTACCCCGAACAGGTTCTTGGCCACCCCCGCGCCGATCTGAACGGAGGAGATGCCGACCAGGACCAGCCAGACCGGAGGCGCCGACTCCAGGATCGCGCGTGGCGCGGCGATGGCCCGGCCCGACGAGGAGCTCATAGTGGATCATCCTATGTTTTGGGCGTCCCGCTTCGCGACGGCGGGTGTTCCGGAGTCCTCGTCCCCGGAACCGCTCTCCCCGGAGCGGCGCGGGCCGACCAGCGCGGCCAGGAGCAGGAGCCACGCCACGACCACCAGGCCTGGCTGGAGAAGCGTCACCACCAGCCCGTACACCGTCCTTTCGGCCTGGTCGGCCAGCGTCTGCGCGCCGATCCACGCGTACGGCAGAGCCGCGGCGGCCAGATTGGTGAGCAGGGCGGCCCACACCAGTGCGCGCCGTGCCGGACGCCGCCGCGCCAGCACCGCCCCGCCCACCGCGAGCAGGAACAGGGGTGGTCCGAGATGGCGGACGGCGATGAACCAGGGAACTCCGATGGCCTCCATGGCGGCCGACCCTATCGGGCAGTTGCCGCCACGACCGGGCAACATGCGTGAAACGGAGCATGTGGTGTGGAATGGGGATGGGTCGTCGCGGACACGGCCCCCACCCCAGCGCCGACCAGCAGTGGCGGCTGCTCCCGCTGTCCTGAGCGGTCGGACACCCCACGGGGGTCACCGTTCGTCAGGGCTGGCGAAGGGGGCGAGCCGCGTGGGGAGGAACGGGCGACACACGTCGTCGAGCAGGAGCGGTCCATGCCTTCGGGACGCCCGGACACGGTCCGAGGCCGCGCACGGGACCACGCCGTCTACTCCCAGCGGAACAGGCGGCTGGCCAGCAGCGCGGCCACGGCCGTCCACACGGCCAGGACCGCGAAGGAGGCCGAACCGGGCAGTGACCCGTCGACCAGCACCGACCGAAGTCCCGAGGTGAGCGCGGTGATCGGCAGCGCCGCCACCGCCTGCTCGACCGGCTCGGGGAAGCCGCTGGTCGGGAAGAGCACCCCTCCCAGTCCCAGCATGAGCACGTACACCAGGTTGGCTCCGGCGAGCGTGGCCTCCGCGCGCAGGTCCCCGCCATCAGCAGCCCGAGCGAGCTGAACGCGGCCGTGGCCAGCAGCAGCAGGGCCAGCGCCGCCGCCGCGCCGACCGGTGCGAGCGAGGGAGACCAGCCCAGCAGCAGGGCGGCCGAGCACAGCACCACGAGTTGGATCGCCTGCACGCCGAGCACGGCAAGGGTCTTGGCCGCCAGCAGTCCGAACCGCGACAGGGGAGTCGCACCCAGGCGTTTGAGCACCCCGTAGCGCCGTTCGAAGCCGGTTCCGATGGCCAGGCCGGTGAAGGAGGTGGACATGACCGCCAGCGCCAGGACGCCGGGCGTCAGGGCGTCCACGCGGGAGCCCTCGCCCACGTCCAGGACCGAGGTGAGACTGAACCCCACCAGCAGCAGGACCGGGATGACCATGGTCAGCAGGAACTGCTCGCCGTGCCGCAGCATGATCCGCAGCTCCATCCCGGCCTGCGCGGTGACCATCCGCCACGCCGGGGCGGCCCGCGGGTCGGGGCGGAACAGGTCCGCGTCGCCGTCGTGGGCGCCTCCGACGGGGGCGGCCGTGGGCGTGCTGGAGGTGTGCTCGGTCATCAGTCGCGCAGTTCCCGGCCGGTGAGTTCGAGGAAGACGTCTTCGAGGGTACGCCGCCGCACGCGCAGGTCCTCGGCGAGGATCCCGGCCGAGGCGCACCAGGCGGTGACCGTGGCCAGGAACTCCGGGCCCAGGGCGTCGGGGTCGTCGGTGGTGACCACGTACTCGCGGCCGCCGCCGACGGCGGTCGCGGACCCGACCCGGCTGCCCTCGGGCAGGGCGGCCAGCAGGGCCGCGGCGTCCAGGGCCCCGGGGGTCGAGAAGCGCACCTCGCGGCGGTCGCCGGTGAGCTCGCGGGGGCTGCCCTCCGCGACCACGGAGCCCCGGTCGACGACGATGACGTGGTCGGCGAGCCGCTCGGCCTCGTCCATGTGGTGGGTGGTGAGGATCACGGCGACCCCGGCGGCGCGCAGGGAGGCCACCAGGTCCCAGGTGGCCATCCGCGCCTGCGGGTCCAGGCCGGCGGTCGGTTCGTCGAGGAAGACCAGTTCGGGGCGGCCGACCACGGCACAGGCCAGGGAGAGGCGCTGCTGCTGGCCGCCGGACAGGCGGCGGAACGGGGTGGCGGCGGCGGAGGCCAGGCCGAGGCGCTCCAGTAGGAGGCCGGGGTCGATCGGACGGGCGTGGAAGGAGGCCATCAGGCGCAGCCACTCGCCCGTGCGGGCGCCGGTGGGCACGCCGCCGGACTGCGGCATCACACCGACGCGTGGCTTGAGCGCGGCGGCGTCGGCGACCGGGTCCAGGCCCAGCACGCGCACCCGTCCGCCGTCGGCGCGGCGGAACCCCTCGCAGATCTCGATGGTGCTCGTCTTGCCCGCGCCGTTGGGGCCGAGCAGCGCCGTCACCGCGCCCCTGTGCGCGGTGAACGTGAGGTCGGTGACTGCGGTGGTGGCGCCGTATCGCTTGACCAGGTCGACGACCTCGACCGCGGCTGTGTCCATGGGCCATGAGTCTACGTGCGGCCCGGTGGGGCGCGGCACCGGCCGGGGAGGGCGGTTCGGGGCCGGGGGCGCGGGGACTCCGGCGAGGGGTGTCCATATTCCGGCGCACTGTCCCGACATCTGGGACGACGGATCGTTCCTGCGCCGATCGGCGTGGTGGCTGGCCGACGGTCGGCGCGTGAATGCGCAGTTAGGCAAGGCTGACCTTCGTGACGAAGGGCATGAATGCGGGTTTGCCTACGCGGACTTATTTAGGCCACACTGATGTTGTCAAAAACACGAGCGGCGTCCGGAGAAGGGAGGGGAGCGCTGTGCCCGACGCGACCAGTGTGCCCCGCCCGATGTCCGGTCCCGATCGCGGGGCCGAGAACGGCACCCGTGCCCGGGTCGCGCGGCTCATTCTCGAACAGGGTCCGATCACCGCCTCCTCCCTGGGAGAACGGCTCGGACTCACCCCGGCGGCCATCCGCCGTCACCTCGACAACCTGACCAGCGAGGGCATGGTCGAGGCCCGCGACGCACGACCCGCCGGCGGACGCCGTCGCAGGGGTCGCCCAGCGCGCGTCTTCGCCATCACCGAGGCCGGACGGGACGCCTTCGTCCACGCCTACGACGACCTCGCCTCCAGCGCGCTCCGCTTCCTCGCGGAGGCCGCCGGCCCCGAGGCCGTGGGCGAGTTCGCCCAGCGTCAGGTCGCCGACCTGGAGAGGCGCTACAAGCCATTGCTGGACGCGGTTCCTCCCGAACAGCGCGTGCGGCTCCTGGCCGAGGCCCTGTCCAACGACGGTTACGCCGCCACCGCGGGCCGGGCGCCCGCACCCGGGGGCGGTGACCAACTGTGCCAGCACCACTGCCCCGTCGCCCACGTCGCCGCCGAGTTCCCGCAGCTCTGCGAGGCCGAGATCGAGGCGTTCTCGCGGCTTCTGGGCACCCCGGTGCGCCGACTGGCCACCATCGCCCACGGCGACGGTGTCTGCACCACGCACGTCACCCCTCGGGGGGACGGGGCGGGCGGGGGCGATGGCACCCCCGCGACCAACGCCACCCGCCAGGGGGCGGGCGGCTCGGAACACCACAAGGACGTCTGAGTCCAGGAGGAGTCCGCGCATGACGTCTATCGCGCACCCCGAGCTCGAAGGGCTCGGCAACTACGAGTACGGCTGGGCCGACTCCGACGAGGCCGGGTCGAAGGCCCGTCGCGGTCTCAACGAAGAGGTCGTTCGCGACATCTCCGACAAGAAGGACGAGCCGGAGTGGATGACCAAGCTCCGCCTCAAGTCCCTGCGGCTCTTCGACAAGAAGCCCATGCCCAACTGGGGCGCGGACCTGTCCGGGATCGACTTCGACAAGATCAAGTACTTCGTGCGGTCCACGGAGAAGCAGGCGGCCTCCTGGGAGGACCTGCCCGAGGACATCAAGAACACCTATGACAAGCTGGGCATCCCCGAGGCCGAGAAGCAGCGCCTCGTCGCCGGTGTGGCCGCGCAGTACGAGTCCGAGGTGGTCTACCACCAGATCCGTGAGGACCTGGAGGAGCAGGGTGTCATCTTCCTGGACACCGACACCGCCCTCAAGGAGCACCCGGAGATCTTCGAGGAGTACTTCGGCTCGGTGATCCCGCCCGGTGACAACAAGTTCGCCGCGCTGAACACCGCCGTGTGGAGCGGTGGCTCCTTCATCTACGTTCCCAAGAACGTCCACGTGGAGATTCCGCTCCAGGCCTACTTCCGGATCAACACCGAGAACATGGGCCAGTTCGAGCGGACGCTGATCATCGTCGACGAGGGCGCCTACGTCCACTACGTCGAGGGCTGCACCGCCCCGATCTACAAGTCGGACTCGCTGCACTCCGCGGTCGTCGAGATCATCGTCAAGAAGAACGCGCGCTGCCGCTACACGACCATCCAGAACTGGTCGAACAACGTCTTCAACCTGGTCACCAAGCGCGCCATCGCCGAAGAAGGCGCCACCATGGAGTGGATCGACGGCAACATCGGCTCCCAGGTCACCATGAAGTACCCGGCCGTCTACCTCATGGGCGAGCACGCCAAGGGCGAGACCCTCTCGATCGCGTTCGCGGGTGAGGGCCAGCACCAGGACACCGGCTCCAAGATGGTGCACTGCGCGCCCAACACCTCCTCCACCATCATCTCCAAGTCGGTGGCACGAGGCGGGGGCCGCGCCTCCTACCGGGGCCTGGTGCAGGTGCAGGAGGGCGCCGACCACGCCAAGTCCTCCGTCAAGTGCGACGCGCTGCTGATCGACACCATCAGCCGGTCGGACACCTACCCCTACAACGACCTGCGCGAGGACGACGCCGAGCTCGCGCACGAGGCGACCGTCTCCAAGGTCAGCGAGGACCAGCTGTTCTACCTCATGAGCCGAGGGATGGACGAGGACGAGGCCATGGCCATGATCGTGCGCGGGTTCGTCGAGCCCATCGCGCGCGAGCTGCCCATGGAGTACGCGCTGGAACTGAACCGGCTGATCGAGCTTCAGATGGAAGGAGCGGTTGGTTAAGTTGACCAGCCCGAGCATCGAACCCAAGGCCCACAGTCACGGTCTCGGGGACATCCCGTTCTCCAAGTTGGCCACCCACGGGTCCTTCGACGTGAACGACTTCCCCGTCCCCACCGGTCGTGAGGAGGAGTGGCGGTTCACCCCGATCCGCCGCCTCCGGGGCCTGCACGACGGCAGCGCCGTCGCCGACGGCGCCGACAAGCTCGACGTCGACGCCCCCGAGGGCGTCACGGTGGAGCGCGTCGGCCGCGACGACTCCCGGATCGGCGCCGCCGGGCGCCCCGCGGACCGCGTGGTCGCCCAGGCCCACACCTCCTTCGAGGAGGCCACGGTCGTCACCGTCGCCCAGGGCAGGGCACTGGACCGGCACGTGACCATCGAACGCCAGGCCCAGGGCGGGACCCGCTTCGACCAGTACGTCATCGACGTCAAGCCGCTGGCCGAAGCGGTCATCGTCCTCAACCAGACCGGCGGCGGCGTGCGCGCGGGCAGCGTGGACGTCCACGTCGGCGAGGGCGCCCGGCTCACGCTCGTCAGCGTGCAGGACTGGGACGGCGACGCCGTCGACGTCACCCAGCACAACGCCCAGGTCGCCAAGGACGCCACGTTCAAGTCGATCGTCATCACGCTGGGCGGCGACCTGGTCCGGCTCTCCCCGAAGGTGGCCTACACCGGGCGCGGCGGCAACGCCGAGCTGCACGGCCTGTACTTCACCGGGGACGGCCAGCACCACGAGCACCGCTCGTTGATCGACCACAACCTCTCGCACACCCGCTCCCGCGTGGAGTACAAGGGCGCGCTGAGCGGCAAGGACGCGCACGGCGTCTGGATCGGTGACGTGATCATCGGCGAGGGCACCACCGGCACGGACTCCTACGAGCACAACCGCAACCTCCAGCTCACCGACGACACCCGGGTGGACTCGGTGCCGAACCTGGAGATCTTCACCGGTGAGGTGGAGGGCGCCGGCCACGCCGCTGCCAGCGGTCGCCTCGACGACATCCACCTGTTCTACCTGCGCTCGCGCGGTATCCCGGAGGACGAGGCACGCCGCCTGGTCATCCGCGGCTACTTCCTGGAGCTCATCAACCGGATCCCGGTCGAGGACCTGCGCGAGGAGATCATGGCCAAGGTCGAGCGGAAGCTGGCCGCGCATGAGTGAGACCACGCAGTGGGTGAAGGTCGCCGAGCTCTCCGAGATCCCCGAGGAGGGGGCTCTGGGGATCGAACTCGACGACCGGACCCCGGTCGCCTGGTCCGCTCCGAGGGCGAGGTCTACGCCGTGCGGGACGTGTGCTCGCACGCCGAGGTCCGCCTCTCGGAGGGCGAGGTCGAGGACGGCACCATCGAGTGCTGGCTGCACGGTTCCTGCTTCGACCTGAGCTCGGGGGCGCCGATCAACCCGCCCGCCACCCAGCCGGTTCCCACCTACGACGTGAAGATCGACGGCGACGACGTGCTCGTGTCGCTGGATGAGAAGAATTCCTGAGGCCTGATATGACGAAGTTCGAGATCCGCGGTCTGCGTGCCGACGTCCTGATCGGAGAGGACGAGCGGCAGGAGATCCTCAAGGGCGTCGACCTGACCATCAACTCCGGTGAGACCCACGCCATCATGGGCCCCAACGGCTCCGGCAAGTCCACCCTCGCCTACGCGATCGCCGGCCACCCGCGCTACGAGATCACCGAGGGCGAGGTCCTGGTCGACGGCGAGAACATCCTGGAGATGAGCGTCGACGAGCGCGCCCGCGCCGGTGTGTTCCTGGCCATGCAGTACCCGGTCGAGGTTCCGGGCGTGTCCATGTCCAACTTCCTGCGCAGCTCCGTGACCGCGGTGCGGGGCGAGGCCCCCAAGCTCCGCCAGTTCTCCAAGGAGCTCCAGGGCGCGATGAAGGACCTGTCCATCGACGCGGCGTTCGCCGCCCGCGGCGTCAACGAGGGTTTCTCCGGCGGTGAGAAGAAGCGCCACGAGATCCTCCAGCTGGAGCTGCTCAAGCCGAAGGTCGCCATCCTGGACGAGACCGACTCCGGCCTCGACGTCGACGCGCTCAAGGTCGTGTCCGAGGGCGTCAACCGCGCCAAGGCCGGCGGTGAGATGGGCGTCATGCTGATCACGCACTACACCCGCATCCTCAACTACGTGAAGCCGGACTTCGTCCACGTCTTCGCCAACGGCCGCGTCGCCGAGTCGGGCGGCCCGGAGCTGGCCGACGCGCTTGAGGCCGACGGCTACGAGCGGTTCGTGAAGGCGGGCGCGTAACCGTGGCCCTCCGCGAGTTCGGTCGGCCCGGGACGGGCCCGCTCGACACCCAGGCGATCCGGAAGGACTTCGAGATCCTCTCCCGGACCGTCCGCGACGAGCGCCCTCTGGTGTACCTCGACTCAGGGGCGACCTCCCAGAAGCCGAGGCGGGTGCTGGACGCCGAACGCGAGTTCTACGAGCGCCACAACGCGGCCGTGCACCGCGGCGCCCACCAACTCGCGGAGGAGGCGACCGACGCCTACGAGGCCGCCCGGGAGACCATCGCCCGGTTCGTCGGGGCGGTCCCCGGCGAGGTGGTGTTCACCAAGAACGCCACCGAGGCGATCAACCTCGTCGCCTACGCGATGAGCAACGCGGCCACGGCCGACGACGGGCTCCGCCGATTCCAGGTGGGGCCTGGAGACGAGATCGTCGTCACCGAGATGGAGCACCACGCCAACCTGGTGCCCTGGCAGCAGCTGTGCCAGCGCACCGGCGCGACGCTGCGGTGGTTCCCGGTCACCGCCGAGGGGCGTCTGGACCTGTCCGACCTGGACGGCCTGGTCAACGAGCGCACCCGCATGGTGGCCTTCGCACACCAGTCGAACGTGCTGGGGACGGTCAACCCGGTGGCGCCCATCGTCGCCCGCGCCCGCGAGGTCGGCGCGCTGGTGCTGCTGGACGCCTGCCAGTCGGTCCCGCACATGCCGGTGGACGTCGCCGATCTGGGCGTGGACTTCCTCGCCTTCTCCGGGCACAAGATGCTCGGACCCAACGGGATCGGCGTCCTGTGGGCCCGACGGGAGCTGCTGGAGGCCATGCCGCCGTTCATCACCGGCGGGTCCATGATCGGCGTCGTGCACATGGAGTACTCCACGTGGGCCGACCCGCCGCAGCGGTTCGAGGCCGGGGTGCCCATGGCGCCGCAGGCGGTCGCCCTGGCCGCGGCCTGCGACTACCTCAGCGAGGTGGGCATGGACCGGGTCGCCGAGCACGAACACCGGCTCACGGCGTACGCGCTGGAGCGCGTCGGCGCCGTCGAGGGGGTGCGGATCGTCGGTCCCACCGAGGCCGTGGAGCGCGGGAGCGCGGTGTCGTTCGTCGTGGACGGCATCCACCCCCACGACCTGGGTCAGGTCCTGGACGACCGCGGAGTGGCGGTGCGGGTGGGCCACCACTGCGCCTGGCCGCTGCACCGCAAGCTCGGCATCCCCGCGACCACCCGCGCGTCGTTCTACCTCTACAACACCCTGGAGGACGTGGACGCGCTCGTGTCGGCGATCCAGGACGCGCAGCGGTTCTTCGGAACCCGGCCCTGAAGCGAGCGAGGAACAGCCTGACCATGCAGCTGGACGCGATGTACCAGGAGATCATCCTGGACCACTACCGCAACCCTCACCACAAGGGGCTGCGGGACCCGCACGACGCGGAGGCGCACCACGTCAACCCCACCTGCGGGGACGAGGTGACGCTCCGGGTGGCGCTGGCCCCCGCGGACGGGGCGGCCCTCGACGAGAAGGCGATCGTCAGCGACGTCTCCTACGAGGGGATGGGCTGCTCGATCAGCCAGGCCAGCACGTCGGTTCTCACCGACCTGCTGATCGGGCGGACGGTCGCCGAGGGCATGGCGACCCTGGAGGCCTTCACCGAGCTGATGCAGTCCAAGGGCCAGGGCGAGCCCGACGAGGACGTGCTGGAGGACGCGGTGGCGTTCGCCGGCGTGTCGAAGTACCCGGCACGGGTCAAGTGTGCGCTGCTGGGGTGGATGGCCTGGAAGGACGCTGTGTCGAAGTCCCTGGAGAAGGAAGGCGCCCGATGAGCGAGAACGAGACGGCGAAGGCCGGGGCCGCCGAGGGCTCCGAGTCCGCCGAGCCCCTGTCCCCCGAAGCCGAGCAGCTGGTCGAGGAGATCGGCGAGGCGCTCAAGGACGTGATCGACCCCGAACTGGGAGTCAACGTCGTGGACCTGGGTCTGCTGTACGGGGTGAGCGCCGACGACGACGTCATCACCCTGGACATGACCCTGACCAGCGCGGCGTGCCCGCTGACCGACGTGATCGAGGACCAGGCCACCAGCGCCCTGGACGAGTTCGAGCGCGAGGTGAAGATCAACTGGGTCTGGATGCCGCCGTGGGGTCCGGACAAGATCACCGACGACGGGCGGGACCAGTTGCGCATGCTGGGCTTCAACGTCTGACGTGCCGTAGGAGACACCGCGCCGCGGGTGTCCGTGGAGGGTGACGGGTGGGCGGGCCGGGACCCCGTGGGTCCCGGCCCGCCCACCCGATTCCTGCTACCGCGCCCTCCGGGTGACGATGATGCGGGCCGACACGGCCACGAAGGCGATCGGAGCGCTGGGAGCGAGGGGTTCGCCCAGCAGTGGCACCGCCCACGCCAGGGTGAGCACGGGCTGGGCGCGCTGGAGCTGGCTCCCCCGGGACACGCCGATGGTCGCCATTTGGCCGTACTCAGGCCACGAACCCGGCGAACTGGCGGACGAGCACGAGGATCACCCCACCTCTCTTAGGTAAGGCTAACCTACATCCTTTCGGGTGGCCGGTGTTGGCCCCGCCCCCAACGCCCGGAGCCCGGGGCGCGGCGGCGTGGACGGTCAGCGGGCTGCGAGCAGCCCGGCGCGCAACTCACCGGCGATATCGTCGTCACCGCGCAGTTCGAACCGGTCGATGAGCGCCTGGGGGTCGGCGAGGGCGGCCTCGTCGTCGCTGATCCGTCGGGCGAGGATCCGCAGCGACTCCTCGGTGGAGGCGTGCGCGGTGTACCCGCTCAGGTGCAGGGCGCGCCCGGCGGGAGAGTAGCCGCTCAGGTCGGTCGACGGCAGCTTGCGCGCGTCGAGCCGATCGCCCGCCACGGTGATGAACATCCGGTCTCCGGGCTGGGCCGCCTGCCGACGCAGGAGCGGACGCAGGGAGTCGAACGCCGGCTGGTCGCGCCACACGAGCACGAGCAGATCCGCGCCGGGGGCGGTCAGGCACAGCAGACGGCCCGGCTGGAGACCCAGATGCGTCGCGTATCCCGCCGGAACCGCCACGGGAGCCCCGTTGAGGTGGTCGGCGGTGATGTCGACCCGGTGCCACCAGCGCCCGTCCGGGGCGCGGAAGCACCGCGCCGCCATCGCCGGATCGCCCGGGGCCACGGGAGCCGCCGGAACGGCCATGGAGGGCGGGGGAACGGTCGGGATCGGGCCGGGGGGCATGCGGTCGGGCCGGTGCGCGGCCCCGGGAGGAGCGTACTCGGGTCTGTGGTGGTGGCTCTCGGGCGACGCAGCGCCGGAGGCCTCCTCGGGCACGGGACCCGCCTGCCCTTCGGGACGGCGCCGAATGGGCAGCCCGTTCTCGGTCCGGGCGCCGGAACCGCCCGACGAGCCGCTGGAGGGGGCCTCCATCGGCACAGACGGGTCGACGAACACGTGCCCGTCCTTGAGGCTCACCCCCGGGGTGCTCAACAACCAGGCCCGCAACTCCTGCTGACGGATACCGATCTGCCCCAACCGAAAGCCCGCTTCGGTGAGGCTCGGGGCGTCGGCGAGCAGCTCGCGGGTCTGCCAGCGCAGACGGTTGGGGTCGTCGGCGATCAGCCAGCCGTTGTGCATGCGGCGGTCGGTGAACAAGGTGATGACCACCCGCCACAGCGGCGTGTGCAGCGTGGGCACGTTCACGGCGTGGTCGGCGTGGGCGTTGATCAGCCGGTCGATGGTGGTGGCCGACCCCAACTGCTCGGACAGCTCGCGCAGGTGCTTGGTGATCGGCGCGCCCTCGGCGGAGTTCAGCCACCGCAACAGGCGTTCCTCGACCCGGCGCTGGGCCGCGCGGATCTCGGTGACGTCCACCGCGATCTGCTCGGAGAGCACGCGGATGCTGATCGGATCGGTGGCGAAGAGCCGCTCAGCGGCCACCGTGCGCTCCAGGTCGGGCCAGGAACGGAACAGGCCGTCGACCAGGTCGACCAGGGGGTGGTCGCCCAGGGTCGGCGCGGGTTGCTCCTCCTCCACGGCCTCGGAGCGCATCGCCTTGGGCGGGCCGAAGGAGGGGCGGCGCAGCGTGCGGCCGGGACCCAACAGGGAGCTGCGGAACTGCGAGCGCAGGTCGCCCAGCCCCTCGGTGGCCGTGGAACCGGCGACGGCCTCGGCGCCCTGGACTCCGCCCGGGATCATCGCGGCGGAGCTGACCATGCCGGTCGGCGCGGAGCCCTGTCCGACCGCGGCGGCCTCGACCGTTCGGGCGCCCTCCGGGCCGTACTGGTCCTCGGCCCGTTGGGCGCGCAGGGCCCGAAGCGTGCGGATGGCCCGGGTCGCCGGGGTCTGCGGAGGCGCCGGGTCGGGCCCGGCGCCCTCGGAGACCTCCGACCCGCCGACCGTGCCCGTCGCGGCGGTCAGATACTCCAGCGCGTCCCGCACGTGCTCGGGGGCGGAGTCCGGCAGCCAGTGCGAGACCGTGCGTACCGCCTCCAGCATCAGCGCGGGGGAGGGCGTGGGGCCGCTGGGCAGTTCGCAGCAGGGCTGGAGGGCACGCCAGGCGACCGTGCTGACGATGTCCAGGACACCGCAACCGGGGATCGGCCACTCCCCGATCTCCTGGGGGCTGGCCGAGATGAGGTGCTCCCAGTCGCCCGCGGTCGCGGTGACCGCGCCGCGCACGGGCTCGGCCAGGTCCGCGCAGTCCACCCGCTGGATGCGCAGGCTCGGGAGGAACTCGCCGAGCGGGACGTGCGCCCACTGTTCGGTGGCCAGTCGGGCGACGCCGTTGGCGAGCCAGGGCGGTCCGGCGATGTCGAGCACGCGCGCCACGGGCAGGGAGTGCCACCAGCCGTCGATGAGCCGGTCGTGGTGGAGCAGGGGTGCCACGTCCGGCGACCGCGACCACCGCAGGGCGGGAGCGAGGTCGACGAGGCAGATCGGGGAGACGGCGTTCATCCGCTGGGGACCTCGACCTCCTGGTGACTGCACGTGAATTGGGGAGGAACCGCACGGGCCTTCGGTTCAGTGCACCACAGTACGCGCCCCTCACCCATGGGTGGCCGGACCGGAGGGGCCGGTCGGTCGTGCCGTGGGTGGACACGGCGTGCCGGGGGACAGGGGGCGCCGTGAGTACTTGACGGAGATCGTACGTGGCCGGAAGCCACATGGGTACCCCCGGGACGTCCCGGTCTGCCTCGACCCGGTTGTGACCCGGCCGTGCGGGGACCGTGACAAGGGCCATCGCGGACGCGCCGGCCCCCGTCGGTGTGAGCCACCTCATAGTGCTCGGGGGCGGCGGAGGCCCTGCGGGGCAGGCGGTCGCGGTGCGCGGACCGCCCGGGACCAGGCCGGACCAGGGTGTACGACACGTCCCGAGCCCTCCCCGTTCCGGCGTGCTGACGGTGGCCACCGGTATGCTGGTCGGGCACTGTCCTCGTCCGAACGCCCTTTGGCCGGATGGCCGCCGGGCGGCCGACCCGGGGTCGACGGTGTTCGGATCGGGGCGGCGGCATCGCGGCCCCTGCCAGACTTCCGTTCCCGCGCGCCCTCGGCGCGACGCGCGCGTGGGGCGGTCGAGCCGGACGATTGGTTGACGTGACTGACGTAGAGACGAATCCCCCAGCGGCCGCGCGCGCGAGACGACCGGACGCCATCCGGTCCTACGTCGCGATCGGCGACAGCATCACCGAGGGGATGGAAGACGACAGCGGACCGAACGGCGAGTACCGAGGCTTCGCCGACCGCCTCGCGGAGCACCTCGGCTCCTACACGCCCGACTTCCGCTACGCGAACCTCGCCGTGCGCGGCCGCCGGATGCGGCACATCTTCGGTGAACAGCTCGACCTGACCCTGGAGTGGAAGCCGGACCTGGTGACCGTCCTGGCGGGCGGCAACGACGTGCTGCGCCCCGGCGGTGACCTCGACGAGCTCGCCGAGCAGTTCGAGGCGGGCATCCGGAAGTTGCGCGACGCCGGGATCCGCGTCGTGATCCTGTCCGGCCACGACACCGGGTGGATCCCCGTCCTGCGCTACTACCGCGGCCGCATCGCCGTGTTCAGCATGCACATGCGCGCCGTCGCCGAGCGCACCGGCACCGAGATCGTGGACCTGTGGGCGCTCAACGCCCTCACCGACTCCCGTGCCTGGAGCGACGACCGCCTCCACCTCAACGGCGCCGGGCACCGGATCGTCGCGGCACGCATCGCCGACCTGCTCGGCTTCCCGATGGGCCCCCGCGAGTCCTGGACCGACCCGTGGAGCACCCCGCCCCAGCAGCTGCCGCGCATCCTGCGACGTCGGGAGAACCGCCGCTGGGCCCGCCAGTACCTGGTGCCGTGGCTGCGCCGCCGTGCCCTGGGCCGATCGTCCGGCGACGGCCGCCTTCCCAAACGGCCCACGCTCGCATACCTGCACGACGAGGCGACCCGAGAGCGGATGGCGCGCGCCATCGAGGAGGCCGCGGACCGCGGCGGGTTCGAGGCCGTCGGCGGGGGCGTGCCGACCAGCAGCCCGTCGGGTACGAAGGGTCCCGCTCCCAGCCATTAGGACGCGTGCGGTGGATGCCGCCCGTCGCGCAGCGGGGTATGTGCCCGCGGCCCACGCTTCGGGCGCCCGCTCCGGAACGGCCCGGGACCGGCTCAGCTGCGGGAGAGCGACTGGATCAGGTCGGACACGTGGACCACGCCCACGACCTGGCCGTAGGAGTTGACGGCGATCAGGTCCTCGTAGACCCGCGCGTTGTCCTGCCCGGCCACGCGCAGCGCGGCGATCGCCGACATCCACGCGGGCACGGTCCTCGGCGACTCCGCCAGCCGCATCGAGGGGCGCTTGGCGTGCAGCGCGTGCCCGTACCGGCCGGTCACCGACAGCAGGAACCGCGTCCGGTCGATGACGCCCAGCGGGCGGTCCCGGTGGTCGATGAGGATGACGCTGTTGAGCGCCGGGTCACCGGTGAACGCGTCGAGGATCTCCTCGGCCGTGGAGTCGGAGTCGAAGCCCACCGGCGGGAGCATGAACTCCGTGATCTGCGGCCCGGCGTCGCTCGGGTCCTGGTCGGTCGGCACGGGTTCGGGCACGGGCGTCACGCGTCCGCCCGGCCGCCAGTCGCTGTCGGCGAAGAAGTCGCCGGTTCCCACGCGCAGGCCGCAGCGGCGCAGCCGGACGACGTCCTCGGCGCTGGAGACGCCCGCCGCCATCGCGTAGACCCCGCTGCCCCGGCCGATACGGGCCAGCCCCTCGACGATGGTGGTCCGCCGCTGGTCGGAGGAGACCCCCGACACGATCGTGGGGTCCAGCCGGACGAGGAAGGGCGTGGTCTCCAGGATCAGGTCAGGGCGGACCAGCGCGGTGCCGAAGCCGCAGCGGAACCCGGCGGTCCGCAGCCGCGCCACACCGGAGGCGATGGTCCCGCGGGGCAGGTCGGCCAGGTCCGCCGTGAGCATGACAGTGATGTCGCGCGGGCGTCGGCCCGCCTGGCGCAGTCGGCTGTCGAGCAGGGAGACGAACGCGTCGCCCGCGGTCAGCGTCCGTGCGGGAAGGGGCAGGACGAGCGGCAGCAGGCTCTCGGTGCTCGCCGCCTCCTTGACCAGCGCCAGCAGCCATTCGGCGACCACGACCTGTTCCCGGTCGGTCACCTCGACGACACCGTCCCGGCCGGCGGGCGGCAGGGACGTGACGACCTCGACGGCCACGACGGCACCGGAGTCGAGGTCCACCACGGGCCGGAAGGTCACGGAGTCGGAGGAACGCCGGGCGCCGGGCGGGCTCTCGCCGGTGGGAGGGCTCTCTTCGACATGCTGGGGCGAAGGGACAGTCACACACCCATAGTGGCGGGACCGGAACCCGCGCAGAAGGTCTGTGGGCCGCTGTTCAACAGACCTTCACCTGCACGCAGTCACTGCGGGTCAGGCGCGGTCACCCGTACCTGACAAGGCGAACGGGCGCCACGGCGGTGCCGTGACGCCCGAAGGGCCGGGTCAGGCGCGGCGGAACGCCAGGGCGACGTTGTGCCCGCCGAAACCGAAGGACTCGTTGATGGCCGCCACGTCGCCGGCGGGCATGTCCCGGGGTTTGTCGCGGACGATGTCCACGACGACCTCCGGGTCGAGCTCCTCGATGTTGATCGTCGGCGGGATGCGACCGTCGTGCAGAGCCAGGACCGTGGCGATCGACTCCACGGCTCCGGCGCCGCCCAGCAGGTGGCCGGTCATCGACTTGGTCGAGGTCACCGCGACGCGGTCGGCGGCGCTGTCGCCCAGGGCGGAGCGGATCGCGCGGGTCTCGCCGACGTCACCGGCGGGCGTCGACGTGGCGTGCGCGTTGACGTGCACGATGTCGCTGGGAGTGAGACCGCCGTCGGCCAGGGCCAGGTCGATCGCGCGGGCCTGCCCCGCGCCCTCGGGGTCGGGCTGGACGATGTCGTAGGAGTCGGCGGTGTAGCCCACGCCGGCGGCGTGCGCGTACACGCGGGCACCCCTCCTGGCGGCGTGCTCCGCGGACTCCAGGACCACGATCCCGGCGCCCTCGCCCATGACGAACCCGTCACGGTTCCTGTCCCACGGGCGTGAGGCGCCCTGCGGGTCGTCGTTGCGGGTGGACAGGGCGCGCATGGACGCGAACGAGGCGATGTTGAGCGGGTGGATCGCCGCCTCGGTGCCTCCGGCGATGACGATGTCGGCGCGGCCGTCGCGGATCATGTCGATCGCGTTGGCGATGGCCTCGGCACTGGACGCGCATGCGCTGACCGGGGCGTGCGCGCCGGCACGGGCGCCGTACTCCAGGGAGACCGCCGCGGCGGGGCTGTTGGGCATGAGCATGGGCACGGTGAACGGGGAGACCCGCTTCCAGCCCTTCTCACGGAAGGTGTCGTACTGCTCAAGGATGGTGAGGATCCCACCGATACCGCTGGAGACGACGACGCCCAGGCGCACGGGGTCGACCTCGGGGCTGCCCGCGTCGGCCCAGGCCTCCTCGGCGGCGATCAGGGCGAACTGCTGGGTGCGGTCGAGCCTGCGCAGCCTCGGGCGGGGAAGCTTCTCGGAGGGCTCCTGTGCGATGCGCCCGGCGAAGTGCACCGGAAGCGCCTCGTGCCAGTCGGGGTCGAGCATGGTGACACCGGACCGGCCGTCGAGGAGCGCGGACCATGTGGTCGCGACGTCACCCCCGAGGGGGGTGGTGGCACCGAGGCCGGTGACGACGACATCGGTCTTGGACATGATCCGATCGCCCTTCTCGTGGATCGTACCCGGCCGCGGGGAACCGGGAGGCGTTGGCGGATGTCTGGACGGGTCCGGGCGGCGCGCGCCGCCCGGGTTCGCGGACGTGGCCGCCGGGGCCTCCCCGGCCCCGGTGACCACGGGGACGCTACTTCTGGATGAAGGTGATGACGTCCTGGACCGTCTTCAGGTCCTTGAGTTGGTCGTCGGGGATCTCGACGCCGAACTTGTCCTGGGCGGCGACGGCGATCTCCACCATGGACAGCGAGTCGATGTCCAGGTCGTCGACGAAGCTCTTCTCCGGGGTGACCTCGGAGGGCTCGGTGCCGACGATCTCCTCGATGATCTCGCCGAGGCCGGTCAGGATCTCCTGCTCGCTGTGGGCCATGTCGTGTGTCTCCTTGCTTGACGTTCTGTTCCGGGGGCGTCCCGCGCTGTGCGGGGCCGGCTCGTGCGGAGTGCCGCGGACCGGGGGTGCGGGATCAGGGGATGCGGATCACCTGAGCGGCGTACACCAGTCCCGCCCCGAAGCCCAGGGTGAGCACGGTGCTCCCCGAGGGCAGTTCTCCGCGTCCGACCATGCGCGAGAGCGCGAGGGGAATGGACGCGGAGGAGGTGTTGCCAGCGGTGACGATATCGCGGGCCACGAGTGCCTGTGGCGCACCCAGCTTCCGGGCGATCGACTCCACGATGCGCAGATTGGCCTGGTGCGGCACGAACGCGGTCAGCTCACCGGGTTCCACCCCGGCCCTGTCCAGGGCCTCCAGCGCGACCTTGTACAGCTCCGTGGTGGTCCAGCGGAAGACCGCCTGACCCTCCTGGTAGAGGTACTTGTGGTCGCGCAGGTAGATCTTTTCGGCGCGGTCGCCGTCCGAGCCCCAGACCACGGGGCCGATGCCGTGCTCCTCGGCCGCGGAGACCACGACGGCGCCCGCGCGTCGGCGAAGATCACACAGGTGGACCGGTCGTCCCAGTCCACCCACTCGCTGAGCTTCTCGGAACCGACCACCAGCACGTTGCGGGCGCTCCCGGCGCGCACCGCGTCCGAGGCGACGCCGAGCGCGTAGCAAAAGCCCGCGCAGGCGGCGTTGACGTCGAAGGCCCCGGGGGCGGTGACGCCCAGGCGCGCGGCGACCGTCGCGGCGGTGTTGGGAATCTGGTCGGTGGCGGTGCACGTGGCGACGATCACCAGGTCGATGTCGTCGGGGGACAGCCCGCTGGCGGCCAGCGCCTTGCCGCCCGCGGCCACGCCCATGCTCGCCACGGTGTCCTCGGGTCCGGCGATGCGGCGCTCCTCGATGCCGACACGGCTGCGGATCCACTCGTCGGTGGTCGCGACCCGGGCCTCCAGGTCGGCGTTGGTCACGACCCGCGAGGGCTGGTACTCGCCGAAGGCGACGATGGCCGCGCCCGCGGGAGTGCTCGGGGTGTTGAACATGTCTCAGCCTTCCTGGTCGGCGCCCGCCGGGGCGCTGGCCCCGGCGTGCTCCTTGATGAGGGCGGTGGCGCGGTCGATGTCGTCCGGCGTCTTCACCGCGAGCGTTTCCACCCCGCGCAGCGCCCGCCTGGCCAGACCGGTGAGGGTGCCGGCCGGAGTCAGTTCGATCAGGGCGGTCACGCCCAGGTCGGCGAGGGTCTGGGTGCAGGAGTCCCAACGGACCGGAGAGGAGATCTGGGAGACGAGGCGGTCGAGGTAGTCCGCGCCGCGCTTGACGACGGCGCCGTCGGCATTGGACAGCAGCCGGACCGTGGGGTCCTGGGGGGTCAAAGGGGCCGCGGCCGCGCGGACGCGCTCGACGGCGGGGGCCATGTGCTCGGTGTGGAACGCACCGGCGACGGAGAGGGGGCGCAGCCGGGCGCGGGCGGGCGGGTCCTCCGCGAACGCCGCGAGCTGCCCGGTGGTCCCGGCGGCCACGATCTGCCCGGATCCATTGTCGTTGGCGGGGGTCAGCCCGGCGTCCGCGATGGCCTGGAGCACCTCCTCGCGAACGCCCCCGAGCACGGCGGTCATGCCGGTCTCGGTGCGCGCGGCGGCGTCGGCCATCCCCTGGCCGCGCTCGGCGACCAGGGCCAGGGCCTCATGGGGGGACAGGACCCCCGCCACCGCCGCGGCGGTGAACTCGCCCACGCTGTGACCGGCGACGGCGTCCACGAGGGCGCGATCGGCCGGCAGCGCCGGGGAGGGCGTGGTCAGTGTGCCCAGGATCGCGGAGGCGGCCACCAGACCGGCGCTGACCAGCAGCGGCTGGGCGACGGCCGTGTCGCGGATCTCGTCGGCGTCGGCCTCGGTGCCGTAGCGGACCAGGTCGAGGCCCGTGACCTCGGACCACGCGGCGAATTGTTCGGGGACACCGGGCAGTTCGAGCCACGGAGAGAGGAAACCGGGGACCTGGGCGCCTTGGCCTGGAGCAACGATGACAAGCACATCATCAACCTTGCCCTGTTGGAGTTCACCAGTCAGAGGGGGAGGGGCACGAAGTTCCCTCGGGGTCGTTTGTAGGCCCTCCACAAAACGGTAGCCGAGGAACGTAGCCGCAGGTGCGCGCGGAGTGTGACAGATCACTCCGGGGCGGCCCGAGGGGCGCGCGAACCGGGGCAGGGGCCCGGCGGCGGTTCTCCGGCGAGGGTCGACCTGGGGCGCGCCGCTCCCGGGACTGTCGCGGGATGCGAACCTAGAGATGTGAACACCCAAGACCAGGATGCCCGAGACTCCGCCAACCGGGAACGGAACCGGCAGACCGAGCAGGACCGCGTGCGCGCCGAGACCGTGCGGCGGCTGGAGCGCTCCATGGGCGCGCTCGGCACGGCGGCCGTCGCGCGCATGGACGAGCGGCTCGGATGGTTCCGCCGGATGTCGGCCGAGGACCGGTCGTGGATCGGCCTGGTGGCGCAGTCGGGGGTGGCGGCCTTCGTCGACTGGTTCCGCAACCCCGTGCGCGGCCGACCCGCGATCACGGTCGAGGTCTTCGGCACGGCCCCGCGCGAGCTGACCCGGTCGGTGTCGCTCCAGCAGACCGTCGACATGATCCGCGTGGTCATCGACGTGGTCGAGGCCCAGGTCGACGAACTCGCGGCGCCGGGCGGGGCCCAGCAGCTGCGCGAGGCGGTGCTGCGCTACACGCGGGAGGTGGCGTTCAGCTCGGCGAAGGTCTACGCGCGGGCGGCCGAGGCCCGGGGGGCGTGGGACGCCCGCCTGGAGGCGCTCATCGTCGACGCGCTGCTGCACGGCGACCGGGAGGAGGGTCTGGAGACCTGGGGCTCGGCCCTGGGCTGGTCGCACACCCCGGTGATCGCCGTGACGGGGGAGACCGAGGGCGAGGGCGGAGCCAAGGTCCTGGACGACCTGCGCGCGGCCGCCCGGCGGCTCGGACACGACGTGCTCGCGGGCCGTCAGGGGGCGCGGGTGGTCGTGGTGGTCGCGTCGGCGACCGCTACCCGGAGGAGGAACTGCCCCTCGCCGCGGGGGAGCCCCTCGCCGGGCTGTTCGGGCCGGGGCCGGTCGTGGTCGGCCCGGCCGTGCCCGACCTGCGCGCCGCGGGGTCCTCGGCGCGGGCGGCGGTCAGCGGCCTGCGCGCGGCGGTGGCCTGGCCCGACGCGCCGCGCCCGGTGCTCGCTGACGACCTGCTGCCCGAGCGCGCGTTGAACGGGGACGCCGACGCGCGGCGGCAGTTGGTCGAGCAGGTCCACGTCCCGCTGGCCAGGGCGGGGTCGCCGTTGCTGGACACGCTGTCGGTGTACCTGGAGCACGCGTCGTCGCTGGAGGCCACCGCGCGGATGCTGTTCGTGCACCCCAACACCGTCCGGTACCGGCTCAGCCGCATCGCCGAACTGACCGGGCACACCCCCTCGGACGGGCGCGGATCCTTCGTGCTCAGGATCGCCGTGGCCCTGGGGCGGCTGGAGGGCGCCGCGTAGGCGTCGCAGGAGGGGATCCTCCAAGGCGGTTCGGCGTTTCGCGCCGGTGTCCGTGACCCGATCGTTGCCCGCTCTACCTGCCTGCTTATGGATCTTTCACTCCGGTCGGGTATGTCTGTAACTGCCCGTGTGCGCCCGGGGACCACATGAAAGGGATAACTTTGTGGTGGGCGGAACGCCGGTGGGACCCGCGAGGACGGGCACACGCGAGGTTCCCGCGCCGCCCCGGCACGACGTTCTTGGGGGTCAAGGCTGTGGTCGAGCGACTGAGGAAGAGCTTCCGGCTGATCGAGACGGCGACCGAGGCCGTACTCCAGCCAACACAGGAGGGCGAGCTGCGCAGGCGGGTCCTGTTCTGGGTCCCCGCGCCGATTCCGATCCTCGCCCTCGTCTACCTCGTGGTCGGGGGTGATCTGTCCGCGCCGGGGTGGACGATCCTCCTGGCCTCCTCGGTGGGCGTGGGCACGCTGCTCCTCGCCCTGGTCGTCCAGCCGACACCGCTCCCGGAGGGGCTGTCCCCGCAGGTCTCCGCACGTCGGTCCCTGCACCGCTTCCGGCAGTTCACCAGTCTGCGGGTCTGCCTGGCGCTCGTCCCGGTGCTGCTCGGCGCCGCGGCGTCCCTCGTGGGCGGCGGCCTCTACCCGCTCTTGGCCGCCCTCGCGCTGGCCTGGCCGCAGCTGCTGTTGGCGCTGCCCACCTTCTTCACCATCACGCGGGCGCGCCGTGCCATGGAGGCGTGGGGCACCACCGCCTACCTCTGGCACGCCCTGTCCCGCAGGGCGGCGGTCACCTGGCCGGTCGCCACGCCGCTCGCGCGCGCCTGGCGGCGGTGGCGGCAGGAGCGGGACCGCCGCCGGGCCGAGACGGAGTCGGCGGCCGAGCGGACAGCCGCGGACGCCGGTGCGGTTCCGGACGGCGCGGGCGCTGCTGACACGAGCCGGGCGGCCCCGACCGAGAGGAGCCGGGGACCCCGCGCGGACACGGAGGACACGGCCGGGGCCCGGACCGGGTCGCGCTCCGGGGCCGGGGTCTGGACCGAGCGGACGCGAGGGGCCGCTGACGGGACGCGGGTGATCGTGCACCGCGCGGCGCGCAGCATCATCGAACGGGGCGGCGCCCTGCGGACCGCCGGCGGCCGGGACCGCCGCGGCACGCGGTCGACGCGGCGGCCGAGCTCGCCCAAGCACTGATCGGTGCGGGGTCCCGTGTGAGCGCGCTTCGCCCTCACACGCTCGCGCGGCGGTGCACCCGGGGCAGGGCGTCCTGCCCCGCCTCGGGACAGTGGTACCAGGCGGCCTCCGCCGAGGCGCCCTCGAAGACCACCTCGCCGATGGTGTTCCCGAAGTAGGGGGGACCCGCCAGCCGCCAGCGGAGCCAGGGCCGGGGCGCCCTGGCGAGCCACGCCAGGAGTCGCCCAAGGACCGCGAACGGCCCGCTGGCGGAGAGGCGAACCGCACGGCGCAAGGGGATCGGCATCTGGTTGCACAGCGGCGAGGAGACGAGCTGGGCCACGCGTGTGCGGTGCCCGCCGGACGGTCCCGGTTCCGCGCCGTCCCAGCGAATTCCGCCCGTTCCCCCGGCCCGCGCGAGGTAGGAGAAGTGGACGTCTCCACTCAGGAACAGGACCGTGGCCGGTGCCGGGCCGCGCTCGCCGCCGACCAGCGCGCGCACGCCCGCGCCCAGGCGTCGGAAGGAGCGCTGGAAGGCGCCCCAGTGTTCCAGGTCCAGGGCCTGGCGCAGCCGCTCGGCCGGTTCCCGGGCCCAGCCGCCCCACGCGCCCGCGCACACCGCCTCGTTCCAGGCCTCCAGGTGGTGGACGGCCGGAGGGAGCAGGACGGGGACCGTGGAGGCGACCACGACGTGCTCGGGGCCGCCCGTGAGCTGATCGTCGAGCCAGTCGTGTCCGTCCGGGCCGAGGATGGACCGCCCGGACCCCTCGCCGAGGGCGCGACCGCACCGGGTGTCGGCGACCAGGACTCGGACCGGTCCAATGTCCAGGCGGTGGCTCCAGCGGTAGGAGGAGGGTTCGCGGTGGGCGCGCAGGGCGAAGTCGTCCACGACCCCGGCCGCGTCGGAGCCGTGGTCGCGCACCCGGGTCCAGACGGGGTCGGCGGCGCGGGCCTCGGGGGAGAGGTTCCCCAGGTGCTGGTAGACCCAGTACGAGCCCAGGCCGCTGGTGATCCGTGACCGCCACCAGGGAAGGGCCTCCATGGACCGGCGCCACGCGGCGGAGGTGTTCCAGTCGTCGCGGATGTCGTGGTCGTCGAAGACCATGAGGCTGGGGACGGTCGACAGCAGCCAGCGCACCTGCGGGTCGCTCCAGGCCTGCCGGTAGAGCTCGGCGTACTCGTCGTACCGGACCACCTCGTCGTCGGGGGCGCCGTCGGCGGGGTCGGCGGCGCGCGACTGGCGCAGGACCGCGCGCATGGACTCCTGGACCTCGTCGGCGTAGACCTGGTCGCCGATGAGCAGAAGCAGGAGGTTGCCGTCCACGGGTTCCCCGGCCAGCCGCCGGGCGGTGGCGCGGAGCATGTCCGGTCCGTGGCGGACGAGGCCCTCCGGGCTGTCGCCCGTGGGGGTGTGGCACGAGCCGTACAGCAGGCGGGTGGGCGCGTCTGGGTCGAGGGCGCGCAGGACGCTGGGCGGGAAGGGACTGCCTGGTTCGGGCCACACGGGTGCGTCGTCGAGGAGGACCTCGTAGGGAAGGCGCGAGCCGGGCGGCAGCCCGGCGACCTCGCACACCGCGTAGTGATGGCCGTGCACGGTGAAGGTACGTGCCGAGCCGGCGTCGCGGCCGTCGACGCGGAGGCGCACCAGGCACGGCGCGTCCGCCTCCACCCAGACCGTGGCGGTGGTCGGTCCGGCGTGCCGGAGCAGGGGCCCCAGACGTAACGAGACAGTCACCGTTCCCCCTTGTTTGTCCCAGGTTCTCACACGTCGTGGACGAGTATGGCGTTTCGTGGGCGCATCGTCATCCACAGTCGGGCCGAAGATGGTTGCACGAGCGCCCCGGCTGCGCGAAGGTGGCGCTATGCGGACACAGATCCTTGAGCTGCACACAGGAGGTTCGGAGAGCATCACGGACATCACCCGCGAGTGCGCCGACTTCGTGGCGGGCGGCGGCGACGGACTCCTCAACGTGTTCGTCCCGCACGCGACCGCCGGCGTGGCCATCATCGAACTCGGCGCCGGGTCCGACGATGACCTGCTCGCCTCACTCGACGACCTGCTCCCCGCCGACGACCGCTGGCGGCATCAGCACGGCTCCCGCGGGCACGGACGATCGCACGTCATGCCCGCCTACGTCGCCCCGCAGACCACCGTCCCCGTGCTGTCCGGACGGCTCGAACTGGGGACGTGGCAGTCCGTCGCCCTGGTCGACCTCAACATCGACAACCCGGACCGGCAGGTGCGCCTGTCGTTCCTGACGACGGCGTGAGAGGGGAACCGCCGTGGCCCGGCTCGGACGGCGCGTTGACGGGAGATGCCACTAGCGTGTGAACTAGGTGATCAGTGGTGGTCACGGACCACGCGACGGACGGGAATGTGGCCCGGCATCGTTGTGACAACTGCTTCGTGCAGGCAAGATTGAGAAAAACCATCTGTGGAGGAGAACTTTCGTGAGCGCGACCGCGGGCCAGGCACAGAGCGAACGCGGCTTGGCTGACCGACTCGGATTCAAGCCGGGTCAGGTGGTGCAGGAATTCGGCTTCGACGACGACGTCGACGAGGGACTGCGCGCTTCCATCGCCGAACTCACGGGCGAGGCACTGGTCGACGAGGACTTCGACGGCGATGTCGATGCGGCACTGCTGTGGTGGCGGTCCGACGAGGAGGGGGATCTCACCGACGCCTGATGGACACGGTGCCCCTGATCGCCGACGGTGGCATCATCCTGGTGTTGACGCCGAAGGCAGGGCGTGAACTGCACGTGTCCCCGAACGACGTCTCCGAGGCGGCCACCACGTCCGGCCTGTCGCAGACCAGTGCGATCAGTGTCGGCGCGGACTGGTCGTGCACCCGTATGGTCGTTCCCAAGCGGTGACGGACTCCACCCCGAGCGGGTGGGGGTATCCGGTGCCGCGCGTCCCGAAGCAGGGCGCGCGGCGCTGAGGAGCGCCCGCCGACGAACATGACAGACACCATCACCGTGGGCGCCTACGCGCCCGACTTCACGCTGTGCGACCAGTACGGGCAGGACACGACCCTGACCGGCCTGCGGGGCCGTCCCGTGCTGGTGGTCTTCTATCCTCTGGCCTTCTCCGGCGTCTGCTCGGGCGAACTGGCCGACCTGAGCGCGCGACACGCGGAGTTCGCGGCACTGGGGGCCGCGGTCCTCGCCGTGTCCGTGGACTCGGTGTTCGCCCTGCGCACGTGGTCGGACCGGGAGTCCTTCCCGTTCGCCCTGCTGTCGGACTTCTGGCCGCATGGGGCGGTCGCCGACGCCTACGGGGTCTTCGACCCCACCCGCGGCACCGCCCGGCGCGGCACCTTCCTCGTCGACGACGACGGGATCGTCCGCTGGACCGTGACCACGCCCGTCTCCGAGCCCCGCGACGTTGACGACTACCTCCGAGAACTGCGTTCCCTGACCGGAAACGGCTGACGCGAGGGCAGACACGAGGCGGTATGATCGCTCGCGACGCGGGCGCGTAGCTCAGTTGGTCAGAGCAATTGCCTTACAAGCAATAGGTCAGGGGTTCGAGTCCCTTCGCGCCCACGGACTCGGGACGACCCTGCTCGGGGGCCTTCGGCCGCCTCGCGGGGTCGTCCGTCGTGTTTTCCGGGGGGAGACCCCCCGAACCCCCGAGACACCCCCTGCGGCCGCGGCCGCGCAGGCCGGCGGGGTGAGCACGGCGGTTTCTTGCATCGCGGGGCTGCGCCCCGGGGGTCGTGGTTGGATCGCGCAGGGTCCACTCGACACTCACACGACTCTGCCCGGGGGCCTTGGGCCGCTTGGCGGGATCGTCTTGTCTTCTCTTCTGGGGAAACGCGGGATTGCTCCGATGTGGCGGTTTCACCTGTAGCGCATCGCGGCTTCTGCTCGTTTGGTGAAGTCGGCGGGAGAGATGATGCCCCGTCCCTTCCACCCCTTCGGGCGCCCCAGGACGAGCAGGTCGCTGTCGTTGCTGACGATCAGAGATGCATCGGTGAAGGCGGCCAAATCGAGGATCAGATTGTCCTCGGGGTCCTCACAGTCATGTTGCGTCTGCGGAACGTCGCTGTAGTAGCCGCCTCCGGACAGCTCAGCCAGGTCGCAGATGAGATCGATATAGGTGTCCACATCCGATTCCAGCCATCCTGTGTCGATCAGCTTGTGATCGACCATGGCGAGGATGTGCTCACTCACCTACAAGGCATACCCCCGTCCCAAGACCCCTCCATCACGGATTACTCCGAGAACGTGCAGGCTTGGATGCACCCGCCGGGGAGGAAGTGACGGTATACCGTCGAACCCCAGCGGGTCACCCAGAATCTCCAGGTTGTTGCCACTGACGGCATCGATGTAGACGTTGGCGTCCAGTACGACACCGAGCAGGGAACCTCCATCGTTCACTTACGCCGGCTCCTTGTCCTGCGACGTACCCGCTCCAGAGATGCTTCCTTCTGCTCGGGAGTCGCTGCACGCCAGCTCTCCTTCGCTCCATCCTTGGTTGCGGCTCCTCGACCGGAGGAAGCCATTGCGTCGGCAACCTGGTCAAGTCCGGTGTCAACGCCATCGATGAGTCGCGTGCGACGCTCCGCCAACGCGAGCACGTCTGCGGCCAGCAACCGCCAGTGCGTGCCCACACGTGTCGCGTTCACATCGCCGCGCTCGATGAAGCGATACACCATGGGTCGGGACACACCGAGTAGTTCGGCCGCCTGCTGTGGACTGAGCATCACATCGTGGCTGATGACGGAGACGCTTTGGCCGTTCGCCCTGGCAAGGGCGATCGCCAAGAGGGCTCGCAGCTCGTCTCTGTCGAGTTGGTACTCTTCTCCGCCGGGTAGCCTCAGGACCACCTGCGCTGTGTCGCTGAGGATCTGGCTGACGGCTGTTCGGGTGGCTTCCCTCTGCTCTTCTGATGCTGGCGGAGCGATCTCCTCCACCACTCTGGTGAGTGCTGTAGCCATATCACCCTCCCTTAACTGTAATAAGTGTAACCTCTCGACGGTGTCGGTACACAAGGATCGGCAGAGGTCTTGCGCCCAGGCACGGACCGCAATCGTGGCGAGCGATCATCGGATCCGCTTCGTTGACCGGCGGTTCCATCGCATCTGCACACTGTGGCGTTTGAGGATGGCGCTCACCGTCTGTCGGGTGATGCCGAAGCTTTCTCCCAGCTTGTAGACGTTCGTGCCTGCTTGGTAGGCGGCGATCAGCTCGTTGACTTCGTGGGGCTTGAGACGTTTCGCGGTGCCCGGCTTCTTCGTAGGCTTCTCGTGCTGGGGGAGGGGTGCTGTCGGTGCGGGTAGCTCGCGGAGGAGTGTTTCGAGCTTGGCGGCGAGCTGGACAGGGTTGTAGTTGGTTTGCCCAGGGTCCACGGGCTCAGGACGACCCTGCTCGGGGGCCTTCGGCCGCCTCACCGGGTCGTCCTTCGTGTCTCCCGGGGGGAGACCCCCCGAACCCCCCGAGGTACCCCCCTGCGGCCGAGGTCGCGCAGATCGGCGGGGTGAGTGCAGCGGTTTCTTGCATCGTGGGGCTGCGCCCCCGGGGGTTGTAGTTGGCTTGCCCAGGGTCCACTCGCCTCCGAGACGGCCCTGTTCCCTCCGAGACGGCCCTGTTCGCGCGTGAACGCGCTCACCGGGTCGTCCGTCGCGTTCATCGGGGGAGACCGTAGTTGGTACGGGTGCCGGCACCCCCGATTGCACTTATGTATGCGGATTGCATACAATGACTGGATGGAAACCCGACTGGAAGCCGCCATCGTCGAGTGGCACGCGAGCGTCAATGGCAAGAGCCCGCAACGGTCCGCGAGCGGGGTCGGTGATCCGATCGTCGTACTCGGACCCAAGGGCGCTGGCCCGATCACCCCCTCGCAGTTCGCGGAGTGGGTGGAGCGTACCGGGATCGAGTTGACCCCACGGTCGTGGCACCCGATCAGTGAACGGCTGATGGTGGTCGAGGAGGATGCAACCTGGCCGGAGAGCACGGCGGCGACACGTGTGGCGACGGTCTTCCGTGCCTCCGGCGGCAAGGTGACGGCCGCCTTGCGCCTGCCGGACCTCAAGTCCGCCCTTGAACTGGCCTACATCTGCCGCGAGATGGCGGCATCCGAGTGACGGGCGAGGAGCCGGGCCAACTCCTGTTCAGGTTCGTCAGGCACTGGTCACGCCGCTCCGCGACGGACGACCCCGGGGCTGGGCAGGGGCGCCTGGTGCTGGTCAGCGAAGCGGTCCACTCCCTCGGCCAGCGCGGTCTCCGTGCGAGTGTCGACTCGATCGCGCACGAGATCGGGATCGACCAGAGCGGGGCCTCGCGGTTGGTCAGGAGCGCCGCGGACGCTGGATATCTGGTCACGGCGGTATCCGAGACTGATGGCCGACGACGTGAGGTGTCGCTCACCCCCGCGGGCCGGTCCATGCTGGACCAGGCTCATCACTGGCAGGAGGAGATCTTTGCCCAGCTGACCGCTGGGTGGAGCGAGAAGAGGCGCCTCGACTTTCAGCGGGCGATGACCGATCTGATGGACAGGTCCTACGCGATGGACGAATGAGCCACGCCATCGCGCCGTCGGGCGTCGAGGGGCACCGCCGACTCGTCGAGCGCACGTGTCGCGGCACGGACGGGCATCTCGCGAGCCCGAACGTCGAAGTGGGCAGCGGAGGGCGCCGTCACCGCGCGCCGGACCACTCGACCGTTCCTCGGCTGCGCACCGAAGTCCGGCCGGTCATGCCCTGAACGGGTGTCGCCGACTCCGCCGGCGGCACCGGGGCCGCCCCTCGGCGGGGGCGACCCTCCCGGTTCTCCCGTGTGCGAGGGCGGATGCCCGTCAGGTCTGGTGGGAGTGGTTCTCCGGCGTGGGGACGACGCCTTCGGGCGCGCTGTCGGGACTCCCGGCGGGGCTGGCTTGGACATCGGCGCTGATGCCCTTGGGCGCCGTGCCGGCGGGAGGGGAGCCGCCCTCCTCGGCTGAGGCGGACTCGCCCCTCTCCGAGGGATCCGCGGACGCCGACTCCGTGCATTCGGCTGGCCGGCCGTCCTGCACCGTTTCCCCGGTCCTGTCCTCGGATCCTTCTCCCGTCTCTCCGTCGCCCACCGAGGCTTCGACCGCCGCGGAGTCCGCGGACTGCTCGGCCGAAGGGAGTTCAGGAGACTCTGGGGGCGCGCCCTCGTCGGTCCGATCGAGGCTGCCCCGGTCGGACACGGGGGGACCGGGTCGGACCGGAGGCGTCGCGGTGGCCGCGGACGACCGGTGCGGTGCGGCGGCGGTGCGGCGAGCGCGCCACACGAAGAAGGCCCACACGGCGAGCGAGAGCACCCCGAAGCCGACGAACAGGGCGGCGGTCGCGAGGAACGACTCGGGCTCCGTCTTGCCGGCCACCTCGTCGGGGTGCATATGGAGCAGGTACACGAAGACGAACGCCCCCGGAACGAAGGCCAGCGCCCAACGCAGACGGCCCCAGCGCCAGAGGCGGTGCCCGTCCAGGAACTTCATCGGCAGCAGGCCGAACACGACCGTCTGGATGCCGAGCAACGCGGTGGACGACAGCGCCTTGTCCAGGAGCCGGGCTCCGAACGGGGCTCCTCCTTCCACGACGACGGGGTGCAGGGAGTTCCAGAACAGGTAGCAGGCGACGGCCAGGGCCAGCACGCACAGGGCGCCCGTGAGCGTGGCCCGACCCTCGTGCTCGCGGACGAAGGCGTCCCGGGCGGAATCGGGCATCCCGAGTTTGGCCCCGCGGTCGGCCACGGCGGTGAACCCTGCGATCAGGCCGTAGAAGTAGCCGGGCTCGAAGTCCGCCGCCGCGGAGGCCGCCGAGCACACGGCGACGATCGCCAGACCGGCCGGAAGCACCTCGAAGCGGCCCGGTACCTGGGACCAGGACCAGTCGCGGGCGTGGACCACCCACGCGTACAGCACGGTCACGGCGAGCACCGCGATGAGCAGGCCGAGGAAGTCCAGAAGCGGTGTGCCCTCGGGGGGATCCTTCCAGCCCGACCAGACCGGCAGCGCGGCCGACAACCCCCAGAAGACGAGGAACGCCGCAAGCGCCCGGCGGGAGAAGAGGGCCCGGCCCAGCACACCCGCCTGGAGTAGCGCGCGCAGGCGCCGTCGCCAGGCGCGCGGGCGTCCTCGGTTTCCCTCCAGCGCCTTGTTGAAGATGTCGGAGGGGAAGCCGAGCAGCAACCACACCGTGCCGCCCAGGGCCGCGGCGACGGCCAGGGCCGTGAAGAGGGTGGCCGGGTCGGTGCGCAGTTCCGACAGGAGGGGGATTCCGTCACCGTCGCCTGACACGGGTTCGGGCTCCGGGGCGGCGGGCGGGGCCGCGTACCCGTTGATGAAGGGGAACTCCAGGCCCTCCCCGATGATCGGATCCGTCGAGGAGAGGCTGTACCCGGGGACGGTCAGCAGGTGCGAGCCGGGTTCCAGATCCGGGGGGAGCGCGAACCCGTCACCGGCCGCGTCGAGGGTCACCGGGTCCCCGTCGATCTCGACCTCCAGCACGTCGCGCCCGTCGGGGACGATCGGCAGGATCCCGTCCCGAATGACGGGGTCGACTGGGTCCACAGTGTGCGTCGGCTCGAAGTAGGCGAAGGGAGGCGCGAGGAACTGGCTCGCCACCCGTTCCCAATCGCCCTCGGGTGAGAGGCATTCGATGGAGGCCGTGAAGTCGCGATAGGGCATGCTCTGCGACGGCTCGTCGGGGAACCGGTACCCCGGACGGTCGAACATGACCAGGAGGTCGTCGGGGTCGGCGTAGAAGACGGAGTACTCGTCCTGGGACATCTCGAAGGAGATGTTCGGGTCGCCGGCGCTGGACGTGAACTCTCCGCCGCCGAACAGCCGCACACCGCGACTTTGCTCACCACCGGGGCCCTCGGCTCCCTCGGGAAGCGCGCACGCGGCGGCGTCGGGCACCACGGCCAGGAGCACCACGTCGGAGCCCGGGTTCCACAGCTCGTACCAGCGGGCGGACCCCTCGGGCTCGGATTCCTCGTCTGCGTGCGCGGCCGGGGGAGGGCTCGGAACCCCGACCAGGGCGAGGGCGGTCAGGGTGGCGCAGGCGCCGACCCAGGCGGATGAGGACCATCGCCGACGGTCCCGGCGGGATCGGGCGGTGGGCTCGGCTCCGAAGACGGCGGGGAGCGCTCGGAGCCGGTGACGTCCTCTCCGCCGCTGGGCTCCGAGAGCGGGTTGCGTTCGGCCGCTCGCCTGGTCCGAGGATCGGCGGTGACCGTGTGCGGCTCGCTGCATGGGGGACTCCCGGTCGCTTCCGACGACAGGACGCAGATCTCATCATCACAGCGGTTTCGGGCCCTCGCCGGGCGATGGCCGGATCCGGACGCCTGCCGCGTGCTGGGTGCGGCGCGGGGCGCGGCGTGTGCCGGACGGGGGCGCCGGTGCGTCGTGAACGGGGACTTCGCCGATCACGGGGCGGCGCACGCCCCGGTCGCAGAACCGGTCGGTCAGGCGCACGACAGCCACGTTCGGGGGGCGACCTCCGCCGCGGCTGGACCGGCGCCATCGACTCCTCCGGCGCGAGGCGCGCCCTCCAAGCCGGACTCGCTCGCGGACACGGCCGGTGCGGGCTGGAGGGGAACCGTGCTCCGGAGGTCGAACCGGCTCACGTCGCGGACGACGCCGTGCCAGGACCGTCGTCGGGCGCGGCCCCGGCGGCCGGTATCCGTTGCCCCTCGCCGCGGAGTCGCTCCAGGACCAGGTCGAAGGTGAATCCTGCGCTGAACCCCAAAGGGATGACGAAGAAGAGCAGACGGCGCGCGTCCAGCATGTCGAGCAGGTCCGGCACGGTGAGCAGTTGCGCCGCCACGTACAACAGGACCGAGACCGTTCCGGCCCCCAGCCCGCGCACCCCCGCGTGCAGCCAGGACCCGCCCTCACCGAAGGAGTTGCGGATCAGCGCGCCGGAGACGGCCGCGGACATCGGTGCGACCAGGAGGGCGGCGAGGCTGGTCGCCGAGGCGGGAGCGGGTCCCCCGACCAGGGGGATGGCGCTGAGCGCTGCTGCCAGCAGCAGTCCGGCGGCCAGGATGACGCACGCCTCGGCCCACCGGTGCAGTCGGGCCCGGGTCCGTTCCCCGCGCGCCCGCGCGTCGCGTTCGTCCGCGTGCCGCACGAGCGTCGCGACCAGGTCCGTCGCGGACTCGGGCGACCACGGCGCGCCCATGAGCCGCATGTCCTCGTCCGTGGCGTGGTTGCGGACCTTGTCGAGGTTGGTCCACACCTGTTCGGCGCCGCCGCCGAATGCCGCGACGGGCAGGATCGGGACGTCCTGCGCCATGGCGAGGATCCCGGTGATGCGGGTGGACTGGCCGCCGCCGACCAGGATGACGCCGTCGGCTCCCAACAGGGCCCGGTAGAAGGGCACCTCCCACTCGCCGCTCGTGTCGCGGACGGTGCGCACGCGCGCGGTGGAGGACTCGGGCAGGGGGAGGGTGAAGGTCTTGTGGCGGGGAGGGTGCGCGATGATCGTTCCCGGGGACCGCGCGGTGGAGGCCTCCGCGTAGCCCAGGGCCGTCAGCGCCTCCGCGTACGTGGGCCGGTCGGAGAAGACCAGGAGATCGCATTCGGCGGCGGCGAGCGCGCGACCGATGTCGTGGCAGGCGTCGCGGGCGCCCCAGGTTCGCGGAGGGGCGGACGGTAGGTGCGGTCGGGGTCGACGCTGCCGACCACCGCGATCCGCCGTCGCGGTCGTCGCCGGGCTGCCGCCGCGTTGGCGGGCGGGGCGGGCGGCATGGTGCTACTCCTCGGGGAGGTCGTCGCGGATCGAGCGGATCGCCTGCGCGTGACCGGTGGCGCCGGTGGACGATTCCAGGGCGTCGGCGACCCACCCGAAGACGTGGGCGCGCCGGTACTGCGTGCACAGGTGTTTGAGCAGGTTCTGGTGGCGTTCGGGGGAGGGCGAGGTGTGCGGCCACTGCCAGGCCTGGAGTGGAACCCCCATGGGTCGGCTGCGGGCGATCC
The DNA here is from genome assembly GCF_001942255.1 of Nocardiopsis sp. CNR-923. Lineage (GTDB taxonomy): Bacteria > Actinomycetota > Actinomycetes > Streptosporangiales > Streptosporangiaceae > Nocardiopsis. Next base: position 124,894 of record NZ_MKKC01000022.1, read on the forward strand.
CGTCCAGGAATCTGGACCAGGTGTCCTCCTCGTCGAGGGAGGGGACGTGGGAGAGGATGTGCACGAGCTTCTCCGACGGTGACAGCTCAGGGGGCGGTTCCGGGACCGGTGTCGACTGTTTCGGACGCCTCCAGGCGCTCGCGTCCCAGGAGAGTTGAGGTCCCTGGCCGTCGTCCAGAGCGGGCAGGTCGTGGGAGAAGGCCTCGACGACCAGGGTGGCGATCGTCTGGCAGGTCTCCCGGTAGGGGCCCTGGTTGTCTCGGTCCATCAGGTGGAGGACACCTCGCCGCCTGGCGTCCTGGTGCACGTACCAGTCGGTGCGCTGCTGTGAGCGGATCGCGTCGGGAATGGGAGAGGACAGGGGGCGCCAGATCACGGGGATGATCCACGGTACGCCGGCGTCCGTGTGATCCCCGCGCCTGCGGATTCGCTCGTCCACCGTCCACCACTCCTTCGCGCACCAGTCACTTCTGAAGTACCTGTCGCTCAGGAGCGCCACGAGGCAGCCGACGGTGGCGCATTCCTTGAGGAGTCGCCGTTTCCATCCGGGGCCGGGCGTCAGCGTGGGTCCGCTGACCGCCCGCGTCTCCTCGTGTCCTTGCAGTCGGACCGCCCTTTCGAGATCGCGGAGGAACCTTTGGACGTATTCCCGCTCGGGTGCGCGGTCGCCGTAGCTCAGGAAGAAGTGAGGGGCCTTCATGGATCACCGCATCACGTAGGGGGGGAACGCAGGGCTGTGAGCAGACGCTGGATCATGGCGTCGTCGAGACCGTAGAGCGGTATGGGACGCAGGGCCCCGCTTCCCGGGGGCGGGTCGTGGTCGACCTGGACCCAGACCGCGCGTGGTCCGCACGGTGCGCCCGCGGTGCCGCCGGATCCCACGGGCAGGCGCGCGGCGGCCGTCCAGTTGCGTGAGAGCACGACGACCTCGGCGTCCGAGCGCGTCTCCCGCGTGGAGGACGCGGCGAGTGACCCACGGGGGTCGTGGTCGACGAGGTCGACCCGGTACCCGGCGTCGACCAGCAGGCCGCGCAGCCAGTTCGCCCACGGCCGGTCGGCGGCGACGTGGTTGATGGCCACCCGGTGCGTCCCGGCGCGGCCGGCCGTCTCGGGACCACGGGAGGCAGGGCGTCTGGCGGTCGTTCCGAACGCGGGGCGCATGTGCGCCACATCGCTCTCCGGCCACGGGCGCAGCGCGAGCCGCTGCGCGTTCAGGACGCGGTCGGCCAGTGCGGCGAGCAGGTCGATGTAGGCTCCGTGGTCACCGCTGGTCCGCATGAGGTCACGGACCCCCGTCGGGGCGCCCACGGGATCGTGCACGGGGGGGACGTTCTCGGGGAGCGGTCGGCGACAGGGACTCCACAGCAGGGGTATGAGCGCCGCCGCCTCGGTCGGCGGTTCGGGGCCCGAGCGTGGGAACGGCACCAGGGTGCGACGCGACGTGAAGATCCGCCACTGCCGTCCGCAGGCGGCGTCCGCGAAGTAGGCGTCCGACAGACAAGCGATCATGGCCGGGACCGTCGACGACGCCCGCACGGGATGCGATTCCGGCGTGTCGGGGCCGGCGACGACTCCCAGGACGGCACGGCCGAGCCGACGACTCAGCTCACACTCCAGGTCGGTGTGCAGACGGCGGATCCACGTGCCTTCGTCAGCGGCAGCGTGGCTGGTGAGAAAGAGACATTCCACTGTTCCCCTCACGTCCCGGTCGATTCTGTGCGAACATCACACATATCCTCACCGCTCGCGGTCTTCCGGCCGGGACTTCACGGCTCTTTCGCCGATTATACGGCGCTTCCCAGCACCATTGAAACACCTCACGCGGCCGGATGCGGACACCGGAGATTTCGCCTGCTCGCCTGGGGCATGAATGGAACCGCTTGGTCAAGGGGACTGCGCGTCGACGAGGTGTGCGCATGTGGTCGCACCCATTCCTGGCTACGGTCTGGGCGTCGGTCGAGCGGCCGCTGTGGCGTTGTGAATGATTTCACGCTAGATGCGAACTGTGGGGATAATACAGTGAAAGGGGAAATCATGACTGAATCAAGGGAAGTGTTCCGGTACACCTCCCCGGGGGTCCACCGGGCACCCCCCGCTCTCCTGCCGCTGCTGGGCAAGGACAAGAAGGAGGGAGACGGCGGCGAGACCAAGGGTGGAGACGGATTTGAAGCGGCCCCTCCACCGCTGCGCGGACTCGCGCCGGTCAGCCGCGCGCGTACGGTGGCGCAAGCCAAGCGCGACGAGCGCACGGATCGTCCGCTCGCATTCGACACCGTCGTCCTCAAGGTGCACAGCCGCTGCAATCTCTCCTGCGACTACTGCTACGTGTACACCTCGCCCGACCGGAGTTGGGCCCGCCGCCCGCGGGTGATGGAGAAACCTCTCATGCTCACCGTCGCCGACCGTCTGGCGGAGTACGCCTCGCGCCACGGACTGGACGAGGTGACGGTGATCCTGCACGGCGGAGAACCGCTCCTGGCGGGGCGTGACCGCATCGGCTTCCTAGCCGGGGCCGTGCGCGCGGCCTTCGAGGGCCTGGCGACCACGGTGCACCTGGTGTTGCAGACCAACGGCACTCTGCTCGACGTCCCGGTCCTGCGTGTACTGGACCGGTGGGGTGTCACGGTGGGCGTCAGCGTGGACGGCGGCGCAGCCGAACACGACCGGCACCGCCGGTACCCGTCCGGCCGCGCGAGCCACGACCGCGTCGCCGCCGCGCTGGACCTGCTGCGCTCACCGGCCCACCGGCACCTCTTCGGCGGACTGCTGTGCACGGTGGATCTGGAGAACGATCCGGTCACCACCTACGAGTCCCTGGCGGAGCACGAGCCGCCGGTCCTGGATTTCCTGCTGCCGCATGGAACCTGGGAGGCGCCGCCTCCCCGCCTGCCCTCCCAAGGAACTCCCTACGCCGACTGGTTGATCGCGGTCTTCGAGCGCTGGTGGGCCGATTCGGAGACCCGGGTGAGGATCCGGATGTTCGACTCGCTGTTCCGACTCGGCCGCGGCGGCTCCAGCCTGCGGTCGGACCTGGGAACCGCGCCGGTGACCTGTGTGATCGTGGAGACCGATGGGGCCATCGAGGTGCACGACAACCTCAAGATCGTCTATGAGGGGGCCGGGGTCACCGGGCGCAACGTGATGAGGGACGGTTTCGACGGCGGCGGGCCGGTCCACGAGAAGACGTGCGCCGCGTGCGCGCGATGCCCGGTGTTCACGATCTGCGGTGGCGGCACGCGTGCCCACCGCTACCGGGCGGTCAACGGGTTCGACAACCCCACGGTGTACTGCGCGGACATGCGCCGACTGATCGAGCACGTCGAGCGACGGGTGTCAGCGTGGGTGTGCTGAGGCCAAAGTCGCCTTCTCAGCGTGAGAGGCCGTCCGGCACCCGCCGCCGTGCGCGGTTCCAGGCGGCGTTGGCCGCGAAGTGGAGGAGGTTCGCGGTCAGGATCGCCGGAGCCACGATGGCCACGGTCTCGGGGAAGGACGGTTGCAGGACCAGGGCCAGGATGATCGCCGTGATCCCGTTCTGCTGTCCGAGTGCGAGGGAGATCCGGTCGTCTCTCGGCAGGCCGCGCGTGATGGGAATGCTGACCACTGCCTGGGAGAGGAAGGCGAGTGCGCCGAGCACCATGCCCTCGACCGGCGACACGCCCTGGATCAGGAGCAACCCCAGGCAGAACGAGGAGACCAGCAGCGCGTACCGCACCAGGCCGTCGACGAACCGCTCGGACAGCGGCCGGAAGAAAAGGCCGACCAGCGCGATGCCCAGCATCAGGAACTGGGCCGCCGCCAGCGCGAGCAGACCGCCCAGATACGTGGTCCCCAGAACACGCCGCGCGGGCGGGGCCCCGCCGGTCCCGCTGGCGGCCGACGCGTCCTCGCGTCGCCGTCGAAGCTCGCGTCCCAGCCACCACAGCAGCAGCACCGCCGCTGCGAAGGCCGCGTTGGCGACCAGGTCGAAAACGTAGTCCATGGCACCGTCGGCTCCGGTCGGCGCGGCGCGCCCGGCGGCTCTGAGCGCCAGGGCCGAGAAGTAGACGGTGAGCAGGACCGTGATCGGGTCGTCGAAGGACGACCACGCGGACAGGATCGACCGGGCGCGGGGGGACAGCCGCCCGTCGCCGCGCAGGGCGGCGACCGAGAGGGGATCGATCTGGGCCACAGCGACCCCCAGCACGATGTACTCGGGACGCCCGAACGCCAGGTACATCACCGCCGATATCAGAGCGGCCTTGAGCAGGACGCCGACGGTCACCGCCATCAGCACGGTCTTCACATGGCCCCGTGTCTGGCGCACGTCGATGCCCGACGTGCTGCCGTACAGCCCGATCGCGAGCAGGGCAGCGGCCACCATGAGGTACGCCCCGGACTGGCTCAGGTCACCCAGGTCCAGCACCCCGGCCACCGCCAGACCACAGCCCGTGGCCACGAGGGCGGACAGCAGGGGCAGCGTGAGTGCGCGCCGCGCCGCGGCCAGGACCGAGGACGACGGAGTCGACGGTGAGCGCTGGCTCCCGTCCGCGCCCCGTCTTTGCTCACTGGGCATGGTCAGCGGCCCCGTCGACTCCACGGATCTGCCGCAATGTGGAGGCGAGCTGTCTGAGCACCTGCTCGGTCGTGTCCACCCGGTTCTGGTCGAGCGTGACGCCGACGAGGTAGGAGCCGTCGCACAGGCCGAAGTAGTAGACGGCGCCCTCCTCGACGTCGACCACCATTTCGCCGAGCGGCCCGCCCCACTGCGCCAGGGCGGAGCCGTTGATCATCCGTACCACGCGGTGCAGCAGGTTCCCGATGTCCTGGTAGCGCGAGCGGCGCTCGTCCACGGTGATGTCGCGGAAGAAGACCGCCAGGGCCGGATGGTCGAGCAGGTCGACGGAGAAGGTGAAGCGGCTGTCCTCGAAGCAGGCGACGTAGTGCAGGTCATCGGCCGCGACGGCGAACGTGCACGCCTCGTGCTCGGTGCCCCGTCCCTCCGTCGATCCCTGCGTCACGAGTGGTGGATCGCTCCCTTCATGCTCCTTCCAGCTGGGAAGCATCGTCGAGAAACCCCCCGGGTTCTGGCTGCCCAGGCCCATGATCGACCGCAACCTCCCGACCAGGGCCGCGGTGTTCCTGTCGGCGGCGTCGACCTCCTCGGGGCCGGTGCCGACCACGGCCGCGACGAGGTATTCACCGGGGCGTACCAGGTAGTAGAGCACGGCGACGGGGGGCAGGAGCAGCACCATCCTGATGAGTCGCCCACTGCGGACCGACGCCAGGGAGTAGTCCACCCGGGTGTGCACGAAGGCGAGGCGGCGGCCCATGCGGTCCACCTGTGAGCGCACGTCGTCCTGGTCGGCGGCCAGACCGAGTCCGAACAGCGCCGAGGTGACGGAGAAGGAGAGCAGGCCGTGGTCGAAGTAGGACAGGTGGTGGATGCCGCCGTCACCGACCCCGTCCTGGCACTTGTCCACCAGCGGGTCGTACTTGGGCCCGTTGGCGTGGGGGGCCCGAGACACCTTGGGCTCGTGGTCGGCGTCGAGGTCGGACATGGGGTGCCTTTCGTCAGCCGTCGATGAAACTGCGCCCACCGCTGCCGGTCTTGCGGTTCTTGCGCCGGTTGGTGCTGTCGTTCCAGTTGGCCGCCGCGATCTCACTGTGTGGATGTGAGGGACCGAAACGGTCGCGGTAGGCGGTGTCGGTGTCGGTGTCCAACTTCAGGGCCTTGTCCGGCTCGCCGTTGGCGACCAGGCTGTTGGCCAGGTTGATGGCCGCGCCGAGCGTGAACGGGTGGTTGGGCCCGACGTGGGGGTCGGCGGCGAGCCCGCTGTGCGCGCGCTCGGCCAGCGACAGCGAGGTCTCGGCGTCTGCGAGCCGTTCGTGGTAGGCGGACAGGTGGGAGCGGGCGACGTGGGTGCGGGGGTGCTCCTGCCCGTAGACCCGCGTGTGCGCGTCGAGGTTGTGCTCGGCCTGCCCCAGGGCGTCTTCGAACCGCGACTTGGCCGCCAGACACGCGGCGAGTTCGACGCCCATGTCCAGGCTCCTCGCGTGCAGGGCCCCGTGCAACCTCCGATGCAGTTCGTATGCTCTGCGTGACTCCTCCAGCGCCGCGTCGAACTCGCCCATCCTTCGTCGCGTGGCGGCCAGTTCCTTGACGGCGTGCAGTGTGTGGGACGACGACGCGCCGACGGTCTCGGTCAGACCATCGATACTCAGCCCCAGTTGAAGCTCGGCGCTGGCGTGCTCCCCGCACAGGCGCATGTACGTTCCCAGGTGGTATCCGGTGTACCAGGTCGATCGATCGCGGTCCTTGAGCACCCGTGCGCGGGCTTCGAACACCCTTTGGGCGGTGTCCCGGGCCGACTGGTAGTCCCCCACCGCGACCAGGGAGAGGGAGAGGTTGTGCTCGGCCCGCAGCACTTCGCGGTCGTCGGCGCCCAGTTCCTCCAGGTAGAACTGATGAGCCGCCTGATCGTGCTCCAAGGCCTCGTTGAAGCGCCCGAGGAAGCGCAGATCCCGGGCGCGGGCCTGCTGGGCGAGCAGAGAGTAGCGGTTGCGCGGACCCTGGGTGGAGTGGAGGAGGTCCAGAGTCTGCTTGTTCACGCTCTCGGCTCGCGCGTTCTCACCGAGGTTGGCCAAGGCGTTGGCCCACTGCGTGCCCACACGCAGCCGCAGGACGTCCTCCTCGCCGAACCTCTCGGTCCACTGGTGGAAGAGCCGCTCGGCCCAGCGCTCCGCCCGTTCGTTATCGTTCGACCAGCACAGGTGACGGACCTGGTTGGTCAGCCACCGGCGCACCTCCTCGTCCGTGGAGTCCAGGGCGCCGGAGCACTCCACGTGACGGGCGAGTTGGCGGTACAGGGCGTCGTGGCCGCCGCCGTGCGGCTGCTCGTCGGAGGGCGCGCAGGAGGCCAGGACGCGCTGGACGGCGGTGCGGCGTCGTGCCCTCTCCTGGGTGCTCATGCGGTCGAGGACTTGGTCCCGCACGCTGCGGTGGATGCGAAAGACGTGGTTCTCCTCGTCGTTCTCCACGAGCAGGAAGCGCGTGACCTGGTGCGTGACGGCTCCCGTGTCCTTGGAGCCGTCACGTATCTCCCGGTCGGCGTCGCCGTACTCGCGCACCGCCGGCGCCGAGCGCAGCAGCCGGGGGTCGATCGCGTCCAGGTCGAGGAAGGCGCACAGTTCCAGCAGGCGCAGACTCGCGGGATGGAAGTCGCCCAGTTCGTCCAGCAACAGGGGTGTCACGGGGGAGGGCGCGGTCGTGTCGCCGCCGTCCTGAACGGCCGACTCCTCCAACAGCCGAAGGAACTCCTGGGCGGAGTCGGGGTCGTGGCCGCGCAGGTTGCGCGCGTTGATCGCCTCAGCGGCCTGACGCAGTCGCGGCGGCAGGTGCCCGAGTTTGTCGGCGAGTTCGTCGGCGACGGCCTCGGGGAGGTTGCGCAGCCGTCGACGCAGCACCTCCCTGCTCTCGGTCGGATCGAAGGTGGGAACCTCCGTCCACGCGACGTTCTCCAGGCCGCGCCACTCCTGGTGGTAAGTGGTGACGATCACGTGGCAGCCGTCCTGCGGGATCAGGTCCCTGAGGTCTCCAACGTTGCATGCGCCGTCGAAGACCAGCAGGACCCTTGGCCAGCGTCGGCCCTGGGTCAGTTCACCCAGCAGCGCCCGCGCCGCGGTCGCGTGGTCGCCCGTCGCGGTGAACCCGGCCTCACTGGCCAACGAGGCCAGGGCCGCCTCGGCCAGGTCTGGCTTCTGCGCCGGTATCCACCACTGGAGGTCGTAGTCGAACCTGAACTGGTCGGCGAACTCGCGGGCGATCGCGGACTTGCCGATCCCGCTCAGGCCGGTCAACGCGAACCAGGGTTTCCCGTCCATGGTGTAACCCAGGGTGTCGCGCATGCGCTGGATGATCTCCTGACGCCCGGTGAAGTGCGGGTCCGACACGGGAAGGTTTTCGAGCGGTCCGTGCAGTCGGGCTCCCGGCTGCGATCCGCTGAACCGGTATCCGGGGAACCGCGGACCGTTGACGGGAGCGGTGCGGCGTCGCGCGAGCGCGTTGCCGCCGAAATTGTCCAGCAGGGTCTGCCGGGCGTCGTCCTCGTCGTGGAGGTGGAGGCTCACCCTGTCGACGTCGCCGAACGCCTCGTCGGGCACGCCCTCGCTCACCTTGACCCCGACCAGGCCCGGGGTGGACCCGGTGCCTCGCGCCGAGTGCCGGATCTGCATCGCCCTCTCCGCGGTGAGGGTGTTCGGCAGGTTCTTCGACATCACGAGCAGGACGGTCCGGTCCCTGGACTCGGCAGTCGGAGGGCCGTCGGACTCCGGTGCGAGGCGGGTGACGGTGGACCCCGCCCACTCCAGCTGCGCCTGGATCCAATCGGCCCAGCCGCGGTCGCGCGGGTGGAACAGGAGTTCGACCCGCGGCAGGGTGTACCAGGAGCGTCCGAGCGAACGGCCCCGCAGGACATCGCGCTGTCGCTCCGTCAGGTGCCGGTCCTCCGGAACTTTCACCCCGGTCAGTGTGCGAACCATCTGCGCGGAGGTCGAGAAGAGGGTTCCTTGGAGTTGGGGCCGGTCGACGAAGGCCGCCAGGATCCGGTCGTTGCCGACGCGGCGCCGCTGGGGGATCTCCACCTTGCTCAGGTACCTGGCGACCTCGTCGCCGCTCCGGCCGGGCATGTGCTCGCCCAGATCCTCAGCGGCCTTGTCCCTCATCCCCTCCACGTCCTCGGCGTCGACGTCCACCCTGGTCGGGATGGGACGCACCAGGACCTGCCCGGAACTCCCGTCCCGGATGTGGGTGGCCGCGCGGAGCGCGTCGCCGATACCGCTCTCCGTCAGGGGGAAGCACAGCGCGACCTGGTCGGGCAGGATCGTGGTGCAGTGGTCGTGCAAGGGTTCCCCGGGGTCGGACGGGGTGTCGACGAGCACGTAGTGGTAGCCCTGGCTCAGGGCGGAGCGGCGCAGAGACCGGACGAACTCCTTGCTCAGGGGTGAGGCGAGGAATCCGGATCCGACGATCATGTTGACCTGGGACTGGTACCCGGAATCCCCGGTGCGCCCAGGCCCCAGGTAGTGGATCGATCCCTCGGGGATGCCCTCCAGCGGCCTTTCCCGGGTGAGGTTGAGGTAGTACTGGTCGACCTTGGCGTGGTCGTCGCAGAGCTTGCGGGCGTCGGCGGCCGTCGCCCGGCCCACCTCCGCCTCCAGGGCCTGAACCATGTCCACCAGGCCCGGTGCGTCCGTCCGTCGCCTTTCCTCAGGCGAGGTCCTGAATGCCGAGAAGTAGTCCAGGAGTGTCGGAGAGCGCAGATCGGCGTCGATGATCAGTACCTTCTTGCCGACGCTCGCGAGGTGCCACGCCGCGTTCGCGACCAACGTGGTGCGACCGGTTTCCGCGCGCGACGAGTGAAAGGCGATAATGGTGCCATCGCCCGTCTGCGGCGGCTGGGCACCGGTTGTTGCGCTCATGGCGGCTCCCTGTCGGATCGGTTCACCTCACACCCGGGGGCTCGATACGGTGTGCGTGCGCGCCGTGGTCGAGGGCGGCCCGCGTGGGCGAAATGGCGCTCCGAGGAGGCGCGGGCCGATGAAGTCTAACCCGGTCATTGTAGCCCGAGGGAAGAACCGAGATGGTTTCGGTGTGTTTGTTGTCCATTGTGCGACGGCGGTTTCTGGCGTGCCCCATTGGGTGCCTGAATTCTCCGCGCGGACGCTCGGTGTCCGATGTCGTCATCGTTAGGATGTGTTCTGGGTGATTTGTTGCTTTTGATTGATATTCAGCCAGAGGTGTCGCCATCGCACGCGTGAGCGGCGCCGGGGCGCGCCCCGACCGCCAGGTCACCGTTCGCCGCTGGGAGGGCACCCCCGATCCAGGTGGGCGGCGACGTCGCCGGGGCTGCCGAAGAGCCCGTGGCACACGTGGCACGTACGCGCCCCGCGGTCGACGCGGCTCTCCTCCTCGGTCGTCTCCCTCTCCGGCGGTCCGCCGCCCCAGGCGGTCCGGTCGTCCTCATCCGACGGCATGGGCGCGCGTCCTCTCCCGTGTGCGGCCGCGAGGCTCGGGCAGGCACGACGGCCCGCCTCCCCGGGCCGCGTGACCCGCCCCGTCCACGGGACCGGCCTCTCCGGCACGTGACGCAGGCCTCATGCCCCGCCCCTGACGTGCCCACGCGTCGGTGGCCGGTTGCGGCCCCTCACCGGAACGGGGGTTTGGGCGTCGGCCGTCGTCCGGGCGGACCTGTCCCCGCGCGCGGTCGCCAGACCGGGTCACGCCGCGTCGGCGCGCAGGAGCAGCAGCGCCGTGTCGTCCCTGCGGTGGGGGACCTCGCTCACCTTCGAGGTCAGCTCGTCGGCGGCCCGCTCCACCGGCAGGTGGTGCAGCGCCGCCAGCCGGTCGGCCATCCCGGCCTTGGCCTCGTCCAGGTCGATCCCGGGCGCCTCGATCAGCCCGTCGGTGTACATCGCCAGGGTCGCGCCCGGGAGCAGCTCGAACTCGGTCTCCGGATACTCCGCCTTCGGGTCGATCCCGAGCAGAAGGCCCTCCGCGCCGACAGGATGTGGCCGCCGTCGATCCCGCCCATCAGCGGTTCCGGGTGGCCCGCCCGCGCCATGCGCACCAGCCCGGACACCGTGTCCAACCGCAGCAGGAGGCAGCTGGCGAACAGTTCGGACTCCATCATGCACAGCAGCCGGTTGGTCTGGGTCAGCACCTCGCCGGGCCTGCCGTCCCTGGCCGTCGCGTACGCCAGGACCGCCGTGCGCAGCTGTCCCATCAGCGCCGCCGCGGAGACGTTGTGCCCCTGGACGTCGCCGATCACCGCCGCGCACCGGCCCGACCCGAGCGGGATCAGGTCGTAGAAGTCGCCGCCGATGTCCATGCCCTCGGTCCCCGGCAGGTAGCGGGCCGCGCTCGACAGGCCCTGGATCCGCGGCAGCCAGTGGGGCAGCATCCCCGCCTGCAGCCCGCGCGCCAGGTTGAGCTTGAGGTCGTACAGCCGTGCCCGCTCCAACGCCTGTGCGATCAGGCCGCCCAGCGAGTTGAGCACCGCCCGCTCCTGCACGGTGAAGTTGTGCGGCCGGGTGAAGCCGAGCATGCACGCGCCGATCGGCCGCCCGGAGGCCACCAGGGGCAGGAACGCCCATCCCTCCATGTCCTTTTGGACGTACACCTCCGGCGACGGGTAGACGGTCTGCAGCTCCTTGAGGGACCGGAAGAACCCCGGCACCCCCGTCATCGACGCGCGGGCTGCGGGCGCCGTGGCGTCGGCGGGCTCCCCGTCGATGCTGGCCACGAAGGCCGGGTCGAACCCGCGCTGGCCGATCAGGCGCAGCTGCCTGCGCTCGGCGTCGTGGGTGAACAGTGCCAGCGCGCTGGCGCCCACCGCGGGGACGATCTCGTCCGCCACCAGGTCGATGACGTCGTTCACACTCGCCGCCTCGGTGAGCGCTGAGGCCAGGTGGAGGATGTGGTAGAGGACGCCGGCGCGGGTCGGCGCCTGACGGGTGTGCGGCTCCTCGCCCTCCCAGTCGACCTCCGTCTCGGAGATCAGCACGCTGACCCCCGTCTCGCCGGGATAAAGGCGAAACGACAGCCACCGGTCGGGCGGGCACAGCGCCACGAACTCCGTGGGACGGTGGCTGAGCACCGCCGCCCGGTACCGGTCCTCGTACACCGGGTTGTCGAGCCACGGCAGGGCCGTCCAGGGATGGTGCCCGACGAGCCGCTCGTGCGACTCGCCGAGGAGCCGGGCCGCGGCGTCGGTGACCATGGTGACGCGCCCGTTGACGTCCAGGGAGCACAGGCCCTCGGGCAGCCGGTCGACCAGTTCGGTGAGGACCTCGTGCGGATCCGAGGCGGCGGGCGGCGGACGCAGCGTGTAGGGGGCGGGCGTGGGTCTGATCGGTTGCCCCATGGCACGGGCGCGATCCAACGTGTCGACCATCGCCCGCGAGGCTCCGGCCAGCGCCTCGCGCTCCTCGCCCGACAGTCCCGGCCGGTCGGAGCGGCCGATCACGAAGAACCCGCCGAGGATCTCGTCGTCCGTCGCCAGCGGGTAGGCGACGGTCGCGAAGTCGTAGGGAACGGTGATCGCGGCCCGGGGGAACCGCTGGGCCAGCTCCTCACCGCTCGGCAGCCACACCAGGTGCCTTTCCCGCGTGGCCTCGGCCACCGGCAGAACGGTGTTCAGCGAGACCCGGAACCAGGAGCGCAGGAGATCGCGCGCGACTCCCGCGAGCACGGACATCACCAGGGTGTCGTCACCAGGGTCGATCAGGTAGACGGCCCCGGCGTGCCCGCCGACCGCCCGGATCACGCGGCGCAACTCCCCGCCCAGGTCACCGAGCCCCGGTGCGTGCTCGGCGGTGCTCTCGCTTCCCGCGGTCGCATCGGACATGGTCCCTCCCCATGTCACCTCAGAGTGGCACGGCTCCTTGTTCGACGATACGCGCCGCAGATCACGGCGTCGGTAAAGGCGTGACCACGTGTGCCGGCCCCGCCTCTCGGGCCCCGTGTCGGGGTCGCGGGCACGCCGTCCCAGGGTGGACGATGGAGGGTGAGGACGGAGGGAGCGCTCGTGCGATCGATTCTGGTTGGTGTGGACGGCTCCGACGCGGGTCTGCGCGCCGCTGAGTGCGCCGCCCGGGAAGCGGTGTGCCGGGGAATCGGACTGACGCTGATGACCGTGTACGACGGCGACCTGACCGTGTCGGTGTCGCGCTGGCCCTCGGACCTGTTGGAGCGGGAGGCCGTCGCGGCGGCGGAGGCGGCGGCGGCGCACGTGCGCGAACGCTGGCCGGAACTGGACCTCGACGTCCGCGTGGTCGACGGCTCCCCGGCGGCGGAGCTGCTCAGGCACGCGCAGGACTTCGACGTCGTCGTCGTGGGCAGGCGCGGCCGGGGCGGCTTCCCCGGGATGCGGATCGGCTCCGTCGCCTACCAGGTCGCGGCGCACGCCCCCGGGTACGCGTTGGTGGTGGGCGAGGAGGGGATGGACCCGGACAGGACCGAGGTCGTGGTCGGCGTGGACGGGTCCCGGCACGCGGACCGGGCGCTGCTGGCGGCGCTGCGGACGGCGGAACTGCACGGGGACCGGGTGCGGGCGGTGTGGGCGTGGTCCGCTCCCGTGTTCGCCGAGGCCGGGATCGGTCCGTGGGGCCGCGTGGAGGAGGAGATGGAGGAGGAGCAGAACGAGGCGCTCAGCGCGGTGCTGGCCCGGCGCCTGCTCGACTTCCCCGACGTGGAGGTGGTCCGGCAGGTGGTGCGGTCACAGCCGATGGCCGCGCTGCTGGACGCGGCGGGCGACGCGCGCATGATCGTGGTCGGGGCCCGAGGCGCCCGCGGGTTCGCCCGACTGGCCCTCGGCGGGGTCGCGCACGCCCTGCTGCACCACGCGCCCTGTCCGGTTCTGGTCGCCCACCAGGACTGAGGGGCCGCGCCGCGGTCGTCAGTCGTCCGTCATGACCAGGACCGCGGCGCCGTCGACGCGGTCGGCGGCCAGGTCGGCCAGAGCCCGGTCGGCGTCCTCGAACCGGTAGGGCGTGGTCTGGACGGACAACGGGTGCTCGGCGGCGGCGGCGAGGAACGCGCGGGCGTCGGCACGGGTGTTGGCGGTCACGCTGCGCACGCCTCGCTCCTGGAAGAGGTGTTCCTGGTAGTTGAGCGGCGGCACGTCGCTCAGGTGGATGCCCGCGATCGACAGCGTCCCACCGCGGTCCAACGCCGCCAACGCGGTGGGGACCAGGTCGCCGACGGGGGCGAACAGGATCGCGGAGTCCAGCGGCTCGGGCGGGGCGTCCCGGGGTCCCGCGGCCGAGTGGCAGCCCAGGTGCAGCGCGAGTTCGCGCGCCCGCTCCGACCGGGTCATGACATGGACCCGCGCGCCCCCGGAGAGCGCGACCTGTGCGGTGAGGTGGGCGGAGGCGCCGAACCCGTAGATCCCGAGCACCCCCTCGGCGGGCAGGTCCGCGCGGGCCAGTGCCCGATGGCCGATGATGCCGGCGCACAGCAGCGGCGCGGCGGTCGCGTCGTCCAGCGCCTCCGACAACGGGTGCACGTACCGTTCGTCGGCGGTCAGGTAGCGGGCGTAGCCGCCGTCGATGTCCCAGCCCGTGTACGTGGAGTCGGGGCACAGGTTCTCGTCGCCGCGGCGGCAGTAGCGGCACTCCCCGCAGGTGCCAGCCAGCCAGGCCACCCCCACACGAGTCCCCAGGGCCAGTCGGCCGGCCTCCTCCCCGAGGGCGACCACGTCGCCGACGACCTCGTGCCCGGGTACCGTGCCCGGCCTGCGGGGCGGCAGGTCGCCCTCGGCCAGGTGCAGGTCGGTTCGGCAGACGGCGCACGTGCGCACGCGCACCACGACCCGGTGCCCGGTGGGCGGCCGGAGCGTCCGCCGCTCGCGGCGCAGCGGACGGGTGGCGACCGGCCCCGGCGCCCGACCGCCCAGGCGTCGAATCCGGTGTTGCCGAAAAGCTCCATGTTCTGACCCCAACACGGATGGAGTCCCAGGTCAACGGGGTAAGGCCGGTGCCGGGACGGCGGCGCGGACAACCGTTCGGGGTGTAGCGTGGAGGGAGGGGGAAGGACACCGGGAGCGCGGTCGACGCGGCGCCCGCGCGTTCCCACGACGGGGTCCCCAGCCGCTCATCCGCGTGCCCGAGGAGGCGTTTCCCGTGCCGCGTTGGCTCAGGGCCGGAGTCGTCGCCGTCGTTGTGATCGTCGTGGCGCTCCTGGCGTACCTGCTTTCTTCGATGCTGTTCGTGACCGAGGCCGCGGGGGCCCGTCCATGGCCCCTGACCGCGCTCACCGTGTGGGACGCGCTGTTGCTGGGGGTCGCCGTCGCCGTCGCGGTCTTCGGCTGGCGCTACGTTCACGGGGTGTTCCCGCACTCGGTCGGCGGCGCGGCCGCCGTCCTGACGAGTCTGGTCCTGCTGCTCGCGGCCCCGTGGCCGTACACCGCGGCGAGGACCCTGACCGGCGTCGAGGCAGGCGCCGCGCTGTGGGTCGACCTCGTGTTCCACGTTCTCATGGGCGCCGCCGCGCTCGTCGTGGTCGGCGGGATGGTCCGGCTCGCCCGCGACCGCTGGATCTTCGAGGCGGGCCGGGAGCACGCCAGGTCGGCGCCCACGGCACGCGCCAGACCGGTGAAGGGCAGGCACCACAGGACCACGAGCTGACCTCGGGCCACGTCTCCTCCCGACGACGCCCTCCGGCCCACCCGAACTCCGGGTCGTGCCCGGTCCGGACGCTCCGGGCATCCGGATGCCCCACGCATCCCGGCGTACGATGGGTGGACGTGCCGTCGAGGGGGGGACGATGGCCCGGATCACCCGGGCGGAGCAGCAGGCCCGCAACCGGTCGCGTGTCCTGGCCGCGGCCGGGGACGAGTTCGCCGAGCGCGGGTTCCGCGACGCCAAGGTCGACCGCATCGCCGAGCGCGCCGAACTCACCCGGGGCGCCGTGTACTCGAATTTTCCGAGCAAACGCGCTCTGTACCTGTCCGTCCTGGCCGAGGCCGCCGAGCGCGCGGTCGACGAACGCCTTGCGGTCGGGCCCGCATCGCCGCCCCCGGCCGCGGGCACGCCCCGTGCGGTACTGGGCGCGTTCGCCCGCGCCTTGCTGGCCGGACCCTCGCCCGGCGCGCCGCCGGGGTGGGCGGACCCCCTCCCCGAGAGCCTGGACGACGCGCCGCTGCGGCAGGCCTTCACCCAGCTGCTGCGGCTGGAGTCGGTGCTGCTGGGCCTGTCCCTGGAGACTCTGGCGGGACCTGGTACGGGTCGCCGCGTCCGCGTCGCGCAGACAGCCCTGACCACCCTGTACGGCGCCGTCCGTCTGGCCGGTGCGGCCCCGGGCTTCGTCGACCCCTTCGGTGTGATCGGCGCCTGCGCGAACCTGGCCGACCTGGATGTGGCGGACGCCTGGCCGCTTCCGTACCTGGAGCACGTGCCGGCTGCGGAGCCCGCGGACGCGCCGTGGTCACCTCCGGGGGCGTTCGACGCGCTCCGCCGCGAACCCGCCGACCTGACCGGCGACGGCGTGGTCGTGGTCCTGGGCCTGCACCGGTTGGAGGCCGTCGAGGAGGCGGTGCGCTCGGCCCCCGGAGGCGCGGACGTGACGGCGGTCGTGGTCACCGGGGATCGGGGGGAGCGGATGCCGCTGGCCCGGTCGGTGCTCGCACGACTGTGCGCGGCGCTGCGGGAATCCGTGCCCGAACACGCGTGGCCGCCGCCGCGCCTGGTCCTGGACGACGGCGGCGCCGTCGCGGCGGCGGCCGGTGTGATCGGGGTCGACGACGCCACCGAGGCGGCCGTGCGGATTCGCGGCGGTCGGATCACGGCCCGTGCCGCGGGCCGGGGCGCGGGTCACGCCGTGGCGGCCGTCACCGTCGCGAGCCCGCTCTGACGCGGCTCCGCTGTGCTTTGCCACCTACCGCGACTCGGGATACGGTGCATTTCAGATGATGGGATCATCTGAAACCCTGGGCGCCTTCCCGTGGCTCCCCTCGCGTGAGGAGAAGGTTCGATTGGCACGCACCGGTGACAGTGGGCCGCCGCTCACGTGTTCGTTCTGCGGCAAGGACCAGCGCGTCGTCCGCAGGCTCATCGCGGGCCCGGGCCGCATCTGCATCTGCGACGAGTGCGTGGGCCTGTGCGACGAGATCATCGAGGAGGAACTCGCCGACGCCACCGAGCTCACGTGGGACAGCCTGCCCAAGCCGCGGGAGATCTACGAGTTCCTGGACTCGTACGTGA
>NZ_MKKC01000023.1 GCF_001942255.1 Nocardiopsis sp. CNR-923
AACACTCCTGCGGAGGTGTACGCGGCCCATCAGGAGATGCGTCTGGCCGCGTGATGCGGACGGTTCAAAGCCTGTCCGGAAACAGCAGGGCCCCTCAACTTCGGGGCACCCGCGATCCTGTGGGCCGTGCACCAGGCCCATGAGGCGGGCGCCGACTACAAGGCCGAGCTTGCACGCTTGGACCCGGTCCTGCTGCGCGTGGTCCGCCACCGCCTGCGCCAAGCGCACGTCCGCGCCGACCAGGGGGCGCGACCGGCCATGAACGAGTACGACGCCTTGCGAGGGTTGACCGGGCTGGGGCACCTGCTCACGTTGCGTGCCCCCGACTCTGATGAACTGCGTGACGTGCTGTCCTACCTGGTACGGCTGACCGAACCAGACCACCTCGATGACGGTAGCCCGGTTCCGGGGTGGTGGAACCCTGTGGGCCCCAGCGGGCGTGTCCAGGCCGCGTTCCCCGGAGGGCACGCCAACCACGGGATGGCGCACGGCATCGGCGGCCCGCTGGCGTTGCTGTCCTTGGCGTGGACCGCGGGGGTGCGGGTGGAGGGGAACCGCGAGGCCATCGAACGGATCTGCTCCTGGTTGGACCGGTGGCGACACCACGGCGACGGCGGCACCTGGTGGCCCTACTGGATCACCGCCGGACAACTCCACACCGGACAGGCGGTCCATGGCCCGCAACGGCCCTCCTGGTGCTACGGGGCCGCAGGGCTGGGCCGGGCTCAACAGCTTGCCGCTCACGCCCTGAACGATCCAGAGCGTGCGGTGCTGGCCGAGCAGGCGGTGACCGACGCGCTCACCCACCCAGTGGCGTTGGGCATGCTGGTCGACGATTCGCTGTGCCACGGCTGGGCAGGCCACGCCCTGGTCTCCCACACGACCGGGATCGGCAACCCGCAGGAGTTGATCGCTCCGATCCTGCGCGACGGCGACGTCGAACAGGTCGCTGACCGACTGCTCACCCCACGCAGAGAGCGCCCGGGTATCGGCTTTCTCGAAGGCGGCGCGGGGATCGCGACCACCCTGCATACACTCGGTGCGGGCAGCGGCGGCTCCTGGTTCTCCTCCTTCCTTATGGGAGGCAATCGTGGGTGAGTGGCCTCAGGTGTGGATCGAGTGGGCCGACTGGACCAGTGCCGAGGAGACTGCGGCCACCCATCTGCTGTTCGCCCTGGACGGTGGCCCGGTGGCGGGATGGTGGTTCATCCGCAAGCACCCCTGCTGGCGGCTGCGCTACCAGGGCGGCCCGGCCGCCCGCACCCACCTCGATGAGGCCCTCCACCAACTCCGCGCGCCCGGCTGGTACGGTCCTGGACCCACGGCATCTACGAACCCGAGACCCACGCGTTCGGCGGACGTGCCGGGATGGACCTCGCCCACCGGCTGTTCCACCAGGAGAGCCACCACCTGCTCCACTGGGCCGCCCGAGCCCACGCAATCGAGCCTCGCCTGGGCCGTCGGGAACTCGCCGTGCTGCTTTCCGCCGTGTTCCTGCGCGGCACGGGCCTGGACTGGTACGAACAAGGAGACGTGTGGGCGCGCGTTGCGGACCTGCGTCACCGCCCCGCACCCTTCCACCTCGACACAACGCTCGCTCAGCAGGTGCGCACGTTCATGACCACCCGAATCCGCCCACTCGTAGAGGACGGGCCGCTCCAACCGGAGGGGCAGTGGGTGCGGGAGTTGACCGAGGCCGGACACGCGTTAGCCGACCTGAACCGGCGCGGGGTGCTCACCCGTGGACTGCGCGCCGTGCTCGCCCACCACCTGATCTTTTCGTTCAACCGGTGGGGGCTACCGCACCGGGACCAGCACATCCTGTCGAACACCGCTAGAGAGGTCGTTATGACCGACACGACCACCCCGACCGCCGACGCCGCGACCGCCGCGCGTCATGCCCTGGTCGATCAGCTCCGCAGCCAAGGGCACATCCACACCACTCGTGTAGCCAAGACGTTCCGTGCGGTGCCCCGGCACACGTTCGTGCCCAACGCCCCATTGGAGGACGCCTACGCTCCCGGCATGACCGTGTCCATCAAGGACAACGACGACGGGAGGTCGATCAGCTGCGCGTCCGCGCCCAGGATCGTCGCCATGATGCTGGAACAAGCCGCTCTGGAGCCGGGGATGCGAGTGCTGGAGCTGGGAACGGGGACCGGGTACAACGCCGCGCTCCTGGCTCACCTGGTCGGCCCCACCGGCCAGGTGGTCACGATCGACGTCGACCCCGACGTCACTGACCACGCCACCGACCGGCTCAAGGACACCAGGGTCGACAACGCACAGGTCGTACTCGGCGACGGTGCGCTTGGCCACCCTGACGGCGCCCCCTACGATCGGATCATCGCGACCGTCGGCTCCCACCAGATCCCTGCCGCCTGGGTGAACCAGTTGGCCGACGACGGGAGGCTGATCGCCCCAGTACGGATCGCCGGGGACGTGAACCGGTCGATCGTCTTCGAGCGCGACGGCGACCACTGGGTGAGCGTGGACAGCGAGTTGGCCACCTTCATGCCCCTGCGGGACAGCATCGGCGATGACACCCGCACCTACGTGCCCGTCACCGAGGACGGAGCCGTCACCATCCAGGCCAACACAGAACAGCACATCACCCCCGAACAGGTCACCGGCGTCTTGGACGAGACCGCGGTCACGGTGTGGACCGGGGTGACGATCGGTGGCATGGAGCCGCGCGACGGGTTGTGGCTACGACTAGCGCTCGCCCTCGGCAACTCCCTGTCCCGCATGAACGTCGCGCGCGCCGCCGTCGATTCCGGGCTCGTCACCCCGGGCCTGCCGTGGGGGGACATGGCCAGCGTCCCCACCAGCGGGCGTGGGCTCGCCTACCTCACCGCACGTCGGTCCCCTGGCCAGAAGAACGTGTGGGAGTTCGGCGTGATCGGACACGCACCAGAGGGGCAGCAGCTCGCCGAGCATATGGCTGCGGAGATCCGTGGCTGGGACCGCAACCTTGAAGTGTCCTTCAAGCTGACCCTCGACGGTGAGGAAACCGTGCTGACCCCGCTCTGGCACTGAGAACTGTTTCAGGAATAGGTTCCTGAAAGGGCCGCCGGGCCAGAGGCCCTGGCGGCCCTGCGCGCGCACCCCTTGTCTCGTCGCGCCTTGGAAGACGGTGGCTTGGACGACCTGCTGGCTCAGCCTTAGGTCCCCTTGGGGGGCGGATCTGGCGGGGGCCGGTGATCGAGTAGTCGGTATTCGCCCCTCCCCACCTCCTGCGGTCACTTTGCGTGGTCGTCGGGGGCGTAGTGGGA
>NZ_MKKC01000024.1 GCF_001942255.1 Nocardiopsis sp. CNR-923
GATCCGCTGCACCAGCGAGGTTCCGTCCGGTTGGGGGGACAGTGCCTCGTAGGTGATGGACTCCCAGTCCTCACAGGCCACGCGCACCCGCACACCCCGAGCACGCGCCCATGCCTTCAGGGTCTCCCTGTCGACCACGGAATCGGGTTCGTCGCCGGTCACCGTCCCACCACCCCTACGGCTATGGCCGTGCGCACCAGGTCACGCAGCTCGGCCAGGTCGTCGTCAGGGGAGGTCGATCTGGCGATCCGCACCAGGGTGTCGATTCCCCGCCGGTCCCGCTCGGCCCGCTGCGCGGCACGCCTGTTCTCCAGGGCCGCGTAGGGGCCGCGCACGAGGCGGTAGGCGCGGGGGTCGTCGCCGTCCATCACGATGGGTTCCGGCGCTGGCAGCATCGCCACCCGCGTAGGCGGCGGCAGAAGGAACGGCCGGGGGCCGGTCCGGTGGTGCCTGCCGTGTCGCTTCGGTCGAATCAGAGTCACCAACGCCCGAATCAGGGCGATAAGGTTTTTCACGTCAGCCTGCTTTCCTCAGGTTGGCCGTGCCCCCGGATGCCTAGCCCGCGTCGCGGGGGTCTGCTGTCTGTGAGTGGCTGTGACCACGACCGGCAGCCCATCCGGCCGCGGTTTGTCCACCCGTGAGTTTCAGGAGCCCGTTCCGGTCCCCCGGCAAGCCGTGCAGGACACGACACGTGTCGCCGGTTCTCGCGTAGTCGACGAGCGGACCACGACCAGGCGACGAGAGCGGACGGTCTTACGTCCGCGCCCGCGACAGGACTTGCACCGCTTCGAAGCTGAGACGGCGACGGCGACGGCGACGGCATCCACGAAGCACGCTCCCCGGGGGGCTGGGGGTGCGCTGGGTTGTCGAACCACAAGCACACCGCTCAAACGAACCCTGCCAACTCATATACATAGGACAATCACATGCACTCATTTATATGAGTTGTGGTGTACAGGTTGCCTCACTCATGTACATGAGTCAACCCTGTGGAGCCAACAAGCCTGTCTACCTCGGACGTTCCGGGCCTCAGTCTGTGGCAGGTATGCGGTAGTCGAGCACGAACTGATCAGCGACCATGATCGTGTCGCACACCTCCACCACACGCCCAGCAGTGGTGACGGCGTTCCTGGTCAGGTGGATGATCGGAGAGCCAGGGCTCAGGCTCAGCGCGCTCGCCTCCTGCTTGGTGGCCAGACGCGCCCGCACGGTCTCGGTGTACTCGGCGAACTCGTGCCCGTGCTCTTCCAGCCGGGCGTAGATGCCACCGCCGCCGGGGTTCTCCTCGAAGAGTTCGGGGATGTCCCGCGCCACGTCCCACGGCAGGTACGACGTCGCCTCCTCAGTGGGGGTGCCATCGCTGAAGTAGAGACGACGGCGGGCAAGGACCTTGTCGCCCTCGTTCACGTCCAGGCGCTCAGCGATCTCGGCGGGAGCGGCGACGGGTCCGATGGAGAGCACCTGAACTGTGGGCTTCACCCCGGCTTGTTCGGTTTCGGCGATGTAGGCCGCCTTGCCCGCACGGCGGTGCGAGCGCCGGAACGGGTCCGAGGACTTGCGCGTGACGGGAGGTCGGGACTCACGAAGGAGCCCTTGCCCTGGAAGGTCTCCACCAGGCCGGTTGCCCGAAGCTGGGCGATCGCCTTGCGGACCGTGCCGGAGGAGACGCTGTAGCGCTCCATCAGGGCGGTCTCGCTCGGTATCTCCTCAGCAGGTGCCAGGCGACCAGTCCTGATCTGCTCTTCGATGTCGTCCGCGATCTGGAGATACCGGGGCTTCGCCGACTTCGCCCCTACAGTGCTCGCCATAGTCCTTCTGTGCCTCCTATGCTCATGTACATGAGTAACAGCACTGGAGACAAGCCGTCAACGCCGCTGCATTCCGTGTCCGTCGCAGGGGCCGTCATCCGCGAGGACGGACGCATGTTGGCGATCCAGCGCAGGGACAACGGCCGGTGGGAGCCGCCGGGTGGAGTCCTGGAGTTGGAGGAGACCCCAGAAGAGGGGGTCGTCCGCGAGGTGCTGGAGGAGACCGGCATCCACGTCGAGGTGGAACAACTCACGGGCGTCTACAAGAACATGGCCCGCGGAATCATCGCCCTCGTCTTCCGCTGCAAGCCGTCCGGAGGCGAAGCACGCGTCACCCCCGAGGCGACCGCCGTCGAATGGCTCACCCCCGACGAGGTCAAGAAGCACATGGGCGAGGTCTACGAAATCCGCCTACTTGATGCAATCGACCCAAACTGCCCGCACGTCCGGAACCACGACGGCGCACACCTAATCCCACCGCCCTAGGCATCAATCTCTTGCGAAGATCAGCGCCCCCGAGCCGACGGAATACCGACAACAAGAACAAGATAATATCCAATCATTCTAGAACGGGGCTATTTTTTCAAAAAAACGACCAAAGGCAGCAATGATTGTGGTCACAAGAATCCAACCACTTATTGTCAAAATATAAAAAACCACCTTTGACGAACCGGAGATCCCATGAAACTCCGTGCCCTAGATCAAGCAAAGGTATCAGAACATCCAGGGAATACAACATCGGGTCCCACGCTGGATGTTCGTCTGCTTTGACCGGGCAAACCTGATAAGAAGTACCGCTACACCCCCGAGCAATAAAAGCAAACCAAGCGGACCCAGAAATCCAAATTAAAGAAAAAAGCGCAATCGCCCTGTGCGGTTTGAATCCGAACCCGATGGCCTTATCTTGCAAAAACCCCCAAACACGGAAAAGTGGTCCGCCGCTCCCGTAAAATCTTCTTATGGCTTCCATTTCCACTATTCGGTGCTCAGCGTCATCCCCTCTTTCAAGACACCAGCGCGAGAGTTGTGCGTACGGATGCGGATTAAAGCTAGGGTTAGCCCTCTTCAGCCAAGAAAGTCTCTCTTTGATGGGAGAATCTGATTGAATGTCCTGATAAGAGAAACCAACGATATTAATTTCAGCGCTTTTAGAGCTCATCTCAAAAGCCGTGCGAGGTGGCCCTGCGCCTGGCATGATCACGTGCTGTGAGTGATGTGTTGCCCGATGGGCTCTGGGAGATCGTTCA
>NZ_MKKC01000025.1 GCF_001942255.1 Nocardiopsis sp. CNR-923
GGCCTCCAACTTCCTGGCCATGCTCGGCATCGCCTGCATCCTCATCTGCTACGAGCACCTGGCCAAGCACACCGATGCCTTTTGAGATGAGCTCTTAGTGGCATTGACCCATGGCGTGTGGCCGGTTCCGCAGTTTAAGTTGGCCGTATGCGAGAGAGGTTGTCTCTCACAGCGTGTCTGTGCCTAGTCGGTGTAAAGGGAGGCGATGCCTGGTGGAACCGGTATCAGTGGGGTTGCTGGCGGCGTTGGCGGGTGGTGCCGGTGGTGAGGTCGGCCGTCAGGCGTGGGCGGGGTTGAGCGCGCTGGTGCGGCTCCCATTCCAGGGCAGCCAGAGCACCGAGAATATTCTCACACAGGGTTCAGCGGAGATGGAACTGGCGGAGTTGAAGCGGGCGCCAGGTGATTCAGCGCGGGCGCAAGAATTGAGTACCGCGCTGGCGCAACGGGCAGCAACGGACTCCGCTTTTCGTGCGGTCTTGAGCGGTGGCATGAGCAGGCGATGCCGCTATACAAATCCGACAGTGCGGTGGACAACACGATTAGCGGTGGTACCTTCCACGGCACAACACTGCAGGGGAGAGACTTCTCCGGGATTTCCTTCACCAACGCGCCAGCACCCTCACATTCGCCTGCCTCTGGCCATGAAATCCCCGGCGCACAGGGATAGAAGTATGGCCGACGCGACCACCCAGGGTAAAGGGGAAGCAGGCGCGTCGGCGTCGAATCAGATCAGCGGGGGCGTCTTTTTCCAAGCGGTGATACAGGGTCGGGATATCACCTTGTATTTGCCTCCACAGGTGACCCCCGCGTTGTCTGGCCTGCCCCCGGCCTCAACTGCCTTCACCGGACGTGACCGACAGGTAGAAGAATTGCTGGCGATGCTGACGCCCAGCGAGGAATCGCCGCAGCCGGTGCTGGTGGCGGCAGTCGCGGGCCTTGCCGGGGTCGGTAAGACCGAGTTGGTGGTGCAGGCTGCTACCCGTGCACTCAAGCAGCCTGGCTCGTTCCCGGGCGGTGTCCTGTTCATAGACATGTTCGGCTATGACTCGGCGCGCCAGATGTCCCCCGAACGCGCTCTGCGCGACCTGCTGCGCGCATTGGGCATATCCGGCGAAGTCATCCCTGCCGAACTTCAGGGCCGCTCTCGGCTGTACCGCAGCGTGCTAGCCACCTACGCTGAGCAGAACCGCAGAATCTTAGTCATCATCGACAACGTCTCCAGCGCCGAGCAGGCCCGCCCGCTATTGCCCACTGACGGTGCCACCAGGGTCCTGCTCACCTCCCGCCATACCCTTGATCTAGGCGCTCGCCTGCACGACCTGGACATCCTCAGCGAGCACGCCTCGGTGGAGTTGCTCCGCCATGTCCTCCTGCAAGCCCGCGGCCCTGCCGACACACGGATAGAGGACTCCCCTGAAGACGCCGCCACGATCGCTCGGCTGTGCGGCGAACTTCCCCTTGCCCTGCGCATCGCTGCCGCCCTGCTCGCCGACACCCCCACCCGCTCCCTGGCATCTCTCGTGCAGGCCCTGAGACACACCCGACTGGACCGATTACGTCGCGAAGACCAAGCTGTGCGTGCTGCCTTCGACCTTTCCTACCAGCGCCTCAGCAACGACCACGCTCGCTTGTTCCGGCTACTGTCGCTCTATCAAGGCCCGGAACCGTCCACCGAATCCGCCGCACACCTGGCCGATACCGACCACGTCCACGCCGAAGAGGTCCTGCAGGACCTCGCCCGCGCCCATCTGATCGAACCCGGACACACCTGGGGTCGCTGGCGTCTACACGACCTCGTTCGCCTTTACGCCAGCGAACTCGGCCACCAACACGCCGATGCCGACCATCGCACTGCTGCCCAGCTGCGTTTGCATCAGCACTTTGTGAGGACAGCCAGAGCTGCTCGCTCCGCCATGGCGATAGAGCCCCGGACTCCCCTGCGTGAGCGACGTTCTCCAGACTTCCGCTCGTTTGGTGAGGCCGAGGAATGGTTCGCCGACGAGTGCTCGAATCTGCTCTCCCTGATCACTGCTGACCCGGAGCACAGCCGAACTCCCACAGCCGCTTGGATCGCGGCTTTTCTCGCCCCATATCTCAGGTTCCAGTATCGCCACGCTGATCTCCTCAAGGTTTCCTCGACGATCCAGAATCTTGCTCACGAGCGTTCAATTCCTCCCTTGCTTTCGGGGGTGACGTTGTTGATGATCAGCTACGAAATGGATCGAATAGATCTCACTGTAGAAGCTGTCGATCTTCTGCTGGATTCCGTAGGGTTCCTGTGCGAAGGCGGCAGGCGTAATCTCGAAGTGATTGCCATTGAAGAAATAAAGCATCACCTACTAAAGATCATCCGCAGGTGGGTTCTTCCAGAGGAACAGGCTTTGAAACTCGACTGGCTCACCCTCACACACGCTCATGTTGTGGACCCCGAACACAAAGAGAGCAGCTCAAGGTGCTGGTGTCGCCAGTGCTGGCTACAATACATAGCGGTAGCCCGCAGATAAGGTTAGTTTTTGCGGGCTTCGACGGCAACTCCTGGGGATGGGCGCCAGCCACGATGTCCACTCACTGTTGGTGTGGTGTCACTGCCGGGACTCCTGTGGCCGTCCGACGCCCGCGCCTGCCCGACCATTCAGGCGACGGACCAGGCCAACAGCTGATCGTTACCTGGTTTGGCAGCCCAGTGCTGACAGACATTTGTGGACCTACTCTTAAACTGTTTCCAGACGCCTCGGGGTAGGGGTGTATGAGACTGTGGGGATTTCTGGGACAGTGAGCCTTTTTCATCTTGAAGGTGCAGGTCACAGCCGGGCACCGACCCCGGGGAACCACCCCTGACAGCAAGAAGCCCTTGGTAAACGGGTCAACAACCACGAAGACCTGAATCCCAAGGGCTCTGATGCTGTTCTACCGCGCCGCCTTGCCGTTGTCACGCCGCACTCTGAACCTGG
>NZ_MKKC01000026.1 GCF_001942255.1 Nocardiopsis sp. CNR-923
CTGGCCGAGGCCATGTCCCCGGAGCTGGCCGAGGAGTTCCGTGCCCTGGACCCGAACTCGCCCTGGGAGGCCAGCGCGGTCCGGCAACCGGAGATGGCCGTGCCCGGTGGCGGCCCCGACACACCCAACACCACCATCACCAACAGTTCCCAGCCCCACCATGACCAGCCAATTCCCACCCCTGGCAGCGACGGTGGCAGGGGCGGCAACGACGGCGGTGACCCGCCTCCCGCACTGGTGCGGGAGGCGACGACAGCAGCGACAACCCCGAGCCAGGCCCCCAGCGCGACGACAACCAGCGGGCGGAGGCCTCCCGTCCAACCAACGGCGGCAACAACGGTAGTGACCCTTTCGATCGCACCGGCACGGGGGGCATCGAAAATAGTGGCGATACTCCTTCTAGCCCCGACGTGGCAGAAGTTTTTTTCTGCCATGGAGAGAGACAGAGAATCAGGTTTCTGGACACAGTCAGAAAGTAACTCCAATCTAGACCCGGATGACCCGATTCTGCGGCGAGATGAGATCGCGCTCAGATTGGATCAGGCTGGATTGAACCAACAGCAGCAAGATGCACTCATCGAAAACCTGATAAATAATAAATCGAATGAGGGGCGCCAGGTCGCAGAGATAATTCACTCTGGCGCACTCCAGGGGTCCACTGGATTTAGTGATTTTCTTGTCGAGATGACTTCCCGCAGCCAAGATGCCTTCAGGGGGCATGCCGCAGAGCTTCGATTTTCCTACGACTTGACGCAGCAAGGCTACCCCTCGAGTAGAATTGAGTTTCCCTCGAAAAACACAGACATCGGCGACGATGTCGATGTTTCCATCAGGGGGATCGACGGGGAGGTTGAATACTCCTATCAGATCAAAAGCGTCGAAACCGCGAATGGCGTCCGAAAGAAATGGGGTGAGGTTATTCGGCAGCTAAGCGGGGAAACCGCCGGCACGACTAACAGGGTAGGAATATTTGAGGTTCAACAAGAGATGTCGAACCTCAATGAGCGAACCCGTCGAGCGATGTACGCCGCCGCGGTGGACTCCGGCGTGTCCTTCAGACTGTACTTTACTGATGGTACAATAACGATTCCACCGGACGTCGAGATCTACCCGGAGTGATTATAGTGACCCTTCTTCCATCTGCCCGTGGGGTAGTCGCTTCATGGGAGTGGCTTCAGGAGACTCCAGATGGGCGAGATCCACTCCTCGGTGTCTCCATCGCATCTAGAGTGTCCCAGGTCCTTGGTGCAAGAAAATTACTAGAAGTCAAGCGTCTAGAAATATCCTGGGATCAAAAAGGAATGGGGCCAATCGGTGTTGGCTCCGTAATTTCAATTCCCCCAGGCGAGCAACTTGACGCGGATGCGATGCTTGCCCGGATAGCTGACAGCCAGCCGAAAGCTTATCCGAACTCTAGGGCGTATCGGATTTATATGACAGGCCCGGGGGTCTGGATCGATGCGCAAGGAGATGAGAAGTCGGAGCCCAGGCTTGTTGACTTCATGGTGGACGTGCAGATATTCGGCGTTGCTGGAGTTCTCGGCGTGATCCACGATATTTGGTCCTGGTATGATTTTTCAGGGAATCCCCATCCATTGGTATATCAGAATAACGCGCCACGACTGGCCGCTGCCATAAGAGATGTTGAAGATTCGCTCGGAGTTGAAACGGAGCCGGGTGAAGCCACCTTGTACGCAGAGCCTGAACGATATGGGATCAAGTACTACCCTCCGAACGAAGAGGGTAAAGGGTTCAATGTAGCGGAACTGCATTAACCCCCATACCTGCGTATCGACAACGGCGACGAAAGCGTAGAGACGACCGTTGACCGCGTCCGCAGAGCACTCCCTGAGATCCACGGAACCACCGACCTGCTCGATGTTGTCGCAGGGGTCCTCCCATCCGATCGGCTGAGACCCCCGAACGCGAGGGAACCCCAGGCCAGCACGAGTGAACCTCCCACGTGGCCCGGGGTTGGAGGCGAGGTTTCGCTCCTGGTGTGCTCCCCGGTCCGGCACACCCCACCACCACCCGTCCGATGCGGACGACATGACACCATTCCCGGCCGGAGCGGCTTACGGCCCTGTCCGCCCCGCACACCCCAGACAGGGGACCACGGGCCCGCCAGGGGCCGTGGGGCCGACGTGGGCCCACACAACCCCGGCATCGGGGGCAACCGTGGCCCGGGGATCACCCACCAGCCACCACCACGGCGCGGCAACGGACACGAACAGGACACCCTTCCCCCGGTCCCCTCCTCCACGCCCCTGACGACGCCCGGCGGCGCATGCGACACCCGGCTACCGATCTCGCCGGGCCGCACCACGAGAAGCACGCCCGTTCCGCCTCGCGTGCCCCGCCAGTCGTTCAGGGCCCACTCGCAGCACTCAACACTGGCACCCGTCCACCACACGGGGCTGGGTGATCTCCACACCGTCTCCACTGGCCTCACCGCGCTCCACAAAACGGATGCTTCAGCAGAGACCAACCCACTAAGAGCTCATCTCACAAGGCATCGGTGTGCTTGGCCAGGTGCTCGTAGCAGATGAGGATGCAGGCGATGCCGAGCATGGCCAGGAAGTTGGAGGCCTTGCGCTCCCAGCGCACG
>NZ_MKKC01000027.1 GCF_001942255.1 Nocardiopsis sp. CNR-923
GAGGGCGTGGTCGAGGTCGGCTGTGGCGGTGCGTGCGGCGTCGGCGATGTGGGGTGAGGGCTTGGCGGGGCGAAGTCGGGGGTCGGTGTCGATGATGCGGGCGGCGGTGGCGGCCTGGACGGTGACGACGGACAGGGCGTGGCCGAGGGTGTCGTGGAGTTCGCGGGCCAGGCGGTTGCGTTGGGCGAGGGTGTCGGCGTGGGCTTGGGCGGCGGCCAGGCGTTCGGCGGGTGAGGGGCCGAGCAGGTGGGGCGCGGTGTGGGCCAGGAGGTGGCCGGTCAGGGCGATGGCGTGGGTGAGGGCGGTCAGGAGGGCGAGGCCGAGCAGGGGGCCGATGAGGCGTTGGTGGCGGGGCAGGTCGTGGATGGTGGTGAGCAGGTGGGAGCTGCGGGTGATGGGTTGGGGGCTGTCGGGGATGAGGGGGGCCAGGGCCAGGAGGAAGGCTTCGGTGAGGCCGATCATGGTGGCCAGGCAGGCGAGGAAGCCCGCGCACATGTGCAGGCACAGCCACAGGCTGGTGCGGGCGGTGGTGCGGCTGGCCGTGGGGGGTGGGGTGGGGTGGTCGGTGAGCGGGCCGCGCAGGAGGGTGCGGGCGAGGTGGAGTTGGGCGGTGCGTACTCCGGGGACGTAGGCGGTGGCCGCGACCGGGGCTAGGGCGAGTGCGATGGTCAGGGCCAGGGCCTGGGGGGTGGTGTCGGTGGCCGAGGTCCGGCCGGTCAGGACGCTGGTGAGGACGAGGGCGGCCATGGCGTAGGGGGTCAGGAGGGCGCGCCGATGATGAGGTAGACCCAGCGTCGGTAGGTGTGGGCGCTGGTGAGTGGGCGGGTGAGGAGGGCGAGGGTGCGCACGGGGGTGATCGTGGCACAGGTGGGTGGTGGTGTGCTTGATCGTGCTGGGTGGGTGGGGGTCGCCGGCGGTGCATGACTCACCTCACATGGTGATGGTTTGAGGTGGGTTTGCGGGGTCCGTGAGGGATGTGATGAGCCTTTCGTCCTAGGGTGGGGCGAGTGACTGGTAGTTCGACGCTGCCACAAGCGGCACACACGACTGAGTCGGGGCTGGCCCACACGCTGCGCCGCCGGCACATGGCACTGATCGCGATCGGTGGTTCCGTGGGAGCGGGGCTGTTCATCGGGTCGGGGGAGGTCGTCCACACCGCTGGTCCGGCCGCGGTGCTGTCCTACGCGCTGGCCGGGGCCCTGGTCTTCTTCACCCTGCGGGCGTTGGGCGAGATGGTGGTCTCCGTTCCGGCGGGCGGGTCCTTCTCCGACTACGCCCGGCTGGCCTCGGGGCGCGCGCCGGTTTCACCGTCGGCTGGATCTACTGGTGGCTGTACGCGGTGCTGGTGGCGGCGGAGTCGGTGGCCGGGGCGGGCATCCTGGGCCAGTGGGTGGATCTGCCGCAGTGGCTGCTGGCCCTTGTGGTGCTGCTGTCGATGACGGCGGCCAATGTGATCTCGGTGCGGGTTTTCGCCGAGACCGAGTCGTTCTTCTCCCTGGTCAAGGTCGGCACGATCGTGGCGTTCCTGCTCATGGGCGGGCTGTGGGCGCTGGGTCTGTGGAGCGGATCGCAGGGGTCGCACGTGGCCAACCTGTGGGCGCACGGCGGGTTCGCCCCCAACGGGTGGGTCGCGGTGCTGGCCGCGACCGTGGTGGTGCTGTTCGCCTTCGGAGGGGTGGAGATCATCACGATCGCCGCGGGCGAGAGCTCCGAGCCCGAGCGCGGGGTGGTCTTGGCCGTCACCAACGTCCTGTGGCGGATCGGCCTGTTCTACCTGGCCTCGATCCTGGTCGTGGTGATGGTGGTGCCCTGGAACACCACCGACCTGGAGCGCAGCCCGTTCGTGGTGGTGATGGACACGGTGGGGGTGCCCGGCGCGGCGGTGATCATGGAGGTGGTCGTGCTGGTGGCGGTGTTGAGCGTGCTCAACGCCGCGATGTACACCACCTCGCGGATGCTGTTCGCGCTCTCCCGCCAGGGTGACGCTCCCCGGTCGTTGGGCCGGACCACCGGGCGGGGCGTGCCCGCGCGCGCGATCGTGCTGGGCACCGTGGTGGGGTACGCGGCCGTGGTGGCCGAGTACCTGCTGCCCGGTCGGGTGTTCGGGTTCCTGGTGGCATCGATCGGCGCGGTCCTGTTGGTGTTGGCGGTTGACCCTGCGCATGTGGGGGTTTCCGTACCTGACGTGGGCGGTGTTGGCCGGGTTGGTCGCGATCGGTGTGGCGATGGCGGCGCTGCCGGACCAGCGCCGGGCCCTGCTGGCGAGCCTGGGGTCGGTCGCGGTGGCCGCTGCAGCGTTCGAGATCCGCAAGCGGTGGGGGTCGACACCGGTCAGCCAGACGGTGCTCGGTGTGCGGGGGCGCAGTGGCCCCGAGGAGCTGGCGCGGGTGGCCGGGTCCCCGGTGCGGCCGATGGGGCGGCGGGGGCCGGGGTCGTGGACCGCTCCGGCGGGGCGGACGGGCGCGGGCCCGGCCCGGTCTGAGGCCGCTGCCGTGCCCGGTCGTCTCCGGGGGGTGCGGGGCGCGGTGGGTGTCGAGGGGGCGGTCGAAG
>NZ_MKKC01000028.1 GCF_001942255.1 Nocardiopsis sp. CNR-923
CGCCCCAGTTAAACTACCCACCAGACACTGTCCCCGAACCGGATCACGGCCCAAAGTTAGATGCCCGAAACAGTCAGAGTGGTATTTCACCAACGCCTCCACCGCCACTAGCGTGACAGCTTCACCGGCTCCCACCTATCCTACACAAACCATCCCAAACACCAATGTCAAGCTATAGTGAAGGTCCCGGGGTCTTTCCGTCCTGCTGCGCGAAACGAGCATCTTTACTCGTAGTGCAATTTCACCGGGCCCATGGTTGAGACAGTGGGGAAGTCGTTACGCCATTCGTGCAGGTCGGAACTTACCCGACAAGGAATTTCGCTACCTTAGGATGGTTATAGTTACCACCGCCGTTTACTGGCGCTTAGATTCCCAGCTTCGCAAGGGACAAACCCCCACTAACCAGTCCTCTTAACGTTCCAGCACCGGGCAGGCGTCAGTCCGTATACAGCGTCTTACGACTTCGCACGGACCTGTGTTTTTAATAAACAGTCGCTTCCCCCCGCTATCTGCGACCCCACCCAGCTCCGACCGCAAAGGCCATCACCAGACAGGGCTCCCCTTCTCCCAAAGTTACGGGGACAATTTGCCGAGTTCCTTAACCATGGTTCACCCGAACGCCTCGGTATTCTCTACCTGACCACCTGCGTCGGTTTAGGGTACTGGCCACACACGAACTCGCTAGAGGCTTTTCTCGACAGCATGGGATCACTCACTTCACCAAAAACGGCTCGGCATCACGTCTCAGCCACACAGTGTGCGGATTTACCAACACACCAGCCTACACGCTTACCCCCGGACAACCACCGCCGGGTAGAGCTACCCTCCTGCGTCACCCCATCACTTACCTACTACAACATCGGTTCCCACACCAAAACCCCAGGCTCCCCGAAGGGACCCCAAGGCACCAGCATGGTTAGCATCCGTCGCCTCGATACTGGACGCTCGCGCACGGGTACGGGAATATCAACCCGTTATCCATCGACTACGCCTGTCGGCCTCGCCTTAGGTCCAGACTCACCCTGGGCGGATTAACCTGCCCCAGGAACCCTTAGTCAATCGGCGGCAACGTTTCTCACGCTGCTTTCGCTACTCATGCCTGCATTCTCACTCGCACACCCTCCACCACACGATCACTCGGCAGCTTCACCGGATGCACGACGCTCCCCTACCAACCCGGGCACAAACCCGGGCTCCACAGCTTCGGCGGTGTGCTTAAGCCCCGCTACATTATCGGCGCAGAACCACTTGACCAGTGAGCTATTACGCACTCTTTAAAGGATGGCTGCTTCTAAGCCAACCTCCTGGTTGTCTCAGCAACTCCACAACCTTTCCCACTTAGCACACGCTTAGGGGCCTTAGCTGATGATCTGGGCTGTTTCCCTCTCGACTACGAAGCTTATCCCCCGCAGTCTCACTGCCACGCTTCACTTAACCGGCATTCGGAGTTTGTCTGACGTCAGTAACCTTGTCGGGCCCATCAGCCAAACAGTAGCTCTACCTCCAGCAAGAAACACGCGACGCTGCACCTAAATGCATTTCGGGGAGAACCAGCTATCACGGAGTTTGATTGGCCTTTCACCCCTACCCACACCTCATCCCCCAGGTTTTCAACCCTGGTGGGTTCGGGCCTCCACGAGGTCTTACCCCCGCTTCACCCTGGACATGGGTAGATCACTCCGCTTCGGGTCCACAGCATGCGACTCCAACGCCCTCTTCAGACTCGGTTTCCCTACGGCTACCCCACCCGGGTTAACCTCGCCACACACCATGACTCGCAGGCTCATTCTTCAAAAGGCACGCCATCACCCACCACAAAGACAGGCTCTGACGGCTTGACAGCACACGGTTTCAGGTACTATTTCACGACCCCTCACCGGGGCACTTTTCACCTTTCCCTCACGGTACTAGTGCACTATCGGTCACCAGGACGTATTTTGGCTTAGCAGGTGGTCCTGCCAGATTCACACGGAATTCCTCGGGCTCCGCGCTACTCGGGAGAACATCAACACCTAGACTCTTCCTTCACCTACGGGACTCTCACCCACTCCGGTACCGCTTCCCAACGGATTCAGCTAGAAGAACCATCAGCGCTCCGGGCCGGCAGACCCGAACAGATGCACCCCACAACCCCGCACACGCAACGACTGCCGTCTATCACACGCGCACGGTTTAGCCTCTTCCCCGTTCGCTCACCACTACTAGGGGAATCACTGTTGTTTACTCTTCCTACGGGTACTGAGATGTTTCACTTCCCCGCGTCACCACCAACTACCCTATACATTCAGGCAGCGGCAACCCGACACAACTCGGGCTAGGTTTCCCCATTCGGACACCCACGGATCAAAGCTCGGTTGACAACTCCCCGTGGACTATCGCGGCCTCCCACGTCCTTCATCGGCGCCTGGTGCCAAG
>NZ_MKKC01000029.1 GCF_001942255.1 Nocardiopsis sp. CNR-923
AGCCCCAGCAAGATCGGGGACATCGCCAGAGCCGCCCTCGTTCTCACACACGTCGAACACGGGCGCCTGACATAGAACTCGCTGGGATCACCTCACTGGTCGTTTGCTGACTTCCGAGCCTCTTCCTCGTCCTGTCCACGATCCACATACTCTTCGATTAGCGCGTTGTCAAGCATAGTTCTAAGGTCTGCTGCAGCCATTCCCCCGACATTCAGCTCAACGTCTGCGTTCCCGAAGTACTCCTCGAGTATCCTTCGCTCCTGATCTTCGTGAGCAGCAACAATATTAGGGGCCAGGTCCTCATTCGACACTAGGAGCTGAACGAAGTTTTGCCACTGCGACTCGGACAGATGAATGGCTTTGTCTCCAGAGTCGTGGAACAGGTAGAGGTCATCTGACCCTTCAAGTTCCCGGAAGCCACCATTCTCGGCAGCTTCGATGGAGAAATCATCCATATACGTCAGGTAGATTCGAGTAAGCGCCGCTCCAATCTCCGGATTTATCTCAGTCACGGAGAGATCATGCGAGTCACCGTCTCCATCAGCTGCATCGCGGAAAGAGTTTCCTCCCTCTCCACCGTCTGCAGAAAGTACATTCATGAGCGAGTAAGCCGCTTCTCCCGCCCAGTCAACCTCTTCTTGGTCTGCACTCGCCTCGAACTCAGATATCCAGTCGGTGAGGCCTCTTACAGAATCCCCATCGTCTTCCCACTCATGCGCATAAAGAGCTTCCAGGATGCTTTCCGGAGTGACATTATCATGATTTCCATGCCACCCATAGTCACTCCCATCCAGGTTGTCCCCAGTCAAGAGTATATAATTGGCTTCCTCATTCCTGAAGGCAATATCCATCATTCTTTGATGCTGTTCATCAGGTGGGACAACGACGTGATCTTCCATCCCCAGCATTTGCGAGATTGTGGCTACCATGGAAGCGGAAAATTCTGCACCTCCAGAGGTACGAATTCCAGCATTCCCAACAAATGCCTCGAATCTGGAGAATTCTCCTGCCCAACCTTCGACTTCAAAGGACGAGTAGGTCGATTCACCATCACGCGTCTCTACCGGGGCAGGGCCATAGACGACGTTCTGCACATCTTCAGGTATACGTCCCAGGCCACCACCAAGCGACTCATCTGAAAGTAGCAACATGGCGTCGGCAAGGTGCCTGTTGATACTGTCTCTCGTGTCGGCGTCCAAGTGATCACTGGTATTGAGGTTCTCCCAGAAGGCAAGGAAATCTTGTGGAGTCGAATCTCCGTTCATTTGCCCTACTCGATTCTCGACTATTTCGAATTCCGCAAAGAACGTATCCAGAAATTCTATCTCACTATCAGAAAGAGCTTCGCCGTTCTGCTGCGCCCTGAGTCCGCGAAGAATGAGTTCGTTTAGTATCTCGAGTTGCCCATCGAGCACTTCGATTGATCCTGCGTTCCCATTCTCTGCAGCATCTTTGATAAAATTTGCTACGGTGACGGCTTCGGACGACTCAAAAACAAAATATTCCAAATCCCCAGTTGTATAGTAGGCAATATTTACACCTATGTGCCCTGCTTCTGCAAGTTCTCTGATGTTCTCCGGAGTTGGCCCTTCGCTCAGCCGCACTTCCGTCGCCTCACACTTCCGCCTCAATGTTTCCCATGCCTCGGTTGCTTCTGCGGTGTGGTTTTCAGTGATCGCATCTCGCAAACTCTCATCATCTTCGTCATCTCCCAAGGAGATTCTGTTTGAAAGCGCTTGTCGCAGTCGAGACTTAATCTCCTCAATTTTCTCCTCGTACCATTCCACATCAGTGATGACCTTTCCGATCATCCCATAGGCATGCTGACAGGCCACCATGGAACTACTCCATGAATCCTGGTTTTCCATCGCCGCGCCTCGAAGACCCTCGCCGATCATTCCTTC
Organism: Nocardiopsis sp. CNR-923; assembly: GCF_001942255.1. Classification (GTDB taxonomy): domain Bacteria; phylum Actinomycetota; class Actinomycetes; order Streptosporangiales; family Streptosporangiaceae; genus Nocardiopsis. Next base: position 1,905 of record NZ_MKKC01000029.1, read on the forward strand.
GAAGTGAAAGCTGACCGACTCAGTGATTGTATTGAACTCTCCGGATCGACCCATGATCTTGGCATGCAACTCGTCAAAATGCGCTTGACGACGCCCCAGCACGCCAGTGTCGATTTCACACTCATTGAACTCGAACGCGATCATTTTTAACGCACTCTTCCATTGAGGTGATCTCAACGAGTTCGGAAGCTGGGAGGAAAGCCCCGAACAGCAGAAAAGTGACGTCGGGGTGTGAACCGTCGTTCCCCTGACATGGGCGTGGAGCCCCAGGTAAAAGGCGAGGTGACGAAACCGTGCCGGTCCACCTGAAAGG
>NZ_MKKC01000030.1 GCF_001942255.1 Nocardiopsis sp. CNR-923
CTCGGACAGGTTGTTGGGTCGGTCGGGGCGCTGCCGGGATTGCTCCTGGTGGGTTTCCCCGACCCGCCCGCCGAACCCGGCGTGCCCGTCTCCGAGCACCGGGCTCTCCACGAGATCATGCCGTTGGGACCGGACCGGCCAGGGCCTCCGGCCAAGGGCTGGGGATGCTGTTGCCCCGGTAGCGGTACCGAGTGATCGGCACCCTGTCGAGGTGGAACAGTCTGATCCCGTCCAACTCGATGGGCTTCCAACGCCCTTGCGGGCCTCGGAGCCATCGCCGGATAGCCGTCCACGTCATGCGGTGCCTGTGCATCACCCAGCGGACCAGCCTCCACCAAACGAAGGTGTGCAGGCGGGACATGGTGTGCTTGGCGACCGCGTGTTTGAAATAGTTGGCCCAGCCGCGCAGGATCTGATTGATCCGAATGAGCGCGATCTTGTAGTCGAGATGCGACAACCTCTGGGTCAGCGACTTGATCTTCCGCTTCAGCGACGCGACCGGCTTGTCGGCGATGAAGGTGTAGACATGCCACTTGTCCGTTCCCGGCTTGCGCATCCAGACGATGCGGAAGCCGAGGAAGTCGAACCCGTCCGCAAGGTGGACGATCCGGGTCTTGGCCGGTGACAGGGCCAGGCCCATCGGCGCCAGGACCTCGCTCACCTGCCCGCGAAGCTCCTCGACGTGCTCCCGGGTGCCATGGACCATGATGACGAAGTCGTCCGCGTAGCGGACCAGTCGCCAGGTCGGCAGGCCCCGGTGCCGTCGTCGTTCGCGATCCCGCCGACTTCCCATCACACTCGACCACTGCTCGGCGGCGAAGTCGTCGAGCACCGACAGCGCGATGTTGGCCAGCAGGGGCGAGAGAATGCCCCCTTGCGGTGTTCCGGAGGTGGTCTCGTTCCGTTCGCCGAGCTCGGTCATGATCCCGGCTTTGAGGAACGCCTTCACCAGCACCAGCACCCGCTTGTCCTTCACCCGCGATCGGACACGGTCCATCAGGGCCGTATGGTCGATACGGTCGAAGCACGCCTCGATGTCGGCATCCAGCACCCAGCGGTATCCCTGGGAGCCGAACAGGTGAATCTCAGCGATCGCGTCGTGCGCACGCCGGTTGGGCCGGAACCCATACGAGCACGGACGAAAGTCCGCCTCGAAGATCGGCTCCAGGACCAGCTTCAGCGCGGCCTGCACCACCCGGTCGGTGACGGTCGGGATCCCCAGCCGACGCAGTTTTCCACCGGTCTTGGGGATCATCCGCTCCCGCACCGGCAGAGGCCGCAAAGCCCCCGCTTTCAGCGCTGAGCGAATGCGGTTCAGGTGCGCTGTCACCCCGGACGCCTCGACGTCGGCGGCACGAATGCCGTCCACGCCCGCCGTCCGGGCTCCAGTGTTGCCCGCGACCCTCTCGAACGCCACCGTCAGGGTGGCCGGGTCGCAGACGAAGTTGAACACATCGTCGAACCGGAAGCCGTGATCGGCTACCGCCCAACGGTGCAGTTTGGTCTGCATCCTCCGTACCCGTGCCTCAGCGGCATCAGCCGCTGGCCACGCAACCGGGGCATCCACCCCGGATTCTCCGGACATTGCAGCACCCTACCCTTGCGATCTCGCTGCCGCCCTTCCCCATGTACCGGGCTCTCCCCGGCTCGGAGTACTACGGCGGCTCCGCCCCTCCCCGGCCTGGTCGGCAGACGGTGTGCCCAGCCCGACTCGTCCGTGCTGGTGGCCCGGACGGCGGGCAAGACCGGGAAGGTTCCCGTGTTCACTGATTGATCGATCGTCGAAGTAGGCACCCGGCTATACCCCCGCGGCCTCGCCCCGGCTACCCCGCAGCACTTCACCGTGGCCTCCCGGATCGCCTGGAAATCACCATCCGGGAGTTGCCCGCCCTGGCAGAAAGGCGAGCACGCACCGCAACCAGCCCGGATCCGCCAGGTTCGAGCTGATGTCACCTTAGGAGGCTTCTAACACCGGTTCCTCTCGTATACCTCTCCGTCTCGCTTGCCGGACCCGCACCATCTGGCGGTACTGACACGTCCCGGCTTTGTCGGGGCCGCTTGCCACCTTCCCCGGCACCTCCCGGGTCAGGCTGCCCCCAGCTTCACCGCCCTGCTGCGACAGGACGGCGGCGAAGGTCTCTCACCTCCACTCGACCAATCAGCGCCTCACGGCGCAC
>NZ_MKKC01000031.1 GCF_001942255.1 Nocardiopsis sp. CNR-923
CTACGCCGAGGACCGTGTGTTCGAGTCCATCACCGTCTCCGCGGTCGAATCGGACGACCCTGCGGGGTGCGCTGTGGAGTACGAGTTCGACTTCGCGGACGGCGGGCTCGAACGGTACCGCGAGCACCAGGAGAACTACATCGCCGGTAGCGAGCAGACCTTGGACGAGCGCATGGCCGACCGACTGACCGGTGAGAGCCTGGATGAGATCGAGCTCAGTGAGGACTACAGCTCTGCGGTGGTGCCTTTGGGTTGTGCCGCATCGCCGTCCGACGACGAGAGCACCTCGCGCGTCTCCTTCTCACGGGTTATCGATGACAGGACCGACGCCCTCGCACGCGCTGAGGTCTCCGTCATGCAGGGCGGCGAGCTCTTCGTCCACGAGGCCGAGGTCAATGGCTGGGAGCTCGACACCAACGGTAACTGGATCCAGCAGTAAGGACCCGGCCGTACCGGTTCTCCAGCGTCGGGAGATGGCGACCCGCCCTCTCCCAGGGCCTTTTCTGCCGCGAGAATTTTCCCGCATGCGGGTGTGTCAATGGCCAGTGTGTTTTGGCTCTGGCGCATTCTCCGTGAACCTCCCGCAACAAGCGGCCCTGGCCGCGATGATGCCAGGTGTCGCTCTCACCACTGATCGCCCTCCTCTTCCCCCACCTATCGGACTTGCACGTCACCAACATCACCCGCACCGGCACCACCCTGCAGATCCACGCCGCCACACAGCAGCCCACGGCTGTCTGTCCCTGCTGTGGAAGCGCCTCAACCCGTGTGCACAGCCGCTACAGACGCCATCTCCTCGACACTCCCATCTCCGGACAGCAGGCCCTGATCCAACTGCAAGTACGCCGCTACTTCTGCGACAACCCCGAATGCGACAGACAAACCTTCGCCGAGCAGGTCCCCGGCCCGACCAGCCCGTACAGCCGTAGCACCCCGCTGCTGCGTCGCACCCGCGAGATCATCGCCCTGGCCCTAGTGTGGTGATTCATAAGTTCGTTAAATAAGTCGGTTCTGGATCCTGAGGAACTTCTCAATGATGTCTTTGGCCGGCTTGGTCCAAATGAACGGTCGGGGATCGGTGTTGTAGTGCTCGGTCCATTGCGCGATCCGGGCGGCGAGGTCGTCGGTGGAGGTGAACTCGCCGCGGGCCAGGAGCCGGTTCTGGATGAGCCCGAACCAGCGTTCGACCTGGTTGAGCCAGGAGGCGCTGGTCGGGGTGAAGTGCACGTGGAACCTCTCGTGCTCAGCCAGCCAGTCGCGGACGCTTTTGGTCTTGTGGGTGTCGTAGTTGTCGCAGACCAGGTGGACGTCCAGCTCGGGTGGGACTTCGGTGTCGATGCGGCGCAGGAAGTCCAGCCATTCGGTGGAGCGGTGACGCTCGTGGGTGTCGTGGATGACCTGTCCGGTGACGATGTCGAAGGCCGCGAACAGGGTGGTGGTGCCGTGGCGGACGTCGTCATGGGTCCGCGTCGCGGGATGCCCGGGCGCGACATTGTGGCCCGGGCGGGTGCGTTCGAGGGCCTGGATCTGGGATTTCTCATCGGCGCAGAGCACGACGGCGTGGTCGGGCGGGTCCGTGTACAGCCCGACCACGTCGATGACCTTGTCGATGAACAGCGGGTCGGTTGAGAGTTTGAAGGCGTTGACGCGGTGGGGCTGGAGACGAAACGCCTGCCAGATGCGCACCACGGCCGACTGCGACAGGCCGGCGTGCTCGGCCATCTGGCGCGAGGACCAGTGCGAGGCCCCGTCGGGCGGGCGGGCGAACCGGGTCTCCTCCACGACTGTGCGGATCCTGGCCGGGTCGATCCTCGGCGGGGCACCCGACCGGTCGGCGTCGGCCAGGCCCGCCAGCCGGTGTTCAGCGAATCGCTTGCGCCACTTGGAGACCGGCGGCTGCGAGGTCCCCAGCCGGGCCGCGATCTCGACCGTGGGCAGATCCTCTGCCGCCAGCAGGACGATGCGGGCCCGCAGCACGAGTTTCTGCGAGCTCGAATGCGCTCTCGTGATCCGCTCCAGCTCGGCCCGTTCCTCATCGGACAAAACAATCGGCACCCTCGGCCGCCCCGCACTCGCCATGCCCCCATCCCACCACGGCGACCAGGACCAACCCCC
>NZ_MKKC01000032.1 GCF_001942255.1 Nocardiopsis sp. CNR-923
GAACGATCTCCCAGAGCCCATCGGGCAACACATCACTCACAGCACGTGATCATGCCAGGCGCAGGGCCACCTCGCACGGCTTTTGAGATGAGCTCTAAGTGCGGCTGGAGTACTATCCACTGAGACCCAAAACAGAGGTTAGTAGCTTGCTGGACAACATGGAGTCTGCCGTTGTGCTGGCGTGCTTGACCAGGGTCTTCAGGGTCGACCCGGTGGAGGCCCGGTCGTGGGTGTCCACCTGGACGATGGGGATGTCCGGGCTGAGTGCGAGCGCGTCCCGGACCTCGTCCGCGGCATGGGGGTAGTAGCCGTCGAACCCGTTGATCGCCACGATGAAGGGCAGGCGCGCCTCCTCGAAGTAGTCGATCGCGGGGAAGCAGTCCGCTAGGCGGCGGGTGTCCACCAGCACGACGCGCCGATGGCGCCATCGACGAGATCGTCCCACATGAACCAGAACCGGTGCTGTCCGGGGGTGCCGAACAGGTGCAGGATCAGGTCGGAGTCGATGAAGATGCGGCCGAAGTCCATCGCCACGGTGGTGGTCTGCTTGTCCGGCGTCTTGGCGAGGTCGTCCACCCCGACGCTGGCGCTGGTCATGACCGCCTCGGTGGTCAGAGGCGGGGTGTCAGAGACAGAGCGAATAAATGTCGTCTTCCCGACACCGAAGCCCCCGGCGACGATGATCTTGACCGGTGTTACTGCGCTGTGAGCGGCTTGGTTGAATACTTCCGCGTCGGTGGACTCCCGAGACTTGATCTGGTCGAGGCCAGACTGGATGTCGAGTTCGTCCGCAAGAGCGTTGTGGGTGTTGACGGTGAACGCGTTGAGTTTGGCGTCGAGTTCCTCGTTGTTGAGTTTCCGCCTTTTCAGGGGCCGTTTGCCAAGCATCGCTAGTCCTCCTCCCGACTGGCCAGGGCATACCGGAGATTCCTGCGTGCCTTGTACAGGCTCGCGCGCACCACCCCTTGCGGTTTCCCGAGGATCGAGGCGATCTCGGCTGGTTTGTATCCGTCGAGGGTCCAGGCCATGACCTCGCGCTGACCGGGCTTGAGCCGTCTGATCTCTGTGAGGATCTGTTGCTCCTGGTCGTGGAACTCGATCTGGCCGACAGCGGGGTCGTCAGGAGCCACTATCTCGGGGACAGAGTCGGTGCTGGTCTCGCGCCCTTGAAGTGTTGCCTGGCGCTTGTTAAAGGCCCGGCTGACGCATGTGCGTAGGTAGGCCCCGGGGAAGGCGATCGTGTCCCACCGCGGATAGGCATCAGCGAACACCTGTTGGGCCAGGTCAAGGGCGTCCTCCTTACGAGCCCCGAGCAGCATCGCGAACCGCACCAGCCTGGCATGTCACGCTTGTACCAGTCTTCGAAGGAGACGGCTTGGTCGGACGGTGGATCTGGTCGGCGGTTCTCTTCGTGCGGTCCGGTCTGACCGGACCGTTCGGAGTACGTCGTCATGGTCGGTGCTTTCCTGGCCTGCCCGGTTCTCTCGCCACGATGGATCAGGCATCGCCGTCGCGGACTGCGCCACCAACGCGTACACGCACCCCACCTCTGTCGTCGGTGTAGTCGCTGCCTTCTGGTAGCCGGTTGATCGCTAGGGCCAGCCGTTCGCGTCGGTACCGTTCGCGTATCCATGTGCTCAACCACGTCAGCGTTCGACCGGCCACGGCCAACGCGGAGACCAGGAGCACAACCTCCATGCTGGTTCCCCTCTCTGGGGCGGGGCGGGCGCTTCGTGGCGTCTCCTTCGATACCCCGGCCCTTCTATTAACCAAGAGCACGCCGACGCTGAAGCGTTACCTCGTTCGTCGCATGGATTTGACTCGTGGTGGATCTGTCCCGCTGGGACGGCAGACAGCGGTGGGTACACCTCACGCGAGGAAGCCCTGTCAGAGTCGAGGGTGACGGAGCTACTGGTGTATGGCGGGATCGCCTCTCGTCATCCGCCTTCTCTGAGCACCGTTGCTCGGGTTGAGACTGGGCCCGGAGGTGACGGTGATGTCCGGGTCTGGTTCGGTGTTCA
>NZ_MKKC01000033.1 GCF_001942255.1 Nocardiopsis sp. CNR-923
GCGTCTGCGTTTCCGCTTTGTTGTGTCTTTACTTTATCAGGTGTTCCGTGCCCCGCCAAATCGGCGGTTCCGGATCAACCGAACGGGATAAAGCACCCGTTTTGCCTCGTTCATCCCGGCGACTGGTCGTCAGGGTTTCGAATTCGGCTCCCCGAGCCTACCGGGCCCGAGCCAGTGCTCGAACCACGCCAACCGGGGGAAGACATGCTTGGCGGTCCGGTTCCGAGCCGACCCCACGGGCCGCTCGCCGTCCCGCAGCGACTCTTTCGAGTATAGGGAGGGATGGGTCAGACGTCAAGGCAGACCCCGGATCGGGTCGGAACCCGTGGATCCGGGGCCTCGTCGCCCCGCACGGGCGGCTTCTGAAGGCCCCTGGCGCGTGCGGTCCTCACACCAGGACCGGGTGCTCGCGCCGGCTACTGTCACTGTCAACCTGCTAGGTGCCCGGGACATTCCCGATCGAAACCCCCCGAGCCCCGGCAATCCTCGGTGCACCGCCGACCGTGTCCGTGGGCGCCCAGGCGCGGGCACGCGTCGGGGCCGTCGCCCTGAAGGACGCCGGCCCCGACGGACACGGCCGGGAGCGTCTCACCTCCTGGCGAGAATGACTCCGCCGACGTTGCGCTTGCCCCTGCGCAGCACGACGAACCTCCCCTGGAGGACGTCCTCCGGGGAGAGCCGCGCCTCGACGTCGGTCACCTTCTCGTTGTTCACGTACGCCCCGCCCTCCTGGATGGCACGGCGAGCCGCGGACTTGCTGTTGGTCAGACCGCTCTGGGCGAACAGTTCGGCGACGGTCGGCAGTTCCTCCACCGGCCCGGACACCTCGGCCTTGGGCACCTCGCACAGGGCGGCGTCCAGCGTGCGCGCGTCCAGGTCGGCCAGGTCGGCGCGGCCGAACAGCGCGAGACTGGCCTCGACGACCTTGCGGCACTCCTCCTGGCCGTGCACGAGCGTGGTGAGGTCCTCCGCCAGGGTCCGCTGCGCGGCGCGCGCCTGCGGCCGCTCCTCGGTCTGACGCTCCAGCTCCTCGATCTCGCTTCGCTCCCGGAAGCTGAACACCTTGAGGTAGCGGACGACGTCGCGGTCGTCGGCGTTGAACCAGAACTGGTAGAAGGCGTACGGCGACGTGAGTTCGGGGTCGAGCCAGACACTGCCGGTCTCGGTCTTGCCGAACTTGGTGCCGTCGGTCTTGGTGAGCAGGTTGGTGGTGAGTGCGTGCGCCTGACCGTGCGGCTCGTTGCCGTCGATCCGGCGGACCAGGTCCAGTCCGGCGGTGATGTTGCCCCACTGGTCCGAACCGCCGGTCTGGAGGGTGCACCCGTACCGCCGGTAGAGCTGGACGTAGTCGTAGGACTGAAGCAGCACGTAGCTGAACTCGGTGTAGCTCATCCCCTCACCGTCGAGGCGGCTGCGGACCGTCTCACGGGCGAGCATCTGGTTGACGCTGAAGTGCTTGCCGACGTCGCGCAGCAGCTCGATCGCGCTCATCTGCCCGAGCCACTCCGCGTTGTTGGCCAGGACGGCGTCCGTCGGCTCGGGCTGCTCTCCCTCGGGAGTGAAGCGCAGGAAGGCCGACAGCTGCGCAGCCAGATTGTCGACCCAGCCGCGCACGGTCTCGACCGGGTTCATCTGACGCTCGGCGGTGGGCTTGGGGTCACCGATCAGCCCGGTCCCACCGCGACCAGGGCGATCGGCCGGTGCCCCGCCTGCTGGAAGCGGGCCAGTGTGAGGATCTGGGTGAGGTGACCGACGTGCAGACTGCCCGCCGTCGGGTCGAATCCGCAATACAGGGTGATCGGACCATCGGCGATCGCCTTGCGGAGTGCGTCAAGGTCGGTCGTCTGCGCGAGCAGGCCGCGCCACTGGAGTTCGTCGATGATGTCGGTCACTGTGGTGCTCTCTGTCGATGAGGCGGGCCCCGGGCCCGATCTGCCTGGAAGTGTAGGCCGGGTGTTGCGGATGGTCACCTGACTTTCCTGCACCCCCACGCTATCCGGCGATCACCCGTTCACGTGTCGCGTGCCGGGCCCTTGACGACCTAAAGCTAACCGTCATAGCTTTTAGGCTACGAGCACTAGCCACAGGAGGAAGCCATGCACCACCTGCGACGTCCCCAGGGACGGATCGCCTACGACCTCCACGGCGCGGACAACGACGGCCCCCTCGTCGTCTGCGTCCCGGGCATGTTCGACCACCGCGCCTCGTTCCGGTTCGTCGGCTCCGCCCTCGCCGACCGAGGGTTCCGTGTCGCCGCCATGGACCTGCGGGGCCACGGCGACAGCGACGCCACCTTCGACGACCACAGCAACCGAGCCGCCGCGACCGACGCCATCGCGCTGGCCGAGGAGCTCGGCGGTACGGACGTGATCATGGTGGGCAACTCGCTCGGCGGCGCCGCGGTGACCATCGCCGCCCTGGAACGCCCCGACCTCGTCGCGGGGATCGCCCTCCTCGCCCCCTTCCTGCGCAACGAGGGGGACGGCGCGCTGAAGCGGCTGGGCCACCGGCTCATGCTCGTACGCCCGTGGGGTCCCCGGATGCTCGTCGCCTTCTACGACAGGCTCAACGTCGGCCGGACGCCGCGGGGCCACGAGGAACACAAGCGCCGGATCCGCGACATGCTGCGCCCGCGCGCCCACTACCGATCCGTCGTCGCCACCGTCCTCGCCCGCTCCGAGCAGATCCTGGACGCCGGTGGCCTCAGGGCGCGAGCCACGGTGATCGTCGGCGAGCAGGACCCCGACTGGCCCGACCCCGCGGCCGAGGCCGCCTGGGTGTCCTCCGTGGTCGACGGGTCCGTGGAGATGGTCCCCGAATGCGGTCACTACCCCCAGTCCCAGCGACCCGACGTCGTCGTGCCCGCGCTCCTGCGCCTGGCCGAGCAGGTGAGCGCCGGTGCCTAGGGCGGGACTGTCCCCGCGGCTGGTGGCGGAGGAGGCCGCGCGGCTCGTCGACGACCGGGGGCTCGACGCGCTGTCGCTCACCGCGGTCGCCCAACGGTTCGGGGTCGCGGTCCCCAGCCTGTACAAGCACGTGGACGGCCTGGCCGGGCTACGGCGCGAGGTCGCCCTGCTCGGCGCGGCCGAACTCGGCGAACGGCTGCGCACGGCCGCCACGGGACTCGCCGGACCCGACGCGCTGCGCGCCGTGGCCACCGCCTACCGCCGCTACGCGCACGCCCATCCGGGCCGGTACGCCGCCCTCCAGCGGGCGCCGGGCGACGAGGACCACGAGGCGCTGAAGGTCTTCGCCGTACCGGTCGAGGTGCTCACGGCCGTGCTGGCCGGTTTCGGCATCGGCGGCGGTCAGGCGGTGCACGCCGTCCGCACCGTCCGCAGCGCGCTCCACGGGTTCGTGGATCTGGAGACGCGTGGGGGCTTCGGTCTGCCCGAGAGCGTGGACGAGAGCTTCGAACTCCTGGTGGAGGGGTTCGTGCGGGCCGTCCAGCGCTGGCCCGACGCCGCTTCGGCGGGGGTGGGGACCGAGAAGGGCTCCGAAGGCGAACGACGGGGGAGACTCTGATGCTGGCCGGACACTTCGGCGTCGCGGGGATCGTCAAGGCCTGTCGCCCGGCGCCAAGGCCGGGAACTACGGCAAGGAGGGACCGGCGCGGCGGAAGCGCGTGGAGTCCACGCCGGTGGAGTTCCGCGCCGACGCGGCCCAGCCCTACGACGCACGCAACCTGCTCTGGACCAGCGCACCGTCTCGCTGTGAACCTTCCAGGACGTTCCGAGCCGGCCACGGGCATCGCTGTACAGCGCGGGCGTCGGTCTGCTCCTGGTGGGCTCGTTCGCGTTCGGCCTCCTCGCGGGGTGCCCCTCCCCCGCCCGCCCCTCCGTGCGCTCCCGCACCGACCTCACCCGCCCACACACGGTGCGACCCAATGGTCTGCGCGGGCGTTCCCACACAGCATCGGAATGCGCCAAGCTGGTGGTGCCCGGGGCACCCCCGCGCCCGGGGAGACCGGACCGGGTTGGAGCCCCCCATGTCCAAGAAGATCCTGACCGGCGTCGCCGGCGTCCTCGTCCTCGTGGCCGCGCTCGCGCTCTATCGACTGGGCGTCATCGACCTGGCGCCGGACGAGACCGGCCAGCAGCGAAGCGGTGACACCTCGCCGGGCGCGACCGCCACCGACGGACCAACCTCAAGCGCCGCCGACGGTCCGGACGCGGCCGGATCCTCCGACGCGGGCACCGCGCTCACCCTCCTGGAGGAACTCCGTGTGGCGGAGGAGAACGACCCGCCCGGCTACGACCGGTCCCTCTTCCCCCACTGGGACACGGGGGTCCAGGACGACTGCACCACCCGGCAGGCGGTCCTCCTGCGCGCCGGCGAGGCCGTGGAGGTCGACGAGGACTGCCAGCCCGTGTCCGGCACGTGGTACAGCGTCTACGACGGCGAGACCCTGACCGAAGCGGGAGACCTGGACATCGACCACATGGTCCCGCTCAACGAGGCGTGGCGGTCGGGAGCGGCCACCTGGGCCACCGAGGAGCGTCGACGCTTCGCCAACGACCTCGACGGCCCCCAGCTCTGGGCGGTCAGCGCGTCCAGCAACAGGTCCAAGGGCGACGCGGACCCGAGTGACTGGCTGCCTCCTCTTGAGTCCTTCCACTGCGAATACACGGCGCACTGGATCGAGGTCAAGCACACCTGGAATCTGGCCGTCGACCCGGACGAGGAGGAGGCCCTGCGCACAGTACTGGCTGGCTGCTGAGTCGCGGAGGAGGGCGTCCCCGCTGACGACGTCTCGGGCCTTGGCTGATCGTGGCGGGTTGCCTCCGCCGCCCGTGCCGCCGGGGCGCGGTCGGCCTGCGCGTCAACCCGCGACGGTCGGGCCGACCCCCCGCGCGGTCGCCAGCAGTTCCTCCTCGCCGAGGAGTCCGAAGGTGTCCCGGACCTCCACCGCGACCCCGGCCTCGGGGCTCCAGAAGGCCTCGATCTCCCCGAACAGCCCCGGCGTGCCCCGGTTGTCGAACGGGGTGAGTTCCCAGGCGTGCGGTGCGCGCTCGTGGTATTCGGCCAGGAAGGCACGGACGGCGTCGAGATCGGTGAGCCGCTCCCCCCGCATCACCAGGACCTGGAGCACCACCCGGAACCCTCCCCCTTCCAGGGGCCTCTCCCACACGCGAGTGGCGAAGGACACGTCTCCCCACGCGTAGTCGAACTCGTCCGCCGTCGTCCGCTCGTCGACCTGCGCGGGCAGGTAGCCGACGGTGAAGCCGTCCACGTCTCCTCCTCCGGGGGCGCCGGCGGCCGGGGCCGCCGCGAGTACCAGCGCGAGCACGGCCAAGAGCGCCGCCGCGAACCGTCCGACCATGGTCATGGGCACCTCCGACGGAGATCACGGGTCCCTCCCGATCCTCCGCCTCCCTCCATGGTCCGACCCTTCCAGGCCCTCCACCAGAGTGCTCTCGAACCTGTGGACAACGCCGTTCCGACACACCCCAGGCCCGTTCCCGCCTCAGCGCACGGGCACGTGGCGGTCGGCGAGGAACTCGGCGATCGCCAGCGCGGACGTGGCCGCGGGCGAGGGGGCGTTGCGCACGCACACCACCCGCCCGTGGGTGTCGACCCGAAAGTCGTCGAGCAGGCCGCCGTCCCGGCCCAGTGCCTGCGCGCGGACGCCGGACTCGGCGGGGCGCAGGTCGGCCGCGGAGATCTCGGGGACGAGCCGACGCGCCTGGCGCGCGAAGACGGCGCGCGAGGACGACACCAGGACCTCGCGGGCGCCCATCGTCCAGTGGCGTCGGGCCAGCCGCCAGAATCCGGGCCAGGCGAGGGTCTCCGCGAGCTCGCGCGGGACGAGGTCCCGGCCGCGGTAACCCTCGCGCGCGGTCGCGAGGACGGCGTTGGGTCCGGCCATGACCTCGCCGTGGACGTGGCGGGTCAGGTGCACGCCCAGGAACGGGTAGCGGGGGTCGGGGACCGGGTAGACGAGGCCGCGCACGAGGTGGCGGCGCTCGGGGACGAGTTCGTGGTAGTGGCCGCGGAACGGCACCGTCCTCGGGTCGGGCGCCGCCCCGGCCATGCGCGCGAGTTCGTCGCCGCGCAGGCCGCCGCAGACCACCAGACGGTCGAAGCGGTGGATGCGCCGTTCGCTCTCGGGCGTTCCGGTGAGCGCCTCGACGCGTCGTGGTCCTGGCGCAGGTCGATGACGGGTGTGTGGAGCAGGACGCGTCCTCCGCAGCGGCGCACGTCGTCGGCGAGCTGCTCGGCGACGGCGACGAAGTCGGTGATCGCGTGGTGGGCGAGTGCAGTGCGGCGAGCCCGCGGGCGTGGGGTTCGACGTCGCGCAGGCCCTGGGGGCCGAGGCGGACCACGCCGGGGACGCCGTTGGCCTCGGCGCGCCGCTCGATGTCCTCCAGCCGCGCCTGGTCGTGGGCGTCGGCCGCGACCAGGACCTTGCCGACCTCCTGATAGGGCAGGCCGTGTTCGGCGCAGTAGTCCTTGAGCAGACCGACTCCGCGACGGCAGAGGGTGGCCTTGAGCGAGCCGGGCCGGTAGTACAGACCGGCGTGGACGACGCCGCTGTTGTGGCCGGTCTGGTGCGCGGCGACCCGGTCCTCCTTCTCCAGGACCGTGACGCGGACGCCGGGCCGCTGGAGGGTCAGCCGCCGGGCGAGGGCCAGTCCGACGATTCCGGCCCCGATGACGCCGATGTGTTCGGTGCTGCGCATGGCGGAACGCTAGCAACTCCGCGCCGGAAGGCTCGGCCCCGGGGCGGTCAGAGTGAGCGCAGACCCACCAGGACGGCGTGGAGGATGTCCTGGCGGTCGAGCGGTCGGGAGGGGCCGCAGACCTGGAGGGCACCGTCGTCCACCAGGTCGGCGACGATGGCCCGGACCTGTCCGACGGGCAGCCGGACCTCGACCGCCAGTTCCACCAGGGTCCGCGCGTGCCGGGCGTGTTCGAGGATCGCCGCGCGCTCGGGGCGCAGCCACTCGCCCCGGCCGGGTGTCCGCGCGGCGACGACGTGTCCCACCAGGTCCGCCCCCCGTCCATGGTCACGCGCCCCCGCCCCGTCGGGGTGGCCCGCGTCGACCGCGAACGGACGCAGGAACCGTTCCCTCCCGGCCTCGCCGCCCGCTGCCGCCTCGGGCCACGGGGCCGCGCTGAGGGAGTCGTGGACGGTGACGCGCGGTGCGTTCCGCACGGGCACGCGCGGCGCGGCGACGCCGCGGGCGTGATCACGTCCGGCCATGGACCGGGCCCGGGAGCCGTCAGAGTTCACCGTCGCCCCCGGGTGGTGTGCGGTGCGTGACCTGCGGTCCGCTCGGCTGCTCGGGGTGCGGGCGGGGGGGTGCCGTGCCGCGGGGGGCGCCAGCCCGGTCCGCGAACGCGGGATCGGGCCGCCAGTCCGGTTCCGGCGCGGAATCCTCCGACTCGCGGTAGGGATACGGCACCGGGGTCGCCGGGCCGTGGTCGGGCGGCGGGACCGGACTTGTGGGCGCCTGCTCAGGGGGGACCGCCGGTCCCGTCGGGGTCGGGCCGGGATGCCCGTGGACGGGCACGGGCGGCGAGGGATCGGGCACCGTGTTCTCCGAGGGTTCCAGGAGGGTGTCCGGGATGAGCGTGGTCGCCCGTGTCCCGCCGTACGGGGACGGGCGCAGCCAGACCCGCACACCGTGCCGACCTGCGAGTCGGGCCACGACGAACAGCCCGAGACGCGGGTCCTCAGGCACGGCCATCACGTCGAACTCCGGAGGCTGGTTCAACGTCCGTTCGGCCGCGGCGTACCCGTGCTCGGACATGCCCAGGCCCCGGTCCTCGACCTCCACCATGAGCCCGTCCACGACCGGCGTGCAGCTGACGTCGACGGGGGTGCCCGCCGGCGAGAACTGGGTGGCGTTCTCGATCAGCTCGGCCAGCAGGTGAACGACGTCCTCGACCACCTGCCCCTGCATGAGCGCGCGCGGCGCCGAGGTCAGCCGCACCCGCTCGAAGTCCTCCGTCTCGGCGATGGCGGCGCGCAGGACGTCCACGAGCGGACGCGGGTGGCGCCACCGCCGCGCCGACTGCCCGCCGCCGAGGATGATGAGGTTGTCGGCGTAACGACGGGCCCGCGTGGCCAGGTGGTCGAGCCGGAAGATCCTGCGCAGCGCCTCGGGGTCCTGCTCGTGGTACTCGATCTCGTCGAGCAGGCGCAGCTGGCGCTGGACCAGCGTCTGGTTGCGGAAGGCCACGCCGAGGAAGGCCCGGTTGGCGCCGCGCCGGATCTCCGCCTGGCGGACGGCCGCCTCCACGGCGGCGACCTGGGCGCTGTCCAGGGCCTCGGCCACCTGGCCGATCTCGTCGTCCCCGCACTCGTCCAGCAGGGGCAGCTCCTCGTGGACGTCGACCCGCTGCCCGCGTTGCGCCCGTTCGAGGATGTCGGGTAGGTCCTCGTCTCGGTCGAGGATCTGCTCGCGCAGGCGTGCCAGGCGGTCGGTGAGGCGGCGCGAGGAACGGCCGACGACGGCGATCGCGGCGACCCCCATGCCCAGGGTGGCCACCGCCGCCGCCACACCGAGGGAGACGCGCAGCAGCGCGGCGCTCCACGCGAGGTCGACGGTCCGCTCGGTCTGTGCCCTGGCCAGCCCGTCCAGCACCAGCGCGGCGGCGGCCGAGGAGCCGTCCCACTCGATGCCGGTGACCTCGATGTCGGTGTTCCACGCGGCGGACGCCGAATCGTCCACGGGGTCGCCCTCCCGCGCGTCGGTCTCGGCGATCGGCGGCCGGGTCACCACACCGCGGCTGAGCCGCTCGGCCCGGCTCCAGGAGTCCAGGTCGAGCATCTCCTCGTAGCGGGTCCGCACGGTGGGGTGCATGACCGGGCCCGCGCCCTCCAACGTGTCGCGGTAGGCGGCGGTGAGGTAGGTGAAGTGGGCGGTCTCCTCGTAGCTCATCTCACCCGCCGCGATGACCCCGGCCAGGAGGGCGTCGGCCCGGGCGAAGTCCGACCGGGCGCCCAGGAGTTCCTGGGTCAGGACCGCGTCGGTGAGGTTCTCGCCGCCGTCGGTGGCGTGGATGAGCGCGATGGTGGCGTCCTGGACGTCGTCGAGGACGTCGCCGTAGCGCATCAGCGCCTCGTCGCGTCCCGTGGCCCGTTCGTCGATGTCGGTGCGCAGCGCGGCCACCGACGCGGAGGTCTCCTCGAAGGCGGCCGCGCTGCGCTCGACCGCGTCGTCGCCCGCCGTCCGGGTCCGCGCGGCGGTGCCGACCGCCTGGGCGAGGCTGGCGTCGGTCCGTTCGCGCTGCTCGTCGAGGGCGGCACGCAACCGGTCATCGGCCACGCCCCGTTCCCGCAGGCCGAGATGGACCACGGACAGGCGTCGCTCGGCCCGCAGTTCGTTGGCGGTCTCGGCGTAGGCGCGCGATCCGTCCCTCGCCTGGGAGACCGCGCCCATCAGTTGGACCGCCCGAACCGTGCCGACGGCGGCCACGACGAGCCACAGCGCGAGGAAGCACAGACTCGGGATCAGCACGATTCGGGTCAGCTGCGCGCGGATCGTGGACGCGCGGTGGCGGGTTCTACGCATGGCCCCCTCCAGCCTGTGGGTCCGCCGGGCTCCTCGGCGGGGTGCGTCTGCGGAGTGCGGTCGATGCGAGGCTATCGGAGTTTCATTGCCCTACGCTGTCAAACAATCACGACTAGTTATCCTTTGGTGTGAGCGCGACGCCACGGACGCGCGCCAACGCCCGGGGTGTCCGGTTCGAACCCTTGGTCACGGGTGCGGACACGCGTGAGGGCCATCCGTGGCACGGATGGCCCTCACCGAACTCTCCTCACCGACGCGGCGTGTCGCGACCCTGCCGCGACGTGTCCGATCCCGCCGCGCACCTACCCCGATCAGGACTCCGGGCGGTGCCGGGAGCCCACCGGCGCGGGCAGTTCGTCGATGGTCGGCGGCTGCTCCACCCCCAAAGAGTTGAGGACCTCGGCGTAGCGCAGGGCCGCGATCTTGCCCAGGAGACTGTCCGCGCCCAGCGGCGTGCCCAGCCGTGCCCCGAACCGCTCGGCGAGTGCCGTCAGCTCCGCCCGGCGCAGCTCCGGCCCCAGGGCGCTGGGCGCGATCACCGGACGCTGGCACCCGCCCCGGCGCAGCTGACCGACGGTCTGTTCCAGCGCGGCCTCGCTGTCCAGGTCTGTGGGCAGGACGGTCAACCCGAGTCGGGCCGCGAGGAGGACCGCGCTCACCCCGGCCGCTCCGACCGCCCCCTCGCCACCGACCGCACCGACCACGACGCCGTCCGCCATCGTGGTGTCCCGCGCGACCACGCTGATCAGGCGCATGCGGTCGGCCCGCACGTACCCGGCCTCGGCCAGGCGCAGGTGCAAGACCTCGGCCAGCATCGGATGCGGGCCGAGCCCTTCGGTGATCCGCACGTTGGCGCCGGTGGCCCCCACGGCGGCGGAGATCGACCGGGCCACGCCCTCGTGCGGCGCGGTGACCAGCGGCACCACGATCCCGCCCAGTGGCCGCTCCCCGCCCTCGTCCAGATCGGTGAGCGCCTCGGTCAGCGTCTGCCCGTCGCCCTCGGTGTGCCCGTACCGGATCGTGACCTCGGGTCGGTAGGCACGCACGAGATCGGCCATCCGCGCGCCGATCGACCCGCCGTCGGCGTCCCTGGCCTGGTCGGCCGTACCCGGGACCGCCATGACGAGGGTGGGGGTGCCGAACCAGTTGTCGAAGGACAGCGGGTTGCGGTGTCGACCAGAACGACGCTTGGGGAGTTCGCGTGGAGGAAGTCGGTCTGAGTTTCGCATACCAGGATTCAGATGAGAGGCGGATGGGGCGATCAGGGCAGATCACGGCCAAGGTCACTGCCGCGACATTGTAGCGTTCAACACCGCGTTCACGGGCGTGTCTCCCGAACGTATACCGGGCCCACCCGCCCACCGGGCGCCGGGGGCGGCCGGACTTATCCGCTCAGCGCCGGACTCCGCACTCTGAGCACGTGCGTGACCAGCTCGACCAGCACCTCCTTGCACGACTCCCGGACTCGGGCGTCGGCCAGCAGGATCGGCACCCCCTCGGTGACGTCGAGTGCCTCGCGCACCTCCTCCACCCGGTAGTCGTCGGCACCGTCGAACCGGTTGACCGCGACCACGAACGGCACCCCCCGCCGTTCGAAGAAGTCGACCGCGTGGAAGCAGGTGTCGAGCCTGCGCGTGTCCGCGAGCACGACCGCGCCGAGCGCCCCCTCTGACAGTTCGTCCCACATGAACCAGAAGCGGTCCTGGCCGGGCGTGCCGAACAGGTACAGCACGATGTCCTCGTTGATCGTGATGCGGCCGAAGTCCAGGGCGACCGTGGTCGTCGTCTTGTCCTCCACCCCTCCGGTGTCGTCCACCCCGTAGCTGGCCTCGGTCATGAGCTCCTCGGTGCTCAGCGGGGCGATCTCGCTGACGGAGCCGACCATCGTGGTCTTGCCCGCGCCGAACCCCCCGGCGACGATGATCTTGACCGCCTGCGGGATCGGCTCCTGTTGGAGCGGCTCGCGGGCCCCCGGCCTGGTCTCAGAGTCTGCGGATGCCATCGAGTACCGCCTGAAGTACTTTCTTCTCGGGAAGCTGGGTCACGGGCACGGCGGCCCGGGTGCGAACGTCCCCCTCGGCGACGAGGTCGCCCAGGAGCACCTTCACCACGGTCAGCGGGACGTCGAGCCGTGCCGAGATCTCCGCGACCGAGATCGGCCGCCGGCACAGCCGGACGATCTCCCGCTGCTCGGGTTCCAGGGGCCGGTCGTCCCGACCGCGGGCGGCGACGACGATGGTGATCATGTCCAGCGGCGGCCCGAAGTCGCTGGGGCGGGTGCGCCCACGCGTCATCGTGTAGGGGCGGACCAGCGATCCTCCCGGGGCGTCGCCCGCGAGCACGCCCGCCGAGGGCCCCTCGGAGCTGGGATGGGTCCTCCCCCTGTACCAGGCTCGGCCGGGCCGCCGCCCGACCCCCGCCCCGACCGTCCGGTGCCCGCCCCCTCCGCGGGCACCGGACCGGGCAGGGCGAGGCCCCGTTGTTCGCCCGACGTGTTCACGAACCGGTCCCTCCCATGGCGCTGAGTCCCGCGGGCCGCCGGGGCGCGGCCGTGAGGAACTGCCCCACCCTCTTGACCCGCAGGTTCATCTCGTAGGCCACCAGACCGACGTCGGCGTCCTCGCCGGCCAGCACGGCGAGGCAGGCCCCCGCCCCCGCCGCGGTGACGAAGAGATAGGAGTGCTCCATCTCGACCACGGTCTGACGGACCTCGCCGCCGCCGAAGTGCCGCCCGGTCCCCCGCGCCAGGCTCTGGAACGCGGACGCCAGTGCCGACAGGTGCTCGGCGTCCGCGGGGGTCAACGCCCGGGAACGTCCCAGGGACAGCCCGTCGGCCGACAGCACGATCGCGTGGTCCGCACCGACGACGCGGTCCACCAAGTCGTCCAACAACCAGTCCAGGTTGTCCGCGGCCTTGCTCTTGCCCACCATCTCAGTCGCTCTCTCCCGTGTGATCGTCGGCGCTCGCACCGACCTGACCGTCACTTGCGTGTTCGCTCCCGTCGACGTCCTCGGCTCGGCCCCGCCGTGTGCCCGCGCTGAAGGCGTCCATCAGTCGGCGGGCCTGCTCCGGAGTCCTGCCCTGCGCCTTCGGTGCGGAGTCCGCGCCCCGATCCTCCCTGAGTTGCGGTGCGAGGCTGGCCTGTCGCCTGCGCCTGGGCAGCCCGGGCCGGTCGGGGCCGCCGCCCACCCGGCCGCCGCCACGAGCGCCGCCGGTCCCGCGCCGCGGCAGGCGCGTGGCGTCGCCCGCCGGACGGGGATCCGCGTCCTCGCCAGCGGCGGGGTCCGACAGGTCATGGTCGCCCGCGGCGTCGGCTCCGCCGTCCGCGACCGCCAGATCGGGCACCTGGCGCAACACTGGCGCCCCGGACACGCGTGGAGCACGGTCGACACCGCCGCCGTCGGAGTGGGGCGGCACCGGACGCAGGAGGGGACGCTGCCGACCGGACGGACCTCCCGCGGCGGCCAGCAGGTCCTGTGACCGGTGGGCCTCGCGCGGCCCGCGCTCGGCTGGCTCGCCGGGCGGCGCCGCACCACCGATCCTGGAGCGTTCGGACCCGGCGCCGGGGGTGGAGGTGATCAGGGCTGAGGGGATGAGGACCACCGCGCGCGTCCCCCCGTACGGCGACGAGCGCAACTGGACGCCGATGCCGTGTTTGTGCGCGAGGCGGGCCACGACGAACAGCCCGAGCCGGGCGTCGGTTCCCGGGCCCATCACGTCGAACTCCGGCGCCTCGCTCAGGGTGGTGTTGGCCTTGGCCAGGGCGTCCTCGGTCATGCCCAGCCCGCGGTCCTCGACCTCGACGGCGACGCCCTTGGGCACGGTCTCGGTGGCGATGGTGACCTCGGTGTGCGGGGGGGAGTAGGCGGTGGCGTTCTCGACGAGTTCGGCGAGCAGATGGATGACGTCGGCGACCGCCGCCCCGGCCAGCGAGAGTTCGGGCGCTGACGCCACCCTGACCCGCGCGTACTCCTCGGTCTCGGAGATGGCCCCGCGCAGGATGTCCATCAGGGGGATGGGGTGGCGCCAGCGGCGACCGGGCTGGGCCCCGCCCAGGATGATCAGGTTCTCCGCGTGGCGGCGGCCCCGGGTGGCCAGGTGGTCGAGCTGGAAGAGGCTCTCCAGCAGGTCGGGGTCCTCCTCTTCGCGCTCCACCCGGTCCAGGAGCTGGATCTGGCGCTGCACGAGCGACTGGTTGCGGTGGGCGATGCCGAGGAACACCCGGTTGACGCCCGCGCGCAGGTCGGCCTGCTTGACGGCGGCGCTGACCGCGGTGCGCTGTGCGATGTTGAACGCGTCGGCGACCTGCCCCACCTCGTCGTCGCCGTGGTCGAGCTGCTTCATCTCGGCGTCGAGGTCGACGGTGTCCCCCGCCTCCAGGCGTCGGACGATGCGGGGCAGGTCGGAGCGGGCGGTGCCGAGCGTCTCGGCCCGCAGTTTGGCGAGGCGGTACGTGAGCCTGCTGGCCGAGCGGGCGGCCACACCGTAGGCGAGGGTGCCCGCGAAGAGGGAGATGATGCCGCCGCCCAAGGCGAGGGTCAGCATCCAGGAGCTGGCGTCCTCGCCGGCGGTGACCACGGAGGAGGTGCGGGTCTCGATCACCGCGCCGAGGTCGGTGGTGACGCGGTCGGCCGCCTCGCGCCACCCGTCGAGTCCCGAGGGCGGTGTGGTGCCGCGGGTCGGCTCGGCGGTCAGGGGGTCGATGGCGACGGGGGGTTCGTGGCGGGCGAGGGTGTCGGTGATGTCGAGGGCCGCGCGCCAGGCGTCGCTCTCGGCGAGGGCGAGCGCGGTGGGGACCCCGGGACCGAGCACGGCCCGGCCGGGGCGGGCGGAGGTCACGCGGTGGCGGGTGTCGGCGGCGAGTTCGGCGACGCGCAGCTGGTCCTCGCGGGTGAGGCGGTCCCACGCCAGGATCGCGCTGACGCGCGCGTCGGCGTGGCTGAAGCTCTCCATCGCCCACATCAGGTCGGTGGCGGCGGAGGCCTCGGCGGAGGCGGGTCCGTCGTCGAGGGCGCGCGCGATGCTGGAGTAGAGGCGGATGCGTGGTGGACGGCGGTGGTGTAGGCGGCGAGGGTGGCCTCGGTCTCGCCGGGGTCGACGAGGTTGTCGTCCCGCGTGGACTCGACGTCGTCCAGCGAGGCGAAGAACGCGTCGATGAGGTCGGCGACGCCCGGTTCGTCGCGCGAACCCAGGCTGCCGCGCAGGTCGCGGACGCGGTCGAGGGAGGCGTCGGTGGACTCCGCGGCGTCGGCGAGGGCCCGGCGCGACTCGGGGCCGGGGTCGGCGAGGAACTCGACGCTGAGCCGGCGCTCCTCCTGGAGGCGGCCGAGCGCGTCGGCGAGTTCGATGCCGTCGCGTCCGTCGTTCACGGCCGCGCGGAGGGACACCGCCTGGACGAGCGTGGCCGTGCTCAGAACGGCGAACAGAGCGAGGAAGGTGATGCTGGGGATCAGCACCATCCTGTTGAGCTGTGCTCTGATGCCGTGCCCGGCGGCGCCCGGCTGTCCCATCGCACTCCTTCCCCACCGACTGGTCGCGGGCACCCGGTTCGGCGTCGCCGCGCCCGGCGGACCGACCATCCGACGCGTCCGTCACGCGGTGGACCGAGCCCGGGGGCGCGCGATCCCGCTGTGCGCGGGGAGTACAGACAAGGCCACGTTTGGTGCCCGCAGATTCAGGACGCTACCGCACGCGCCCCCCGGGTACTGGGGGAACGCCGAAATGGACGGGGAGCGGGCGGTCCGGGCCGTGGAAGCGGACGCGCTGGGAGGGTGCGCGATCCAGGCGGGGCTGCTCCGCTGGCGTCCTGGGCGGTTCGCGGACGGGGGCGACGCGCGGGCGGGCGCCCCCCGGAGGGAGGCGCCCGTCGACGGTGTGGGCCGCCGCTACTCGGCGAGCCAGCCGTCCTGGTGCCCGGCGACCCCGGCGAGCAGGCGTTCCAGCTGTTCGGCGACGCGGACGGGGGCGGTGCCGCCCCTGCCCGCGCGGGAGGCGAGGGAGCCCTGGACGGTGAGGACCTCGCGCACCTTCGGCGTCAGGTGCCCGGAGACGGCCGCGAAGTCCTCGTCGCTCAGGTCGGGCAGGTCGATCCCGCGCTCCTCGCACAGGCGTACGCAGGACCCGGCGATCTCGTGCGCCTCGCGGAAGGGCACCCGCTCGCGGACAAGCCACTCGGCGATGTCCGTGGCCAGGGAGAAGCCCTGCGGCGCCAGCTCCGCCATGCGTTCGGTGTGGAAGGCGAGCGTGGCGATCATGCCGGTCATCGCGGGCAGCAGCAGGTGGAGGCTGTCGACGGCGTCGAAGACCGGCTCCTTGTCCTCCTGCAGGTCCCGGTTGTAGGCGAGCGGGAGCCCCTTGAGGGTGGTGAGCAGACCGGTGAGGTCGCCGACGAGTCGGCCCGCCTTGCCCCGGGCGAGTTCGGCGACGTCGGGGTTCTTCTTCTGCGGCATGATCGACGAGCCCGTGGAGAACGCGTCGTCGAGGGTGACGAAGGAGAACTCCTTGGTCGCCCAGAGGATGACCTCCTCCGACAGGCGGGACAGGTCGACGCCGATCATGGCGGTGACGAAGGCGAACTCGGCCACGACGTCGCGGGCGGCCGTGCCGTCGATCGAGTTCTCCGCCGAGGCGGGGAAGCCCAGTTCGGCGCCGACCGCCTCCGGGTCCAGGCCCAGCGACGATCCGGCGAGCGCCCCCGACCCGTAGGCGGACACGGCGGCCCGGCGGTCCCAGTCGCGCAGGCGCTCGACGTCGCGAAGCAGCGGCCAGGCGTGCGCCATCAGCTGGTGGCCCAGGAGCACGGGCTGGGCGTGCTGGAGATGGGTGCGGCCGGGCATGGCGGCGTCGGGGTGCGCCGCGGCCTGGTCGGCCAGGGCTTGGACCAGCGCCAGGACCTCGTCGGCGATGGAGCGGGCCTCCTCGCGCAGGTACATGCGCACGAGGGTGGCGATCTGGTCGTTGCGGGACCGTCCGGCGCGCAGCCGTCCGCCGAGTTCGGGGCCGACCCGTTCGATGAAACCGCGCTCCAGGGCGGTGTGCACGTCCTCGTCCTCGAAGACGGGCGTGAACGCGCCCGAGGCGACGTCGGCCTCCAGGCGGTCCAGCCCCTCGGTCATCCGGTCGAGTTCGTCGGCGGTGAGCAGCCCGGCCCGGTGCAGCGCGCGGGCGTGCGCGCGTGATCCGGCGATGTCGTGGCGGGCGAGCCGCCAGTCGAAGTGGGTGCTCAGCGAGAGCCGGGCCAGCGCCTGGTCCGGGCCGCCCTCGAAGCGGCCGCCCCACAGGCGCAGTGCCTCGGGCTGGCCGGCGCTGGCGTCTCGGTGCCGGGCTGATCGGCCATGGTGGTCTCCTTCGGTGGAACGTGGTCGTGGACGTGCGGGGGTGCGGCGGGGCCGCGCCCGTCATCTTCGGTCGGCCAGGCGCAGCAGAGCGTCGGCCAGGTCCTCGCCGCCCCCCGGGTCGCGGGAGATCACCAGGATGGTGTCGTCCCCGGCGATGGTGCCCAGAATGGCGTGGAAGTCGGTGTGGTCGATGGCCGAGGCCAGGAACTGGGCGGCTCCGGGCGGAGTGCGGACGATGACCATGTTGGCGGAGGCCTCGGCCGAGACCAGCAGGTCCTCGGCGAGTCGGGTCAGACGGGCGCCGGAGGCCTCAGAGAGGTCGAGTGTGTCGGGCCGGGTGCGTTGCAGGCGCTCCCCGCCCTCCCCAGGCAGGACGTAGGCCAGGTGCCCGTCGGCGGTGCGGAGCTTGACCGCCCCGAGCTCGTCCAGGTCCCGGGACAGTGTGGCCTGGGTGACCTGGACGCCGGCCGCGGCCAGGCGCTTGGCCAGCTCGCCCTGGGAGCGGACGTCCTCGCGGGTGAGGACGTCGGTGATCCGGGCGTGCCGGGCCGCCTTGGTCATCGGCGCGGAGCCGCCCTCGTTGGTCATCGGCGCTCGCTCCCGGCGTCAGCTTCGGAGTCCAGGAGGAAGGCGAGGAGGGCCTTCTGGGCATGGCGGCGGTTCTCCGCCTCGTCCCACACCACGCTCCGGGGACCGTCGATGACCTCGGCCGCGATCTCCTTGCCCCGGTAGGCGGGCAGGCAGTGCAGGACGATCGCCTCGGGGTGCGCGGCGGCCAGCAGGGCGGAGTCGACGATGTAGGGGCGCAGGGGCGCCTCGCGGTCGGCCGCCTCGTCCTCCTGGCCCATGGACACCCAGGTGTCGGTGGCCAGGACGTCGGCTCCGTCGGCCGCCCCGCGTGGGTCGGCGCTGACGGTGACCGATCCGCCCGTGCCGGCGGCGATCTCGGCGGCGCGGGCCAGGACGGCGGGGTCGGGGCGCAGGCCCTCGGGTGCCGCGACGCGCACGTGCATGCCGGCCGTGGCGCCGCCCAGGAGGTAGGAGTGGGCCATGTTGTTGGCACCGTCGCCGAGGTAGGCGAGGGTGAGCCCCGCCAGGGTTCCCTTGTGCTCGCGCACGGTCTGGAGGTCGGCCAGGATCTGGCAGGGGTGGAACTCGTCGGTGAGGGCGTTGACGACGGGCACCGAACTGAACCGTGCGAGCGTCTCCAGGTCGGCCTGGGCGAAGGTCCGCCAGACGACGGCGGCGACCTGGCGCTCCAGGACACGGGCCGTGTCCTCCAGCGGTTCTCCCCGGCCCATCTGGGTGGTGGCGGTGTCCACCACCAACGGGGCGCCTCCGAGGTCGCTGACGCCGACGCTGAAGGAGAGCCGGGTCCGGGTGGAGGGCTTGTCGAACAGGAGCGCGACGGTCCGCGGCCCCGCGAGCGGACGGCGGTCGAAGCGGTCCTTCTTCATCGCGTCGGCGAGGTCCAGCACCCGGGCCTGTTCGGCCGGGGAGAGGTCGTCGTCGCGCAGGAAGTGCCGGGTCATGACTGCGTCTCCTTGCTGGCCGCGGCCTCGGCGGCGTCGAGGACGGTCGGCAGCGCCTCGATGAACACGCCGATCTGTTCGGGGGTGATGACCAGGGGCGGGGCGAGGCGGATGGTCTCGGGGCCCACGGCGTTGACGAGGAAGCCGCGCACGGCGGCCTGTTCCTGGACGTGGGCGGCGACGGGAGCTGCCAGGGCCAGCGCCCGCCACAGTCCACTGCCGCGCTGTCCCTCCAGGAGCGGGTGTTCGACGACTTCGAGCTGCTCGGCGAGCAGGTCGCCCATCACGGCGGTATGGGCGAGCAGTCCCTCGGCCTCGATGGTGTCGAGGACGGCGAGGGCGGCCGCGCAGGCGACGGGGTTGCCGCCGAACGTGGAGCCGTGGTCGCCCTTCTGGAAGGCGTCGGCGTAGCGGCCGAAGCCGACGCAGGCGCCGATGGGCAGCCCGCCGCCCAGGCCCTTGGCCAGGGTGAGGACGTCGGGGCGCACGCCCGCGTCCTGGTGGGCGAACCACTGACCGGTGCGGCCGATGCCGCTCTGGATCTCGTCGAGGACGAAGGCCGCGCCGGTTTCGTCGCACACGGCGCGGACGCCGGCCAGGTAGCCCTCGGGCGCGGGGACGACCCCGGCCTCGCCCTGGGTCGGTTCGGTGAAGACGGCGACGCAGCCCTGGTCGACGGCGGCGGTGAGGGCGTCGAGGTCGCCGTGGGGGACGAACCGCACGTCCATGCCGTAGGGTCCGAAGGGCTCGCGGATGGCGTCCTTGCCGGTCAGGGCGAGGGAGCCGGAGGTGCGGCCGTGGAAGCCGAGCGTGGCGGCGACGAAGTAGTGGCGGCCGGGCCCGGCGGCGCGCTTGACGAGCTTGAGCGCGGCCTCGTTGGCCTCGGTGCCGGAGTTGGCGAAGAAGACCTTGGCGTCGCCGCCGAGGAGTCCGATGAGCCGTTCGGCGAGTTCGACCTCGCGTTCGTGGACGAACAGGTTGCTCGTGTGGGCGAGCGTGGCGGCCTGGTGGGCGACGGCCTTGACGAGGGCGGGGTGCCCGTGGCCGAGGCTGGAGACGGCGATCCCCGCGATGAGGTCCAGATACTGGCGGCCGTCGGCGTCGTAGACCTCGCAACCGCGCCCGAGGGTGAGCGCGATGGGCGGCACTCCGTAGGTGGGCATGAGCGCGGCGGAGAACCGTTCGCGCAGGGTGGCACCGTTGGTCACTTCACGCCTCCTGTGCTGTGGATGGTGGTGTCGATGGGGCGCCAGGGGCGCGGGTGGTGGCCGTTCCCGGCGAACAGGGCGGATTCGAGTTCCTCGTCGGCGACCATGGTGCCCACGCCCTGGTCGGTGAAGACCTCCAGCAGGAGCGAGTGCGGGACGCGACCGTCGATGATGTGCGCCTGGGGCACACCGCCCTCGACGGCGTGCAGGCAGGCCTCCATCTTGGGCACCATGCCCGACGACAGGGTGGGGAGCAGGGAGCGCAGCTCGTCGACGTCGAGGCGGCTGATCAGCTCGGTGTTGTCGGGGTAGTCGGCGAACAGGCCCTCGACGTCGGTGAGCATGATGAGCTTGCTGGCGCCCAGGGCGACGGCCAGCGCGGACGCCGCGGTGTCGGCGTTGACGTTGTAGACGCCGCCGTCGTCGGCCCGGGCGACACTGGAGACGACGGGGATCCTGCCGTCGGCGATGAGGGCGGCCACGGCTCCGGGATCGACGGCGGTCACCTCGCCCACGCGTCCGATGTCGACGGTCTCGCCGTCGACCGTGACGGTCTTGCGTTCGGCGGTGAGGAGGTTGGCGTCCTCGCCCGACAGCCCGACGGCGAACGGGCCGTGCTGGTTGACCAGTCCGACGATCTCCCTGTTGACCTGGCCGGTGAGGACCATGCGGACGATGTCCATGGCCTCGTCGGTGGTCACGCGCAGCCCGGCGGTGAAGGTGGACTGCACCCCCGCCCGTTCGAGCTGCGCGCTGATCTGGGGACCGCCCCCGTGGACGACGACGGGGCACAGGCCGGCGTAGTAGAGGAAGACGACGGACTCGGCGAAGCGGACCCGCAGCTCCTCGCTGACCATGGCGTTGCCGCCGTACTTGACGACGACGGTGCGGCCGTGGAAGCGGGAGAGCCAGGGCAGCGCCTCGATGAGGTTGGCGGCCTTGTCGATGGCCTGGGCCCGCTCGTCCTGCGGGTCTCGGTCGGGTGCGGGGTTCGTGCCGTGTTTGGGCGGTCGGGAGATCATCCGGAGTTTCCGTGGTCGGTGGCGGGGACGTCGGTCGTCGGCGCGGCGTCGCCGGGGGCGTCGGCGCGACCTGGGCGGCGAGGTCGGCGCACACCTCGGTGAGCAGAACGGCGAAGGCGTCCGGATCGGGTCGGACACCGCTGGCGCCGCTCGCCATGAGCAGGGCGGTGTCGTTGGTGGCGGTCAGCGGGGGGAAGGTCTTGGCGACCGCGGCGGCCAGCAGCTCCTGGCAGCGCTCGGCGGTCAGGTCTGCGTCGGTGGTGATGACGCACTGGACCGAGGCCACGGAGGCGTCGGGACCCTTGGCCATCGCACCGACCGTGAAGCCGTCCCCACGCCGGAAGACGAACTTGGCGACGGTGTCGGTGGTGCGGATGGCGTCGGCGGCGGCCAGGCCCCCGCTCCGGCCCGCCTCGTCGAGCGCGGCGGTGACGCCGTCGCGCAGGGCGTCGAGGGGCGGTCGGACCGAGAGCGGACCGCTGGAGCAGAGCACGATCTCGGCGGCGGAGTCGGACAGGGCGTCGGCGGCGTGCTCGGCGACGGCGTGGACGTCCTGGAAGCCGGGGGGACCGGTTCCCGCGTTGGCGCCGTCGGAGTGCAGGACGGCGGCGCGCACGCGTTTGCCCGCGACGACCCGAGCGGACCACAGCACCGGCGCCGCGCGGTCGGCGGCCTCGGTGAACACGGCAGCGGCCGCGCGGGAGGGTCCGTCGTTGACGACGACGGCGACGTCCCGGCTCCGCCGGTGGACAGACCCGCGGCGACTCCGGCGGCGCGGAAGCCCCGGGGGGCGGTGACACTCACGGTGTGCCTTCCTGGTCGAGGGCGTGTGTGGTGGATGCTGCCCGTCGCGCAGCGGGGGGTGTGTCCGCCGTGCACGCCCTAGGGGGCGACCGCGGTGAGCGGAAGACCGGTCGTCTCGGGCAGCCCGAGGGCGAGGTTCGTGCTCTGGACGGCGCCGCCCGCGGTGCCCTTGGTGAGGTTGTCGAGGGCGGCGACGGCGACCATCCGGTTCGCGTCGGGGTCGACGGTGACCTGGACGAGCGTGGTGTTCGCGCCGAGCGTCATGGCGGTGCTGGGCCAGGTGCCCTCGGGCAGGAGTGCGGTGAAGGGCTCGTCGGCGTAGGCGGTCTCGTAGGCGGCCCGGACCTGGTCGGCGGTGACGCCGGGGCGCAGCGGCGCGGTGCAGGTGGCGAGGATGCCGCGCGGCAGCGGGGCGAGGACCGGGGTGAAGGACAGCCGGACCGGTTCGCCGGTGACGGCGGTCAGGTTCTGGACGATCTCGGGGTTGTGCCGGTGGGCGCCGCCGACGCGTAGGGGCTGAGGGCGCCCATGATCTCGCTGCCGACCAGGTGCGGTTTGGGCGCTTGCCCGCTCCGGAGGCGCCGGTGACGGCGACGACGGTCAGGTCGGGCTCGACCAACTGCTCGGCCAAACCGGGGAAGAGGGCGAGGGTGGCGACGGTGACGTGGCATCCGGGTACGGCGACGCGCCGCGCGCCGGTGAGACGTTCGCGCTGTCCGGGCAGTTCCGGGAGGCCGTAGGGCCAGGTGCCCGCGTGCGGTGTGCCGTAGAAGCGTTCCCACGCGGAGGCGTCGTTGAGCCGGAAGTCCGCGCCGCAGTCGACGACCAGGACGTCCTCGCCCAGCCGCTGGGCGATGTCGGCGGACTGACCGTGCGGCAGGGCGAGGTAGACGACGTCGTGGCCGCGCAGTTCCTCCACGGTCGTGGGGGCCAGCACACGGCCGGCGAGCGGGCGCAGGTGCGGCTGGTGTTCGATGAGGGGGGATCCGGCGTTGCCGCCGGCGGTAAGGGCGCCGATCTCGATCTCCGGGTGGCCGAGCAGCAGGCGCAGCAGCTCGCCTCCGGCGTATCCGCTGGCTCCGGCGATCGCGGCGGTGTATCTCATGGTGCTCCCCCATTCGAACCTGACTGAACTATCATGCACGCCTCTGCAAGTTTATGCAAACGTACCCGAAGGGCCCCGGCCAGGTGGACCGGGCGTGGGTGGGGACGCGTTCCTGGGGCGTGTGCCGGGATGGCGCCCGTCGCGCGGCGGGGTATGCGTGCGCGGCACACGCCCTAGCGACCGGCGATGCGCGTGGCCAGTCCGGCGAAGCGGGAGGTGTGGGCGCGCTCCTCGGGCGTGCGGGACTCGCGCCGGTCGGCGGTGCGGTACAGGCCGTAGATGACCTGCGTGCCGACCCAGCGCAGGGGTTCGGGCTCCCAACCGCGGACCTGGTGGCCGACCCACGGCAGACGGGTCAGGTCGGTCTCCCGGCCCAGGATCAGGTCGCGCAGGGTGCGCCCGGCCAGGTTGCTGGTCGCCACCCCGCTGCCGATGTAGCCGCCCGCCCAGCCCAGGCCGGTCTCGGCGTCCAGGTGCACTGTCGGACACCAGTCGCGGGGCACCCCCAGCACCCCGGACCAGGCGTGCTCGACCGGCACGTCGGCCACGTCGGGGAACATGCGGGTCAGGGCGCGCCAGAGTTCGGCGATGGCCTGGGGCTGGGTGGCGCCGTCCCGGTCCCGCGCGGAGCCGAAACGGTAGGGCACGCCCCGGCCGCCGATGGCGATGCGGTCGTCCGCGGTGCGCTGGGCGTAGACGTAGGAGTGCGCGGTGTCGCCGAGGACCTCGCGCCCGTTCCATCCGATCTTCTCCCACAGGGCGGGGGCGATCGGCTCGGTGGCGATCATCGAGGAGTTCATCGGCAGCCACTCTCGGCGCTGTCCGCGCAGGGTGGAGGTGAAGCCCTCGGTGGCCCGGACGACGTGGTCGGCGTAGACGGTGCCGTGATCGGTGACGGCGGCGGGGCGCGCGGCGCCGGTGCGGGAGCGGATCTCCCGCACGGCGGTGCCCTCGTAGACGTCGACGCCGAGCGCTTCCACCACGCGGGCCAGACCGGTGGCGAGCTTGGCGGGCTGGACCCGGGCAGCATGCGGGGAGTAGGCGGCGGCGACTGCGCCGTGGACCGCCAGGCGCGGTTCGTGGTCGGCCTCCACGAGGTGGATGTCGTCGGGCCAGTAGCCCCACTCCTGGAGGTAGTCGATCTCCTCGGCCAGGCGCTCGCGCTGGGCGGCGTTGGTGGCGACCAGACGCATCCCGCCCTTGACGATGTCGGCCTCGATCCCCTCGGCCTCGGCCACGGAGACGACCTCGTCGACGGTGGCCATCATCGCGCGTTGCAGGGCGATCATGGCGGACTTGCCGTGTGACCGCGCGTACCGTTCGCGGGAGCCCGCGAACTCGGCCGACAACCACCCTCCGTTACGACCAGAGGCGCCGAATCCGGCGAACTCGCGCTCGACGACGGCCACCCGCAGGTCCGGCTGGGCCTTCTTGAGGTAGTAGGCGGTCCACAGACCCGTGTAACCAGCGCCGACCACGCAAACGTCGTAGTCCGCGTCACCCGGCAGGGCCGCGCGCCGCTCGGGCAACCCGGACTCGCGGAACCAGAAGGAGACGCCGCCGTTGCGGAAGCGCGAGGACCGGGGAATCGGCCTCATCTGCGCCGCAGTCGTGAAAAGTCTCATCATTTCCCCCGGTGCCTCTTCGCCCGCGGCCCACCCCGCCCGGGGCCCAAGAACTCCCGCCAACCTACACGGGGTCGGCGGCGCGTGGGATGTTTTCGACACGTTCGGGCGGATCGCCATGGGAGTGTCGGAGGGAAACGACTACGAGATGTCCGGCCCGCACGGACCCTCAGTGACAGGCGCTGTCACGGAGAGTACGCGCGAGCGCGGCCAGTTGTCGTACCCCGTCCGAGCCGAGCGGGCCCAGGACGTGCTCGCGCAGCCGTTCGACGTGCTTGACGCGCACCTCGCCGATGAAGGCCAGGCCGGTCTCGGTGAGCGTCGCGTACACGACCCGGCGGTCGGAGTCGCAGGACTCCCGCTCCAGGTAGCCCTCACGCTCCAGCCGGTCGGCGAGTTTGGTGAAGCCGCCCGTGCTCAGGCTGACCTCGCGGGCCAGACGGCTCATCGGGAGGCGGTGGCCAGGGGTGCGCTGGAGCCGTATGAGCACCTCGAACCAGGGGCCGGCCATGTCCCGGCCGTCGGGCGTCACTCCGCCGAGCAACGCGGGCTGGAGGGCGTTCACCGCCTCGTGCACCAGGCCCCAGGCCGTGATGAGGTCGTCGTCACTGGGCGGTTCGGCCCCCGTGTCCGGCCTGGCACCCGTCGTCCCCGCGGTCATGTCCCCGTCCCCTCATGGACGTGTCACGCCCATTTCACCCACAAGAAGTATCTTCCCAGAAAATAATACTCGATGGGCGAGATGCGCACCAGCACGGTCGGACACGTGTGCCCGACGCGGAGGAGTACGCGTCGGCTGCCGCTGCACGGAGTCGAGGGGCCGCTCGGGGACGGCGGCCGTCGGAGGGGAACGTCCTCGGCCGTGTCCCCGCCGTGCCCCCGGACGACGGCGGGGACACCGACGGTCAGGGACTCGTCAGCGGCTACGCACCCTGCCGCGCGACGCCCCGGCACGGCTCTCGCCGCGTTCCCATCAGTCGCAGGGGCCCCACCCCTCACACCTTCCTCGGCCCTGCGACAACCCCACCGCACGCGCCGCTCGCGACGGGCGGGCACACGCCCTAGTGCCGCGCCGCCACCGCGTCCAAGGCTGCCGCGAGGGTGGAGACCAGGTGGTCGATCTGCTCCCACGCGATGACCAGCGGCGGCGAGACGAGCAGCGCCGTGGGCACCGGCCTCAGGATGACGCCGCGGGCACGCGCCTCGGCGAACACCTCCGCCGTGGTGATCCCCCGGTCGACGAGCGCCTCCCGCGTGAGCTCGACTGCGCCCATGACGCCGACCCCCGAGCGCACCTCCGCCACCAGCGGGTGGTCGGCCAGGGTGCGCAGCGCACTGTCGAGGTGACGCTCGACCTCCAGAGCCACGGTGAACAGGTCCTCGCGCTCCAGGATGTCCAGGTTGGCCATGGCCGCGGCGCAGCACGCGGGGTGCCCGGCGTAGGTGGTGCCGTGCAGGAACGCGTTGCCCGGTTCGTTCCAGAAGGGGTCGGCGATCCGCCCGCTGGTCACCACACCGCCCAGGGGCAGGTACCCGCTGGAGACGCCCTTGGCGAACACGATCATGTCCGGGCTCACGCCGAAGCGCTCGATCCCGAACCAGTTGCCCATGCGGGCGAAGCCGCAGATGACGCTGTCCACGACGAAGAGCACGCCGTACCTGCGGCAGATCCGCGCGACCTCGGCGAAGTAGTTCTCGGTCGGCGGGAACACGCCTCCGGCCCCGATGACCGGCTCGGCGAAGAAGGCCGCGACCCGGTCGGGACCCACGCGCAGGATCTCGGCCTCCAACGCCGCGGCGGAGTCGTGCCGGACCACGGAGGTGTCCTCCACGAGAGGGCCGAAGCCGGCGCGGAAGCGCTCCATGCCGATGATGCTGCTGCCGAAGCCGTGCAGGCCGTGGTATCCACCGGTGCGGCTGATCAGGTGGGTGCGCTGGGGCTGGCCCAGGACGTCCCAGTAGCGACGGGCGAGCTTGGTGGCGGTCTCGATCGACTCGCCGCCCCCGCAGGTCAGGATGACCTTGGCGTCGTCGACCGGTGCGTGCGCGGCCAGGCGCTCGCTCAGTTCCCGCGCGGGCCGGTTGGTGAAGTCGCCGTAGACGGTGTAGGCGTCGAGGGCACTGATCTGGCGATGCACCGCGTCCGCGATCTCGGTACGACCGTGCCCGACGTTGCAATACCAGAGGCTGGACGTGCCGTCCAGGTACCGGTCGCCGGCCGTGTCCCAGAGCCACACACCCTCCGCGCGCTCCACGACGAACTCGGGGCCCGCGGCCACGGTGTTCATGTCGCAGAAGGTGTGCCAGAGGCGGCTGGGCTCCCGGTGTTCCTTGGGGATGAGCGCGGACGAGACAACCGTTTCGGTCATATGGCGACCTCCGAGCCGAGTCATGCGCATGAGCGCAGCGGAAAACTCAGGTTGAACCGACCCACACCCGGGCCCCAGAGTGTGTCAGGTGCTTGCAGGCTAAGTTCTCCACCCGGCTGCTAGCAAGAGCCAAAACGATCCTTCATGCCCCGAAACCTAAACTTCATGCGCGCTACCCTTGGCAATCGTCGCCAAAACCCCCTCCACGCAGGAAAAACAGGGCAAGAATCCGATCAGAATCCGTGTCAGCGCGCTGAGGTTTTCGCCGTGCGCCGGGTGGCCGGGGCGACTGCGAGGCGCCCCGGCGACGCACCTTCTCACCCCGCACTCGGGGCTGCCCGGTTCGGGCCAGGGCCTGACTTCGGAACGGTCACCCGAGGGGCGGTTCGGGCACCGGCGGGGTTCGCGGGGGTATGACCGCGCCGGAGGCGTCGTTCGAGGGTGGTGGAGGGTGACGAAGTGGGGGGCGCGCGCGGCGAGGAACGAGCGACGGGCGCCGCCGAGGACGAGGAATCCCCGCCGGCGCTGACCAGGGTCCGAAGCGAAGCGCAGGACCCAGCGAACACCGCCTATGCGCGCGGCGCGGCTCCCGTGCGTTCGACGGCCCGGGCCACGGCCGCGTCGCGCGCGGCGGTGGCCTCCTCAGCGGTCAGCGTGCGGTCGTGGGCCCGGAAGCGCAGGGTGAAGGCGACCGACTTGCGGCCCTCCCCCACCTGCTCACCCGTGTACACGTCGAACAGCCGGACGCTCTCCAACAGTTCACCCGCGCCCTCGGTCAGGGCGTCGTTCACGGCCGCGGCCGGGACCGACTCGTCCACGACCAGCGCGACGTCCTGGATGGCCACCGGGTAGGTGGACACCACGGGCGCCACGGTCTTCGTGCGGGCCCGCTCGATGCGGTCGAGGTCGACCTCGACGGCGGCCGTGCGCTCTGGCAGGCCGAACGCCTTGACCGTGCGCGGGTGGAGCTCACCGGCGTGCCCGACGAGCAGGCGCTCGCCGTCCACCCGGGTGAACAGCGCGGCGCACCGTCCGGGGTGCCAGGGGGCGTGCTGGTCGGCCTCGACCTCCAGCGGGACCCCGGCGATCCGGGCGATCTCACGCGCGACCTGGACGGCGTCGGCCCAGGAGGCCGCGCGGCCCGGCCCCCACCAGCCAGCGCGCTCGGCGTCGCCCGCCAGGACCGCGGCGACGCGGCGCGGCTGGTCGGGCAGCGCGGCGTCGATCCGGGCCAGCTCCTCCGCGCTGGGGCCACGGCCGACCGGCAGCAGCGGCGCGCGGGTCGCCCCGGGCTTGGGCAGGTAGACCAGGCCCGTCTCGAAGAGGGAAACGTCGGTGAAACCGCGGCCCACGTTGCGGGCCAGCGCCTTGACCAGGCCCGGCAGCAGCGTGGTGCGCAGCAGCGGTTCCTCGTCGTTGAGCGGGTTGGCCAGGCGCAGGCTCGCGCGGCGGGCGTCGTCGGCGGGCAGCTGGAGCCCGTCGAGGTCGCGCTCACCGACGAACGGGTAGCTGAGCACCTCGTCGAACCCGGTCGCCGCCAGGGCCCGCCCGACCGCCCGACGCAGCCGCTGGCTGGCGGTCAGCCCGCGCCCGGAGGAGGCACGCGGCGGGATCGAGGGGATGTTCTCGTAGCCCTCGAACCGGATGACCTCCTCGGCCAGGTCGTTCGGGTCGGTCAGGTCGGGCCGCCAGGTCGGCGGGATCACCGACAGCTCGTCGCCGTCGACCTCGACCGCGCAGCCCACGAGGCCCAGCCACCTTTCCGTGGTTCCCTCGGGGTAGTCGACCCCGGCGACGGAGGACGCGTGGGCGGCGCCGATCCGGATCGGCTCGCGGGGCGTGGACCCGTCGAGGTGCGTGTAGGCGCTCTCGACGTCGGCCCCGCCCAGCTCGCCGAGGAGCCGGACCGCACGGGTGGCCGCGGCCAGCTGCACCTGGGAGTCGATGCCGCGCTCGAAGCGGCGGGAGGACTCCGAGGACAGCTGGTGGCGGCGCGAGGTGCGGGCGATGTGCATCGCCTCGAAGTGCGCGGCCTCCACCAGGACTTCGGTCGTGGTCAGGGAGATCTCCGTGGACACGCCGCCCATGACGCCCGCGATGTTGATCGGCCCGGACGGGTCGGCGATGACGATGTCGTCGGGGGCCAGGGCCCGCTGGGCGTGGTCCAGGGTCTCCAGTTTCTCGCCCTGCGCGGCGGCGCGCACGGCCAGGCCGCCCCTGAGCCGGGCGCGGTCCCAGGCGTGCAGCGGCTGGCCGAGTTCGAGCATCACGTAGTTGGTGACGTCGACGGCCAGGGAGATGGGACGCACGCCGCTCTGGTGCAGGCGGCGGCGCATCCACATCGGGGTGGGCGCCTGCGGGTCGAACCCGGTGACGCCGCGCAGGACGTAGCGGTCGCACAGTCGCGCGTCGGTCTCGGCGGGGTGCCCCTGACCGGTGGGCGCGGGGACGTCGAGCGCCGCCGGGTCGCGCAGGTCCGCCCCGTACAGGGCGGCGACGTCGCGGGCGACACCGCGCATGGACAGCGCGTATCCGCGGTCCGGGGTGACGGCGATGTCGAGGACGTCCTCGCGCAGCCCGAGTGGGCCCACGGCGTCCGCGCCGGGTTCGCCGAAGCCCTGGGGCAGGACGATGATGCCGTCCGGGTCCTCCCACAGCCCCAGCTCCGGGGGGGAGCAGATCATGCCCGCGGACATCCTGCCGTAGGTCTTGCGGGCTCCGATGCTGAAGCCGCCTGGCAGCACCGCGCCGGGCAGCGACACGACGACGAGGTCGCCCTCGACGAAGTTGCGGGCGCCGCAGACGATCTCCTGCGGCTCTCCGGTGCCGTTGGCCGATCCGACGTCCACCCGGCAGAACCGGATGGGCTTCTTGTATTCGGTGAGCTCCTCGATCTCCAGCACACGGCCGAGGACGATCGGCCCGGTGAGGTCGGAGCCGAGCTCGTCGACGGTCTCGACCTCCAGGCCGGCCAGGGTGAGCCGGGCGGCGAGGTCGCGAGCGGTGACGTCGGACGGAAGGTCCACGTACTCCCGCAGCCAGGTCATGGGGACGCGCATCAGTTCTCACTCCCGAACGCGAGGTGAAGCGGACGTCGCCCTCGACCATGTCGTGCATGTCGCGCACGCCGTGCGCGAACATCAGTGTCCGTTCGATTCCCAGGCCGAAGGCCCAGCCGCTGTACACCTCGGGGTCCACCCCGGCGGCGGTGAGCACGCGGGGGTTGACCACACCGCAGCCGCCGATCTCGATCCAGCCCTCGCTGGAGCAGGTACGGCACGGCGCGTCCGCGTTTCCCACGGACGCGCCCCGGCACGCGAAGCACTCCATGTCCACCTCGGCGGACGGCTCGGTGAACGGGAAGTAGGAGGCGCGGAACCGGGTCCTCAAACCCGCGCCGAACATGCCGTGCACGAACGCGTCGATGGCGCCGCGCAGGTGCGCCAGGGTGATGCCCTCGTCCACGACCAGGCCCTCCAGCTGGTGGAAGACCGGGCTGTGCGTGGCGTCGAGCTCGTCGGTGCGGAAGGTCTTGCCGGGCGCGACCACGTAGACCGGGAGCTCGCGGTCGAGCAGGGCGCGCACCTGCACCGGCGAGGTGTGCGTGCGCATGACCAGCCCGGACTCGCCGCCCTCGGGGCCGCGCACGAAGAAGGTGTCCTGCATGGTGCGGGCCGGGTGGTCGGGCAGGAAGTTGAGGGCGTCGAAGTTGAACCACTCCGCCTCGACCTCGGGCCCCTCGGCGATCTCGAACCCCATGCCGACGAAGATGTCGGCCATCCGCTCGGCGACGGTGGTCAACGGGTGCCGCGCACCGCGCGCGGCGCGGTCCCAGGGCAGGGTGACGTCGACCCGCTCCTCGACGAGGACGCGCTCGTCGCGCTCGACCTCCAGGACGGCCTGGCGGGCCTTGAGGGCCTGGCCCACGTCGCGGCGGGCCCCGCCCACGCGCTTGCCCGCGTCGGCCTTGGCGGCCGGGGGCAGCGCGCCGATCTCCCGGTTGGCCAGCGCCAGCGGGGAGCGGTCCGAGGCGTGCGCGAGCCGGACCTGCTTGAGTTCGTCGAGGTCTCGGGCTGCCTCGACGGCGGCCAGAGCCTCCTCACGCATACGGGCGACCTCGTCGGGGTGCAGGGGGGTCACCTCGACGGGGTCGAAGGAATCGTTCGGTGCAGACATGGTTGGTTGCCTCGCCGCCGGACCCCGTGACGGGGGCGGGCGGCAGTCACGGTCCGCCTCGGGGGCGGACGAAGCCGACAGGACGAGCACGAGCGGGGCGCCCGGGTGACGGTGCCGCCGCCGGGCCCGAGCACGCTGGAACGCCCGCCGGGGCCGAAGGTCTGAGCGCTCAGACGAACTCGGGTGTCCCGGCGGGCATGGTAAATCGGAACTCGGCGCCGCCGCTGGGGCGCGCCCGACGGTGATCGTGCCGCCGTGGGCCTCGACGAGGCCCTTGACGATGAACAGCCCGAGGCCGGTCCCGCTCCGGTGCTTGCTGCGCCAGAACTGACGGAAGACGCGCGGAATGGTCTCGGGCGCTATGCCCTGGCCCTCGTCGCGCACCGACACCGCTGCTCCTCCTTCACACGGCTCGATCACCACACTGACAGTACCAGCGCCGTGCCGCACCCCGTTTTCCACGAGGTTCGACAGGATCTGGCCGAGTTTGTCGGCGTCGAGCCACATCTGCGGGAGCTCCCCGCGGGTCTCGACGCGGAACCGCTCCTCCGACTCCCCGGCGGCGACCCGCCCGGCGACCACCCGCCGCACCGCGTCGGGGAGGTCGACGACCTGGCGGCGCACCTCCAGGCGTCCGGACTCGATCCTGGAGACGTCGAGCAGGTCGTGGATCAGGCGCGTGACGCGGTCGGCGTCGGCGTTGACCGTCTCCAGCATGAACAGCTTCTGCTTGTCGGTGAGCCGTTCCCATTTCGTCAACAGGGTGGAGGTGAAACCCTTGACGCTGGTCAGGGGCGAGCGGAGTTCGTGGGCGACCTCCGAGACGAGGTCGGCGCGGCTGCGGTCGGCGCTGGTGGCGGCGTCCCTGAGAGTGACGACGAGGCGGACGAGGTCCCCGCCGGGGCGGGCGCGGACGTACCGGGCGGCGACGAGGATCTCGCGGTCGTCGGGCAGGTAGAGGGCACGCTCGGCCTGGCGGACGCGGTCGCGGTCGCGCCGTAGGGGTCGCTGGCGTCCCACCAGTCGTGGCCGTCGGGGCCGACGAGGGGGAGGACCTCGCGGAAGTGACGGCCCAGGGCGGTGCGGGCGGGGGTGGCGGTCAGGTGTGCCGCCTGGGCGTTGAACAGGACGACGCGGCCGCGCGCGTCGGCGACCACGACCCCGTCGGGGAGGTCGTCGGCGTGGAGGGGCGCTCCTCCGGGCCCGCCGGAGACGCCGTCGACGTCCCACAGGTCGGTGGCGCCGGCGTCCGTCGCACGCGCGGAACGAACGCCCGGATCGTGCGTATTCTCCGATTCATGGGGAATGTCGGTGACTGGTTCGGCCCCTCGCCCGGGGTCCCCCGCGGAGTGCCCGGTCCCGTCGCCTGACTCCTCCGCCGGGTGATCCGCCTGCCGGCCGCTGCCCACGCCTCTCCCCGCTCCCCTTGAAGATCCACGACCGCCCGCCTTCGGGCCCAGGACCGCTGACCGATGGCGTGCGACTCACGTCCGCGAGCGCCACCGCAGGTTGTCTACCCTGCACTCCGACCTGATACGCCTGGTCGGCCGGGTTCGGGCGTCCGACGGTCGACGAGCGTACAAGCACTCCCCGAGCGCACCGCGATCCGGAAACCGGGCTCCTCCCCGGACGGCGCGACGCGTGCTCACACGGTGTCGTCAAGCCTGCCCGGCCGAGGTGGCCCACCGCACCACCCCACCCGTCACCCGGGTCGGCGGTCAGGCGGCTACGCGGTATCCGCATAGGCGGCGGCTTCGCAACGACCCTACCGTCACCCACCGCCCGCGCAGGCGCGTTCCGCGGCGATGACGTGTGGTTCGGACGCCGAGGGGGCGCCTCGGCGCGCTACGCGGAGTGATCACGGGCTTCGTTCGCCTCGGACCTCGGCGTCAGTCGCCAGGGCTCCGGGGGCGTCGCTGCTGACGGGCGGTGGTGTAGAGACAGACCGCGGCGGCCGTGGCCAGATTGAGGCTTTCGGCCCCGCCGTAGATCGGGACGCTGACCGCGCCGTCGGTGAGGGCGACGGTCTCCTCGGGCAGCCCCCAGGCCTCGTTGCCGAAGACCCAGCCCACCGGGCCGTCGAGATCGCCCCCGTCGGCGACCCCGTGCAGGTCGCGCGGGCCGCCACCGTCTGCGGCCCACACCGCCGCGCCCCGCCCGCGCAGGAAGTTCACGGCCCGGGAGACCGGAACGCCGACGACCACCGGGAGGTGGAAGAGGCTTCCCGCGGAGGCGCGCACGCACTTGCCGTTGTAGGGGTCGACGGAGGCGTCGGTGAAGACGACGACGTCGGCCCCGGCCGCGTCGGCGGTCCGCAGGACGGTGCCCGCGTTGCCCGGGTCGCGCACGTGCGAGAGCACGACCGCCAGCCGGACCTCGCCGACCCGGTCGAGGGGAACGTCGACGAACTCGCAGACCGCGATGATCCCCTGGGGGGTCACGGTCTGGGCCAGCTCCGACATCACGTCGAGACTGACCTGGTGGGTGGGGACGTCGGCCGCGCGGGCCGCGTCCACCAGATCGATGTGGCGCTGCATGGCCTCCGCCGTGGCGAAGACCTCGACCACGCCCGCGCCGGTTCCCGCGTGGGACCGGCCGTCGTCGGCCGCGGCGGCCAGGGCCTCCCGGACCGCCTGCGGCCCCTCCGCCAGGAAGCGTCGCTCACGCTGACGGAAGGTGCGCTTGGCGAGCCGCCGAACCCCCTTGATCCTGGGCGAACGGATGCTCGTGAACTCGTGGCTCGCCATCGCGTCGTCTCCCGAGGGCGTCAGGCGGCGGTGGCGGGAAGGGCCTGCTTGGCCTTCTCCACCAGGGCGGCGAACGCGGCCTCGTCGTTGACGGCCAGTTCGGCCAGCATGCGACGGTCGACCTCGATGCCGGCCAGCTTCAGGCCCTGCATGAGCCGGTTGTAGGTCAGGCCGTTGGCGCGGGAGGCGGCGTTGATGCGCTGGATCCACAGACGACGGAACTGCCCCTTGCGGTCCTTGCGGTCCCGGTAGGAGTAGGTCATCGAGTGGAGCATCTGCTCCTTGGCCTTGCGGTACAGGCGCGAGCGCTGACCGCGGTAACCACTGGCGCGGTCGAGGACGACCTTGCGCTTCTTCTTGGCGTTGAGAGCCCGCTTCACGCGTGCCACTGTGACTCCCTCGTTGTCTCTTCCGGCGCGCACGGCGCGCCGACCGGCCCGGCTTCGGCGAGCCCGGCGGCCGTGGTCGCTTCAGGTTGTTCTCCTCCGGGGCCGTCACCGCGCCGAACGCGTCGGCCGCGCGGGCACTCCCAGACGGGAGGAGAAAGGGTTCGGCCTACTTGCCGAGGAGCTTCTTGATGCTCTTGGTGTCGGCGGGAGCGAGCACGGTCTCGTTGCTCAGCTTGCGCTTGCGCTTGGAGGTCTTGTGCTCAAGGATGTGGTTCTTGTTGGCACGGCGGCGCATGATCTTGCCGGAGCCGGTGACCTTGAAACGGTCCTTGGCTCCGCTGTGGGACTTGTTCTTCGGCATGTCGCCGTCGTCTCCTACTCCGTCGGCGCGTCACCAGCGGTGGGCTGGTGACGCGGTTCTTCCGCTGCTATGGCGGGCCCCGGCGCGCCGTCCGACCGACGCTTCCGGACCGTTCGCGCACAGCCCGCCCCACCACCCGGCTTCCGCTCTCACGGCGACCGGGCGGTGGGGGACTTCCCCTGACGCCGCTACGCCTGTTCGCGCTGCTGGCGGCGGGTCCTGTCCCCCGCCGCCGCACGGGCCTCGGCCTTGTGCTCGGACCGCCGCTTGTGCGGCCCGATCACCATGACCATGTTGCGGCCGTCCTGCTTGGGCTGGGACTCGACCGTGCCAAGATCCTGGACGTCCTCGGCCAGTCGCGCCAGCAGTCGGCGGCCCAGTTCGGGCCGGGACTGCTCGCGCCCGCGGAACATGATCGTCACCTTGACCTTGTCCCCGCTCTTGAGGAACCGGACGACGTGACCCTTCTTGGTCTCGTAGTCGTGCGGATCGATCTTCGGGCGGAGCTTGATCTCCTTGATGATCGTGTTCGACTGGTTCTTGCGCGACTCGCGCGCCTTCACCGCGGACTCGTACTTGAACTTGCCGTAGTCCATCAGCTTGGCGACCGGCGGGCGGGCGGTCGGCGCGACCTCGACGAGATCGAGGTCGGACTCCTGCGCCAGACGCAGTGCGTCCTGCACGGAGACGATGCCGACCTGCTCACCGTTGGGTCCGACAAGACGGACCTCGGGCACCCGGATGCGGTCATTGATGCGGGGCTCGGCGCTGATGAGACCCCTCCCTAGCTTTCTCGGATTACCTGGGACCGGTCGTCCGCCGGGTGGAGGACGACCTGCTCGACCGGGGATCCCGAACCTTCGGGCGCTCCGGCCGCGTCGGGGCCCTCGAAACGCGAAAACCCCGCCAGCATGTGCAAGCGGGGTGATCCGACCGGTGTTCCCGATGGCGGGCACGCGGGTGCGCCGGAGCCCCGAGGGGCGCCAGGCGGGCACGGCACGTCCGACCCGTCCATCGAACCGGACCCACTCGGGCGGTGCCCGGCAGGTGGGAGGATCTTCTCCGCTTGCGGCTCCGGTATGCGCGCACACCGGACCAAGTCGATACTGCACTACTTTAGCAGGACCCGTGACCTGCTCAGGTCACGCGCCGGCGGCGGTCGCGCGGCGGGCCAGTTCCGCCTCCCCGGCCGCGCGCATGGCCTCGACCGGGACGTCCTCGACACCGGTCATCAGCCGGACCTGGGCGACCGCCTGGTGCAGGAGCATCGGGAAGCCGCCGACCACCCGGCCGCCGCGTGCGGACACCGCCCGCGCGGCGGCGGTGGGCCACGGCGCGTAGACGACGTCGAACAGGTCGGCGCGCGCGGCGGCCAGCGGTTCGGCGTACCGGTCGCACGCCCCCGAGGGCAGGGACGACACGACCAGGTCCACGTCCAGGTGGTCGCCGATCTCCGTGAGCGAGGCCACCCGGACCGGATGCCCGAGCCGCTCGGCGGCTGCGGTGACCTCGCCGGTGCGGGCGGTGTCCCGGGCCAGCACCGTGACGGGCGAGGTGAGGCCCAGGCGGCGCAGCGCCGCGAGCACCGAGGCGGCCGTGGCGCCGGCGCCCAGGACCACGGCGTCGCGCGGAGCGCCGATCCCGGCCTCGGCGAGCGCGACGGCCACGCCCTCGACGTCGGTGTTGTGGGCGTGCCAGCCGCCGTCGGCGCGGACGAGGGTGTTCGCCCCGCCGACCCGGCGCGCCAGGTCGGTGACCGCGGCGGCCAGGTCCAGCGCGCGGCGCTTGAGCGGCATCGTCAGCGACAGGCCCGCCCACTCCGGGCCGAGGCGGTCGAGGAAGGGCGCCAAGCCCTCCTCGTCGCACTCGTGCAACCCGTAGGACCAGTCGTCCAGACCCAGCGCCGTGTAGGCGGCGGTGTGCAGGACCGGTGAGAGCGAATGGGCCACCGGCGAGCCCAGGACCGCGGCGCGCACGGCACCTCCTGCCTTCCCTACCACTCGGCCTGGTTCTCGGCCACCATCTGGTCGTGCTCGGCCAGGGTCCTGGAGAAGCCGGTCTCGCCGCTCTCGGGGTCGATGAGCGCGAAGTACAGGTAGTCCTCGTCGGACGGCGCCAGCGCGGCCTCGATGGCGTCCTGCCCGGGAGCCACGTACGGTCCGGCCGGCAAACCGGTCGTGCCGTAGGTTCCGTAGCCCTGCGGGTCGGCCTCGCAGGCCGCACGCTGCTCGTCGTCGAGGAACGTGCCCTCCGCGTCGAGCACGTAGAAGCACGTGCTGTCCATCTGGAGCTGCATGCCCTGGTCCAGTCGGTTGTGGACGACCGCCGAGATGTTGGCCATGTCCTCCTTCCTTCCGGTCTCGGCCTGGACGATGGCGGCGATCGCCATGATCTCGTTGGGTTCGAGGTTGAGCTGCGCGGCCCGCTCCTCCAGGTCGGTCGCCTCGGCCACCCGGCGGAACTCGGTGACCATGGTGCGCAGCACCGCCCCGGCGTCGACCTCGGGGTCGAACCGGTAGGTCTGGGGGAACAGGTAGCCCTCGGGGCCCTGGGTCGCGTACTCGGGCAGGCCGAGCCCGTCACCGTCCTCGTAGGCCGCCTCGAAGTCGGCCAACGGGATCCCCAGGTCCGCCGAGAGTGTCTCCAGGACCCCCGGTCGGCTTTCGACGGTGTGGGCACGCAGTCCCTCGGGGACGGTCACCCGTCCGCCGAGGCGGTTCTCGGGGTCGAGTAGGTGGGCCACGGCGCTCTCCCCGCTCATCTCGACCGCCAGGGAGAACGTGCCGGGCACCAGTCCGCCCGC
The DNA here is from genome assembly GCF_001942255.1 of Nocardiopsis sp. CNR-923. Classification (GTDB taxonomy): domain Bacteria; phylum Actinomycetota; class Actinomycetes; order Streptosporangiales; family Streptosporangiaceae; genus Nocardiopsis. Next base: position 37,004 of record NZ_MKKC01000033.1, read on the forward strand.
TCCGTCGCGCTCCGCGGCGCCGAGGGCGGCGGTGAAGGCCCGCACGCTGGCGACCACACCCGCCTCGACCAGTCGCTCCCCGACGGTGCTTCCGGAGTCCCCGTCCTCGATGACGACGATGACCTCGCCGACGCCCTCTCCGCCGTAGTCGGCGGGAACCACGTAGCGGAACGCGCCGTATCCGCCCGCCCCGACGACCAGGACGAGTGCGACGGCGGCCGCGGCCGTCGTCGTGCGGCCCCTGTTTCCACCCTTGCGTTTGCGGGCCCTGGCCCCGCCCGCCCGTTTGGCCTTCTGCGCCTGTTTGAGCTTCCTGCGACTGCTGCGGCTGCCGCCGTAGGCCTCGGCGATGTCGTTGAGGTCGGGCTCCTCGTAGCCGTCGTCCTCGTCGTCCAGCGGGTCGTCGTCGACCGTCCGGGGCTCGGGAGCGGCGTCCTCGGCCGCCGTACGCCTGCCGCGCCTGCGGCGGCCCCGGCGGTCGGCGGCCTCCACGTCACCGCGACCGCGCCGACGGCGACCGCGACGGCCGACGGGTTCACCGGCGGGCGGCGCGTCCGCGTCGTCGCCGTGCCCGTCGTCGCCGTGCGCCTCACCGGCGGCTCCGCCGTCGTGGCGGAGGTCGTCGTGAGCGTCTCCGTCCCGCGCGGACCGCCCTCCGAAGGCGGCCAGAGCGGCGGTGTCGGCCGGAACGTCGGCGAGGAAACCGCTGTCGGCGGCCTCCGCAGCGCCGGTGGCACGGCGGCGGCCGCGCCGCCCGGTGGTCTCCTCGGCCGGCCTCGCGGGGGACGGCTCCTCCTCGCCGCCGCGCCTGCGGCGGCCGCGGCGGGGCGCGTCGACCACCGGCGTGGAACCGGTGGTCGGAGCGTCGAGGGGAGCCTCTGGCGCGGCGCCGACGTCGTCCGCGGCGGGCTCGGGGGCGCGCCGACGGCCGCGGCGGCCGGCGGAGGGGTCGGCCGGCGCCTCGCGCTTGCGACGGCCGCGCCGAGGGCGGGGCTCCGGTTCCGGGTCGTCCTCCAGGAAGGAGAGCGTGGGACCGTCGTCCTCACCCCACAACGGTGACGAGGACTTGCGCTCCTCCTGGCCGGGCCGGGCCCGACGCCCGCGCCGGATGTCTCCTCGGCCGGGGCGGAGGGGTTCGTCGGGGCGGTGCTCTGGCCGCCGGGGCCGCCGAGGTCGGCGAGGGCGGCCAGCGCGTCCTGTGTGGGGTCGGCGGCGCGGCGTCGGGGCTCCGCGCCCTCAGGCGCCGGGCCTCGGCCCGTGCCGGAGCCGTCCGGACGGCCGCCGCCCGGCTCCTGGCGGCCTTCCCCGTCCGGGCCGGGGCGACGACCCGTGCCGGTCGGCGGCCGTCGTCCGCCGTCGGGCGACGGTCGGCGGCCCGCCTCGGGACGCTGGTCGCTGTTGGCGGTGGACCTCGCGGCGCGTCCGCCGCGCAGGGCGTCGGCGGCGCCGGCACGGCGCGACGGTTCGGCGGGGGGCCGGGCCTGCGGCGGCGTCCCGGTGCTGGGGATCCCGGGTTCACGGGGTCCTCGTCCGCGCCCGCGCGTGGGGCGCGGCCGGACGTGCGGGGGTCTCCCGGGGCGCGGCGGGGGTCCGCGGGCGTGCGGCGGTCACCCGCGGCGGGGCGCGCCTGGGCGCGCCCGCCGAGGTCGGTCCGCTCGCCCGAAGGGGGTTCGGGGCGGGCTCTGCGTCCGCGCGGACGCGGCTGCCCGTGGAAGGGATCGGTGAGCGGGTCGTAGTCGTCACCGCGCTCGACGCGTCCACGGGAGGGATCGTCGGGGTAGGCATCCCTGTCGTTCATGATTCTCCCTGGCTGGGGCGGACGATCTCGCCCGGGGGGTGGCCTGTTGCCCGTTCCTGGTCCAAGGTGCTCTGGAGGAGCACGGTGGCGGCCGCTGGTCGATGACCGACCGGCGGGCCCTGCCCCCCTTCGCGCCCTTCTTGGCGAAGGAGGCTCCCGAGAGCAGTTGTGACTGGGCCGTCACCGTGGTGAGGCGCTCGTCGACCAGGCGGACGGGGACGGGGTGGAGGGTTCGGGCGAGGACGGTCGCGAACTCGCGTGCCGACCGGGCGGCGGGACCCTCGTCACCGGACAGCGAGGCGGGGTAGCCCACGACGACCTCGCGCGCCCCGCGTTCCACGACGAGCTCGGCGATGCGGTGGATGTCACCCTTGCCGCGCCGCACGGTCTCCACCGGGCTGGCGAGCACGCCGCTCGGGTCGCTGACGGCGACCCCGACGCGGGCGTTACCGGGGTCGATCGCCAGGCGCACACCGTGTCTCAAGGACGTGTCTCCCCGTGAACGGGGACGGCGTGCGGGCGGGCCGTGCCGTTGACGGCGCGGCACCGCTGCTGGGAAATCCTCAACACGGTGGTCCTGTTCGTCAGCTGGATCGCGGGAAACGCCGCATGGACAGCCGCGTGATCGGCTGTGACGCGCCACAGTATGCCCGATTCGGTGACCGTGCGCAGCCTCGCGGACGGCGACCGGGAGCGGCCCGTCGTGGACCGCGGAACTCGGTGTCACCCCCATAGGCGGCGGTTCCGGGGCCCGAACGTACCGTCCGAGTGTAAGCCACCCACGTGGGATGTCCGGGCAGGCCGGTTTCCACAGGGGTGTACCACTACGTACCGCCGTGGGCCGACACGCCCCCAGTTGGGCGGAAACGCGAAGGCGGGTGGGAGGTCGGCCCCGCACCCGCCTGGCGTGTCGTGCGCCGTGGGACCGCCGTCGGCGCCCCTCGGCCGGCGCCGGTGCTAGACGGCGGCCACGCGCGCCTCCACCGCGCGCAGGGCCTCGTCGACCCTGCCCGGGTCGCTGCCGCCGCCCTGGGCGATGTCCGGCTTGCCGCCGCCACCGCCGCCGAGCGCGCGCGCCGCGACGCCGACCAGTTCGCCCGCCTTGATCCCGGCCTTCTGCGCGGCCCTGTTCGCCGCGATCACCACGACCGGGCGGTCCTTGGGGACCGAGGTCATGGCGACGACGACGGGCTCGTCCTCGCCGAGCCGGCCGCGCACGTCCAGGACGAGCTTGCGCAGGTCGTCGGCGCCGGCGCCGTCGGGCGCCGGAGTGGCGACGACGAGCGCGGAGCCGTGGCGGCGCGCGCCGTCGGCGATGGAGTTCGCGGCCTGAAGGACCTGGGCGGCGCGGAGCCGATCGATCTCCTTCTCCGCGGCGCGCAGCCGGGAGACCATGGCGTCGATCCGTTCGGGCAGCTCCTCGCGCGGCGTCTTGAGCTGTTCGGAGAGCTGGCCGACCAGGGCCGACTCCTTGGTCAGGCGCCGGAAGGCGTCGACGCCGACGGCCGCCTCGACGCGGCGTACGCCCGAGCCGACGGAGGACTCGCCGAGCAGCTTGACGATGCCCAGCTTGCCCGTGGAGGCGACGTGGGTGCCTCCGCACAGTTCGACGGAGTAGTCGCTCATCTCGACCACGCGGACGCGGTCGCCGTACTTCTCGCCGAACATGGCCAGGGCGCCCATGCCCAGCGCCTCCTCCAGGCTCTTCTCCTCGGTCTGGACGTCGATGTCTCCGGCCAGGACGTGGTTGACCTCCTCCTCGACTCCCGCCAGGCGCTCGTCGCCGAGCGCGTTGTCGGCGGTGAAGTCGAAACGCAGGTGACCGGGTCGGTTCTCCGAGCCCGCCTGGCCCGCGGAGGGGCCGAGCGCGTTGCGCAGGGCGGAGTGGATGAGGTGGGTCGCCGAGTGGGAGCGCTCGATCGCGTGGCGGCGGCCGGTGTCGATGACCGCGTGCACGGAGTCGTCCAGGACGACCTCGCCGGAACGCACGGTGCCCCGGTGCACGAACAGGCCCGGCAGCGGCTTCTGCACGTCCTCGACGTCCACCACACCGCGGCCGTCGACGGTGAGCGTGCCCTTGTCGGCGAGCTGACCGCCGCTCTCGGCGTAGAACGGAGTACGGTCCAGGATGATCTCGGCCTTCTGCCCCGCGCGCGCCACGGGCGTGCCCTCGCCGTCGACCACGATGCCGCGCACGCGCGCGTCGGCCTCGGACTCGGTGTAGCCGAGGAAGTCGGTGTCCCCCGCGTTCTCGTGCAGTCGCGCGTACAGGGAGATGTCGGCGTTGCCGAGCTTCTTGGCGCGCGCGTCGGCCTTGGCGGTGTCGCGTTGGCGCTGCATGAGTTCGCGGAACTGGGGCTCGTCGACGCTCAGGCCCTGCTCGGCCGCCATCTCCAGGGTGAGGTCGATGGGGAAGCCGTAGGTGTCGTGCAGCTGGAAGGCGTCGGCGCCGGAGAACACGTTGCCGCCCGCCGCGCGGGTGCGCTCGGCCGCCCGGCCGAACAGGGCGGTGCCCGCGCGCAGGGTGTCGGCGAAGTTGCGCTCCTCGGCGTCGATGACGCCGTGGATGACCTCCGCCTTGTCCAGCAGGTCGGGGTAGATGTCCTTCATCGCGTCGATGCTGACGTCGGTCAGTTCGTGCAGGAAGAGGGTGTCGCTCTCCCCGGAGAGCAGCCGCAGGTTGCGGACGGACCGGCGCAGGATGCGGCGCAGGACATAGCCCGCCTTCTCGTTGCCGGGCTTGACGCCGTCGCCGACGAGCATGACGGCGCTGCGGACGTGGTCGGCGACCACGCGGAGCATCACGTCGTCGTCATGGCTCCCGCCGTACCGGGTGCCGGTCAGCTCGGCGGCCCGGTTCAGGACGCGGCCGATGATGTCGGTCTCGTAGATGTTGTCGACGCCCTGGAGGACCGCGGCGAGGCGTTCGAGGCCGAGTCCGGTGTCGATGTTCTTCTTGGGCAGCTCGCCGAGGATCGGGTAGTCCTTGCCGGACCCCTCGCCCCGCTCGTACTGCATGAAGACGAGGTTCCAGATCTCGATGTAGCGGTTGTCGTCCGCCGCGGGTCCGCCCTCGGCCCCGTGCTCGGGGCCGCGGTCGTAGAAGATCTCCGAGCAGGGGCCGCAGGGTCCGGGAACGCCCATGTCCCAGTAGTTCTCCTCCTTGCCCAGGCGCTGGATGCGCTCGGGCCGCACACCGACCTCGTCGCGCCAGATCCCGGCGGCCTCGTCGTCGTCGAGGTAGACGGTCACCCACAGCTTCTCGGGGTCGATGCCGAAGCCGCCGTCCTCGACGGGGCTGGTGACCAGCTCCCACGCGAGCGGGATGGCCCGCTCCTTGAAGTAGTCGCCGAAGGAGAAGTTGCCCAGCATCTGGAAGAAGGTGGCGTGCCGGGAGGTCTTGCCGACCTCCTCGATGTCGATGGTGCGGATGCACTTCTGCACGCTGGTGGCGGTGTCCCACGGCGGGGTGCGCTGGCCCAGGAAGTAGGGCTTGAACGGGACCATGCCTGCGGGCACCAGCAGCAGGGTGGGGTCCTCGGCGATCAGGCTTGCCGAGGGCACCACGGTGTGTCCGTTCTTCTCGAAGAAACTGAGGAAGCGGCGCGCGATCTCTGCCGTCTCCATTGATGCCCTCCTGTGCTCGCCTGCGCCGCCCTGGGCGACGTGGGGGTCCCTCGGGACCGTCGTGGCGCGGTGATCTGGTGACCGGCCCATCGTAGAGGGGACCGCTCCGCCAGCGCGCGTGGTTTGCGGTGGCCGCCGGGGCCCGTGCTGATGACGACAACGGCGGCAGCCCGGTTGTTCCGAGGCTTTGGGTGTTGGTCCAAGGCTATCGCCGCCGACCACCGCACGGGCCCCGTGCGAGGAGGGCCCGCGCGGCTGGCGCCGGGGCTCCGGCCCGTGGCCGTGGGGACGGTCGCGAGGGGACCTGGGATGCACCGCGCGCCCCTCGTGGTGTGCAACCGGGACCCGGACCCCACGGTGCGCCCCCGACACCTCACGCGACGTCCCGGCGCGTCCCGGATCGCGTCGCGCGCGGCGCCTCACCGACCGGAGAGGCGCTCCGGGACGTCCCGCGGGGCGGTCAGCCGGGCCCGGCCCCTCCTCGGCGCGTACCGCGCGAGGAGTTCGCTCTCCTGGGCGCGCACCTCCTCGGCCAGGTCCTCGTTGAGTTCGCGCAGGGCCCCCCTGTACTCCGTGACCTGGACCTCGACTCGTTCGGCGAGGCCGCCGGGCGTGAGCGCGCGGCGAGCCCGGTTGACCCGGTGGACGACGTATCCGCCGAGGGCGGCCCCGGCCGCGAGGTAGAACAGTCTGCCGATCACCGGTTCTCCTTCCGCCTGCGCGAACGCACGACCGCCAGCGCCCGGCGCTGGCCCACGACCCGGCGCACCGCGTAGGTGACCGACGCCACGCGCACGAGCGGGCCGGTGAACACCGCACGGGTCAGCGCGGTCATGGTGGACACGTCCTCGGAGGTGGCCTGCACGTTGGCGGTGATCTCCTCGACCCGCTCCAGCGAGGTGTTGGTGCGTTCCACCGTGGAGGCGACGTCCTCCAGTAGCGGCGGGGTCCGTTCCCCGAGGTCCGAGACCACCGCGGTGGCCGCGTTGATGAGCTTGATGAGTTTGACGAGCGCCACGCACAGGAACGTGGCCAGCACCGCCCAGACCACCGCGGCGACGAGCGCGGCGACCTCTCCTCCGGTAAGCATGCGGGCTCCGTGAGCAGATCGGGGACGAATCGAGGGTGTGTGAACGGTCCCTCGCGCACGGGCGTCGAGGGAGGCTCCCGGGTGTGGCCGTCGACTGCGCCGGGTCGGGCCGCAGGAACCGTGCAGGGCGGCCCCGGGATGGGTCGGGGCGCCCGGTTTCGGCTGACCCTATCGCGTCCGGACACCCTTCGACCGGGCGCGCCTCGGCGAGCCCCGGGAGGAAACGGTCACGGGTCCATCACCGCTACGCTGGTGACCGGCGCGAGGGATCGACGGCCGGGCAGCCTTCCGGAAGAATCTGTACCGGGTGGGATCTTCCCCATGAAGTCCCGACACTCCGCCACACCACCCGGGCCGCACTGACAGGACCCTTGATGAGCGCTCGTCCTCCCCGAGAGATCTCCGTACTGGTACCCGCGGACCTGTCTCCCCTGTACCCGACCGACCCCGAGCGGATCGGCCCCTACCTGGTCCTGGGTCGGCTCGGCCACGGCGCCACCGGCACGGTCTACGCGGCCGTGGACGTACGCGCGGCCTCGCCCGGGGACCGTCTGCTCGCGGTGAAGACACTGGTCTGCCCGGAACTCGACCCGCCCGAGGCCTACCCCGCGCTCGCACGACGTCTGCGCGCGCTGGCCGGTGTCGACTCGACGCGCGTGGTCACGCCCCTGGCCTTCGACTCCGACGCCGAACCGCCGTGGGTGGCCCTGCCCTACGTCGCCGGGCAGCGCCTGTCGCACTACGTCTCAGCGCGGGGCGGCCTGGCCAGCGGGAAGGTGGTCGCGCTCGCGGTCGGACTGGCCGAGGCCCTGTCCGCCCTGCACGCGCGCGGTGTCGCCCACGGGTCGCTGCGCCCCAGCGACGTGGTGGTGGGACCGCACGGCGCGCAGGTGATGGAGTGCGCCGTGGTGGCCTCAGCGGAGCGCCTGCGCGCCACCGCCCCCAGCTGGACGGGCCCGGAGCGCGCGCGGGGCGGCGCGGCGACCCCGGCGGCGGACGTGTTCGCCTGGGGCTCCCTGGTCGCGTTCGCCGGGACGGGCCGCCTGCCGTTCGGTTCGGGAGAGCCGGAGGAGATCGTCGAACGCGCGGCCCGCGGGGCGTTCGACCTCGGCGGCCTGCACTCGGGCCTGCGACCGATCGTGTCCCGGGCACTGGCCCCGGACCCGGTCCGCCGGCCCACCGTGGCCGAGGCGGTCGAGGCGGTCCTCGCCGTGTGGGCGGCCGAGTGCGCGGCCCGTGAGGAGACGGAGGAGGGCGGCTCGCCCGTCTCCGACCGCGCCGAGCTGCTGCGCCAATTGGAGCACGCATGGGAGGGCGTCGAACCCCCCGCTCGGGTACCCGAGGTGGTGCGGTTGGAGGGCCGCCTGGCCCGCCACCGGCCACGCAGGGCCCTGGCCATGGCCGGGACCGGCGCGCTCGCGCTCGGCATGATCGGGGGCGGCGGGTGGTTCCTCTTCGGGCTCTTCGGCCAGGACGAGGAGGACGCCCTGGTCTCGGAGGTGGCCGAGGAGGTCTCCCCCGAACCCAGCGAGGAGGAGCCGCTGACCATGGTGGTCCGGTTCGACCCCGCCGAGCAGGAGGACCCGGTGGAGGGGCCGTGGGTGTTCACACCGGTCGACCGTGAGGACGAACCCGTGCGCGGCCGGGGCGTGCCGACCCACGACGAGTGGGCCGAGCAGTGGGACGCGTCGGGCGAGCCCCGGGAGGCGGTCGTCCGGGAGGACGCCGCGGTGCTGTGCGCCAAGTTCTGTGCCGCGCCGGACCACCTGTTCATCGACGTGGAGGGGCGCGGCACCTGGGAGCTGACGGGCTCCGACTTCATCGACTACCTGTCGTGGGGCCCGGTGATGATCGTGGAGGTCACCTTCGCGGAGGAGTCCTCCGAGGAGGACGGGCCCCGGGAGATCGTGGCGGTCACCGAGCTGTTCACGGACTGACGCCGCGCAGGACGCCCTTGATCCGCCGCAGGACCTCGCCGAAACGGCGTTCGGCGCCGTGCCCGGTCGGCCGGTAGTACTCCCGGTCGCCCAGCCCGTCGGGCGCGTGCCGTTGGGGCGCCACCCCGCCCGGGTAGTCGTGCGCGTACCGGTAGCCCTCGCCATGGCCCAATTCGGCCGCGCCTTTGTAGTGACCGTCGCGCAGGTGGGCGGGGACCGGTCCGGCGTGGCCCGCCCGCACGTCGGCGATCGCCTCGTCGATCGCGGTGATCACCGCGTTCGACTTGGGCGCGAGGCTGATGTGGATGACCGCCTGGGCGAGGTTGATCCGCGCCTCGGGCAGGCCCACCAGGTCCACGGCCTGTGCGGCTGCCACCGCGGTCCGCAGGGCGGTGGGGTCGGCCATGCCCACGTCCTCGCTGGCGTGCACGACGAGGCGGCGGGCGACGAACCGGGGGTCCTCCCCCGCCTCGATCATCCGGGCGAGGTAGTGCAGGGCCGCGTCGGGGTCGCTGCCGCGCATGCTCTTGATGAACGCGCTGACGACGTCGTAGTGCTGGTCTCCGGAGCGGTCGTAGCGGACGGCGTGCCGATCGACGGCGCGTTCGACGTGGGTGGCGGTGACGGTCACGGGCTCGGCCGCCGGCGCTCCGGCGACGAGCGCCGCGGCCTCCAGGTAGGTCAGCGAACGCCGTCCGTCGCCCCCGGCGAGGCGGACGAGGTGCTCGACGGCGTCGTCGGCGAGCACGTAGCGACCGTCCAGCCCGCGCTCGTCGGTCAGCGCCCGGTCGAGCAGGGCGCGCACGTCCGCGTCGTCCAGGGACTCCAGGGACAGGAGTAGGGACCGGGAGAGCAGGGGGCTGACCACGGAGAAGAAGGGGTTCTCCGTGGTGGCGCCGATGAAGCTGACCCAGCGGTTCTCGACCGCGGGCAGGAGGGCGTCCTGCTGGGTCTTGTTGAAACGGTGCACCTCGTCGACGAAGAGCAGCGTCCGTGTGCCGTGCATGCCCAGGCGCCTGCGCGCCTCGTCGACGACCGCGCGCACGTCCCTGACCCCGGCGTTGACCGCGGAGAGCTCGACGAAGCGGCGCTCGGTGACGTGGCTGACCACGGTGGCCAGGGTGGTCTTGCCGGTGCCCGGCGGCCCCCACAGGAAGACGGACATGGGGGCGTCGTCCTCGACGAGGCGGCGCAGCGGGCTGCCCTCACCGAGCAGGTGGCGCTGGCCCACGACCTCGTCCAGGGTGCGGGGGCGCATGCGCACGGCAAGCGGTTCCTGCCCCTTGGCGGCCTCGGCTCCGGCGTCGTCGAACAGTGTTTCGGACACCCACCCAGGGTAGGGCACCCGCTCCGGGACGCCGGTCAGTCCCGGGGTTCGTCGCCGTCGGCGTCCTCGACGTCGGTCATGCGCGTGATGAGCAGGGCGATGTCGTCCCCGCGGCCGGCGGGCGCCATCTCGGCCAGGATGTCGGCCGCCGCCTCCGGGTCCTCGCCGTGCTCGGCCAGGGCCTCCCCCACGAGGGCGAGCCCGTCCGCCATGGGCAGGTCCGAACTCTCCACGAGACCGTCCGAGCACAGCAGCAGGGCGCCGCCGGGCGGGAGCGATCGCGTGGAGACGGCGTACTCGGTGTCCGGCAGGACGCCCAGCGGCGGGCCGGTCTCCGGTTCCCAGAACTCGTAGCTGCCCTTGGTGGCCAGGACCACGGGCGGCTGTCCGGCCCATGCGGCCTGCATGACGCCGGTCTGTCGGTCCAGCACGAGGTAGCCGCAGGTGGCGAAGACGATCTCGCCGGTCTCGGTGAGCAACCGGTTGGTCTCTCCGAGGACCACGCCGGGGTCGGACTGGTTGGTGGCGTAGGCGCGGAAGGCCACGCGGATCTGCCCCATCGCGGCTGCCGCCTCGACACCGTGTCCCTGGACGTCGCCGACGAGCAGCCCGACGCGGTTGTCGGGGAGTTCGATGACGTCGTAGAAGTCGCCGCAGATCCGCCAGTCGGCGCGGGAGGGGAGGTACTTGGTGGCGATGGCCATGTCGGGGAAGCTGGCGACCTGGCGGGGCAGCATCCGGCGCTGGACGCGTCGGCGAGTTCGAGTTCGGCCTGCTGGGCCTTGATCCGCTGGAGCGCCTGTCCGGCCAGACCGGCGAAGGTGAGCATGAGGGCGCGTTCGTCGCGGCTGGCGTGGTGGGGGCGGTCCCAGGTCATCTGCCACACGCCGAGGGCGACCTTGCCGTCGCCGAAGATCGGGACGGTCGCCCAGGCCTGTCCGCTCACGTTGCGCATCAGCCCCACGGCCGCGGGGAAGCGGCTGATGATCTCGGCACGGCTCTCGAAGAAGCGGGGCTGGCGGTCCTGGATGACGGCGCCCATCGGGAAGTCGGTGTCGTCGGCCCGGCGGCCGTCGAGCCGCTCGATGTTGCCGCCGCGCGAGCGTGCGCTGGGCGAGGAACGCAGCAGCCCGTCCTGGACGTACAGTGCGGTGGCGTTCATACCGCCGAAGATCGGCAGGAACTCCTCGCTGAGCAGGTCCATGACGTCGTCGACGGTGGTGGCCGACACGAGTTTGGAGGACAGTTCGGTGACGAGGCGGCCGTGCTCGGCCTCGGTGCGGCGGCGGTCGGCCAGGCGGCGGACCAGCTGCACGTGCTCGGTGACGTCGTCGACGATGCCGACGAGCCGGTCGGGTTGCCCGGGGACGAAACGCGCCCGTACGTGCAGGGAACGTTCGTCGCCGAGCCGGTCGAAGACACGGAAGCGCTGTTCGTAGTCGCGGCCGATGAAGGCGGCCGACATCGCGTCGCGGACGCGGGCGATGTCGTCGGGGTGCACGCGCTCCAGGATGGTCTCAAGCTGGCGCTCCCCTCCCGCGAGGAGATCGCCCAGGGGTGTGGGGCCGAACAGTTCGCGCAGACGCCCGGTGGTCAGGTCCAGGCTCCAGAGCACGGAGTCGGAGCTGTCCGTGCGCAGCTCGCCCACCACCCGCAGATCGGCGTCGTTGGCGGACAGCACGTGCAGAAGCACGACCACCCGCGCGCCGGGCCGGTCGCCGTTGGAACCGGGCACGGGGCGCAGCTCGGCCTCGACGACACCGGGGCGGGCGGCCGCGGGCCCCAGTCGCAGGTGGGTGCGTTCCGCACGGCGTCCGCCGGCGACCTCGCCGTGGATCCGGGCGCCTCGGGCGGCGTCGTCACCGTCGAGGAGGTCGTACCAGGCGTGTCCGGCCAGCCCCTCGCCGTCGAGACCGACCAGCTCGGCGAAGGCCAGGTTGGCGTGCAGGATCGCGCCGTCGTCCCGGGTCAGCACCATGGGCTCCGGGGCGTGGGAGAACGCCCCCGCGAGCGCGTTCTCGGAGCCGTCGCCTGAGGCGCGTTTTCCGTTCACGTATGACTCATCCTCATGTCGTCTCGGACGTCACACCCGCGCCCGGACGCGGTACCCCCGGAACGTTCCGATTCGGGCCATTCTAGTGTCGGGGACCGTATGCCTCGGGTGGGGAGCCCACTGCCGTGCCCGCCGGTCGGCGCCTTCCCCACCCGTGTGACCTGGGGCGACACGGGACGCGGAGAGGGGGCTTGGGGCGGGGCTGAGCGGCCGACCCCACTTGAGGTGGGACTTTGACCGACCTCAGGGCGCAAATCGTTACGCTCGTGTGACTCATTGGCGCACAATGCACTCGGTCACCGATCCGACCACGAAAGCGGTGAACCCGCCGCTGCCCGCGTTCACTCCCCTGACACGGGCGAACCGCGGTTCGGAAAGGGTGATTCGCCCCCAACCGTAGGGGATGACGCGCCTATCCGCATCCGTGGCGGGGATCTGAGGTCGTCCGCAGCCAAGTCCGGCCACAATTCCCGCCTGCGAGTGATGTCCCATAATCCCGGAATGCCGCCAAGTGACCGAATGTGGCAGGTTCAAAGTCCAAGGAATCCGGGCACCCCACTTGTCAGGTTCGAAAACTCGCCGAAGCCGCAAGGACGCATTCATGTACCTGGTATGCGAGGCCGCCGTGGTGGACCTGACCGTCCACGGCACCACCTGGAACTGGACCTGTCGACTGTGCAGCCACAGCAATCCGGACGACGAGGACATCTGCTGCCAGCGCTGCGGAGCGATGAAGCGCTGACGCCACACCGCCGCGCGACGTCCGGCGGCCCCGCCGCAGGAGGGGGCGGCACGCGCGTCGCGAACCGCCCCCCTTCGGTTCCCTCCGCCGCCGTCCCGGCGACTACTTCCCCGCCGGGGGCAGGGCCGTGCGGATGTGCACGTCGTGCAGCTGCTGTTCGGAGACCGTGGAGGGTGCTCCCATCATCAGGTCCTGCGCGTTCTGGTTCAGGGGGAAGGCGATCGTCTCGCGGATGTTGGGTTCGTCCGCGAGGAGCATGACGATCCGGTCCACGCCGGGCGCGATGCCGCCGTGCGGGGGGGCGCCGAACTTCAGGGCCCTGAGCATGCCGCCGAACTCGGCCTCGACGGCCTCCTTGTCGTACCCGGCGATGTCGAAGGCCCGGTACATGATCTCGGGCGAGTGGTTCCGGATCGCCCCGGAGGACAGCTCGACGCCGTTGCAGACGATGTCGTACTGCCACGCGAGGATGTCCAGGGGATCCTGGGTCTCCAAAGCCTTCATCCCGCCCTGCGGCATGGAGAAGGGGTTGTGGCTGAACGCGACGTCGCCCTGCTCGTTGATCTCGAACATCGGGAAGTCGACGATCCAGCAGAAGCGGTAGACCTTCTCCTCGAACAGGTCAGCGCGCCTGCCCGCCTCGACACGCACCGGTGCCATGATGCGGTTGATCTCCGCCTCGTCCTCGCTCGCGCAGAAGAACAGGCCGTGGCCGGGGCCGGCGCCCAGGGTGGACAGGAGCTCGTCGCTGATCCCGGTGACGAACTTGGCGATGGGACCGGTGAGCTCACCGTTCTCGCCGACCTTGAGCCAGGCCAGCCCCTTGGCGCCCTGTTCCACGGCGAAGTCGCCGATGCCGTCGAAGAACTTCCGGGGCCTGTCGCCCACCCCCGGGACCGCGAGGGCGCGCACCCTCTTGCCCTCGAAGGCACGGAAGTCGGTCTTGCCGAACAGAGCGGTGACGTCGAGCATCCTCATCGGCACGCGCAGGTCGGGCTTGTCGGTCCCGTACCACTCCAGAGCGTCCCGGAAGGCGATGCGAGGGTAGGGCGAGGTGATCTCCCAGCCGTCGGAGAACTCCCGGAAGACGTCCGTCATCACCTTCTCGATGACCTCGAAGACGTCCTCCTGCTCGACGAAGCTCATTTCCACGTCGAGCTGGTAGAACTCGCCGGGCGAGCGGTCGGCGCGGCTGTCCTCGTCACGGAAGCACGGCGCGATCTGGAAGTAGCGGTCGAAGCCGGAGACCATCAGGAGCTGCTTGAACTGCTGCGGCGCCTGGGGAAGGGCGAAGAACTGGCCAGGGTGGAGCCTGGAGGGCACCAGGAAGTCGCGGGCGCCTCGGGGCTGGAGCTGGTCAGGATGGGGGTCTGGAACTCGTTGAAGCCCAGGCTCGTCATCTTCTCGCGGATCGACGCGATCACCCGGGACCGGAGCATGATGTTGCGGTGCATCCGCTCGCGACGCAGGTCGAGGAAGCGGTAGGTGAGGCGGCGCTCCTCGGAGGTGTTGTCCTCCGGGAAGACGGTGAGGGGAAGCTCCTCGGTGGTGCCCAGGACCTCCAGCTCCGCGGCCTCGATCTCGATCTCGCCGGTGGGCAGACCGGGGTTGACGTTCTCGTCGCTGCGGGCCCGGACCTGCCCGGTGACCTGGATCACCGACTCCTTGGGGATACGGCTGAGCTGCTCGAACACCGGGGACTCAGGGCGCGCCATGAGCTGTGTGACGCCGTAGTGGTCACGCAGGTCGACGAAGAGCAGACCACCGAGATCGCGGCGGTTGTGCACCCAGCCCGAAAGGCGCACCTGCTGCCCGACGTGCTCCTTCCGGAGCTGACCACACGAATGAGTCCTGTAACGATGCATGAGTTACCAAGTCCACTAACTACACGGCTGGGCGAGAATGCCGGGGATCCCGGTAGCGGGTCCGGCCGGAGGCACGGCATGCCCCTTGACTTCTGGAATCCTACCGCCACGACCGTGACCCGACCGCCCGGTTTCCAGGCCCCGGCGACACCCCTGACCGCGCGAGGGCCGGGACCGGTCGGCGATCGGTCAGAGGGCGCGCAGGTACGGGTTGGCGGCCCGTTCGCGCCCGACGGTGGTGGCGGGGCCGTGGCCGGGCAGGATCTGGGTGTCGTCTCCGCGCGCCAGGACGGCCGAGGCGAGGCTGGCGTCCATGGCCGCGGGATCCCCGCCCGGGAAGTCCGTGCGGCCGATGGACCCGGCGAAGACCAGGTCGCCCGCCAGCATGGCCGACGGGTGGCCGTCTCCCGCGGCCAGGCGGTAGACGACCGATCCCGGCGTGTGCCCGGGGGTGTGCTCGACGGTGAACTCCAGCCCGGCCAGGGTCAGGGTGTCACCGCTCCCGACCTCCACCAGGTGCTCCGGCTCGCGGAAGGGGCCCGGGCCGAGCAGCGCCGACAGTTGCGCGGCGAAGCCGGGGTCGACCCCCGCGCCGGGTTCGGTGAGCAGGCGGCGGTCGGCCGCGTGCAGGTGGACCGGGAGTCCCGCGCGGTCGGCCAGCTCGGCCGCCGACCACACGTGGTCGAAGTGGCCGTGCGTGAGCAGCACCGCGGTCGGGGTCAGACCGTGCTCGGCGAGGACCTTGTCCACCCGTTCCACGGCGTCCTGGCCCGGATCGACGAGGACGCAGTCACCACCCGGGGCCGGAGCGACCATGTAGCAGTTCGCGGCGAGGGGTCCGGTGGCGAGTGCGGTGATGAGCACGGCGTCGTCCTGCTTCCTCGGTCGGGGTCCGTCTGGCTGCGGGGGGAGGATGGGGTGCGAGCCCCGCCCGAAGCCCCGTCGCGGGTCCGTCCCGGCGGTCCAGCGCGGACGTACCCTACGTACAGAGCCTACCGACGCGCCGTCGAGGCGGCGAACCGGCGTCTGAGGGGGTGCGCGGCTTTGATCACCATTCGATCACCGCACGCGTCCGGCCTCTTTGCCAAACCGCGTGGTAATGCCATATTGGTCACCGGTGCCGTGTGCGCCGCGACCGCCGACCAGCGCCTCTCCACGGCGGGTCCCCGGCCCGGCCAGGCACACGAGGGCGCCGCCGCGGACACGGCGATCCGCGCAGGAGTGAACCACGGCGCGTCGATGCCGCCCCAACTGATGGATATCGTGCTGAGCGCGGTGGTTCCCATCACGATCCGGTGCGGTACGCCGCGACGACCCGAACCCGCCTACAGCCGGGCTCATGACAGCAGGAGGACACGGTGACCACGGACCCTTGGGGCCGCGTAGACGACGACGGCACGGTCTACGTGCGCACGAGCGAAGGCGAACGGGTCGTCGGATCGTGGCAGGCGGGGGCCCCGGAGGAGGCCCTGGCCTTCTTCCGCCAGAAGTACGACGCCTGGTCACCCAGGTGGAGCTGCTGGAGAAGCGGCTCCGCAGCACCGACCTGTCCGCGGCCTCGGCGATGTCCAGCGTCGACAAGCTGCGCACCCAGGTGAGGGAGGCGCACGCGGTCGGCGACCTCGACTCCCTGGCGAGACGTCTGGACGCCCTCGCCGGGCGCGCCGAGGAGCGCAAGGTCGAGCAGAAGCACGCCCAGGAGCAGGCGCGCGGCCACGCTCGCGAGATCAAGGAGCGGATCGTCGCCGAGGCCGAGCGGGTCGCGGTGGAGACCACCCACTGGAAGTCCGGCGGCGAGCGGATGCTCCAGCTCATCGAGGAGTGGAAGAAGGCCCCGCGCGCCGACCGCCCGACGGAGCAGGCGCTGTGGAAGCGCATGTCGGCGGCCCGCAACTCCTTCTCCAAACGGCGCAAGGCCTACTTCGCCGGTCTCGACCAGCAGCGCGAGGAGGTGCGCTCGGTCAAGGAGCGCATCGTCGCCGAGGCCGAGGCGCTGGCGAGCTCGGACGACTGGGGCGCCACGGCCCGCGCCTACCGCGACCTGATGCAGCAGTGGAAGAGCAGCGGTCGCGCCGACCGAGCCAGCGAGGACCGCCTGTGGGCGCGCTTCAAGGCGGCGCAGGACCAGTTCTTCGACGCGCGCAACGCGGTCTTCGCCGAACGCGACGCGGAGCTGCGGGTCAACGCCGAGGCCAAGGAGCGGATCCTGGCGGAGGCCAAGGACGAGATCGCCCAGATCTCCGATCCGCGCCGCGCCCGCGCGCGCCTGCGCGACTTCCAGGAGGCCTGGGAGGAGGCCGGTGAGCTGCCGCGCGACGTGCGCGACCAGCTGGAGGGCGCCTTCCGGCAGATCGAGGACGGCGTCCGGCGCGACGAGGACGCGGAGTGGGAGCGCACGAACCCGGAGGCCCGGGCCCGCGCCCAGGCCACGGTGGAACAGCTGGCGTCCGCGATCAGCGACCTGGAGGCGAAGCTGGAGAAGGCCCGCGAACGCGGCGACGCCCGACGGATCAGGGAGCACGAGGACGCGCTGCAGGCGCGCCGTTCCTGGCTGGCCGAGGCGGAGAAGGCGCTCGGCGAACTGAGCTAGCGCGTGCTCCTGGTGGGAGTGCGGCCCGTCGGCATTGGCGAGAATGGAGGTATTCCGGGTCCGGGCGCTGGGCCCGCGCCCGCCGACACGCTCCGAGGTCCCCATGCCCGACTCCACCGCGCCGTCGCCGACCGTCCTGGTCGTGGACGACGAACCCAACATCCGAGAGCTCCTGGCCGCCTCGCTGGAACTGGACGGCTTCACCGCGGTCCGGGCCGCAAACGCGGCGGACGCGCTGGCGAGCGCTCGGGAGCACGGGCCCGCGCTGGCGGTCGTGGACGTCATGTTGCCGGACGCGGACGGTTTCGCGCTCGCCGCCGACCTGCGTGCCGACCACCCGGGCCTGCCCGTGCTGTTCCTGACGGCGCGGGACTCGGTCAGCGACCGGGTGGCGGGTCTGCGGGCCGGAGCCGACGACTACGTGACCAAGCCGTTCAGCGTGGAGGAGGTGGTCCTCCGCATCCGGGCGATCCTGCGGCGCGTGCGCCCGGCGGAGGAGGCCGAGGAGGGACCGGTCCTGCGGTACGGGGACCTGGAGCTGGACGAGGACGCCTACGAGGCGCGGCGCGCGGGTCGGACGATCCGCCTGTCCCCCACTGAGTTCGCCCTGCTCAGATACCTGATGGCCAACGCCGGACGCGTGCTGACCAGGCCGCAGATCCTGCGGACGGTGTGGGGGCAGGAGGGCGACGACAGCCGTGTGGTGCAGACGTACATCAGCTACCTGCGCCGCAAGGTGGACGGGGCCGGGCCGCCGCTGATCCACACGGTCTGGGGCGTGGGGTACAGCCTGCGGCGGAGCCGCGACCATGGCTGAGCGGCGGCCGGTCCCGCGTCTGGCGCCCGGGACGCTTCGGGGGCGGCTCGTGCTGTCGGTGCTGGTCCTGACCACGCTCGCGATGGGGGTGTTCGGGGTCGCCGGGTCCGTGCTGCTCCGGGGTTCCCTGGTCGCGGAGGTCGACCACCGGCTGAACCGGATGGTGGCGCCGGCCGTCGCTGGCGGGGACACACCGCCCGTCAGGCGGCGCGCCGAGCCGCCCGCCCTCCCCTCCGACCTGCGGGAGCTGCGGTTCGACGACGACGGGAACCTGCTGTGGAGCGTGGGCCAGACCGACGACGACCCCTCGGGACCGGACGTGTCGGGGCTGGACGCGCGGGGGTTGCGCGCGGCGGAGGGGACCGTCGTCGAACTGCCGGACACCGAGGGCGGATCCGACTGGCGGGCCGTGGTCAGGGAGGCGCCGGACGGGACGGTCGCGATGATGGCGCAGTCCCTGGACGGGGTGGACACCACGTTGACGTCGCTCGCGTGGGTGCAGGTCGGGTCGGGCGCGTCGTGTTGGCGGTGCTGGCGGCGGGAACGGTCGCGATCGTGCGCGTGCAGCTGCGCCCGCTGCAACGGATGCAGCGGGCGGCCGACGCCATCGCGGGCGGTGACTTCGGGGCGCGCGTTCCGTGGGACCGCGGAGGCGGGGCCTCGGAGACCGCGCGCCTGGGTGCGGCGCTCAACACGATGCTGGCGCGTCTGTCGGAGGCGCTGCGGGAGAGGGAGGCCACCGCGGAGCGGATGCGGCGGTTCGTCGCCGACGCCTCGCACGAGTTGCGCACCCCGCTGGCGTCGGTCAGCGGCTTCGCGGAGCTGTTTCGCCTGGGCCGGGAACGCGGCCGGATCGCGGCCGATCCGGTGGTGGACGACTGGATGCGGCGGGTGGAGTCCGAGGCCGAACGCATGGGGTCGCTGGTGGAGGGTCTGCTGCTGCTGACCCGTCACGACGAGCACCCGGAGGTGGCCGCCGATGACGTCGACCTGGCCGGTCTCGTGCGGGAGAGCGTGGCGGCGGCGCGTGCCCGGGAGGGGGAGGGCGGGGACCGCCTGTCGTTGGGGGACGTGCCCGGAGTCCGGGTGGTCGGGGACCGGTCTCGGTTGCGGCAGGTGCTGGACAACCTCATCGCCAACGCGCAGACGCACACGCCGCCGGGAACTCCGGTGCGGGTCTGGATGGAGGTGCGCGAGGACGCGGCCGGGGACGTGGCCCCGCCACCGGAGACGGTCCGCGTGGGCGCGCTCCCGGAGGACGTGCGCGGGGTGGTCGCGGTGTGCGTGCGCGACGAGGGGCCCGGGATCCGCCCCGAGGACCGGGAGCGGCTGTTCGACCGGTTCTTCCGCGCCGACCACGGGCGTTCGCCGCGGGAGGGCGGCAGCGGGCTCGGCCTGTCGATCTCGGCCGCGATCGTGACCGCGCACGACGGGGTCCTGGAGGCGGTCGGCGGGCCCGGCGACGGCACGCTCTTTCGGATGTTGCTGCCGTTGGGTTAGGGCGGGGTCCGTGGACGCCGCCCGTCACGGGGTGAGCCGCACGGCCACCCGGGTCGGCGCCCGTCCGTGCCTCAGCGGCGTGCGTCCAGGTGGTAGACGTTCGTCGGCGCGGGCTCCCCGTCCGGTTCCCCCTCGGACTCCCGCTCCCGCGCCGCCGTCTCCGGGCCCTCGGCACCGGGCGCCGTCTCCGGCCCCCGCCGTTCGGGTCCCTCCGGCACCGGCGTCGCGGACGCGGGTGGCCGCAGCCGCCGGTACAGCGCGATCGCACCCGTGACCAGCAGCACCAGCAGGCTCGCGCCGCCGATGATCCACGGGACGATCGCGGGGCCGCGGACATTCTGGGCCGACGACGCGCACGTCGCCAGCGTGGCGCCGGGGTCGGGCCGAACGCACACGGTGGTGACCGTACGCGCCGCGTCGGCGGTGCCCGTGACCTCGCCGACGGCGTGCAGGACCGCGCGTTCGCCTGGTTCCAGCGCGCCGGTCCAGACGATCCGGTCGTCCTCGGCGACGGCCCCGGGAGAGGTGGGCCGGACCGTCATGCCCGGGGGGATGAACTGCACCACCTGGGCCTCGGGGAGACTCTCGCCGCCGGCGTTGCGGACCCGGATGGTGAAGTCGACGTGTCCGCCCCGGCGCAGCGGGGTCTCCGCGACGGTGGACTCCAGGACGACGTGGAGGGTGTCGCGCCCGGGACGGGGGCCATCAGCAGGGCGGCCAGTCCTCCGGCGGACAGCGCCGTGAACGCGGACATGACGGACCCCCTCCGATGACCATAATCACTGTGCGCACATCATATGTGGCCATGTGTGATACTTCCAGGTCAGAGGGGGCCTGTCTCGTTGGCTTTAGGCGCCGACGGCCAACCGCAGCGCGGCGGCGCGGTCGGCCTGCTCCCAGGTGAACTCGGGCAGCTCGCGGCCGAAGTGGCCGTAGGCGGCCGTCTTGGAGTAGATCGGGCGCAACAGGTCGAGGTCGCGCACGATCGCGGCGGGCCGCAGGTCGAAGACCTCCTTGACCGCCTTCTCGATCAGCTCGGGGGCCACCTTCTCGGTGCCGAAGGTCTCGATGAACACACCGACCGGGTGCGCCTTGCCGATCGCGTAGGCGACCTGGACCTCGGCGCGCTCGGCGAGCTCGGCGGCGACGATGTTCTTGGCGACCCAGCGGGTGGCGTAGGCCGCCGAGCGGTCGACCTTCGACGGGTCCTTGCCGGAGAAGGCGCCGCCGCCGTGGCGCGCGTAGCCGCCGTAGGTGTCGACGATGATCTTGCGGCCGGTCAGGCCGGCGTCACCCATCGGGCCGCCGATCTCGAAGCGACCGGTGGGGTTGACCAGCAGGCGGTAGTCGTCGGCGTCCAGACCGTACGAGGCCACGACCGGCTCGATGACGTGCTCGCGCACGTCCGGGGCGAGCATCTCGTCGAGGTTGATGTCGGCGGAGTGCTGGCTGGAGACCACGACGGTGTCGAGGCGGACGGGGGTCTGGCCCTCGTACTCGACGGTGACCTGGGTCTTGCCGTCCGGGCGCAGGTAGGGGACGGTCCCGTTGCGGCGGACCTCCGCGAGGCGCTCCGCGAGCGCGTGCGCCAGCTTGATCGGCAGCGGCATGAGTTCGGGGGTCTCGCGGTTGGCGTAGCGAACATCAGTCCCTGGTCGCCGGCGCCCTGCCGGTTGAGGTCGTCGCCCTCGTTCTCGACCCGCGCCTCGTAGGCCGTGTCGACGCCCTGGGCGATGTCGGGGGACTGGGCGTCGATGGAGACGTTGACCCCGCAGGAGTCACCGTCGAACCCCTTGGCGGACGAGTCGTACCCGATCTGGAGGATCCGCTCGCGCACGATGGCGGGGATGTCGACGTAGGTCTGGGTGGTGACCTCACCCGCGATGTGGACCTGACCGGTGGTGATCAGCGTCTCGACCGCGACCCGGCTCCTGGGGTCGTTGGCGAGCATCGCGTCGAGGATCGAGTCACTGATCTGGTCGGCCATCTTGTCGGGATGGCCTTCGGTGACCGACTCGGAGGTGAAAAGGCGGCGGGACACGTTGCCTGACTCCTTGCAGCGGCTGCTGGCTGACATGGACCGGTGACACGGGGCCGACCGGCGGGGTTGTTGTTGCTCCACTGTAACGGGACTGGTGAAGGTGGAAATCCCGTGGTCCTGTGATCGCGGGTTCCCGAAGGAAGTGTGGCGTAATCAGGGGTGGGAATCCAGTCCCGGGCAGTGGTGATTTACGCCAGGCGCGCGACGACGAGATCCCACACGCGATCGGCCAGGTCCTCCTTGGGGCCGAAGGGGACCTCCACGACGGTGCCGTCGGAGCCGAGGACGACCGCCTGGTTGTCCTCGGTGCCGAACGCGCGGCCGTTGCCGACCTGGTTGACCACGAGCAGATCGCAGCCCTTGCGCTCCAGCTTGGCGCGGCCGTGCGCCAGGACGTCGTCGGTCTCGGCGGCGAACCCGACGATGGTCTGCGCCAGTCCCTCCTCGTCTCGTGAGGCGACCAGCCCGGCGAGGATGTCGGGGTTCTCGGTCAGTTCGATCGGCGCGGGCCGGCCACCGGACTTCTTGATCTTGCTCCCGACGCTGGCGGCGGGGCGGAAGTCCGCCACGGCGGAGGCCATGACCACGACGTCGGCCCCGGCCCGTTCGGCGGCCACGGCCTCGGCCAGGTCGAGCGCGGACCCGACGCGGACGACGCGGACCCCGGCCGGGTCGGGAAGGGCGACATTGGCCGAGAGGAGCGTCACCTCGGCGCCGCGCGCTGCGGCGGTCCGGGCCAGGGCGTACCCCTGCTTGCCTGAGGAGTGGTTGCCGATGAAGCGCACCGGGTCGATCGCCTCGCGCGTGCCCCCGGCGGAGATCACCACGCGTCGTCCCGCGAGGTCGGCGGCGCCCCCGCGCAGGGCCGTGCGGGCCGCGTCGAGGAGTTCGGCGGGCTCGGGCAGCCGGCCCTTGCCGGTGTCGGCGCCGGTCAGGCGCCCCTCGGCCGGGTCGAGCACGATCGCGCCGCGCGAGCGGAGCGTGGCCACGTTGGCCCGGGTCGCGGGGTGCTCCCACATCTCGGTGTGCATCGCCGGGGCGAACACGACCGGGCATCGGGCGGTCAGGAGCGTGTTGGTCAGCAGGTCGTCCGCCAGACCCGCGGCGGCCTTGGCCAGGATGTTGGCGGTGGCGGGGGCGACGAACACCAGGTCGGCCGACTGGCCCGTGCGCACGTGCGGCACCTCGTGCACGCCGTCCCAGACGGCGGTCGCGACGGGCTGGCCGGACAGGGCGGCCCAGGTGGGCTCGCCGACGAAGCGCAAGGCGCCGGCGGTGGGCACGACCCGGACCTGGTGACCGGACTCGGTCAGACGTCGGAGCAGCTCGCAGACCTTGTAGGCGGCGATGCCGCCGCCGACGCCGAGGACTACCTGGGGCACGCGATCGGGTTCTCTCTCACTCACGGAACGAGTTCTACCAGGTGCCGCCCCGAACGCCGTGAGGGGCGTACGAGGTTCCGCGGAAGGAGTCGGGCCGTCGGCGAGGAACGGGCGCCGGGCACGGGCCGGGGAGCACCGCACCGGCGGGCCGCGTCGGGGCGGCGGTCCACCCGCGCGCGGCGTCCCCGGACGGCGGGGGGCGGGCGAGCGCCCCGTTCCTCGCGCCCGAGTCCGCGGGAGCGCGGCTCAGTTGCCCTCGTAGGGCTCGGCGGTGAGCAGGCCGGACCTGACCTCGCGCAGGGCGATGGACAGTGACTTCTCCTGCACGTGGGTCTCCACCAGCGGGCCGACGTACTCCAGCAGGCCCTCGCCGAGCTGGGCGTAGTAGGCGTTGATCTGGCGGGCCCGCTTGGAGGCCATGGTCACCAGGCTGTACTTGCTGTCGACGCACTCCAGCAGGTCGTCGATCGGCGGGTTGGTGATGCCTTCGGCGACGGGCTCGGTACCAGCCACTTCGTATACCCCCAGGGACGGTCTCCGGCTCGTCGAAAGCCGTGACGTGATTGACAGGTGGGCGCCCGCGGGCGGCGATATCACACCTTGGGCGCTCGGATCAACGCTAGCAGCTCGTCGCATACGTCCCGTACGGCCGTGTTGACGAGCGTCGTGTCGAACTCCTTCTCCGCGGCGAGCTCGACCCGGGCCGCGTCCAGTCTGCGCTGGACGACCTCCTCGGACTCGGTGCCGCGGCCGGTCAGGCGGCGGACGAGCTCCTCCCAGGAGGGCGGCGCGAGGAAGACGTGCAGGGAGTCGGGCATGGTCGCGCGCACCTGGCGGGCGCCCTGGAGCTCGATCTCCAGCAGGACGGGGATCCCGGCGCAGAGCCGCTCGGTCACGGGGGTGCGGGGGGTGCCGTAGCGGTTGCCCGCGAACTCGGCCCACTCCAGCAGTTCGTCGTCGGCGACGAGGCGGTCGAACTCCGCTTCGGAGGCGAAGTGGTACTGCACGCCCTCGCGCTCACCGGGCCGGGGGTCGCGGGTGGTCACCGACACCGAGAGCCAGACGTCGGGGTGGTCGCGACGGATCGCCTCCACCACCGTGCTCTTGCCCACACCGGAGGGGCCGGACAGGACGGTCAGCCGCTTCTCCTGCGGGCTGGACTGGGCTCCGGGCTCGTCTGGCATGGGTGGATCGGGCTTCCCTTCGAGGTCTCCGCGGTCGCGGGAAGCTCCATTTATACCACCGCGCGCGGCGCGGCGGACGCGTCGACCTGGGGCCGAGCGGTCCGCCGACCGCGGCGCGGTCGAAGACTCACCGGGGGTTCGGCCACCGCTGTGGCACGCGGCCGTTCCCGCGTGTGCGAGGAACGGTCTCCGCCGCGACTGTGGGGGACGCGGACGGGCCGGTGTCGCTCGGGGAGACCTACTTGGTCAGGTCCCCGAACTCGCTTTCGAGGGCGGCACGCTGGTTCGTGCCCAGGCCACGGACGCGGCGGGACTCAGCGATGTTGAGCCGCTCCATGATCTGCTTGGCACGGACCTTGCCGACGCCGGGCAGGGATTCCAGCAGAGCCGAAACCTTCATCTTGCCGATGACGTCGTCCTTGAGCCCGTCGGCGAGGACCTCGGACAGCGAGATACCGCCGTTCTTGAGCTTGTTCTTGACCTCAGCGCGCTCTTTTCTGGCCTTGGCGGCCTTCTCAAGAGCCGCACTGCGCTGCTCGGGTGTGAGGGGAGGAAGGGCCACGCCGGGTCACCTCGGATTTCTACTCGTTTGTAGAGGGCGGACGCCTGCGCAAGTTAGTAGGTCCGACCCCCCTTAGGCAACGCAAAGTGGCCTTTCAGCGGCTATTTCATCGAAGGAACTACTCAAGGTAACTAAGCCCTTGCAGGCAGAGACGAAAATCAGGACCTAAGTCCCGATTGAAAGGCCCGACAACGGTGCCACCTGTGCAGGTCACACGGGGGTGACGCGGGTCACTCTCAGCGTTGAGAACCTGATTTCGGACACACTTTTTTGGTGACCGTACGTGATCCACAACTGCGCGTGATGGGATCACTGCGACATCCGGGCCAGACCCCCTTCCGCTCCGTCACACGGGTCGCGGACCCCGCCTCCGCTAGGCGCGGACCCCGGCGCGCCGAACCGCTGCCGCGATGGCCGCCGCCGCGGCGCCGGGGTCCGCCGCCCTGGTGATCGGTCGACCGATGACCAGCAGGTCCGCACCCGCCGCCACGGCCTCCTCCGGGGTCGCCACCCGCGACTGGTCACCCCTGTCCGCCCCCGCCGGGCGCACGCCCGGCGTGATCAGGGTGATGTCGGGGCCCACCTCGGAACGCACCAGGGCCACCTCCCGCGGCGAGCAGACCAGGGCCCGGGCCCCTGCGCCCACCGCCATCGCCGCCAGACGCCGCACCGCGTCGCGGGCCGGACCGAGCAGCCCCACCTGCTCCAGGTCCTTCTCGCTCATCGAGGTGAGCACCGTCACGGCGGCGATCCTGGTGTCCGGCGCGGCCTCCACCGCCGCCCGGACCATGTCCGCTCCCCCACTGGCGTGCACCGTGAGGATCGACGGGCGAAGGCCCGCGACGCTGCGCGCCGCACCCGCCACCGTCGCCGGGATGTCGTGCAGCTTGAGGTCGAGGAACACCCCGACCGGGTTGGCGCCGCGCACCGCGCTGACCGCCTCGGGGCCGTACCGCAGGTACAGCTCCAGCCCGACCTTCACCGTGCTCACGTGCGGAGCGACCGCGGACGCCCAGGTGGCGGCGGTCTCGATGTCGTCGGCGTCGATCGCCACGGCGATCGGGGCGGGAGCGGTGGGCGCGGTCATGTCGGTTTCCCCTTCTTCGTCCGACACCGTACGGTCGGTGTCAGCACCTGCACCTGTGCTTACGAAAGCACCGGCCGATGCACGTTCGCTGTCATGTGCACACACCAAAGTGTGCGATTCCCCGGATACGGCTCTTCATGCGCCCCCGGTAGGTCACTTCCCCGTAACGCCTTCCGAGGCGGCCGTGAACGGGTCGCGCCCCGGTTCGTATGTCCGGGATGCCGGATGCGCACGTTCGGTCGCACAGCGCCGCCTCAGCGCCGTCCAGGCCGGTCAGGAGCCTCGCACTCGACCCGGACCGCGTCTCAGGCGCCCACCCCCTCGCCGTGGGCCGCGCCGACCAGGTCGCGGGCCCGCTCGATCCCGCGCGCCTCCAACTCCTCCGTGAACTGCCGGAGGACGCGCGCGCACGCGGAGGGGTCGGAGAAGTTGGTCGTGCCCACCGCCACGGCGCTCGCCCCGGCTGCCATGAACTCGACCACGTCCGCCCCCGTGCGGACCCCGCCCATGCCGACGATCGGCACGTCGGGCAGGGCCTCGTGCACCCGGAAGACGCAGCCCACGGCGAGGGGGCGGATCGCCGGACCGGACAGCCCGCCCACGCCGCCCGCCACCGCGGGCCGCAGGGTGCGGGTGTCGATCGCCATCCCGCGCACGGTGTTGATCATCGACAGACCGTCCGCCCTGGCCTCCACGCACGCGCTGGCCAGTTCCACCACGTCGGGGACGTCGGCCGCGAGCTTGGCCAGAACGGGCACGTCCGAACGGGCGTGCGAGCGCACAGTGCCGACCACCGCCGCCGCGCTCGCCGGGTCGTCGGCGAAGTACCGCCCGCCCGGGTCGGCCGGGTCCGGGCAGGAGAGGTTGACCTCGATGGCGCTGACCCCGGCGGCCCCGGAGACGCGTCGGGCCAGCTCCCCGAACTCCGCCGTCCCCGTCCCGGCGATGGACACGATCGCCCGTGCGCCGCGCGAGAGCAGCCAGGGCAGATCCCGTTGGAGGAAGACGTCGATCCCCGGCCCCTGCATGCCGACGGTGTTCAGCATCCCGCTGGGGGTCTCGGCCATCCGCGGCGCCGGCCGCCCGGCGTGCGGCTCCAGCATCACCGACTTGGTGGTCACCGCGCCGATCGAGGAGACGTCGAAGAACCGGGCCAGCTCGCGGCCCGCCCCGGCGCACCCGGCGGCGGTCACCACCGGATTGGGCAGCTCGGCGCCGCCGAGTCGGATGGTCAGGTCCGCGTTCACGTTCTCTCCTGAAGGATGCCCCGGTCCTCGGGCCGGGGAGGGAATCGGAACCCACGCCTCACCGGCAGCGGCGGCCGGACGGTGTCCCGGGCAGTGCGCCGTCCGCCCATGTCCACGGCGGGATGACTCACCTGGGCCAAAGCTCCCCTCCTCGTGTCGGGTTCCCACTGGATCGTCGAACGTGACGACGCCACCGCGGAAGGACGACGGGGTCCGCACGCGTGGCGCCGGTCCGGGCGGGTCCGAGCCCGGCTGGCGTCGAGGGCGGGGGACCCGACCTCCCGTGGGACGTCCGGGCTGCCTGAGCCAGGAATCCCCGCACGTCGCATGGCGGGAGGGCACTCATCCGAGAACCTCCTTCCGTAGGAGAGGGGAGCAGCCACGTTCCCACCTTCCGGCTGTGTGCGGGTCAGGCGATGTCGCGTGCGGACTCGGCCGCGCGGGCCGCCTTGGAGCCCTTCCAGCCCGGGGCGCCCAGGCGTCGAAGGGGATGGAGCCGACGTCGTCGAAGCGCACCCGCTCGCCCCGGAACACCGGGCCGTCCACGCAGGAGCGCACCATGCGGGTGACACCGTCCTCACCGACGACGGGAATCACACAGGTCATGCAGATCCCCGTACCGCAGGCCATGGTCTCCTCCACCGCCACCTGGACCGGAACGCCGTGCTCCCCCGCCACCGCGGTGACCGCGCGCAGCATGGGCATCGGTCCGCAGGCGTACACCGCGTCGGAGCGGGCGTCCTCGATGACGCGACCGAGCACGTCCGTCACCCGGCCGCGCGTGCCGAAGGATCCGTCGTCGGTGGTGAAGACGGCCGTCTCGGCGACGCGGCGGGCGGTGATCGCGCTGAACACGCGGTCGGCGGAGGCCGCTCCGAGCACGAAGTCGACGCGGCAGCCGCGCCTGCGCAGGGACTGGGCGAGCGGGAACAGCGGGGCGCTGCCCGACCCGCCGCCGACGAGCACGCAGTTGACCGGGTCGCGCGGCAGCGGGAAGGGGCGGCCCAGTGGGCCGACCACGTCCAGCAGGTCGCGTGACCTGCGTTCGGACAGCCAGGCCGTCCCGGTCCCCCGCACGGAGAACAGGAACTCGACGGTGCCGCCGTAGTCGGGCTTGACGTCGTGGATGGCGAAGGGGCGGCGCAGCAGGGTGCTGGAGTGGTCCCCGCCCACGCCCACCGTGACGAACTGCCCGGAGCGGAAGCGCTCGGCTATGCCCGGCGCGACCACGGTGATGGCGTAGTAGGCGTCCACTCTGCGCACGTTCAGCACGGGGCACCTGATCTGCACCGGTCCGTTGTCGCTCATCGTTCGGGGTAGCCTTCCTCGCCTTGGCCGTGCGTTCGCCGTGGGCCGCGGCCCACGGCGAACGCACTCTACTGCGTCCGGCCCCGCCGTCCGGTCCGGTTACGCGCGACCGGCCTCCAGCGTGCGCGCGTGCTCCTGGAGGGACCGCACGCCCACGTCGCCGCGCACGCGCGCCTCGATCGCCTGGACCGCGGCGGCGAGTCCCTGCACGGTGGTCACGCTGGGAACGCCGCGCACGACGGCGGCGGTGCGGATCTCGTACCCGTCCAGACGGGGACCGGCCTGCCCGGCGCCGCCGAACGGGGTGTTGACGATGAGGTCGACCCCTCCGTCATGGATGAGCTGCACGATGGTCGGCTCGCCGTCGGGGCCGGGACCCTCGCTGTGCTTGCGCACGACGGTGGCGCGGACCCCGTTGCGGCGCAGGACCAGGGCGGTGCCCTCGGTGGCGAGGATCTCGAAGCCGAGGTCGGCCAGGCGCTTGACCGGGAAGATCATCGAGCGCTTGTCGCGGTTGGCCACGGACACGAACACCCGGCCGCCGGACGGCACGGCGCCGGTGACGCCGAGCTGCGACTTGGCGTAGGCGGCGCCGAACTGCGTGTCCAGGCCCATGACCTCGCCGGTGGAGCGCATCTCCGGACCGAGGATGGTGTCGACGCCCTCGCCCTGCCGGTCGATGAACCGGTTGAACGGGAGCACAGCCTCCTTGACCGAGACCGGCGCGTCGGCGGGCAGGTCGCCGCCGTCGCCCTCGGCCGGGAGCAGGCCCTCGGCCCGCAGCTCGGCGACGGTGCTGCCCGCCATGACCCGGGCCGCGGCCTTGGCCAGCGGCACCGCGGTGGCCTTGGACACGAACGGCACGGTGCGCGAGGCGCGCGGGTTGGCCTCCAGCACGTACAGGACGCCGGAGGTGAGCGCGTACTGGACGTTGAGCAGGCCGCGCACGCCGGTCCCCCGGGCGATGGCCTCGGTGGAGTGGCGGATCCGCTCGATGTCCTCGCCGCCCAGGGTGATCGAGGGCAGGGTGCACGCCGAGTCGCCGGAGTGGATCCCGGCCTCCTCGATGTGTTCCATGACGCCGCCCAGGTACAGTTCGGCGCCGTCGTAGAGGGCGTCGACGTCGATCTCGATGGCGTCGTCGAGGAAGCGGTCGATCAGCACCGGGTGCTCGGGGCTGACCTCGGCGTTGCGGCGGATGTAGTCGGCGAGCATCGTCTCGCTGTAGACGATCTCCATGCCGCGTCCGCCGAGCACGTAGGACGGACGGACCATGACCGGGTAGCCGATCTCGTCCGCGGCGGCCTTGGCCTCCTCGAAGGAGTAGGCGGTGCCGTGCTTGGGCGCGGGCAGCCCGGCCTCGGCCAGGACCTTGCCGAACTCGCCGCGGTCCTCGGCCAGGTCGATGGCCTCGGGGCTGGTGCCGATGATGGGGACTCCCGCGGCCTTGAGCCGGCGGGCCAGGCCGAGCGGGGTCTGGCCGCCGAGCTGCACGATGACCCCGACGACCGGTCCGGCGGCCTGCTCGGCGCGGACGACCTCCAGGACGTCCTCCAGTGTGAGCGGCTCGAAGTAGAGCCGGTCGCTGGTGTCGTAGTCGGTGGAGACGGTCTCCGGGTTGCAGTTGACCATCACGGTCTCGTAGCCGGCCTCGGAGAGCGCGAAGGAGGCGTGGACGCAGGAGTAGTCGAACTCGACGCCCTGGCCGATGCGGTTGGGTCCCGAGCCCAGGATGATGATCTTGGGACGGTCGCCGGTGGGGACCTCGGTCTCCTCGTCGTAGCTGGAGTAGAGGTAGGGCGTGCGGGCGGCGAACTCGGCGGCGCAGGTGTCCACGGTCAGGTACACGGGGTGGATGCCCAGGGCATGGCGCAGTTCGCGGACCACGTCCTCGCTCCTGCCCGTGATCTCACCGATCTGGACGTCGGAGAAGCCGAGCCCCTTGGCCTCGCGCAGCAGTCCGGCGTCGAGCTTGGCGGCTCCGCCCAGGGCGCGGGCCGTCTCCTCCAGGCGGAGCATCTGGTCGAGGAACCACGGGTCGATCCGGGTGGCCTCGTGCAGCTCCTCGACGGTCGCACCGGCGCGCAGGGCCTGCTGGACCTGGCGCAGGCGGTGCTCGGTCGGGGTCGCGGCGCGGCGCAGCAGGTCGCCCTTGTCCCCGGCCTCGCCCGCCCAGGTGAAGCCGATCCCGGCCTTCTCGACGGAGCGCATGGCCTTCTGGAGGGCCTCGGGGAAGGAGCGGCCGATCGCCATCGCCTCGCCGACCGACTTCATGGTGGTGGTGAGCGCGGGGTCGGCGCCGGGGAACTTCTCGAAGGCGAACCGGGGGACCTTCACGACCACGTAGTCGAGCGTGGGCTCGAAACTGGCCGGTGTCTCCCGGGTGATGTCGTTGGGGATCTCGTCGAGCGTGTAGCCGACGGCGAGCTTGGCGGCGATCTTGGCGATCGGGAAGCCGGTGGCCTTGGAGGCCAGCGCCGAGGAGCGGGACACGCGCGGGTTCATCTCGATGACGATGACGCGGCCGGTGGTGGGGTGGACGGCGAACTGGATGTTGCAGCCGCCGGTGTCCACCCCGACCTCGCGGATGACCGCGATGCCGATGTCGCGCAGCTTCTGGTACTCGCGGTCGGTCAGAGTCATGGCGGGGGCCACGGTGATGGAGTCACCGGTGTGCACGCCCATGGGGTCGAGGTTCTCGATGGAGCACACGACCACGACGTTGTCGTTGGTGTCGCGCATCAGCTCCAGCTCGTACTCCTTCCAGCCGAGGATGGACTCCTCCAGGAGCACCTCGGTGGTCGGGGAGAGCGCGAGGCCCTGTCCGGCGATGCGGCGCAGCGCGGTCTCGTCGTGGGCGAAGCCGGAACCGGCGCCGCCCATGGTGAAGGACGGGCGGACCACGACCGGGTAGTCGAGTTCCTCGGCGGCGTCCAGGCACTCCTGGAGGGTGTGGCAGATCCGCGAGCGCGCGGACTCGCCTCCGATCCGCTCGACGATCTCCTTGAACGTCTCCCGGTCCTCGCCGGACTGGATGGCCTGGATGTTGGCGCCGATGAGCTCGACGCCGTACTCGTCCAGGATGCCCGCCTCGTCCAGGGCGACGGCGGCGTTCAGCGCGGTCTGGCCGCCCAGGGTGGGCAGCAGGGCGTCGGGGCGCTCCTTGGCGATGATCTTCTCGATCATCTCGGTGGTGATCGGCTCGACGTAGGTGGCGTCGGCGATCTCCGGGTCGGTCATGATCGTGGCCGGGTTGGAGTTGACCAGGATGACCCGCAGGCCCTCGGCCCGCAGGACACGGCAGGCCTGGGTGCCCGAGTAGTCGAACTCGGCCGCCTGCCCGATCACGATCGGGCCGGAGCCGATCACGAGGACGGATGAAAGGTCACTACGGCGCGGCATGTTCTTCCTCTACTGCTGCTGGCCAGCGGGCTGGGCGGACATCAGGTCGCAGAACTCGTCGAAGAGTCCGGCGGCGTCGTGGGGGCCCGCGGCGGCCTCCGGATGGAACTGGACGCTGAACGCGGGTCGGTCCAGCAGCCGCAGACCCTCCACGACCTGGTCGTTGAGGCCGACGTGGCTGACCTCGGCCCGGCCGTAGGGGGTGTCGAAGGAGCCGTCGAGCGGCGCGTCGACGGCGAACCCGTGGTTCTGGCTGGTGATGGCGACCTTCGTGGTGCGGGTGTCGCGGACCGGTTGGTTGACGCCGCGGTGCCCGAAAGTGAGCTTGTAGGTGCCCAGTCCCAGGGCGCGGCCCAGGATCTGGTTGCCGAAGCAGATGCCGAAGAGCGGCTTGCCGGCGTCCAGGACGCCGCGCATGGCTGCGACGGGACCGTCCGCCGTGGCGGGGTCGCCGGGGCCGTTGCTGAAGAACACGCCGTCGGGGTCGAGTGCGAGGACGTCCTCGGCGGTCGCGGTGGCGGGCAGCACGGTGACCCGGCAGCCCCGCTCGGCCAGGCGCTGGGGCGTCATGGCCTTGATGCCGAGGTCGACGGCGGCCACGTGGAAGCGGGTCTGGACGCCTCGGGCGGCAGGACCTCGTACGGGACGTCGGTGCTGACCTCGGCGGCCAGGTCCGACCCGGCCATGCGCGGCTGCTCCTGGATCCGGGCGAGCAGCGCCTTCGGGTCGGTCTCGACGGTGCTGATCGCGGCGCGCATGGCGCCCCGGTCGCGCAGGTGGCGGGTGAGGGCGCGGGTGCCGGTGAGGGCGATGCCGACCACGCCCTGACGGCGCAGTTCCTCGTCGAGGGTGCGCTGGGCCCGCCAGTTGGACGGGATGCGCGCGGGCTCGCGGACGACGTACCCGGCCACCCAGATCCGGCCGGACTCGGGGTCGTCGTCGTTGACTCCGGTGTTGCCGATGTGCGGCGCGGTCATCGCGACGATCTGGCGGTGGTACGAGGGGTCGGTGAGGGTCTCCTGGTAGCCGGTCATACCGGTGTTGAAGACGGCCTCGCCGAAGGTCTCCCCAGCGGCGCCGAAGGACCGGCCGTGGAAGACCCTGCCGTCCTCTAGCACCAGAACCGCCGGTCCGCCGGTTTGCTCGGACACGTTCTCCCCCTCTACCGAACCAGTGCTGACCTGGGTCTTCTCTGTCGTGTTCAACTGATCTTCCCTTCCATGACCGTGGGAACCCCGCGCAGGAAGGTCGCGCGAACCCGGCCTGGCAGCGTCATGCCTCGGAAGGGGGTGTTGCCGCTCTTGGTCGCCATGGCGGCGCCGTCGACCTCGACGGGGGCCGCCGGGTCGTACAGCACGACGTTGGCCGGCTCACCGGCGGCCAGGTCGCGCCCGTGCCCGGAGACCCGCCCGATGCGGGCGGGGGCGGCGGACATGCGGTCGGCGACCCGGTCCCAGGTGAGCAGGCCGGTGTCGACCATCGTGTGCTGGACGACCGCGAGTGCGGTCTCCAGGCCGACCATCCCCATGGCCGCGGTGGACCACTCGGTCTCCTTGGCCTCCACCGGGTGCGGGGCGTGGTCGGTGGCCACGATGTCGATCGTGCCGTCGGCCAGCCCCTCGCGCAGCGCACGGACGTCCTCGGCCGTGCGCAGCGGCGGGTTGACCTTGTAGACGGGATCGTAGCTCTCCACCAGGTCGTCGGTGAGCAGCAGGTGGTGGGGGGTGACCTCGGCGGTGACGTCGCAGCCGCGGGCCTTGGCCCAGCGGATGATGTCGACCGACCCCCGAGTGGAGACGTGGCACACGTGCAGGCGGGAACCGACGTGCTGGGCGAGCAGGCAGTCACGGGCGATGACCGCCTCCTCGGCGACCGCGGGCCAGCCGGGCAGTCCGAGGCGGTCGGAGACACAGCCCTCGTTCATCTGGGCGCCCTCGGTCAGACGGGGCTCCTGGGCGTGCTGGGCGACCACGCCGTCGAACGCCTTGACGTACTCCAGGGCGCGGCGCATGAGCAGGGCGTCGGAGACGCAGACGCCGTCGTCGGAGAAGACGCGGACCTGGGCGGCGGAGTCGGCCATGGCGCCGATCTCGGCGAGCCGCTCACCGGCCAGTCCGACGGTGACGGCGCCGACCGGGCGCACGTCGCAGTACCCGGCCTCCCGTCCCAGGCGCCAGACCTGCTCGACGACCCCCGCGGTGTCGGCGACGGGGTCGGTGTTGGCCATCGCGTGGACCGCGGTGTAGCCGCCCATCGCGGCGGAGCGGGAGCCGGTGGCGACGGTCTCGGCGTCCTCTCGGCCGGGCTCGCGCAGGTGTGTGTGCAGGTCCACGAGGCCGGGCAGGGCGATCAGACCGTCGGCGTCGACGGTCTCGGCGCCCTCGGGGGCGTCCAGGTCGGGGCCCAGGGCGGCGATCCTGCCGTCGGCGAGCAGGATGTCGACGGGGTCGCCGCCGAGCGCGCGGGCGCGGCGGATCAGGTGCGGTCCGTGGGTGTCGGGCATCGCTGTGTGGTGTTCCTCGTGTTCGGTGTGCGGAAGGTCGGTGCGAGGGCGCGCCGGAACGCGGGCGCGGCGGCCCCGGGATCGGGGGCGCGCGCCCGGCGGGCGCCGGTCGGGGCGGCCTGAGCGGTCAGGAGCCGCCGAGCAGCAGGTAGAGCACGGCCATGCGCAGGCTGACGCCGTTGGCGACCTGTTCGGTCACGGTGCAGCGCGGCGAGTCGGCCACCTCGGCGGAGATCTCCACGCCGCGGACCATGGGGCCGGGGTGCATGACGATCGCGTCCTGGGGCATACGCGCCAGGCGTTCGCCGTCCAGTCCGTAGTTGCGGCTGTACTCGCGCACGGACGGGAAGTAGGACTCGGTCATGCGCTCGGCCTGCACGCGCAGCAGCATCACCACGTCGGACTTCGGCAGGACGTCGTCGAGGTCGTAGGAGACCTCGCACGGCCAGGTGTGCACCGAGACCGGCAGCAGGGTGGGCGGTGCGACCAGGGTGACGTGCGCGCCGAGGGTGTTCAGCAGGAGCACGTTGGATCGGGCGACGCGGCTGTGCAGGATGTCGCCGACGATGGCCACCCGCAACCCCTCCAGGCGGCCCAGGCGGGAGCGCATGGTGAAGGCGTCCAGGAGGGCCTGGGTGGGGTGTTCGTGGGTGCCGTCGCCCGCGTTGAGCACCGATCCGTCGACCCAGTTGGCGAGGCGGTGGGCGGCGCCGGAGGCGCTGTGGCGGATGACGACGCCGTCGGCGCCCATCGCCTGGAGGGTCAGGGCGGTGTCCTTGAGGCTCTCGCCCTTGGAGACGCTCGACCCCTTGGCGGAGAAGTTGATGACGTCGGCGGACAGGCGCTTGGCCGCGAGCTCGAAGGAGGTGCGGGTGCGGGTGGAGTCCTCGTAGAAGAGGTTGACCACGGTCCGGCCGCGCAGGGTCGGAAGCTTCTTGACCGAGCGGTCGCCGACCCGCGCGAGTTCGGCGGCGGTGTCCAGGACCAGGGTCGCCTCGTCGCGGGTGAGGTCGCCGGTGGAGAGCAGGTGGCGCATCATTCGTCCCCCTCCGTGGCGCCGGGGCGCGGCCGCGCGGGACCGAGCAGGACCGCGTCGTGTCCGTCTGTCTCGGTGAGGCGGACGGTGACGTTCTCGCGCAGGGAGGTCGGCAGGTTCTTGCCGACGTAGTCCGCGCGGATCGGCAGTTCCCGGTGGCCGCGGTCGACGAGGACGGCGAGCTGGACGGCGCGGGGGCGGCCGAGGTCGCCCAGGGCGTCCAGCGCGGCGCGCACGGTCCGGCCGGAGAAGAGGACGTCGTCGACGAGGACGACGACGCGGTCGTCGAGCCCTCCCGTGGGGATCTCGGTCTTGCCGAGCGCCCGTGCGGGGGCGAGCCGCAGGTCGTCGCGGTACATGGTGATGTCGAGGGATCCGGTGGGCACCTTCAGGTCCTCGACGCGTTCGATCCGCTGGGCCAGGCGCCGGGCGAGGGGAACGCCCCGCGAGGGAATGCCCAGGAGGGTGACGCGGCGACCGCCCTTGGTGCGTTCGAGCACCTCGTGGGCGATGCGGGTGAGCGCCCGGTTGATCTCGGGGCCGTCGAGGACGGCCCTGGCTCCGTCGGGCACTTCGGGTGACGACGCTGGGTCGGCGGACCCGGTGTCACCCCTCGTCTGCTTTCGCGCACGCAAAATAGTGACCCCTTCCCTGCCTCGCTGAACAGGTCGTTAAAGGATGTCGATCGGGCCAACGCTACCAGCGACGACCAGGACCTTCGAGTGGTGGTCGACCTCGGCCGATCGCGAATGTGACTCTCGACACATCGAGAGTGGGCGCTTAGTCACCCAAGGGTCACCGTTTCATGACTGAACGGATTGGCCCCTTCCAGGGGCAAAACGTGAAAACGCCTGTCAGATCGGGCTTTTCGCCCGCGAGATCCGCACCACTCGCCCCGATCGATCCGCACATGAGAGGTGCCTCACTTACGCACGGTTTGGCCACTGATTCGTCGCGTTTCACACCAACGGCTTGACCTGGAAGCCAGACCCCCCTAGCGTCACTGTCTGTAACCATTGCCGGGTGGGGTTGC
The DNA here is from genome assembly GCF_001942255.1 of Nocardiopsis sp. CNR-923. Lineage (GTDB taxonomy): Bacteria > Actinomycetota > Actinomycetes > Streptosporangiales > Streptosporangiaceae > Nocardiopsis. Next base: position 73,135 of record NZ_MKKC01000033.1, read on the forward strand.
ACCCCGTGACCACCGATGGACCGCCTGTGCGGCCCGCCGAGGGCGAGCGGACGTCTCCCCCACCACGCCAGCCACCGTCACGGCCGGGAGCGACAAGAAGATGCCATCCGAATACGCGAAGTCCCTCGGTGCGCGGCTGCGTGCCATCCGCACCCAGCAGGGCCTGTCCCTGCACGGGGTGGAGGAGAAGTCCCACGGGCGCTGGAAGGCCGTCGTGGTCGGCTCCTACGAGCGTGGCGACCGCGCCGTCACCGTACAGAAGCTCGCCGAACTGGCCGACTTCTACGGTGTCCCGATGTCGGAGCTGCTGCCCGGCGGCGCCGCCCCCACCCCCCTCGGCCCGACACCCAAGCTGGTCATCGACCTTGAGCGCATGCAGCAGCTGCCGCAGGAGAAGGCCGGCCCGCTGTCCCGCTACGTGGCCACCATCCAGAGCCAGCGCGGCGACTACAACGGCCGCGTGCTGTCCATCCGTCAGGAGGACCTGCGCTCACTCGCGGTCATCTACGACAAGTCTCCGTCGGACCTGACCGAGGAGCTCATCAACTGGGGCGTCCTCGACCCCGAGGCGCGCCGCGCGGTCGACGCTTTCTAGGGAGACGGACGCGGCCCTCCCGGCGGTCGGCGGGCCGCTCGGGCCCGCACACGAGAACCGGCGATCCTCGGGACGCCGGTTTCTTGTGCGTCCGGGCTCCGTCAGGGCGACGGCTGGAAACGTGACGGCGGCGGACGTGAACGGCCGTGTCCGCCCGACACACGCGGACGGCGCGGCCAGACGTGGGGCTTCCCCTCCCCAACCTGGCCACGCCGTCGTCCGTCGGGGGGCAACCCTCCGGACCGTGATCGAACGCCCGTTCGATCGGCACCAGTTAACCCCAGGGCGGGGAACGCGTCAAGCGACGGGCCCGCCGGACACAATCTAGGCTGACGGGGTGGCAGCAGACACCGAACTGCGCGAACTCGCCCCCGCGGCGTTCGCGCACGCCGTCCCCGCCCTCCTGGAGGTGTACGAGGCGGCCATGGGCCCCCCGTCCGAACAACTGTCGGGCAGGGCCTCCGTCATGAACGGACACACCCGCCACCCGGGGTTCCGGTCGGTGGTGGCGGTGCTCGACGAGCGGGCGGTCGGCTTCGCCTACGGGTTCCACGGGCACGGGGGCCAGTGGTGGCACGACGTCGTCACCGAGGCGTTGCACGCGCGCGGCCGGGTGCGGCTGGCGCGCAGGTACCTGGCGGACCCCCTGGAGATCGCCGAGGTCCACGTCCACCCGGAGGCGCAGAACCGGGGTATAGGACGGGCGATGCTGTACGCCCTGTGCGAGGGGCGGCCGGAGCGCACCGCGGTGCTGTCCACACGCGTGGGCCCCACCGCGGCGCGGCACCTGTACCGTTCGTGCGGGTTCACCGAGTTGCTGGGGGACTTCCCCTTCCCCGGCAACCCGGGTCAGCCCTTCTCGATCATGGCCGCCCGGCTCCCCCTGCGCGCTTCCCCGGGGCGACCTCACGGTAGATCTCCCTGGTGGCCGTGGACTGGTTGAAGGTGATGAAGTGGATGCCCGGCGCCCCCTCGGCGAGCAGCCGCTCGCACATGCGCTGGGCGTACTCGATGCCGAACGAGCGCACGGCGTCGGCGTCCTCGCCCAGGCGCGCGTAGCGCTCGGCCAGCCAACGGGGGAAGGGCGCCCCGGAGAGCTTCTCCGAGTGCGGGATCGAGGCCAGCCTCACCACCGGGAACACCTCGGGGATGATCGGCACGTCGCAGCCGCGCGAGGCCACCCGGTCCCGCAACCGCAGGTAGTCGTCGACGTCGAAGAACATCTGGGTGATGGCGTAGTCGGCGCCCGCCTCGCACTTGCGCACGAAGTGGTCGGTGTCGGTCTCGACGTCAGCCGACCGGGGATGCTTGTAGGGGAAGGCCGCCACCCCCACGCTGAAGTCGCCGCTCTCCTTGAGCAGCCGGACGAGTTCCTCGGCGTAGGTCAGCCCCCGGGGGTGCCGGATCCACTCGCCGGTCGGATCGCCGGGAGGATCGCCGCGCACGGCCAGCATGTTGGACACTCCCGCGTCGGAGAACCGCCCGATCAGGTGCCGCAGTTCGGCGACCGAGTGGTCGACCAGTGTCATGTGCGCGACCGGCAGCAGCGTGGTGTCGGTCGCGATCCGCTCGGTCGTCTCCACGGTGAGGTCGCGCGTGCCGCCGCCCGCCCCGTAGGTGACGGAGACGAAGGAGGGACCGAGCGCCTCGATCTCACGGATGGCGCGCCACAGCCTCGCCTGGGACTTGGGGCCGCGCGGCGGGAAGAACTCGAAGGAGAACATCGGCTCGCCCGAGTCGAGGAGTTCGCGAATCTGACGCGGCCGTGGGGCCGGGTTTCGGAGCCCCGCGGGGCGTGTCGGTGCAGCCAGCATGCGTACAACCTTAGGCGAGCCCCCCTCTCCCACCGAAAGAACCGTCCCACGAGGTGAGACCAATCGTCTCGAATGTGGTCATGCACATGCCGGGGCAGGGGTGCGCCCGGGGCCGCGGACCTGCGATCATCGGCCGATGGCACGAACGTCCGTCTCGCCCGGGTACGTCCTCGCACAGCTGCTCAGGTTCGCCTGGCTGCAGTCCCGGGCGTGCGCCTTCGCCGTGTGCATGTTCGCCGGTCTGGCGGCGTCCACGGTGGCGCCCCTGCCCCTCCCCCGCTACGACGCCCTGCTGCTCTACGCGGTGGCGGTCACGGCGGTGTTCTGGGGACTGCGGTTGGAGAGCGGACGGGAGATCGCCGCGATCGCGGGCTTCCACGTGGTGGGCCTGGCGTTCGAGCTGGCCAAGGTGCGGCTGGGCTCGTGGTCCTACCCCGAGCAGGCCTGGACCGTACTGTGGGGCGTGCCCCTGTACAGCGGCTTCATGTACGCCGCGGTGGGTTCGTACATCGTGCGGGCGTGGCGGCTGATGGACCTGGGACTGGTGGGCTACCGGGCCTGGGCCACCACCGCGGTGGCGGTCGCGATCTACCTCAACTTCCTCACCCATCACTGGCTCCCCGACTTCCGTGTGCTCCTGGCAGCCCTGCTCATCGCCGTCACGTGGGGCACCTGGGTGCACTTCACCGTCGGCGAGGCGCGGTACCGGATGCCGCTGTCCCTGTCCTTCCTGTTGATCGGGGTGTTCCTGTGGGTCGCGGAGAACGTTTCGACCCTGTTCGACGCCTGGCGGTACCCGCACCAGGACCAGGGCTGGGAGTTCGTGCACGTCGCCAAGCTCGGCGCATGGGCCCTGCTGGTGACGGTGTCGTTCGTGCTGGTCGCGAGCTGGCACCAGACCCGGCGCGGCTCGCCGGAGCGCGTCGCACCGGCGCCTTGAGCCGAACGCGCGGAAACCGCGCCGGCCGTCCAGACCAGCCGCTAGTGTGCTGGGCATGGCCCCTTTCGCTTCCTCCGCCCCGTCCGCCTCTCCCGTGTCCGTGATCCGCTCCGCGGTTGACGGCGAGCTGGCCGCGTTCTGCGCCGCGCACCGGACCCGGCTGTTGGAGATCGGTGAGGAGCTGGCCCCGGCCATGGACGCCCTGGAGGCGATGCTCGCGGGTGGCAAGCGCCTGCGGCCGACCTTCTGCTACTGGGGGTGGCGCGGTGCGGGGGGCGCCGAGGAGGACGACCGGATCACCCGTGCCGCCGCGTCCCTGGAGTTCCTCCAGGCGTGCGCGCTGATCCACGACGACGTCATCGACCGCAGCGACACCCGCCGCGGGCTGCCCGCCACGCACAAGCGGCTGGAGACCCTGCACGCCGAGCACGACTGGAGCGGTGACAGCGCGGGGTTCGGCCAGGGCGCGGCGATCCTCATCGGCGACATCTGTCTGGCCTGGTCCGACGAGATGTACCAGGCCAGCGGGTTCGCGCTGGAGACGCTCCAGGCCGGTCGGCGGCCCTTCGACGCCATGCGCACCGAGGTGATGGCGGGGCAGTACCTCGACACCCTGGAGCAGGTGCGCGGGACCGGAACGCGCGAGGCCGCGCTGCGCGTGATGCGGTACAAGTCGGCCAAGTACACGATCGAGCGCCCGCTGCACCTGGGCGCGGCGCTGGCAGGTCGGCTCGACGCGCTGGAGGGGGTCTACACCGGGTACGGCCTGCCGCTGGGCGTGGCCTTCCAGCTGCGCGACGACGTCCTCGGGGTGTTCGGCGACCCGGGCACCACCGGCAAGCCGGCCGGGGACGACCTGCGCGAGGGGAAGCGGACCCTGGTCGTGGCCGAGACCCTCGCCCGCGCCGGACGCGCCGACGCCGACCGGTTCCGCTCCCTGTTGGGCACGCCGGACCTGTCCGCGGAGTCGGTCGCGTGGATGTGCGGACTGATCGCCGACTCCGGTGCGCTCAAGGCGTGCGAGGCGCTCATCGAGGAGTACGCCGGGCAGGCGATGGCCGCGCTGGAGAGCCCCGAACTGGACGCCGGCGCCCGCGAGCCGCTGCGCCGGCTCGTGGTGGCCGCCACGTCCCGGACACACTGATTCCGGGGCCGCTCGGCCTGAGACGGACGTCGCGGACGAACCCTACGAAAACAGGTTGCCGCCCGCTGCTCCCGCCCGGTTGAATCGTCGACAGCCGTATCGCGATCACGGGGGGACGTCGTCATGTCCGCGACAACCGCGTCGAGAGGGCCGACCCGGGCGGGTGAGCGTGCGCTCGCACCCGACCTGGCGCGCGGTTTCATGCTGCTGTTCATCGCGCTCGCCAACACGGTCTGGTACCTGTGGGCCGCGCCGACCGGCGGGCTGGGCGCCCACCCCGAGCCCGGGGGCCCGCTGGACGCCATCGCGCAGTTCTTCACCATCGTGGCCGTGGACGCGCGCAGCTACCCGATGTTCGCGTTCCTGTTCGGGTACGGGATCGTGCAGCTCGCCACACGCCAGGAGGCCGCCGGAGCCGATCCGAAGGACGTGTCCGCCCTGCTGCGGCGGCGCAACCTGTGGCTGCTGGCCTTCGGCTTCGTCCACGCCCTCCTGCTGTGGATGGGCGACGTGCTGGGCGCCTACGGCCTGGCCGGTCTGCTGATGTGCTGGCTGTTCCTCCGCCGCAGGGACACCACCCTGCTGGCGTGGGCCGGGGCGCTCACGGGCGTCCTGGCGCTGCTGTCGGTGGCCAGCCTCGTCCCGCTGGTGTTCTCGCAGGCGGCGTCGGCGTCCTCCGGTGCGGACTTCATGGGCGTGGTGGCCGGCAACATCGCCGATCCCTCCCTGGTCGGCGCCGCACTGGACCGCGCCGCGCTCTGGCCCCTGTTCGTCCTCGTCCAGGGCCTGGTCGGCATGGTCGTGCCCGCCGTGGTCCTGCTCGGCTTCTGGGCCGCGCGCCGCCGGATCCTGGAGGAGCCCGGACGCCATCTGCCCCTGCTGCGCCGGGTCGCCGTCGGAGGCATCGCCGCGGGCTGGCTGGGCGGCCTCCCGTCGGCGCTCACGCAGACCGGGGTCCTGGACTGGTCCCCGGGGGACGCGCTGTCCATGCTGGACGTCACCAGCGGCATGATGGGCGGCCTGGGCTACGTCGCGTTGATCGCGCTCGTCGCCCACCGGATCCAGCGGCGCGGACGCGAGCCCGGCGTGATCGTGACCGCGCTCACCGCCACCGGGCGGCGCTCGCTCTCGTGCTACCTCGCGCAGTCGGTGCTGTGCGCGCCGCTGCTGGCCGCGTGGGGCCTGGGGCTGGGCGCGCACCTGACGTCGTGGAGCATGTTCCCGTTCGCGGTCGGGGTGTGGCTGGTGACGGTGGTGTCCGCCTACGCGTTGGAGCGCGCGGGCCGCCGCGGTCCCGCGGAGGTGCTGCTGCGCCGCCTGTCCTACCGGCGTCCCCTCCAGAGCACGGTCGCCCGGCCCGACCGGGACGAGGACCAAGAGCGCACCACCCGCTGACCGGTAGCCGCAAAAACGCGCGTGCCGTTCGGCGCCCGGCCCGTCCCGATCCCTCAGGATGGGGTGTCATGGGCGACGATCAGATGACAAACCACACCATAGGGGTGACCGGGGCGACCGGGGCCGTCGGCGGACGCGTCGCGGCCCGGATCGCACGGCTCGGGATGGCGCAGCGGCTCATCGTCCGCGACATCAACCGGGCGCCGAGTACCCGGGCAGCAGCGCGGCGATGGCGGCCTACGAGGACACCACCGGCTTCGAGCGCGCCTGCCGCGGGGTGGACACGCTGTTCCTCGTGTCGGCGACCGAGTCGGAGGACCGGATCGACGCGCACACGAGCGCGGTGGACGCGGCGGTCAAGGCGGGGGTGTCGCGGATCGTCTACCTGTCGTTCCTCAGCGCCGGGCCGGCGGCCACGTTCACCTTCGCCCGGACGCACTTCTTCACCGAGGCGCACATCCGGCTGTCCGGGGTGGCGCACACCTTCCTGAGACCCAGCCTGTACCTGGACCTGCTGCCGCGCTGGGCGGACGGGCGCGGTGTGGTGCGCGGGCCCGCCGGTGACGGCAGGGTCGCCTGGGTGTCGCGGGACGACGTGGCGGACGTGGCGACCGCCGTGCTGACCGATCCGGCGGTGATCGCCGTGTCCGACGACGCGACCTACGACGTCACCGGCCCGGAGGCGCTCACGTTGGGCGCCACCGTGGACAAGTTGTCCTCCCTGACCGGCCGCACCGTCCGGTACGTGCCCGAGACGTGGGAGGAGGCGCTGGAGTCGCGTCGGTCCAGCGGCGCTCCCGAGTGGGCGGTCAAGGGGTGGGCGTCGTCCTACGCGGCGATCGCCACCGGGGAGATGGACGTGGTCGCGTCCACCGTTCCGAAGCTGACCGGGCACCCGGCCCAGTCCATCGAGGGGTTCCTGCGTCGCCACCCGAGTGCGCTGTCGCACGTCGCGGTGTGACCGCCGCCGCGGAGCGGCCCCCGGGCGGTGGCGCCCGAACACGGGCCGAAGCGAGGCGCAGGCCCCAAGGCAGACACCTCTAGGCGCGGGCGGCCAGACGGGCGCGCAGCTCGGCGGCGGCAGCCCGGGGGTCCTCCGCCTCGGTGATCGCGCGGACGACCACGACCCGGCGCGCCCCGGCGTCGAGCACCTGGTCGACGGTGGACAGGTCGATCCCGCCGATGGCGAACCACGGCTTGTCCGTGTCCAGCGCGGCGGCCCGCTCGACCAGTTCCAGCCCGGCGGCGGCCCGTCCCGGCTTGGTGGGGGTCGCCCAGGTCGGGCCCACGCAGAAGTAGTCGCTGCCGAGTTCGGCCGCGGAGGCGGTCGCGGCGTCGATGTCGTTGTTGGAACGGCCGATGACCGGGTCCGCGCCGATGATGTCCCGGGCCATGGGGACGGGCAGGTCGCGCTGGCCCAGGTGCAGGACGTCGGCGCGCACCGCGCGGGCGATGTCGGCCCGGTCGTTGACCGCGAGCAGGGCGCCGTGCCGCTCGCAGGCCTCCCTGAGCACCTCCAGGGCGGCGATCTCCTCGCGCGCCTCCAGGTCCTTGTCCCGGAGCTGGATGATGTCCACACCCCCGGCGAGGGCGGCGTCGGCGAACTCGGCGAGATCACCGCGCTCACGACGGGCGTCGGTGCACAGGTACAGAAGCGATGCGTCCAGGTGCTTGCGCAGGCTGGTTCCGTGGCTGGTCCTCACGCCGCCCAGCCTAGGGCCTGTGCCGCGCGGCGCCCAAGGGTCGGCCCCCGACGGCGCGCCTCCTCAGAAGGCCAGGCTCTGCGCCCGGCGACGGACCTCGGTCCCCCGGTTCTCCCGCATGGCCTGGATCGGCGTGCCCGGCAGCGTGTCGTCGGGCGTGAACAGCCAGCGCAGGGCCTCCTCGGTGGAGAAGCCCGCGTCGGTGAGCAGCACCAGGGTCCCCGGCAGCCCCTTGACGAGGTCGTCACCGTCCAGGAACGCGGCCGGGACGGACAACTGTCCGGAACGGACGACGCCCATCATCCGATTCTCCCGGATCAGCTGCTTGATCCGGTTCGGGCTCACGCCCAGCGGCGCCGCCGCCTCCCTGAGGGTCAGCCACTCGCCGACCAGTGCGTCGATGTCGGATTCGCGTTGTGTCACGCCTCCAATCTGCCACACCGGCGCGGGGCCCGGACACCCTCTCCGGGAACGCCCGACGCGGAGCCAGGAGATCCCCGTCACCCATCCCCGAACCGGGGTGATCTAGGATGAACGCGCAAGCGAACGTCCCGCGGGAGCCGGGTGGACCCGGCTGAGAGGGAGGCTGATCCGGCCTCCGACCGCACGAACCTGATCCGGGTCATACCGGCGAAGGGAGTGGAACCCAGCGCCATGCGCACGTGGAACGAGCCCCGCTCCGGGGCGAATCGTCCTACCAATGACGGCGACCGGGTGGTCGTGGTCGGCGGCGGGATCGTCGGGCGGGTCACCGCCTGGCGCGCCGCCCAGCGCGGACTGTCCGTCACCGTCGTCGAACCCGACCCCGTCGGCGCCCCCGCGCGCGGCCGGGCCTCCTCCGTGGTCGCCGCGGGCATGCTCACGCCCGCCACCGAGGCGGTGTTCGGCGAGGAACGGCTGGTCGAACTCGGCGTCCGGTCCACGCGCATGTACCCCGACTTCGTCGCCGAACTGGAGCGCGCCAGCGGCGTGCGGGTCGGCTACCGCACCACCGGTACGCTGCTCGTCGCCTTCGACCGCGATGACATGGCCGTGCTCAGCGACCTCCAGGACCTGCAGCGGCGCACCGGCGTCGCCAGCGAGCGCCTGACCAGTCGCGAGTGCCGACGTCTGGAGCCCATGCTCGCCCCGTCCGTGCGCGGTGGCCTGCACGCCCCCGACGACCACTCGGTGGACCCTCGGCTGCTGCTGCGGGCGCTGGCCGCGGCTGGCGCGGCTGCGGGCGTGGCAGAGCTGGCCGACCGGGTCGAGGAGATCACCGACGGCGGCCCGGACGGCGCTCCCCTGGGCGTGCGCCTGGCGGACGGCGGCGTCCTGCCCACCGACCAAACGGTCCTGGCGGCGGGCTGCTGGAACGACCGGATCACCGTCCCCGAGCGGGTGGTGCCCCACCTGCGCCCGGTCAAGGGCCAGCTGCTGCGGATGCGCCCGCCCGCGGGGGAGCCGCCCATCGTCGGGCGCACGGTCAGGGGGCTGGTCCGCGGCTTCCCCGTCTACTTCGTCCCGCGCGAGGACGGGGAGGTCATCGTCGGCGCGACCCAGGAGGAACGGGGCTACGACACCGCGCTGACCGCGGGGGGCCTGTGGCAGGTTCTGCGGGACGCACGCGAACTCGTCCCTGGCGTCACCGAACTGGAGGTCACCGAGACCTGCGTCGGTCTGCGTCCGGGCTCACCCGACAACGAACCGCTCCTGGGACCCACCCGGATCCCCGGCGTGCACCTGGCGGGCGGTCACTACCGGCACGGCGTCCTGCTGGCCCCGGTCACCGGCGAGGCCGTGGCCGAGGCCCTCGCCGACGGCGCCCTGCCGGAGTACGCGCGCGCCTTCGCCGCCGACCGCGAACTGGGCGGCGGCCGCACGACCACGGGGGAGAAGCAGTGGAACTGATCATCAACGGCGACCGGCGCGAGATGGCCGAGGACACCACGGTCGCCACGGTCGTGCGCGACCTGACCGCCCCGGAGGGCGGCGAGGTCCCCGGCGGCATCGCCGTGGCCGTCAACGACGAGGTCCTGCGCCGGACCGCCTGGGCGAACACGACCCTGGGCGCCGGTGACCGGGTGGACGTCCTGACCGCGGTGCAGGGAGGCTGACCATGACCGACATCCTGGACGATCCGTTGGTGATCGACGGCGTCTCCTTCGGCTCCCGGCTGATCACCGGCACCGGCGGCGCCCCGTCGATGGAGGTGTTGGAGGAGGCGCTCGTCACATCGGGGACCGAATTGACCACCGTGGCGATGCGCCGGGTGACGCCCGGCGCCCAGGGGTCCGTGTGGGACGTGCTGACCCGGAACAAGATCCGGCCCCTGCCGAACACCGCGGGCTGCTTCACCGCCGCCGACGCCGTGCGCACCGCCCGCCTGGGCCGGGAGGCCCTGGGCACCGACTGGGTGAAACTGGAGGTCGTCGCGGACGAGCACACCCTCCTGCCCGACCCGGTGGAGTTGCTCGACGCAGCCGAACGGCTCGTGGACGAGGGCTTCACTGTCCTGCCCTACACGAACGACGATCCGGTCCTGGCGCGCCGCCTGGAGCGGCTGGGGTGCGCGGCGGTGATGCCGCTGGCGGCGCCGATCGGCTCCGGCCTGGGCATCCGCAATCCGCACAACCTGGAGCTGATCGTCGAACAGGCGGGCGTCCCGGTGATCGTCGACGCGGGCATCGGCACCGCCAGCGACGCCGCACTGGCCATGGAACTGGGCTGCGACGCGGTCCTGCTCGCCACGGCGGTGACCCGCGCCCAGGACCCGGTGCGGATGGCTGCGGCCATGCGCGACGCCGTCCGCGCGGGCCGCGCCGCGCGCCGGGCGGGGCGGATCCCGGTCCGCCGACACGCCCAGGCGTCCTCCCCCGCGGTGGATTGACGACAGGCGCGGACGAGATCCCCGTGGGCGTTTGGCGGCGTCCCTTACCGTGGGTGGGGTAAGCGGTGCCAACGGAGCGGCGCCGCCCGACCGAACACGACCCGCGAACGCCGCCCGCGCGGAGGAATCCGGACGGCACGACCGCGATCCGCGGGGCGGCCCGGACGCGCGCTTCCGCTATCGTGTCGATTCGACACCCGGTGCCGGGTACGCGCCACCGGCCGCGAACGCCCACGCTCCCCGCAACAAGGACACTACTCCGCCGTGGACATGACGACTTCCGATCCCCTCGTAGGCGCGACGCTGGACCGACGCTACTTCGTCGAGTCCAGGATCGCCGGTGGCGGGATGGCGACCGTCTACGTCGCCCACGACCTGAGGCTCGACCGGCGACTGGCGCTCAAGGTGATGCACCCGTCGCTGGCGCAGGACCCCGCCTTCGTCCAGCGCTTCATCAACGAGGCCCACTCCGTCGCCAAGCTGTCCCATCCCAACGTGGTCCAGGTCTTCGACCAGGGCGAGGACCAGGGGCACGTCTTCCTGGCGATGGAGTACGTGCCCGGGCTGACCCTGCGCGACCGGCTCAAGTCGGCCGGGCGGATGGGAACCCATGAGGCCCTGCACGTGATGGCCTCCGTGCTCGCCGCGCTGGGCGCCGCCCACCAGGCGGGCATGATCCACCGCGACGTCAAGCCCGAGAACGTGCTCATCACCCACGACGGCATGGTCAAGGTGGCCGACTTCGGTCTGGCTCGGGCCGTGGAGCAGTCCAACCAGGGGCTCACGCGCACCGGCACCCTCATGGGCACGGCCGCCTATCTCGCCCCCGAACAGATCGAGCAGGGCGTGGCCGACGCCCGCACGGACGTCTACGCGGCGGGCATCATGCTCTACGAGCTGCTCACCGGCGGCCAGCCGCACACCGGCGAGACGCCGATCGCCATCGCGTACCAGCACGTGACCGAGGACGTCCCGCGTCCCTCGCACTACCTGCCGGGGCTGCCTCCGGAGGTCGACGACCTCGTCACCAAGGCCACCGAACGCGACCCCCGGTACCGGCCCAGCAACGCCGGCCAGTACCTGGCCCGGGTCCTGGATGTCCTCCAGGGGCTGCCCGAGGGCGCGCAGGACGCCCAGGGTCCGCTGGCGCCCGTCGCTCCGGCGGGCGCCGCGACGTCCGCCGTGACCGCGCCGCAGCTCATCGCCGGCGGCGCCGGACCGGGCACCGGCAACGCCACGATGGTCGTGGACATCGGCGCCGTCCCCCTGGACGACGACCGGTACGACGACTACCCCGATGACGCCGACGCCTGCGGCGGCGACGCAACCTCCTGCTGGGGATCGTCGGCGCGGTCATGGCGATCGTCGTGTTCGGCGCCGGCTGGTGGCTGCTCCTGGGACGTTCGAGAGCGTGCCGGACGTGACGGGCGCGAGCGTGTCCGCCGCCCGTGACGAGATCCGCGCCGAGGGCCTCATCCTCGTGGAGGCGGAGGAGGGCGTCTACAGCGAGATCGAGGCCGGGGCGGTCGCGCGCACCGAACCGGGGGCCGGGGAGCGGGTGTCCCCCGGCGACGAGATCACCGCGTTCGTGTCCAGGGGTCCGCAGGTGGTGGAGATGCCCGACCTGGTCGGCGAGGACGGCGCCAACGCCATGGCGGCGCTGGAGGAGCTCGGCTTCCACCCGGACAACCTCCAGGAGGAGGTCGTGGACGACGAGGACGTTCCTCCGGGCCAGGTGATCTCCACCGACCCGGTCAAGGGTGAGGACGCCGACCGCGAGGAGACCGTCACCGTCCAGATCAGTCGGGGCATCCAGGTTCCCGCCGTCGGCGGCCAGGAGTCGGGGCGGGCACGCCAGGCTCTGGAGGACCTCGGTTTGACGGTCGAGGTCGTCGAACAGGAGAGCGAGGACGTCGAGGAGGGCGTGGTGATCAGCCAGGACCCCGACAACGGCAGCACGGTGGGCGCCAACGCCACCGTCACGCTCACCGTCTCCAGCGGCCCGCCCGGGGTCGACATCCCCGACGTCGTCGGCATGCGGGTCAGCGAGGCGCGAGAGGCGCTGGAGGACGCCGGCTTCGACGTGACCGTCGAACGGTTCTTCGGCGGCGACACCGTGTCGCAGCAGTCCCGGACGGGCCGGGCCCCCGAGGGCACGGAGATCGAGATCATCGCGACCCCGGGCGGCGTCGACTTCGGCGTCGACTTCGGCGGTGACCGGGACGACGACTGACCTTCGGCCGTACGCGACGGGGCGGGCGGGGCGCCCGATCCGTCGCGTACGGACCTCACCTCGGGATAGGCTCGCCCGCATGGAGACCGAGGCGATCCGGGTTCTGGTGGTGGACGACCATCCGATGTGGCGCGACGCGGTGGCGCGCGACCTGGAGGAGGCGGGCGTCGCGGTGGTGGGAACAGCGGGCGACGGCGCCAAGGCGCTGCGCATCGCTCCCGCCGCACGGCCCACGCTGGCGGTGGTGGACCTCAACCTGCCCGACATGACCGGTGTGGAGCTCACGTCCGGCCTGCTGGCCCTGGACGAGCCGCCGCGCGTCCTGGTGCTCTCGGCCAGCGGGGCCGGCGACGACGTGCTGGCCGCAGTCAAGGCGGGCGCGACGGGCTACCTGGTCAAGTCGGCCGGGCGCGAGGAGCTGCTGGACGCGGTGCGCCGCGTGAACACCGGCGAGGCCGTGTACACCCCGGGGCTGGCGGGGCTGGTCCTGGGCGAGTACCGGCGGCTGTCGGCGGTCGGCGACACGGACGCGACGGGGGCGCCCCGGCGCTGACCCCCCGGGAGACGGAGGTCCTGCGGCTGGTGGCCAAGGGACTGGCGTACAAGCAGATCGCGCGGAGGCTGTCGATCGCGCACCGGACCGTCCAGAACCACGTCCAGAACACCCTCACCAAACTGCACCTGCACAACCGAGTCGAGCTGGTGCGATACGCGATCGACCAGGGCCTGGACGGGTGAACTGTCGGTGAATTCGCCCCGGAGGTTGGCCTGTGCTCCACCCGGACACTATGGTCTAGACCATATGGCGGCACGGGCCGCCCCGAACCCACAACGTCGAGGAGAAGTCGCATGCGAGTCGGTGTTCTGACCGGTGGTGGAGACTGCCCCGGTCTCAACGCGGTCATCCGCGCGGTGGTGCGCAAGGGCATCAAGGACCACGGCTACGAGTTCGTGGGCTTCCGCGACGGGTGGCGCGGTCCTCTTGAGGGCGACACCATGACGCTGGACGTGGAGGCCGTGCGCGGCATCCTCCCGCGCGGCGGAACCATCCTGGGCTCCTCCCGGACCAACCTCATGAAGATCGAGGGGGGCGTCGAGCGGGTCAAGGACAACATGGCCGGGCTGGGCGTGGACGCCCTCGTCGCCATCGGCGGCGAGGACACCCTGGGCGTGGCCCGCCAGCTGCACGACCGCGGCGTCAAGGTCGTGGGCGTGCCCAAGACCATCGACAACGACCTGAACGCGACCGACTACACGTTCGGTTTCGACACCGCCGTGAACATCGCCATGGAGGCGATCGACCGCCTGCACACCACCGCCGAGTCCCACCACCGGGCGCTCGTGGTGGAGGTCATGGGCCGCCACGCCGGATGGATCGCGCTGCACTCGGGTATGGCCGCGGGGGCCAACGTCATCCTCGTCCCGGAGCGGCCCTTCGACATGGACGAGGTCGTCAAGCACGTCGAGAGCCGGTTCCGCACCCAGTACGCGCCGATCATCGTCGTCGCCGAGGGCGCCCACCCCAAGGAGGGGCAGATGGAGCTGGCCACCGGCGAGAAGGACGCCTTCGGCCACGTCCGACTGGGCGGCATCGGCCAGCGTCTGGCCGACGAGATCGAGCACCGCACCGGCAAGGAGGCGCGCTCGGTCGTGCTCGGCCACGTGCAGCGCGGTGGCACCCCCACCGCGTTCGACCGCGTCCTGGCCACCCGTCTGGGCCTGCACGCGATCGAAGCCGTCGCCGACGGCGACTTCGGGAAGATGGTCGGCCTCCAGGGCACCAACGTCGTCCGCGTCGACCTGGCCGAGGCCACGGACACCCTCAAGACCGTCCCCGGCGAGCGGTACCAGGAGGCCGAGACCTTCTTCGGCTGATCGCCGCCGGCCCCCGCCCGCCGTCGCTCCCGGGGCGCGGCGGGCGGTCACGTGCCCGCCGTGTGGCCGGTTCCCCCGCGAAAACGGATGGAGCGGTGGGAACGGTGTTCGATACTGGAGAGGGACGGCGGGTGTGCCCGGTCCCGTCGCCGTCGCATTCACGTCGCACCGGAGCGCATCCACCGGAGGTAGCACCATGTCCGCGTCGCTTGAGTCCGCGCCGCTCCCCGTAAACCCGGCCGGAGCCGACGCCGGACTGGGCGAGCTCTGCGTTCTGATGAAGCTCGGGGAGATCGTCCTCAAGGGCTCCAACCGCAAGCTGTTCGAGCGGCGGCTGCACAACAACATCCGCAACTCCGTGCGCGACCTCGGCGAGATCCGCCTGTCCCAACGCGGTTCGGGCGTGATCATCGTGCGCAAACCGGGCGCCTCCGACCTGGAGGTCGCCGAGATCGCCGACCGCATGGCCAACGTCATGGGGATCGTGTGGGTGCACCTGGTCCGCCGCGTCGCCAAGGACCTGGACACGGTCACCGACGTCGCCGTGCGCTCCATGGCCGACCGCAGCGGGACGTTCGCCGTGCGGGCCCGCCGCCGCGACAAGCGTTTCGAGATGACCTCCTCCGAGCTGGCCGGCCACCTCGGCTCGAAGATCATCGAGGCGCACGGGTACCCGGTGGACCTGCGGCGCCCCCAGAACACCCTGTACGTCGAGGTGGACAAGGACGAGGCGTTCGTGTTCACCGACGGCGTCCCGGGCCAGGGCGGGCTGCCGGCCGGGATGAGCGGGCGAGGCCTCGTGCTGATGTCCGGAGGGATCGACTCCCCCGTCGCCGCCCACCGAATGATCCGGCGTGGGCTCAAGGTCGACTTCCTGCACTTCTCAGGCATGCCGTTCACCGGCCCCGAATCCATCTACAAGGCCTACAGCCTGGTACGCCAGCTCGACCGCTACCAGGTGGCTCGCGCCTGTTCGTCATCCCCTTCGGCAAGGCGCAACAGCAGCTGAAGAGCTCCGGCGTCGAGCGGCTCCAGATCGTCGCCCAGCGCCGGCTCATGCTCAAGACGGCCGAGGCGCTCGCCGACGACCTGGGCGCGCAGTGCCTGATCACCGGTGACGCGCTGGGACAGGTGTCCAGCCAGACGATGGCCAACATCACCGCGCTCGACGACGCCGTGGACCTGCCGATCCTGCGTCCGCTCATCGGCATGGACAAGACCGAGATCATGGACCAGGCCCGCCGGATCGGCACACTCGCCATCTCCGAGCTGCCCGACGAGGACTGCTGCACCATGCTGACGCCGCGCCAGGTGGAGACCGCGGCCAAGATCCCTGACCTGCGCCAGATCGAGCGCCGCCTGGACGCTGAGGAGCTGGCCGAGCACCTGGTCGGCACCGCCCAGCTGCACAAGCCGAGCTTCCTGGGCGAGGAGGCCCCCGCACGGGTGGACGGCCGCGCGGCCGTCGCCCGGGCCTGACACCGCGCCGCCGCCCCGTCCGCACCGGGGCGCGGACGGGGCGGCGGGGGGGCCGGGCACCTCGACGGACGCCCTCGGAGCGGTCAGGTCCCCGAACGCCCTGGCGGCGCCAGAACGGGCCCGGGGCTCAGAAGGCGGCGAGCTGACGGCTCGGGGCCGGGGTCAACTCACGGCCGGCGAGCGTGGCCAGGGTGCCCGCGAGGTCGCGCAGCTCGGCCAGGTCCTCCTCCAGGAGCGCCTGGGGACCGTCGCACAGCGCGTTCTCCGGACTCGGGTGAACGTCCACGATGACGCCGTCGGCGCCGATCGCGATGGCAGCTCGGGACAGCGGCAACACCAGATCGCGCTTGCCGCCGGAATGCGACGGGTCCACGATCACCGGCAGGTGGGACAGGTTCTGGGCCACCGGCACCGCGCTGATGTCCAGGGTGTTGCGGGTGGCCTTCTCGAAGGTGCGGATACCGCGCTCGCACAGGACGATGTCGAGGTTGCCGCGCTGGGCGATGTACTCGGCAGCCATCAGCCACTCCTCCACGGTGGCGCTCATGCCGCGCTTGAGCAGGACGGGCTTGCCCGCGTCGCCCACCGCCTGGAGCAGGGCGAAGTTCTGCATGTTGCGCGTGCCGACCTGGAGCATGTCGGCGTAGGAGGCGACGAGTTCGACGTCGGCCGCGTCGACGACCTCGGTCACGATCGGCAACCCGGTCTCCTCGCGCACGTCCGCGAGGATCCGCAGGCCCGCCTCGCCCAGGCCCTGGAAGGCGTAGGGCGAGGTGCGCGGCTTGTAGGCGCCGCCCCTGAGCAGCGATGCGCCCGCGGTCAGCGCCATGCGCGCCGCCGCGAGGGTCTGTTCGGGCGTCTCGACGGCGCACGGGCCGGCGATGACCGTCATGTGGTCGCCGCCGATCGGCACGCCTCGTACGCTGACCACGGATCGGCTGTCGTGGTTCTCTCGGCTGACCAGCTTGTACGGCGCGGAGATCCGTAGTACGTCGCTCACCCCGGGTTTGGCGGCCAGACCCAGGTCCTGGAAGCGTTCGACGTCCCCGACCAGTCCGATGATCGTGCGGCTCACGCCGCGCGTCACGTAGGCCGCGCCCCCGGCGGAGGCGACGAGGTCGACCAGATCGTCGATGTTCTCGGCTGTGGCGTCCGGTGCCATCACGATGACCATGTGCGTTTCCCTTGTTCGTCGGTGTTGGTGGCTGAGCCGCGCGGGTCCGCGTTCACCGGGGCGGCCGGGCCGGAACGCGAAGGAGCCCCGGGCCGTCCGGCCCGGGGCTCCTTGTGAGGTCTTCTGTCAGCGCAGCGCTTGACAGGCGACCGTCCGAGGATCGGGCCGGTAGCCATAAAAGCGCCAGAAGTTCCGCTGCATGGGTGCGACTATAGCGCACCGTCAGCTGCGGTCCGAGCACCCGGGGCGAGTGACGTGGCTCTCGTGTCGCCTGGCAGGATGGCCAGATGCCGACCTTTCCCCACAGGACAGGAGAACCCGCCCGCCAGCGGCGGGGTCGAGACCGGGGCCGACAGGCCGGAGCCAGAGGATCGGAGGACGCCGTGTCCGACGGAACGGGGGACGCGGAGCGGAAGGGCGCACGCGCGGCGCGTCTCCCGCCGGGCCAGGCCCTGCGGCGCGAACACAGGGCCCTGCACTACGGGCCCGTGCCGACATTCCGCGAGCACCGGTGGGACTTTCGGGTGATGGGGGTCACCGAGACGCTCGGCAGCCACCGCTGGACGTGGGAGGAGTTCGGACGGCTGCCCACGGCGGACTCGGTGAGCGACTTCCACTGCGTGATGCGGTTCAGCGTTCCGGACGTGCGCTGGCGCGGCGTCCGCGCGGTGGACCTGGTCCGGGTCGCACCGCCCGGCCCCGAAGTGACCCACGTGATGGCGTGGGGCGAGTACGGGTACAGCGCGAACCTGCCGCTGGAGACCTTCCTGGGCGAGGACGTCGTGCTGGCCACACACCGGGGCGGTGAGCCGCTGCCCCCGGAGCACGGGTTCCCGCTGCGCCTGGTGGTGCCGAGGTTGTACGGATGGAAGAGCGTGAAGTGGCTGCGCGCCGTGGAGTACATGACCGCGGACCGGCGGGGCTTCTGGGAGGAGCGCGGCTACCACAACCGCGCCGACGCCTGGCGTGAACAGCGCTTCTCCTACCAGGAGGAACCCGGGCACGGCCCGCCCCCGTGAACGCGGCGCGCCCTCACGCGCCGCCCCGCGCGCCCTCGCGGGGGAGCCGGAGTTCGACTTCGGTGCCCTCATCGGGCTCGCTCACGACCTGCGCGCTGCCGCCCAGATCGCGCAACCGCCCCACGACCGACTGGGCCACGCCGAGACGCCCGCCCCGGCGCGCCTCCTCCAGCCGCCCGCTCGGGAAGCCGGGGCCCTCGTCCCGGACGGAGACGGTCACGGCGTCGTCCTCGTCCTCCACCAGGACCCAGGCCGGCGTGTCCGGGGGGCAGTGGCGCGCCACGTTGTCCAGGGCGGCCGCGACGGCGGCGGCGAGTTCGCGCGCCGCGTGGGCGGGGAGCGCGACCGGGGTGGCGGGCGCGGCGACGGTCACGCGCACCGATTCGTGCCGTCGGATCAGGTCGCGCAGGTCGACCGTGCCGGCGTCGCCGGTGTCCGCGGCGCCGGGCGGGTGGGACGCCCCTGGCTCGGGTGCGGCCGGGGCTGAGCGGGTGTCCTCGTCGTCCACGGGACCGTCGGCGAACAGAGAGCGCAGGCGCACCTCCTGCTCCCCCGCCATGCGTCCGAGTTCGGCGGCCTCTCCGCCGGCCTCCGCACCGCGCCTGCTGACCAGGGTCAGCACCTGGAGCACCGAGTCGTGGACGGATCGGGCCAGCTGCTCGCGTTCGCGGATGCGCGCCTCCAGGGCGACCGCGTGCGCGAACCGCTTCTCCGCGCGCTCGGCCACCCGCGCCATGGACCCGACGGCCAGACCGGTGAGCAGGAGAAGGACCACGCCGCGCGCGGTCGCGGCGGTCACGGCGGCGTCCATGACCGCCCGCAGGGCGGTGTCGGCGACGCCGTACGAGAGGGCGACGGCGGCCGCCCCGCGTCGGCCCCAGATGACGCTGGCCGCGAGTGAGGCCCCGGCGAACCAGTATCCGCTCAGCGGCGGGGCCTGGGTGAGGTAGAAGGCGGTGGCGGCGGGGGCCGTGGCGAACAGGCAGGCGAACGACACCGCGAGGTCGACGGTGAGCAGGCGCCACGTCCGCAGTCGCGGCCGGGCGTAGGCACGCGTGGTGACCACCGTCCACACGACCATGAGCACGAGCACGCACCAGGCCAGCCAGGGGCGGCTCAGGGCTTCGTGGTGCTGGACGGCGAGGACCGCCGAGTAGACGAGGGAAGCGGCGCGGAAGACGGCGATCGCGCGCCAGAGGGGGACGTCGAAACCCAGGGCTCAGACCACCGCCCCGTCGTCGGGGCCGTCGCCCCCGGATCTGCTGTCGGTCATGCGCAGGATCAGCACGACGAAGCTGACCAGGAAGGCGGCGATCGCCAGGAACATGATCCAGTTGGGGAGCCTGATCCCGGCGAAGGCGGCGCCGAAGAGGACGACCGGTCCGCCCAGGAGGCCGAACCAGGCGGCGATGCCGATCCGGTCACCCTGGAGCAGCGGAGGCGGAGGCGGGGGTTCGTAGTGGCCCTCGCGTTCGGCTTCGGCCCTGCGGCGCGCCTCCTGCTCGGCGGCCCCGAGGTGCGAGGCGTCGTCGTGGTCGAAGGTCGGTCCGCCCGCCAGCAGGTCGCCCAGAAGGGGTTCGTCGCGCTCGTCGGGCACGCTCAGGTTCTCGGCGTCGGGCCATGCGGCCCGGCGGCGGGTGGCGGCGGCGTCCGTGTCGCCGTCGTAGAAGCGGGCGACCAGGTCGTTCCAGACGTCGTCCTCGTCAGGGGGGTCCGCCGGGGGCGCGTCGGGGTCGGCGTGGACCGGAGGCCCCTCCAGCAGGTCACCGCCGCGCGGGGGGTCGTGGTCCTCGGTGGCGGGGACGGCGCCCGTCCGGCCGCCCAGATCGGGAAGCTCCACCCCCAGCACGCGTTCGGCCGCCGCGCGTTCCTCGGCGTCCACGTACAGGTGGTCGGTGGGCGGGTCATCGGCCGCTCCACCTCCGCCCGGTTCCAGGACGTCCTCGTCCAGGGGGACGGCGTAGGCGGCGATCCCGCTGCGGCGCAGGGCCTCCAGCATCCGGTCGGCGTGGGTGGGAGCCAGGAGGGCCAGGGGAACGTAGGCATCGGCGAGCAGGCCGTTGCCCCGACGTTCAGTCATCGGACCGCTCCTTCCCCGCTTCTCCTCTGCTCTCGCACGAAGGCGAGGCTCCCGTCGAAGATCACGTCGGCGTCGTGGTCGAGCGTCGCCACGTGGTAGCTGTCGTGGAGCAGGTGGATCGTCAACGACGTGTTGACCGCCCTCCTTGCGAGCATACGCAGACTGCGCGGACCGACGACGTGGTCCTGCGGGCTGCGGTAGGCCAGGATCGGCGCTCGCAAACCGGACATGCCCTCCTGAACCGCGCGCCACAGCTTCGGGAGTGTCGCGGCGGCGGCGGTGGGCGTGCGCGTGTAGCCTCCCTCCCGTTCGCCGGGCTTGGCGACGTCGCTCGTCAACCCTGGCGTCGAGGGCATGATCCGCGCGACCAGGCCGCGGAACGGGGCGACCAGCGGGAGCCGGACGTCCTCAACGACCAGCGACGGGTTGACCAACACCGCGCCGCGCACCAGGTGCGGGTGCTCCTGGGCCAGCCTGAGGGAGAGCGCGCCGCCCATCGACAAACCCATGACGAACACCTCCTCGCACCGGGAGGCCAGGTCGAGCAGGGCCCGCTCGACCGCCGTGTACCAGTCGTCGCTGGTGGTGAGGTTCATGTCCTGCCAGCAGGTGCCGTGTCCCGGCAGGAGGGGCACCTCGACGCTGTACCCGGCGGCGGCCAGGCGTTCGGCCCAGGGACGCATGGACTGGGGAGAACCGGTGAAGCCGTGGCAGAGGAGGACGCCGACCTCGGACCCCCGGTGGCTGTAGGGCTCCGCTCCTGGAAGCAGGGGGGTGACGGCGGTCGGTCTCATGCGGCGGCTCCAGGGGATCGTGCGGTACGCGCGCGGGTGACGGCAGGCCCCCGGCTTCAGGCGTGAGGTTAGTCGTTCGACGATCCGTTCGCCATCGAGGCTTCCCCCGCGCCGCGCCGTGTCCCCGGAGGGGCGCGTCACGACGGCCGGGTCCGTGGGTATCCTCTAACGGGTCGGGCGTGGCCGTCCGATTGGGGACGCTTTGGCAGTTGCCCCCGTGCGATGGGAAGATGACGCACGTCAGGTAACGGCTCCTCCGCACCCGGCGGGCGGAGGCGTTCGCGACCTTGTTGGCCGAGCGGGACAGTGAACAGAGGCAGACCCTGCCCAGAGCTCCCCGCGTGTGCAGGGGTGATCTCAACGATGTTCTACTGGGTGGTCAAGGCGATCCTGGGGCCGGTCCTGGCCGTTCTGTGGCAGCCGCGCGCCGAGGGCGTGGAGAACGTTCCCCGCCGGGGCGCGGCGATCATGGTAAGCAATCACCTGTCCTTCTCCGACCACTTCTTCGGTCCGTTGCCGTTGCCGCGCAAGATCACCTTCCTGGCCAAGTCCGAGTACTTCACCGGGACGGGCGTCAAGGGCCTGGTCAGCCGCGCGTTCTTCACCGGTGTGGGCCAGATCCCCATCGACCGCTCCGGTGGCAAGGCGAGCGAGGCGGCGCTGCGCACGGGCCTGCGTGTGCTCAGGCGCGGCGACCTGCTGGGCATCTACCCCGAGGGCACCCGCTCCCCCGACGGCCGCCTCTACCGCGGCCGCACGGGCGTGGCGCGCCTGGCACTGGAGGCCAAGGTGCCGGTGGTGCCGATGGCGATGATCAACCTGGAGAAGATCATGCCGCCCGGCCGCACCATCCCGAAGTTGGGCGTTCGGCCCAAGGTGGTGTTCGGCGAGCCGCTGGACTTCTCCCGCTACCACGGGATGGAGCGCGATCCCCGCGTCCTGCGCGCCGTCACCGACGAGATCATGTACGCGCTGATGTCGCTGTCCGGCCAGGAGTACGTGGACCGGTACGCACAGTCGGTCAAGGCGGAGCTGGAGGCCGAGGCCAAGGAGGCCCGTCGCGAACAGCACGCCTCCGACAAGGACCGCAGGCGCACCGAGCGGGCCCAGCGCAAGGAGGAGCGGCGCACGCGCCGCGAGGAGAGGCGGACCGAGCGGGCCGGGCGCAAGGCGGCCGGACGGTCCGAGGAGGGCCGGGACACGAGGGACTGAGTCCGGCCCACAGCAGCGGGGCGCGAACCGCGAACCCCTTGGGGCCGCGCCGCGCGGCGGCTCAGTGCCGGGCGAGGTCCCCCGCGCCGACGATGCCCGCCTCGCCGCCGAGCTCGGCCAGACGCACCTGCGCCAAACGGCGGTGGGGGCGTCCGGAGACGTGACGGGCGTAGGAGGCCCGGACCGGGTCGAGGAGGATCCTGCCCGCGTCGGACACGCCGCCGCCGATGACGAAGCACTCCGGGTCGAGGATGGCCGCGAGGTCGGCCAGGCCCATCCCCGCCCACTCGCCCACGGACGCGAAGCATTCCAGGGCCGCGGCGTCGCCCTCCAGGGCCGCCTGGGTGACGATCGGACCCTGGACGCGCTCGACCTCCCCCTCGGCGAGCTTGAGCATCCGCTCCGCCGCCCGGGGGTGGGTACGGGCCAGGTCCTGCGCCTCGGCTACCAGGCGCGCCCGCTGGCGTACTGCTCCCAGCAACCGTGGTTGCCGCACGGGCACCGGCGGCCGAAGGGCACCATCCGGTAGTGGCCGACCTCCGAGGCCACGCCGAAGCGCCCCCGGTACAGCTTTCCGTCCAGCACCAGGCCACCGCCGATCCCCGTGCCCAGGGTGACGCAGACGATGTGGTCACTGCCGCGGCCGGCGCCGAACCGGGCCTCGGCCCACGCGGCGGCGTTGGCGTCGTTCTCCACCACGACGGGCAGACCGACGCGCTCCTGGACGAGGTCCCGGAGCGGATGATCGTGCAGACCGAGGTTGACGGCGACCTGCACGGTGGCGCGGTCCTCGTCGACGAACCCCGCCATCCCCACGCCGACCGCCACGCAGTCTCCTTCAGTGCGCCGGTCGCGCAGTTCGCGGACGGCCAGGGCGACGACGTCGGCGAGTTCCTCGGAGGCGTTGGCCGGAGTGGGGTACCTGACCTTGTCCAGAATCCTCCCGTCGGGGTCGACGACCCCGGCGGCGACCTTGGTGCCACCGATGTCTACGCCGATGGTCAGCATGGGGAAGACTCCTCCGCACTTACGCCCGAACTCTGACATAAGCATCCAGGTTCGCGACAGAGAACTTGCAATTGTAGGGGAACCATTTGATTAAACCAGGTCCCCACCGCCCCGAGAACCCTTTCCACGCAACCCGTTGGACTACCATGCATGCACGGCTCACGACACTGTGTAATGGCCCTTGCCCCCGGTGTCGCCCCTCCGCACTCCGACGGCCCGCGCGTCCCGTCACCGCACCGCGACCACCCGCTCCACGGACCCCACCCCAATGCGTCCGCGACGGCACGACGACGGTGCGCCGATCCCCGTGAGGAGCTCCGTGAGCACCGCCGCCCCAGCCCTACCGCCGCCGCCCGGCCTCCGGGGTGTCGTCGCGGGGCCGCTCCAGGGAGCGCTCGACCACGTCCCACGTGCGGCCGAGCGCGTCGGCCATCACCAGACCCGCCCGCCCGAGGTGCCCGGCGATCTGCGGCGCACTGGTGCGGACGATGTCGAGGACCTCGCTCAGCGCCGGACGCTCCGGCTCCGTCTCCAGACGGATCGCCTCCTCCCACACGTCCCCCTTGGACGGCGGCGCCGTGACCGCGCCCACCCCGCGTCTGACCCCGGCGGCCAGCAGCTTGCGCTGGAGGCCGTCGACCAGCCGCAGCGCGTCGTCGACGAGGTCGGGCGACGGTCCGCTCCCGCCCGACGTCCGCTCGCCCCGACCGTTGTTCTCCGTCATGTCAGACCTCCGTTGGCGCCGAGTCCGTTGGCCTTACGTTAACCGGCCGCGAGAGCGCCCTACAGGGCCCTGGGGGCCGAACCAGGGGGGAACCAGGGGACCCCGGAGGGAGAGGGCGCGGCGCCGGTGTCGACATCACCCAAAAACCAAGGAAAGCGACATTCAACGCGTTGCCCACTACGGGCGCACAAACCCCTTGTAGGCGATAGTGTCGCGTGCGTGCGCGGAGCCGCCGGGACGAGCTGTCCGCCCCCGCGCGTCCACCCACGTCAGACAGCCGTTTCGGTCACCGTTGGATACCGAACCGCAACCTGTCCTACTCACGAGTAGCATGGTGTTGTTACGGTCGTCGCGTCCCCACACAAGAGAACCCCGTACACGCCCAGGAGCCACAACGTGCGCGAATACAGCTCTCCCGCGAAAGCTGAGATCTCCGATGACGCGCGGCTGACCGACACGCTCTACGCCCGCGCGGCCAGCGAGCCCAACGCCGTCGCCGCCCGCCGACTGGAGTCCGGACAGTGGCGCGACGTCACCGTCGCCGAACTGCACGGCGACATCACCGCGTACGCCAAGGCGCTGATCAACGCGGGTGTCGCGCACGGCGACCGAGTCGCCCTCATGTCGCGGACCCGCTACGAGTGGACGGTCGTCGACTACGCGATCTGGTCCGTCGGCGGCATCACCGTACCGATCTACGAGACCTCCTCCGCCGAGCAGATCGCGTGGATCCTCTCCGACTCCGGGGCCAAGGCCGCCTTCGTGGAGACCGACGCCCACGCCGAGCGCGTGGAGGCGGTCCGCTCCTCCTCCCCCGACCTGGCCCACGTGTGGAGGTTCGACGGCGACGACCTGGCCGCCCTGCGCTCCACCGGCGCCGACGTCGACGACGCGACCGCCGAGGAGCGCCGCACCGCGGTCAAGGTCGACGACATGGCCACCCTCATCTACACCTCGGGCACCACCGGCCGCCCCAAGGGCTGTCAGCTGACCCACCGCAACTTCCTGTTCATCTCACACGCGGCGCTGGAGGGGCCGACCAAACAGGTCCTCACGCACGCCGCGGACCCCTCGACTCTGCTCTTCCTTCCCCTGGCGCACGTGTTCGCCCGATTCGTCCAGGTCATCGTCATCGAGTCCAAGGCCGTCCTGGGCCACTTCACGTCGACCGGTCCCGAACTGATCGACCAGTTCGGCGTCTTCAAACCCACCTTCATCCTCGCCGTCCCCCGCGTCTTCGAGAAGGTCTTCACCAAGGCCGAGCAGAAGGCCACCGCCGAGGGCAAGGGCAGGATCTTCAACGCGGCCGCCAACACCGCGATCGACTACAGCAAGGCTCTGTCCACCGGTCAGGTGCCCTTCGGTCTCAAGGTCAGGCACGCCGTGTTCAAGAAACTCGTCTACGGCAAGCTCATGGACCGGCTCGGGGGCCGGTGCCGGTACGCCGTCTCCGGCGGATCGGCCCTCGCGACCGCCTCGGGCACTTCTTCCGCGGCGCTGGCCTGACCATCATCGAGGGCTACGGCCTCACCGAGACCACCGCGCCCACCTCGGTCAACAGCCCCGGCTTCAACAAGATCGGCACGGTCGGCCAGCCCCTCCCCGGCACCACCGTCCGGATCGGCGAGGACGGCGAGATCCTCCTCAAGGGCGACCACATCATGGTCGGGTACTGGAACAACGAGAAGGCCACCGAGGAGGCGTTCACCGAGGACGGCTTCTACCGCACCGGCGACCTCGGCGCCCTCGACGACGACGGCTTCCTCAGCGTCACCGGGCGCAAGAAGGAGATCATCGTGACGGCGGGCGGCAAGAACGTCGCCCCGGCCGTCCTGGAGGACCGGATCCGGGCCCACGCCCTCGTCAGCCAGTGCATGGTGGTCGGCGACAACCGCAAGTTCATCGCCGCCCTGGTCACGATCGATCCCGAGTCGTTCGATCAGTGGAAGTCCGACAACGGCAAGACCGGCGACATCGCCGACCTCACCGAGGACCCCGACCTCAACGCCGCCGTCCAGGAGGCCGTGGACCACGCCAACCAGGCCGTCTCCAAGGCCGAGGCGATCAAGAAGTTCCGGATCCTGCCCAGCGACTTCACCGAGGAGAGCGGCCAGCTGACGGCCTCCCTGAAGGTCAAGCGCCACGTGGTGAGCAAGAGCTGGAGCAGGGAGATCGAGGAGATCTACAACGTGTGATCCCGCCGTGCTGGGAGAGGGAGTCGGCCGCACCCCGGGGTGCGGCCGACTCCCTCTCCCGTTGGCGGAGGACGCTCCGGGAACGATCCGCGGGCGTCGTCATGCCCCCTGGACGTCACGGCCCAGAACGCACGACGGGCCCGCCTTCCTGGCCCAGGAGAACGCGGTGTTCCTGTCCACCCCGAGACGGCGTGCGACCTCGGTGACGTCACCGGCCTCTGCCATCAGTTCCAGGAACCTCGCCCGCAAGCGGGCCAGTTCCTGCTTCGAAAACGACACGGTGGTCGCAACCTCCTGAGAGTCAGGGTGTTGCGACCACCGCTAGAACCCAGGGGAGAGCGGCCCGCGGTGTGCGGTGCGCGCGTCCCTAGTGGGCCGCGGACTCCTTCTCGCCCTCGGCGGCGTGGTGCAGGTGGTGGCCGCTGTGCGGCTCCACACCATCGAAGGACACGTAGTCCTTCGTGTACCAGTGCGCCAGGGACCGGCGGATCCTGCCCATGGCCTTGCGCTTGCCGGGGCTCTCGACGCCCTTCTCGTCGGTCTCCTCGCCCAGGGCGGTCGAGGTGACCTCCGGCTTGCTCAGCAGCGCGTCCACCGTGTCCTGGGAGCTCTCCTTGTGGACCTCGATGAACTCGCCGCTGGGCAGCTGCTGGATGACGCCGCTCTCGTACCCGTGCTCCAGGGTCGCGCGGTCACGCCGCTGCAGCCCCAGGCAGATCCGCTTGGTGACGATGAACGCGATGACCGGGCCGACGAAGATCGCCGCACGGAAGATGTACGTGGTGACGTACAGCTCGATCGAGAACGTCTCCGACAGGATGTCGTTCGACCCGGCGAGCCACAGGATGCCGTAGGCGGTGACGCCAGCGACGCCCAGACCGGTACGGACCGGGGCGTTGCGCGGCCGGTCGGCCACGTTGTGCGGACGCCGGTCGCCGGTGATCCATGCCTCCAGGAACGGCCACGCGGCCAGACCGCCGAAGAGCAGGCCCATGAGACCCAGGCCCGGGACGAGGACCGCGGTGGGAACCGCGTAGCCGAAGATCTGGAAGTCGAACGTGTTCGGGAAGATCCGCAGGGCCCCCTCCAGGAAGCCCATGTACCAGTCCGGCTGAAGACCGGAGGTGATGGAGGTCGGCGTGAACGGCCCGAACAGGTGGATCGGGTTGACCTGCACGAACGCGGCCAGACCTGCGGTCACGGCGAACGTGAAGAAGAAGAACCCGCCCGCCTTGACCGCGAAGCCCGGGAACATGGGCGTTCCCACAACGGTCTTGTTCGTCTTGCCTGTGCCCGGGTACTGCGTGTGCTTCTGGTGCCACAGGATCATGAAGTGCGCCGCGATCAGGGCGAGCAGCAGAGCCGGCAGCAGCAGGATGTGCAGCATGTACAGGCGCGGGATGATCAGATCGCCGGGGAACTCCCCGCCGAACAGGAACATCGAGACGTAGCTGCCGACCAGCGGCAGGGACATGATCACACCCTGGAGGATGCGCACGCCCATGCCGGAGGGCAGGTCGTCCGGCAGCGAGTAGCCGAACAGGCCTTCCAGAATGGCGATCGTGAAGATCCCGACACCGATCAGCCAGTTGATCTCGCGCGGCTTGCGGAACGCACCGGTGAAGAACACACGGAGCATGTGCACCACCAGCGAGGCCACGAAGATCAGCGCGGCCCAGTGGTGGATCTGCCGGACGAGGAACCCGCCGCGAACGTCGAAGTCGATGAACAGGGTCGAGGCGTAGGCCTCACTCATCTCGACGCCCTGGAGGCGCTCGTAGGAGCCGTCGTAGACGATCTCCGCCATGCTCGGCTTGAACCACAGGGTCAGGAAGACACCCGTGAGGAGCAGGATGATGAACGAGTACAGCGCGATCTCACCCAGCATGAACGACCAGTGGTTCGGGAAGACCTTGCGCAGGTTCTTCTCACCGGTCTTGGCGAGGTGGAAGCGGTCGTCGATGAAGTTGCCGACGCCGCGCAGCGCCTTGGGTGCTTGCGTGGTCTTACTCATCGACTAGTCCTTCGCGTAGTCCCAGAACGTCGGCCCGGGCGGCTCGGTGAAGTCGCCCGTCGCGAGAGGTAGCCCTCGTCGTCGACGCCGATCGGCAATTGCGGCAGGGGACGGTGCGCCGGACCGAACACGACCTCGGCGGCGTTGGCCGCGTCGAAGGTCGACTGGTGGCACGGGCACAGGATGCGGTGCGTCGTGCGCTCGTACAACGCCGCCGGGCAGCCCACGTGGGTGCAGATCTTGGAGTAGGCGACGATCCCGTTGTGCGTCCAGTTGATCCGCGGCTCGTCCTGGCCCTCGACCGTCTCGGTCATGCCCGACTTGTAGTCGCCCTCCGGGATCTTGATCAGGAGGATGACGGACTTGGCCTTGTCGTTCAGGCTGAGGTGGTAGCCCTCCGCGTACCGCGCGGACTCGCCCTCTCCCCCGCCGTGGCCGCCCTCGCCGTGACCGCCCTCGTGCACGACGTAGGGCAGTGCGGTGATCATCCCGTTGGGCTCGGACTCCAGGTCCTCGGCTCGGATGAACCGGTCGGTGCCCTCGACCACCATGCGCACGCCCTCCGCCCAGGGCGTGTCCCTGAGCTTGTCGCCGGGCAGGGGGCCCGTGTCGCGCAGGAGCACGATCGGGGCCAGGCCCAGCGGCAGCATGGCGGCGATGAGCGTCCGCCGCATCAGCGGGCGCCTGGTGAAGCCGCTCTCGTCGGCGCTCTTCATGAAGAAGTCGCCGAAGGAGCCCTTCTCCTTCTCGCTGGAGGGCAGGTCGTCGTAGGGCGAGGAGACCTCGTAGTGGGGCATCACCCTGCGCGCCCACACCGTCATACCGGCGCCGATGCCGAACAGCGCCACGGCGAGCGTGCCGCCGAGGAGCATGTTCGAGTACTGGCCGATCCGCGGGTCCGCGATCGCCGGAACGTCCTGCGCGCTCGGCGGGAACAGGTAGTAGGAGACCAGGAAGCCGACACCGCCCAGGAAGGCGATGACGAACCACAGCGAGGCGATCCTCTCGCCCCGGCGCTGGACCTCCTCCGGGTGCGCGTGGGTCTCGGATGCGGGGTAGGGGCCCTCGTGCCCGGCCTCGACGGAGGCGCCGGAGACCACGCTCTCCCCGGTTTCGGCGGACGGGGTTCCGAGCACGCGCTCGCGGCCTCGGCTCCGGCCTCGGTGTTGTCGTTGTTGTTGTTCTCAGTCATGTGCACGCTGCTTCGCGGTGATCCAGATCGCGCAGGCGATGATCAGGGCCAGGCCGATGGTCCAGGAGATGAGGCCCTCGGCGACCTGGCCGACGCGCGCCAGGTCGAAGACTCCGCCCGCGTTCGGCTCGTCCTGCAGGGTCTTGACGTACGAGATCAGCTCCTGCTTCTCGTCGGACGTGATGACCGTGTCGGAGAACATCGGCATGGCGCCGGGGCCGGTGACCATGGCCTCGTAGATCTCGCGCGGGGTGGCGTCGTGGATCTCGGGGGCCCACCGGCCGTCGGTGAGGGCGCCGCCGGCACCGGACCAGCTGTGGCAGTGCGCACAGTTGCTCAGGTACAGCTTCATGCCCATCTCGGTGTCCTCGCGCCGGCGATGTAGTCCTCGTACTCGGCCTCGAACTCCCGTAGCGCGGACTCGTACTCGGCCTCGGCTTCCTCGACGGCCTCCTCGTACTCCTCCTCGGAGTCGAAGTCGGCGCGGTTGACGCTGAAGTCGGCCCTCCGGGGCGCGAGGTCCGGTACGTCGTAGGGGACGTCCGCGCCGCTCTGGCCGTCCCTGATCTGCGCGTCGTAGTACGCGATCAGGTTGGCCAGGTCCTCGTCGGACATGGCCATGGGCTTGCGCGGCATCTGCACGTCCGGGTTCGAGGACGGCATGCGGCCGGTGCTGACCTGGAAGTCGATCGCCGCGGGTCCGACCTCGCGCAAGTCCGGCCCCTGGACGCTGCCGTCCTCGGCCACCATGCCGGACCCGTCGTAGTTGTGGCACGTGGCGCACGTCTGGTCGAAGATCTGCCGGCCCTCGGCGACGTCGACGTCCTCGGGCGACGGCGCGTCAGCGGCGAGGGTCTGCGCCTGCGCCTGGTCGGGGGTGGGGGCCAGTGCGGCGTACCCCACGCCGAACAGGGCTAGCGCGAGGATGACGACGACATACCCCGCCAGGGGATGCCGTCGCCGCGC
Source organism: Nocardiopsis sp. CNR-923 (assembly GCF_001942255.1). GTDB lineage: Bacteria > Actinomycetota > Actinomycetes > Streptosporangiales > Streptosporangiaceae > Nocardiopsis. The sequence goes on from NZ_MKKC01000033.1 coordinate 103,560, forward strand.
GGTAATCCATTTCACGGTTTCCCCGTTTCGGGTTACTGGATGAAGTAGATGGTGAAGAACAAAGCGATCCAGACGACGTCGACGAAGTGCCAGTAGTAGGACACGACGATCGCGCTGGTCGCCTGCTGGTGGGTGAAGCGCTTCGCGGCGTACGTGCGTCCCAGCATGATGAGGAACGCCAACAGCCCACCGGTGACGTGGAGACCGTGGAAGCCCGTGGTCAGGAAGAACATCGACCCGTAGGCGCTCGACTGAAGAGTCAGGCCCTCGTGGACGATGAGCTCGTAGTACTCGTAGGCCTGTCCGAGGATGAAGAACAGGCCCATGGAGAACGTCAGGTAGAACCACGCGCGCAGCTTCTTGACGTCACCGCGCTCGGCGGCCCAGACGCCGGCCTGCGCGGTGAAACTCGAAGCCACGAGGACCACGGTGATGGTGGTCGCCCACGGCACGTTGAGGTGCGTGGTCGGCCACGGGCCCAGCTCGGGGTTCCCGTTCGTCACCGATCGGATGGTGAAGTACATCGCGAACAGCGCTGCGAAGAACATGAGCTCGTTGGCGAGCCACACGATGGTGCCAACGCTCACCAGGTCAGGACGCTTTGCCACACCATGCTCTGGTGTAGGTGTTGTTTTGAGGTTCGCGGTTGCTGTCGCCACGGGAGCATTATTACGGCATCTCGCGGAGACCCGTACCCGACCCCCCGTAAGGGGGCGGATCAGTACCGGCACCGAGCATCGAAGCGCCCTGGACCGGGGCGTTCACCGTGACTCGTGCGTTACTGTACCGACTCGGCCGCCATCCGCGCGACGGCGACCCGCCGAACGGGGCCGACAGGCGCGATCCTGGGCTGCCGAGGCGATCCGTACCCGCGTGGAGTCCCGCCCAACCCCCCGGGGCCAACGCGCGGGTATCGAAAGGGTCACCGTTGCACAACGCCATGCGGGGGACGTGTGGGCCGGCCGCTTCGGACTGCTGGCATCCTTGGGGGGTGTCGAAGGTCTCAACCCAGCAGCCCGGCCTGCCGACGGCTCTGGGCACCGGGACCGCGAGGCAATAGAGTCGAACACACACAGCCAACGAACGCTCCGGCCGCGCCCCCTCGACGGCGGCCGAGGACCGACGTGATGGGACGGTTGCGCGATGGTGGTCAGCGGTACGGACACGGACGCCCGGATGCGCGTGCTGGTCTACAGCGACAAGGCCGAGACCCGCGAACAGGTGCGGATGGCGATCGGCCGGCGCCCGGCCGCCGACGTGCCCCGGGTGGAACTGGTCGAGTGCGCGACCGCGCCCGTCGTGATCCGCAGGCTGGAGGCGACGGCCGCCTCGGAGCGGATCGACGTGGCCGTTCTCGACGGCGAGGCCGCCCCGGTCGGCGGCATGGGCCTGTGCCGCCAGGTCAAGGACGAGATCTTCCGCTGCCCGCCGGTCCTGCTCCTGGTGGGCCGCCGCGACGACGGGTGGCTCGCGACCTGGTCGCAGGCCGACCAGGTGATCAGCCACCCGATCGACCCCGTCGCCCTGGCCGAGTCGCTGGCGGAGCTGATGCGTCAGCGTGCCGCCGCCCTCAGCGGGTGACCCGGTGGGCCGTCCGTCGACACTGAGCGACCGTCAGAACGCCGACAGGGAGATGCGTCGGCGTTCCGTCGTGCGCGGTGCGCTCAACCACGGTGCGGACACCGGGCGATGGCGTGGCCGCGCCCGTCCCGTCCCCTCGGGCGCCGGCCCGCGGCGGAGCTGACGCGTCAGTGCGCCGCCGCCCCGCCGCGCCCCCATGCCCGCACGCACCGTGGAGTCGAAGAAGCGATGAACACCAAGCCCGACAACCCCGCCGAACGCGCGGTCGCCGTCACCGAGCGGACCTGGTCCAACCTGATCACCGCTCTGCTCGGCGGCCAGACGCTCAGCGCCGCCGACACCGAGTGGGCGATGAACGAGATCATGGCCGGATCGGCGACCGACGCCCAGATCGCCGGGTTCGCCATCGCCCTACGGGCCAAGGGCGAGAGCGTGTCCGAGGTGACGGGCCTGGCCAGGGGCATGCTCGACAACGCCGTCCGAATCAGCGTCCCCGGACCGACCCTGGACATCGTCGGAACCGGCGGCGACCGGGCGCACACCGTGAACGTGTCGACGATGGCCGCGATCGTGGCGGCGGCGGCGGGCGCGCGCGTGGTCAAGCACGGCAACCGCGCGGCCTCCTCGTCCTGCGGGACTGCCGACGTGCTGGAGCGGTTGGGCGTGGTGCTGGACCTGCCCGCCGAGCTCACCGCCCGGGTCGCGGAGGAGGCGGGTATCACCTTCTGCTTCGCTCCGCTGTTCCACCCCTCGCTGCGTTTCGCCGCCAAGCCGCGCCGCGAACTGGCGGTGCCCACGGTGTTCAACTTCCTGGGCCCGCTGACCAACCCCGCGCGGCCCACCACGTCCGCGATCGGGGTGTTCGACGAGCGCATGTGCGAGGTGATCGCGGGTGTGTTCGCCGGTCGCGGCTCCTCGGCCCTGGTGTTCCGCGGGGACGACGGCCTGGACGAGCTGACCACGACCACGACGTCCACGGTGTGGGTGGTCCGCGACGGCGCCGCCCGCAGGGAGCGGCTGGACCCGGCGGACCTGGGCATCGAGCGCTCGGCGCCCGACGCGCTGCGCGGCGGCGACGTGGAGTTCAACGCCCAGGCGGTGCGCGACCTGCTCGCGGGCCGGCGGGGGCCGGTCCGGGACGCGGTCCTGCTCAACGCCGGCGCGGCGCTGGCGGCCGTGGACGGTGTCGGCGGCTCCCTGGTGGACTCCGTGCGCGCGGGCTACGAGCGCGCCGCCGCCGCGGTGGACGGCGGCGCGGCCGAGCGGACGCTGGCGGCCTGGGTGGAGACCAGCCAGGGCCTGTCCAAGGGTGTCTAGGAGCTACGGGGCGCGCACGGGGGGAGCGGTGTCCGGTCACCGCTCCCCCGTCGCCGTCCGCGGCCTACCAGCCCAGGGCGAAGGCCGACTCCAGGTCGTGCTTGGAGTAGGTCTGGAAGGAGATGTGGGTGTCGGAGGAGATCACGCCGGGCACCTTGTTCACCCGGCCGGGGATCACCTCGGCCAGGTCCTCGTGGCGGCGGACCCGCACCATGGCGATGAGGTCGACGCCGCCGGTGACCGAGTAGACCTCGCTGACGCCGTCGATGTCGGCGATCGCCTCGGCGACCTCGGGGATGCGGTGGACGTCGGCCTTGATCATGACGATCGCGGTGATCACGGTGCCTCCATGGCGGATCGGCGCTGAACGGGTTGGGCGCGGGCGCACCGCTAGTAGACGTCGGAGAGCCGCGTCCCGGAGCGCCATCGCAGCCGGTAGACCACCAGTCCCGCGGCCACTCCGGCGAGGAACCCGTACACGTGCGCCGCGTAGGCCACGTTGGACCCGCTCCCCGGAGTGGTGGACGTGGTGACGTAGAGAAGATACTGAAGGGCGAAGTAGCTGCCCACCAGGGCCCACCCGGGCAGTCGCATCGGCATGGCCCCGAACACCAAAGTGGTGACCTTGCTGCGGAACTGCACGACGAGATAGGCGCCGAGCACCCCGGAGATCGCCCCGGAGGCGCCGACCATGGGGACGACGCCGTCGCTCTCGGCCAGTGCGTGCCCGTAGGCCGCGGCGAGGCCGGTGACCAGGTACAGGACGAGGAAGCGGAGCCGGCCGATCCGGTCCTCCACCACCGGGCCGAACACGAACAGGTAGACCATGTTGCCGAGCAGGTGGGCGGCCCCTCCGTGGACGAACATGGCGCTGAACACCGACAACCCCACGGACTTGCCGCCGATGGCGCCGCACTCGGGGGTCATCGGGGGCGCCAGGTCCGTGCGGCCGAGCATCTCGTCGGGGACCGCGCCCCAGCGCATGAAGTAGCCGTCGATGGCGCAGAACCGGTCGGCGAGATCGGCCGGGTACCAGACGGCGGTCATCGCCAGCGGGGACGCCAGGTAGACGAGGACGTTCACCGCGATCAGCGTGTAGGCGACCACGGGGGCGCGGCGGACCGGGTAGTCGTCATTGAGCGGAAGCGCGGCCATGCGCCCAGTGTGTCATCCCGGTGTGGGCCTCGGCGCCGTTCAGGGGACACGTCCACTCGCCCTCGATCTCGACCAGTCGGGTCGTGGGGTGGGCGAGCCAGTCCAGGATCAGTTCCGTCTCCCCGGCGGTGGCGCGCGGCGTGGGCCCGAAACCGGCGGGGACGCGCTCGGCCGTGGCGGTGAGCGAGGCCAGGAAGGCCGCTGGGTCGGTGCCGGGGCGCAGGACGGCGCTGGCGGCCAGGCGTCCGTGGCGGACGACGACGGTCTCCCAGCCGGTGCCGCCGGGACGCGCGGCGACCAGGTGCGCGACGGCGGCGATCGCGGACAGGCGCTGGGCCCGCCGGGCCCCGCGCAGGAAGGCGACGAGTCGGTCGCGGAGGGTCGCCGCGTCCTCGTAGCGAAGGTCGGCGGAGAGCTCGGCGATGCGTCCGGTGAGCGCGGTGACCACGGCCGCGGGGTCCGCGGTCATGGCGGCCCGCGCGGACGCGGCGTGGACGGAGTATTCGGCGTGCGTCTCGGTGCCGTCGCAGGGAGCGCCGCACCGGCCGAGCTGGGCGAGCACGCAGGGGTCGACCAGGCCGCTCCCCGTGCGGGAGGCGACCGGACGCGCGCCGGGGACCGGGGTGAAGGCGTGGGTGCACTGGCGCAGCGAGAAGGCGTGCAGGAGCGCCTCCTTGGCCCGTTCCGCCTCCTTGGCCGACGCGTACGGGCCGAGGTGGGCGGCGCCGTCGTCGCGGACCGTGCGCACCACCGACGGGCGGGGGTAGGCGTCGGTGGTGAGCTTGACCCAGAAGACGCGTTCGGGGGTGCGCGACCTGCGGTTGTAGGGCGGTTTGCGCTCGGCGATGATCCGCAGTTCCCGGACCGCGGCCTCCAGTTCGGTGGTGCAGACGATGGGGGTGACGCCCTCCACGAGCGCGGTCATCTCGCGGATGCGCTGGCGGTTCTCGGCTGCGGTGAAGTACGACCGCACGCGACGGCGCAGGTTGACGCTCTTGCCGACGTAGAGGGTGGCGCCGCGCGCGTCGGTGAACACGTACACGCCGGGTTCCTCGGGCAGGTCCTCGGCCAGGTGGCGGCGGGCCCGCTGGGCTCGACTGGCCGGCTTGGCGACCGCGCGCAGTTCCTCCAGGCTCTGCACCCCGGCGGGGGCGAGGCGCTCGATGAGCCCGTGCAGGACGCCGACGGTGGCGCGGGCGTCGGCCAGGGCGCGGTGCGTGGGGGCTGCGGCCACCCCGAGATGGGCGGCGAGCGTGCCGAGTCGGTGGTTGCGGACCTGGCCCCGGTCGAGCACGGCGCGGGCCAACCGCAGGGTGTCCACCACCGGGAGGTCGGGCCAGGGCTCGCCCAGCCGTTCGCAGGCGGCCCTGAGGAAGGCGGTGTCGAAGGATGCATTGTGGGCGACGAGCGCGGTGTCGGGGTCGGCGGTGAGCAGGGCCAGCAGGCCGGGAAGGACCTCCTCCAGCGGAGGGGCCGTGGCGACCATGGACTGGGTGATACCGGTCAGGAGGGTGACGTTGGCCGGAATGAGGGTACCGGGGTTGACCAGGGCGGAGAACTCGGCCAAGACCTCGCCCGCGCGCGCCCGGACCGCGCCGATCTCGGTGATGCGGGACCGCGTGGCGCTGGTCCCCGTGGTCTCCAGGTCCACCACGACGAACGTCGTCGCGGCCAGCGGGGTGCCGAGGTCGACGATGCTGGTTTGGACGCCGGTCGACGCCGCGGACTGTGGACCCACGCGGTCAGGGTAGTCGGAGCCGCCGACCTCACGGCCGACGAAGACGGCCTGGCCTGCCCGACATGGAAAGATGAGGGTGAAGGGGCGGAAGTGTCCGTACGTCCCGAGCCGACCAGAGGAGGAAACCGTGGGGATCGCGATGCCGGGTGACAGTGAACGTTGGCGGTGCACCGGGTGCGGCAACCTCACGCGCTTCGACGTGACCCGCACGGTCCGTTCCGAGGACTTCATCCACCAGGACCTGGCCGGACGGGGCCTGGTCGAGGAGCGGTCGGTGCTCGCCGAGACGGTGGAGCGCGTCCGGTGCCGGTGGTGCGGCGCGACGGACAGCGTGGAGATCGTCGCCCGCCCTGACGCCGAGTCGGTCTCCGACTCCTCGGCTGAGAGCACGACGGGTCGGGCATGAGCGCCCGCCCGGAGGCGGGCGGCGACTCCGACGAGCCGCTCGGCCCCGGTGCCGAAACGGCCCGTGACGAGCGGGAGGACTCCGAGGACGGACGGCTGCGGCGCCCCCTGCCCGAGCAGGTACGCGCACGCGTGATCGAGTACGGGTCCGATGTTCTGGGCGGCATGGCCGCGAGCGAACTGCCCCCGTTGCTGCGACGGGTGGCCAAGTTCGAACCGCGCCGCCGTGCCCGGCTCGCCGGGCCGCAGATCGCCGCCCAGCTGGAGACGGACGGCGCGTTCCGCGCACGTGTGGCCGCCCGGGTTGACCAGGTCTGGCCCGAGTTGGCCGAGGGTCTGCGCTCCGGCGTCGTGCCGCCCGCCGCCGACCCCGTGGCGGTGGCGGCCTGTGCCTACCTGCTGCGGCCGCCCGGGTGGGAGGAGATCGTCGAGGGCGTCCACACGGAGTTGGAACGCCAGACCAGTGCCAAGGAGGCCGACGAGGCGGCGGGGGCGCTCGACGCGGCGCGCCGCCAGTTGGAGGAGACCAGGCGCGGCCACCAGGCCGACCTGGAACGGCTGCGCGGCCAGGTCCGCGAGCAGCGCGCCGAGATCTCCGAGCTCCGGCGCAAGGTGCACACCGAGCGCCAGCGCGCCAAGAAGGCCACCGCGGGCGCGAGCGCGCCCTGGCCGAGACCGCCGACCGGGAGAGCGAGTCGGCGACGCAGGTCAACGCGCTGGAGTCGGAGAACAGACGGCTGCGTTCCCGGCTGGCCGAGGTCGAGGCGCAGGTCGAGAGCGCGCGCCGGGCGGTGCGCGCCGGGCGCAACGCCGACGAGGCGCGCCTGCGCGTGCTGGTGGACGTGCTCGTGGAGGCGTCGCACGGGCTGCGCCGAGAGTTGGCCCTGCCCACGTCCCTGGCCAGCCCCGCCGACCACGTCGCCGAGGCCGCGCGGGAGCAGCGCCGGGTGCCGTTGGGCGGTCTGCCCGACGACGACCCGGGACTGCTGGAGCAGCTGCTCACCGTCCCGCGCGTGCACCTTCTCGTGGACGGCTACAACGTCACCAAGACGGGTTACGGCACGCTTGCCCTGGCCGATCAGCGCACCCGGTTGCTCAACTCCCTGGAGGGCCTGGCGACTCGGACGAAGGCGGAGGTCACGTGCGTGTTCGACGGCGCCGACGTCGACACACCGCCGGTCATCGCCCAGCCGCGCCGGGTACGGGTGCTCTTCAGCGCGCCCGGTCAGACCGCCGACGAGCTGATCGTGCGGCTGGTGCGCGCCGAACCGCCGGGGCGGCCGATCGCCGTCGTGACCTCGGACCGGGAGATCGTCACGGCCGTGCGCGCGGCCGGCGCGCGGGCGGTGCCGTCGACGCTCTTCCTGCGCCGACTGGAGGGGCACGGTTGAGGCCGGTCGCTCGGCCACGCGCACACAGGTTCGTTACTTCTTCGTGACCATAGCCCGTGCGGGCGCCCCAGCCTGGTCAAACGCCGCCCGTGCGACCCGTGCGGTCGCGCGGGCGGCCGCGTGTTCCGTGGGGTTCGTGGTTGAGGGGCGCAGGTCCGTCCGCTAGGTTCTTCCCGGAGCGTGAGTGCTCTACCGGATAGAACGCGACACCTGTGTCCGCGGTCCGGGCCGGGTCCCCCGACTCACGCGCGTCCGCGCCCCGCGCGGACGGCCTCCCCGTTGTCTCCTCCAGCACCCCCGTGCGGAAGTCCCTCACCTTAGGAGCGTGGACCGCCATGAAGAACGCCGGTGGTCGGCGTACGGCTCGCCGACTCACGACGACCGGACTCGGCGTGGTCGTCGCCGGAACCCTGATCTCCCCCGGAACCGCCTACGCGGAACCAACCCAGGAGGAGGTCGAGGACCGGATCGAGGAGCTCAATCAGCAGGCCGACACGGCGGTCCAGGAATTCAACGAGGCCGAGGAGGACCACGAGACCGCCAAAACCCAGTTCGAGGAGCTGGACGAGCAGGTCGGCGACGAGGAGGACCGCTACAACGAGTTGCGTGAGCGGGTCCAGCAGTTCGCCAGCGCCTCCTACCAGTCGGGCGAGTTGGACTCCACGGCGAGCATCCTGACCTCGGACGGGCCCGAGAGCCTCCTGGAGCAGAACGCCGACCTGAACTACCTTTCCGACCAGCAGCTCGCACAGCTGAACGAGTTCGGCGAGTCCGAACAGCGTCTGTTCTCCCTCCGGGACGAGGCCGAGCAGGCCCTGGAGGAGGCCGACGAGCGTCTGCAGGAGGCCGACGAGGCTCGGGAGGAGGTCGAGGCGGCCATCGACGAACAGGAGGAACTGCTGGCGCAGTTCCCCTCGGCCGACGCCTCCGCCGAGGGCGCCGACGACACGGCGGGCGCCTCCTACACCGGAAGCGCGTCCGGGAGCGCCGGGGCCGCGCTCGACTTCGCCTACGCCCAGGTCGGCAAGCCCTACATCTACGGCGGTACGGGCCCCAACGGCTACGACTGCTCCGGCCTGGTGCAGGCGGCGTGGCGCGCCGGCGGCGTCAACCTGCCCCGCACCACCTACGCCCAGGCCGGCGTGGGCACGCGCATCAACGACATGAGCGCGCTCCAGCCCGGCGACATCATGTTCTTCAGCGGCCAGGGCCATGACGGGCTCTACGCGGGCAACGGCCAGATGGTGCACGCCCCGCGCACCGGCCGCAACATCGAGGTCGTCGGCCTGGCCGCCTACTGGGCCGGCCAGTTCGAGTTCGCCGTCCGCCCCTAGCGGGGCACCCCCAGAGGCGCCCGTGAGGGCCGCCACCCGGATGATCCGGGCGGCGGCCCTCACGCCGTTCCGCGACGGGAATTTCGGACAGTCCACACGCTTGAGCCAAAGGTAACGAAACAGTTGAGAGCGGAGCGACGAATGCACTAGTGTTCATCGCCGAGCGTGGTCGCTCCTTCTTCACCACCCCCCTGGTGGTGACGGCCGCGCCCGGGTTGGGCACACCCCCACACCGTTTCGGCCAGCGTCGTCGACCGCCCGAGCCCCACCCGGTGCAGCCCCTTGGATCCCCTGGCAGGCCTGGACCGAGGGGAGAAAGGTGTAACCCCATCGTGTCTGGATCCCGTCTTGGCCGCCGCACGGCGGTCGTCGCCGCCCTCGCCGCCGGCGCCCTCCTCGCCCCCTCCGCGGCCCTCGCCGAGCCGACCGCCGACGAAGTCCGCGAGGAGATCGAGTCCCTGGAGGAGGAGTTCAGTCGGCTCAACGCCGAGTACAACGAGGCCCAGGAGGCGCACGAGGCCGCCGAGGAGCGTCTCGGCGAGATCACGACCAGCCTGGACGCCACCCGCGACGCCATCGACGACCTGGGCGCCAGCGTGCGCGCCCTGGCCAACCTCACCTACACCGGCGCGACCTCACCTCCCCCGTCCAGCTTCTGGGCGCCAGCGGCCCCGAGGACGTGCTGGCGCACGAGGCGGACCTGACCTACCTCGCCGAGCAGAACGACCGGGACCTCGAACGCTACGTCGAAGAACTGGCCTACCTGGAGTCGCTGGAGACGGAGGCGAGCGCGGCCGAGGAGGAGGCCGCCGAGGCGCTGGAGGAGGCGGAACAGGCCACGGAGGAGGCTGAGGAGGCCATCGCCGAGCAGGAGGCGCTCCTGGACGAGCTCACCGCCGAGGAGCGCGCCCGCGCCACCGAGAACGTCGCCAACACCGACGGCGGCACGACCTCGGGCGAAGATGGGACCAGCAACGGTTCGTCCGGGGGCGGCGGCACCGCCTACACCGGCTCGGCCTCCGGCGACGCCCAGGTCGCCCTCCAGTTCGCCTACGACCAGATCGGCAAGCCCTACGTCTGGGGCGGCACGGGCCCGAACGGGTACGACTGCTCCGGACTGACGCAGGCGGCGTGGGCCGCCGCGGACGTGAGCCTGCCCCGCACCACCTACGACCAGGTCAACGCGGGCACCCGGGTGTCGTGGGACGACATGCAGCCCGGCGACCTGATGTTCTTCTACGGATCCAGCCCGAGCCACGTCGGCCTGTACGCGGGCGACAACGTGATGGTGCACGCCTCGACGTCGAGCAAGCCGATCGGCACCGTGACCCTCAACAGCTACTACCGGCAGAACTTCACCACCGCCGTGCGCCCCTAGGCAGTGCCCCCCGGGGTCCCCGGCTTCGCCGCGGACCGGGTTCGGGCGCCCCGAAGGCAGGAATTCCTCATCCTCGGCGCGCCCGAACGCCCCTCGGGCGACCGTTCCAAGAACCGGCCCTCGGCCTGGCGGCGACGGCCGCACACGTCCGGGCCGGGTGCGCCCCCGCGGCACGTACCGGGTGCGCGCCCTAGACTCGCGTCCGTGCCGCGAACCCTGATCATCACCAACGACTTCCCGCCGCGCTCCGGGGGCATCGAGTCCTTCGTGCACGAACTGGCCCTGCGCCGCCCGGAGGGATCGGTCGTCGTGTACTGCTCCTCCCCCGCACCCCGCGACGTCGCCGCCGACCCCGGTTTCGACCTGCGCCAGCCCTTCCCCGTCGTGCGTGACTCCGCCCGCGTCCTCCTGCCGACTCCCCGGGTGGCGGCGCGGGCACGGGCCATCGCCGAACTGGAGGGGTGTGAAGCGGTCCTGTACGGCGCGGCGGCCCCGCTCGGGTTGGTGGCCGAGTCCCTGCGCGACCGCGGCCCCGTGCGCCGCCAGGTGGCGCTCACCCACGGGCACGAGACGGGATGGTCGGCCCTGCCCGGCGCCCGCGAGGCGCTCCGCCGGATCGGGGACACCACGGACACCGTCACCTACCTGGGCGAGTTCACCCGTCGCCGACTGGCACGGGCCCTGTCCGCGCGGGCCGCCGAACGCATGCGCCGCCTCGCCCCGGGAGTCGACACCGACCGGTTCCGCCCCGGCTCCGGCGGTGTGAGGGTGCGCCAACGGCACGGACTGGGCGGGCGACCCGTGGTCGTGTGCGTCTCACGGCTGGTGCGGCGCAAGGGCCAGGACACGCTGCTGCGCGCCTGGCCCCGTGTCCTGGCGACGTGCCCGAGGCGGCGCTGCTCATCGTCGGGGACGGACCCGACGCGAGCCGGTTGCGCTCGGCGGCGCGCGGCCTGGACTCGGTGGTCCTCACGGGCCCCGTCGCCGCAGGGGAACTCCCCGCCCACTACGACGCGGGCGACGTGTTCGCGATGCCGTGCCGCACGCGGCGCGGCGGCCTCGACGTGGAGGGGCTCGGCATCGTCTACCTGGAGGCGTCGGCCACGGGGCTGCCGGTGGTCGCCGGGGAGTCCGGCGGCGCCCCGGACGCGGTCCTGGCGGACGAGACCGGCACCGTGGTCGACGGCTCCCATCCCGGACCCACCGCCCGGGCGCTCATCCGCCTGCTGCGCGATCCCGAGCTGGCCGCCGGAATGGGCGCGCGCGGTCGGGAGTGGGTCTCCCGGGAGTGGACCTGGGATCGGGTCTCCGAGCGACTGGACGGACTGCTGGGCGTCTGAGGGTGCGTGCGAACGGTGGGGTCGCTGGAGGACGAGACCGCGCCGTGGGGTCCGTGGGGGCGCCGCCCGCAGCCGCCCCCGGTCACGGGCGGGCCAGAGCGCAGCCGGGCCCGAAGCGAGCGTGGCCCTACAGATCGTCACCGTGGACGGAGCCGGGTGTGCCGGAGCCGTCGGTCGTCTGGGGCTCGCCGGTCACACTGTGCTCCAGCCACTCCTCCCACGAGCGTTGGTAGAAGCCCCAACCGTTGTCCCACTCCAGTTCACGCGAGGTCCCGGTGGTCACCAGGACGTCGCCCATGAGGGACTTGTCGTAGAACCACCGGGCGTCGGAGACCGACATGTTCGTGCAGCCGTTGGAGGCGTTGGCGCGGCCGAGGTTGCCCAGGTTCCACGGAGCGGCGTGGGTGAACTCGCCGCTGTTGGACGTGCGCACCGCCCAGTCGACGTCGAGCCGGTAGTAGCCGGGCGAGCCCTGGGGAATGCCCACGGTCGCCGAGTCCATGACGAGGGTCGCGTACTTCTCCATGGTCAGATGGATCCCGGAGGTCGTGGTGTTGAAGCGGCGCAGCCCCTTGCCGTTGCTCACCGGGATCGTGCGCACGGCCTGGCCGTCGATCGCCACCTCCATGCGGTGGTCGGGCACGTGCATCGTGGCGACCAACTGCCGGCCGACCTCGAACTCGATCCGCCGGTCGAGGGTGCCGAACACGCCGTCGGCGGCCTCCACCCCGGCCAACCGCAGATCGACCGTGACCCGCTGACGCGGCTCCCAGTAGTCGCGGGGGCGGAACACGGCCGTCTGGTCGTCGACCCAGTTCCAGGCGCCCTCGGTGACCTCCTCGGAGGTCACCTCCATGGAGTTCTCCACCTGCCGCTTGTACGCGACGGGCCGGTCGAAGGTGACGACCACGGGCATGCCCACGCCCACGACGTCGCCCGACTGGGGGAAGTTGGCGGCCAGTTCGAGCCGGTGCTCCGCGTCCACGTCCGCCGTGCCGAACTGCGAGAGCACCTCGGTCTCCCGCCCCGCGTCGTCCTCGGCCGTTGCGTACACGCGCACGGACGCGCCCGGGCGCAGGTTCCAGTCGCTCACCCAGGAGGTCCGGTCCTCGCTCAGCCGCCCCTGGGCGGCTCCCCCGTCCGGGCGCCGGAGTCCTGGCCCTCGGCCCCGGCCAGGTCCTCGTGGGCGACCTGCTCGATCCGCACGTCGGTGATCGCCCCGTCCTCGACCGACACCCGCACCGGTGTGTTGGGCGCGACCGCGACCGCCCCCGGCGCGGGGGTCACCGTGATGTCCGGGCCGTCTCCGCCGCCGGACGCCGTGCCGTCGCCGCCCCCGACGGTGCAGGCCGTCGCCACGAGGACGGCCGCCGCGGCCCCCGCCAGCGATCGGCGCGACGCCGACCGCGAAACCCAACCCCTCACGCCAGGACCTCCCGCGTCCGGATGAGTCGCCGCAGGGTCGACACACAGGGCGAACCCCGGCGGCCGGTCGGGTTCGGCTGACACGGAACCCTCCGGCCACCGGGGCGGCGACCACCACATCCTACCCTGCGTGACGACCTCAACACGGAAGGACGTCATCCGGGCGGGTCAGGACATCAGTGCTGGAACTCCTTGCGGTAGTACTCGAAGACCCAGCCGATCGAGGTGAGGGTGACGGCCAGGCCGCCGATGAACACCATCCACCAGCCGATCGCCACACCCACCGCCATGAAGGCGACGGCCAGTGCGGCGAACAGCGGCCACCAGCTGTGCGGACTGAAGAACCCGTACTCCCCGGCGCTCTCGGAGATCTCGCCGTCCAGCCGCTCCTCCGCGGGGAGCCCGTGGAAGTGCTCGCTGCGGCGCGCCGCCTGCCAGAGCCAGAAGCCGATCATCCATCCGAAACCGATGCCGACGACCAGGACGGTGGAACCCGCCCACTCGATGGCACCGGTGTCCTGGTACGACCAGAACATGTACAGCAGGGCGGCCAGACCGAAGAAGGTGGAAACGCCCATGAACAGATAAGCCTGCATCTTCATGATGTGTTCGCCCTACTCCTTGGTGACGCCCACCGGGACTGCGCCCGGGGCCGCGGCGTGCGGGTGGTTCAGGTCGAACGCCGGGCGCTCGGACCGGATCCGCGGCAGCGACGTGAAGTTGTGCCGCGGCGGCGGGCAGGACGTCGCCCACTCCAGGGAACAACCGTGCCCCCACGGGTCGTCGACGGTCACCCTCGGCGCCTTCCTGGCGGTGACGTAGACATTCCAGAGGAAGATCAGCGTCGAGCGCCCAGCACGAACGAGGAGACCGACGAGATCTGGTTGAGCTGGGTGAAGCCGTCGTCGGGCAGGTAGTCGGCGTAGCGGCGGGGGAAACCCATCGCGCCGAGCCAGTGCTGCACGAGGAACGTGCCGTGGAAGCCCAGGAACAGCAGCCAGAAATGGATCTTGCCGAGCCGCTCGTTCAGCATCCGCCCGGTGAACTTGGGCCACCAGAAGTAGAAGCCCGCGAACATCGCGAAGACCACCGTGCCGAACACGACGTAGTGGAAGTGGGCCACCACGAAGTAGGAGTCGGTGACGTGGAAGTCGATCGGCGGTGAGGCCAGCAGCACACCGGTCAGACCGCCGAAGAGGAAGGTGACCAGGAAGCCGATGGTGAACAGCATGGGCGTCTCGAAGCTGAGCTGGCCGCGCCACATCGTGCCGATCCAGTTGAAGAACTTCACCCCGGTCGGGACGGCGATGAGGAAGGTCATGAACGAGAAGAACGGCAGCAGAACCGCGCCGGTCGGGAACATGTGGTGCGCCCACACGGTCACGGACAGGCCGGCGATGGCGATGGTCGCGCCCACCAGGCTCTTGTAACCGAAGATCGGCTTGCGGCTGAACACCGGGAGGATCTCCGTCGCGATGCCGAAGAAGGGCAGGGCGATGATGTACACCTCGGGGTGGCCGAAGAACCAGAACAGGTGCTGCCAGAGGATGGCGCCGCCGTGCTCGGAGTTGAAGACCTGCGTGCCGACCATGCGGTCCGCGCCCAGGGCGATCAGGGCCGCCGTCAGGACCGGGAAGGCGATGAGCACCAGGACGCTGGTGAGCATCGTGTTCCAGGAGAAGATCGACATGCGGAACATCGTCATGCCGGGCGCGCGCATGCACAGGCCGGTGGTGATGAAGTTGACCGCCGAGAGGATGGTGCCCAGACCGCCCACCGCCAGGCCCATGATCCACAGGTCGCCGCCCAGGCCCGGCGAGCGGACCGCGTCGGACAGCGGGGTGTAGGCGAACCAGCCGAAACTGGCCGCGCCGCCCGGGGTGAGGAACCCGCTGACGACGATCAGGCCGCCGAACAGGAACAGGTAGTACCCGAACAGGTTCATCCTGGGGAACGCCACGTCGGGCGCGCCGATCTGCAACGGCATGATGATGTTCGAGAACCCGACGAAGAGCGGGGTCGCGAACAGCAGCAGCATGATCGTGCCGTGCATGGTGAACAGCTGGTTGAACTCCTCGTTGGACATGAGCTGCATGCCGGGGAGGAGCAGTTCGGCCCGCATCAGCAGGGCCAGGACGCCGCCGAAGAGGAAGAAGGCGAACGAGGTGATCAGGTACATGTACCCGATGACCTTGTGGTCGGTCGACGTCATCCAGTTGACGACGATCGACCCCTTGCGCGACGGCGCCTCCTGGGCGGCTCGCACGTTACTCACTTGCGTGGTCATGACTCGTCATTCTCCTCGGCGTCGTCCGCACCGGTGTCGCCCTCGGTGTCCTCCACCCGGGCCCGTTCACCGTCGTCGGTCGCCTCGGTCTCGTCCTCGTCCTCGGCCTCGTCTGCGTTCGCGGTCTCGGCCTGGGTCGCGGCCTCCTCCAGCGCGGCGTTCTCCTCGGCCGCGACGGCCTGCTGCTCGGCGGCCCACTGCTCGTACTCGTCCTGGGGCAGGACCTCGACGTTGAACAGCATGCGGGTGTGGTCGGTGCCGCACAGCTCGGCGCAGCGGCCGACGTAGTCGCCGACGGTGCCCTCGTTGACATTCACCTGGAAAGCGTTCTCACGACCGGGGATGACGTCCATCTTGAACCCGAGGCCGGGATCCAGAAGGAGTGGATGACGTCGGGAGAGCGGAGGTCGAAGTGGACGATCGAGTTCTCGGGGAGCACGAGGGTCGGCTGCGCGTCGCGGTTGGCGGTGCCGCCCGGGTCGGGGGTGCCGACCGTGGAGAACTGCGTCTGGCCGCCGTTGTCCAGGGTGTCGTCCAGGTAGTTGAACTGCCAGGCCCACTGGAAGGCCACGACCTCGACGTTGACGTCGGCGGGCTCCTCGGTCTCCAGCAGGTAGGCCTGGTCGCGCGCGGTGAAGTAGAAGAGCACCGAGATGACGACGATCGGCAGGATGGTGTAGAGCGCTTCGATGGGCATGTTGTACCGCACCTGCGGCGGCAACTGCTCAGAGCGCTTGCGGTGGAAGATGACCGACCAGATGATCAGTCCCCACACGAGAATGCCGACCGCGAACGCCGCCACCCAGGAGCCCTGCCAGAGCGAGAGAACCCGCTCCGCCTGCTCGGTGATCGGCTCCGGCATGCCCAAACGAGTGAGATCGTTCGACGCGCAGCCGGTCGCGGCCAGCCCCAGCACGGCGAGCGCGGCGCCGCGTGGTGCCCATCGGCGCGTTGCGGAGCGCCGATTCTCTTGGCGGGTCGGACTCACGGATTGCCTTCCCAGCGGTGAAGCCCGCGGATCGTCCGCGGGCGGCCTAAGTATCCAAAGCTTGTCAGGGGGAAACATTATCGTGCACCTTCCGGCCTCCTGTTTCCTGGCCTGAGCTGGTCAGCGTGTTGCCGAACAGCCCCTGCCGGACGCGCGGCGGCACACGGAGCCGGACCCGTTCGCCCGCGGAGGGATGCCCTCCCGGCTGGCTACGGAGCGCGGCCCGGCGTCCCCCGGGCCCCCGTCCGCGACCGTTCGCCGTGACCGGCGCGCGGTGCGCGAGGCAGGACCAAGGCGAGCGTATCGCTGGGCTGACGACACCCTTAACCGGGTTCGCCTTAGCAGGAGGAGCGGGTCAAGATTGGGACACAGGACGACGACACGTGGGGGTGACCGTGCCCGAGTATCCGAACCAGCGGCCTCTGGTGACCGTGGAGGCGGTCGGCCGCAAGTGCCCGATCCCGATCCTCATGCTCGCCCAGCGCCTGCACGAGGTGCCCATCGGCGCCGTCATCGCGGTCACCGCGGACGATCCCGCCGCGAAGGCGGACATCCCCGCCTGGTGTCGGATGAAGATGCACGACTTCGTGGTGGAGAAGCCTCTGACGCGGGGTAGCGCCTATCACATCCGCCGCCGGTACTGAAGAGTCAGCCGGGGTTTCGGTTGCGTTGCGGTAACGATGCGGACCTCACCGGAACCGGCGGGTGGCGCACAGCACACCGCAGACGCGCCGGAGGCCGCGCGGACGACGAGGGTCCGCGCGGCCTCCGCACGGTTCGGGGTCCGGGGACCCCCTAACGGGCGTAGAACTCGACGACGAGCTGCTCGTCGAAGGGCACGGGGATCTGCTCACGCTTGGGGCGGTCGACGACCGCGATGCGCAGGTCCGAGTGGCTGACGGCGAGGAAGCCGGCGATCTTGTCGTCGGCGTGGACGCCCTCGGCGGCCTCGATGAACGGGACCATCTGGCGGGACTTCTCCCGAACGCTGATGATCTGGCCCGGCTTGACCTGGTACGACGGGATGTCGACCTTCTTGCCGTCCACGGTGATGTGGCCGTGGTTGATGAACTGGCGGGCGGCGTAGATCGAGGCGGCGAACCCGGCCCGGAGCACGACCGTGGCCAGACGCAGCTCCAGTTCGGCGAGCATCTCCTCACCGGTACGGCCCGGACGCTTCTTGGCGTTCTCGTAGACGCGCAGCAGCTGCTTCTCGGTCAGGTCGTAGTACCAGCGCACCTTCTGCTTCTCCGCCTGACGGACGGCGAAGTCGCTGCTGTTGCGGCGGACACGGCGGCCGTGCTCACCAGGCGGGTACGGACGCTTCTCGAAGTAGCTGACCGCCTTACGGGTCAGCGGGGTGCCGGCGCGCCGGGACAACCGCACCTTCGGTCCGGTGTAGCGCATGCATAGTCCTTTCAGTGATTCAGGGAATCCCAGGTAAGGCTGGCCTAGATCTGGGAGGCGCGGTACGCGCCCGAGTCCCGCCGCCGGAGCGGTCAAGACGGGTTCCCACCGTCGCGGCGACCCAGCGCTGACGGTTCGGGCTGGAACCGGCACGCGTCTCAGCGCACCGGAGGGCACGGGGCTCCCCGTGCTGGTCGGCGAAGGCCGACCGTCGGGCAGCGGCCCGGCGTACCGGGTCGTGCGGGTCGCGGCTACCTACTTTACGGCGTCCGCGACACCGCCCCGACCAGGACCGTGCGGTCGCGCCGGGGCGGCGGGCAGGATCACACGTGCGCGGCGACCTCGGCGGCCACCCCGGAGCCGTAGGACCGCTCCAGGCGCTCGGTCAACGAGGCGGCTGACAGCGAGTACTCCTGGGGGCCGTCCGCCTCCAGGCAGTGCGCGGCGGTGGCGTTGCCGACCTGGGCGGCGCGCTCCAGGGACAGGCCCCAGGAGTGCGCGGCCAGGAACCCGGCTCGGAAGGCGTCGCCCATGCCCGTGGGGTCGACGAGTTCGCCGACCACGGCGGAGGGGACGTGGACGCTCGGCTCGCCCCTGCGGTCGATCCGCGCTCCCTTGGCGCCCAGCGTCGTGACGCGGGTGCGACCCGGTCCAGGACCTGTTCATCGGACCATTCGGTCTTCTGCTCGGTCAGGGCCTTCTCGTACTCGTTGCTGAACAGGAAGGTCGCCCCCTCGATCAGGGAGCGGACCTGGGGGCCCTCCATGCGTGCGAGCTGCTGGGAGGGGTCTGCGGCGAAGGGGATGGACCGCGTGCGGCACTCCTCGCTGTGCCGGACCATGGCGGCCGGGTCGTCGGCGCCGATGAGGACGAGGTCGAGACCCCCGAGGCGGTCGGCGATGGGCTGGAGCTCGATGTTGCGCGCCTCGGACATGGCGCCCGCGTAGAAGGAGGCGATCTGGTTCTGGTCGAGGTCGGTGGTGCAGATGAACCGGGCGGTGTGCCGCAGTTCGGAGATGTGGACGGCCGAGGTGTCGACGCCGTGGCGGTCGAGCCAGGCGCGGTACTCCTCGAAGTCGGCGCCGGCCGCGCCCACGAGCACGGGGTTCAGGCCGAAGCCGCCCATGCCGAAGCAGATGTTGGCGGCGACACCGCCGCGTCGCACGTCCAGCTCGTCGATGAGGAAGGAGAGGGACAACTGCTGGATCTGGTCCGGGATGATCTGTTCCGAGAACCGGCCCTGGAAGGACATCAGGTGGTCGGTGGCGATGGATCCGGCAACCGCGATACGCACGGGACGGGGGCTCCTTGCTGGGGAGGCGTCGGTTGGCCTCGACCGGGCGCTGCCGCGCCCGGTCGAACCGACCCAGCGTATCCAGACCCTCGCCGTTCTCGGGCGCAGGCCGGCCGGTTGACGGCACGGCGGAGGGGAGGGCGGAGGCCTGCGCCCTCCCCTCCGGCGCCCCGGAAGCACCGGGGTGCGCTGTGCGGCGTGATCCCTGGGGCTGTGCCGCGGACGCGCACACCACTGCGCGACGCGCGGGCGCGACTCTCGCCGCGTTCTCATCGGTGGCGAGGGCCCCAACCCGGGCCCCGCCGTGCGACACCGCGGAGCTTGCGGAGCAGGCGGGGTCGGGGCACTCCTTCGACAGCTTCGCGGCAGCCGTACCGGACCCGCCGCTCGCGACGGGCGGCATCCGCGGCACTCGCCCTAGTTGAAGGAGTCACCGCAGGCGCAGGAGCCCGTGGCGTTGGGGTTGTCGATGGTGAAGCCCTGCTTCTCGATGGTGTCGACGAAGTCGATGGTGGCGCCGACGAGGTAGGGGGAGCTCATCCGGTCGGTGACGACCTCGACCCCGCCGAAGTCGGAGATCACGTCCCCGTCGAGGTCGCGCTCGTCGAAGTAGAGCTGGTAGCGCAGCCCCGAGCAGCCGCCGGGCTGCACGGCCACACGCAGGCGTAGGTCGTCCCGGCCCTCCTGCTCCAGGAGCGCCCGGACCTTGGCGGACGCCTCGTCGGTGAGGATGATCCCCTCGGTGACCTCGCTCTGAACCGTCATGTGTAAAGCTCCTCTGGAAAGGGGTCGCGGCTGCCGGCCACCCCGGGTCGCGTACGAGACCGGGCCCGCAGGTGCGGGTCCGCTCCTCCGATGTCAACGTCCGGGGCCGATACCGCATTCCGCCGCGCGGCGGCTGTGTTCTCCCTGCCACCGTGGCCCCTGGTGCTGAAGTGGCCACGGCCGCGCACGATGCCCTCGTGCGCCTCCAGGGTAGTGCTTGTCGGGCCGCTCGCCCACCCGTCACCGGCCCGCAGCGCCTCGCGGCGGCGAGCCCGCCCTCGATTGACTCCTCCGGGGAAGCGTTCCCCCGCAGGTCAGCGCGTCCAACGTCGGGCGATCGCGGCGGCCATCGAGCGCAGTTCCTCGGCCGAGCGTCCCATCGCCGCCTCCACCGAGCCCGCCGCGTCCACGAGGGCGTGGGTCTCGGTGATCCCGGCCGCAGCGGCCTCGGCGCGGCCGACCTTGACCACGCCCGCGGTCACCAGGCACGGCACACCGTGCTCGCTGGCCAGGCTCGCCACGCCGTGCGGGAGCTTGCCGCGCAGGGACTGCGCGTCGAAGGAGCCCTCCCCGGTGATGACGAGGTCCGCGTCGGTGAGTCGTTCGGCCAGGCGCACCGCCTCCAGGACGCGCCGGACCCCGGACTCGACGGCGCCGCCGAGCAGCAGCAACCCGAACCCGAGTCCGCCCGCTCCCCCGCGCCCGGGGTCGCACGGATCTCGCCCGTGGGGTCGACCCGGTCGGCGAACGCGGTCAGCGCAGCGTCCAGGCGCTGGACCTGGTCGGGGTCGGCGCCCTTCTGCGGGCCGAAGACCGCGCTGGCCCCGTGGATGCCCAGGAGCGGATTGTCGACGTCGGTGGCGGCGATGAGACGGACCCCCTCCACCGATCTGCGGGCCGGTTCGAGGTCGAGCGTCTGGGAGGCGTCCGCGAGCGGGGCGCCGCCGTGGCTGAGCACGTCGGCCGGGCCGGCGCCGAGGGCGGCCAGCATGCCCGCCCCGGCGTCGTTCGTGGAGCTGCCGCCCAGGCCGACGACGACGGTGCGGGCCCCCGCGCCGACCGCACAGGCGATGAGGTCGCCCACGCCGTGGCTGGTGGTGCGTCCGGGGTCCCGGTCGGCGTCCGGGACCAGGTGGAGCCCGCACGCCTGGGCGCTCTCCACGTAGGCGGTGGCCGTCTCGGGGTCGAGGAGGTACTCGGCGGTGACGGGCGTGCCCAGGGGTCCCGTGACCTCGGCCTCGTGCACCTCCCCGCCCAGGGCCTCGTGCAGGACCTCCACGAATCCGGGGCCGCCGTCGGAGAGCGGGAGCAACTCCGTCGTGGCGGAGGGGTCGGTCCGGCGCCACCCGTCGGCGACGGCCTGGGCGGCCTCGACCGCGGAGAGGGTCCCGGCGAACTTGTCTGGGGCGATGACGATACGCACGTGGCCATTGTGCCGGTCAGCAGCGTGCCGCACCAGACCTTGGCAGCAAATTTATCCGTTTTGTGGATTTTATTTTCCGAATAACGGAATCTTGTCAGACTGCTATGGGTACAATCCCGGCGCCCCGTACACCGGGAACCACCGGGACCGGTCCCGCTCCATCGGCAGGTCGGCACCGACGGCGGCCTCCACCTGGAGTTCGAGCGCGCCGTCCCGTCGCTGACCGCCCAGCGGCGCGAAGGGGTAGAAGGTGCCGCGCTTGTACAGGTACACCAGACCCAGCACACGACGGCGGGTGTCGCTGAACCCCACGAGCGAGCACAGCAGCGCGGGCCCGTAGCCACCCGCCTCCAGCGTCGAGTTCACCGCGTGCAGGTCGGTGACCAGGCCGGAGACGTCAGGCTCGGCGCCCTCCCCCGCCCCGTGCGCGCTTACGACCAACCACGTGTACCCGTAGTCGTCGGTCACCTGCTCCACCGGCGGCCCCTCGTCCGCGTCGAGCAGCTCGGTCACGTCCCGTTCCAGGTCCGCGAAGGCGGCCCCCTCCGCCGCGCGGAAGGCCACCGAGCCGGTCCCGGTCGGCGAGAAACCCGCCGCCGCGCGCAGCGTCAACGCGGCCGAGGGCAGGCCGAACAGCGCGTCCAGGTCGGGTTGGGCGGGCGCGGTGCGGCCCAGGATCGCACGCCAGAGTCTCTTCACGGGCGCCTCGCCTCCGTGTCGGGGAGCGGTGGGTCAGGTCCCCTGGCCGAGCTGCCGGGAGATCTCCGCCAGCTGGGCCAGGCGCGGTCCACCGGAGGGTGCGTGGCGACCAGCTGGCTCATGCTGAAGCCCCTGCGGCTGAAGGCGGGGGCGAAGAAGAAGGCGTTGAACGGCTCTGCCTGGCGCAGGTCGCGCGTGGGGATGCGGGCCATGTCACCGGTGATCTTGGTGAGCGCGCTGCCCAGCGCGGAGGGTCGTCCGGTGAGGTAGGCGGCCGAGCGGTCCGCCGACAGCTCCCGGTAGCGCGACAGCGCCCGGGTGAGGAGGAAGCTCAGCGCCCAGGCGATCACGCTGACCAGGACGACCAGGAGGGCGATCATCGCGGGCGCCGGACCCCCGCCGCCGCTCCGGCCGCCGGCGGCCCCGCTGAACGCGGCGAACCGCAGCCCAGCCTGGGTGAGGAAGCCCGCGACGATTCCGAGGAAGCCGGCGATGGTCATCACCATGACGTCGCGGTGCGCGACGTGGGACAGTTCGTGTGCCAGAACCGCCTCCAGTTCCCGACCCTCCAGGCGCCGGAGGAGCCCGGTCGTCACACAGACGACGGAACTCTTCTCGCTGTGGCCGGTGGCGAAGGCGTTGGGGACGTCGGTGCCGGCGATCCCGACGCGCGGCTTGGCCATGTCGGCCATCGCGCAGAGGCGGTCGATCACGGCGTGCAGCTCGGGCGCTGCTCGGGGCCGACTTCGCGCGCGCCCATGGAGAACATGGCGATCCTGTCGGAGGCGAAGTAGGAGAAGAGGGCGAACCCCCCGACCACCAGGAGGACCAGCCAGACACTCATGCCGACCAGGACCAGCCCGACGACGAAGGCGACGTAGACCAGGGCGAGCAGGCCCATCGTCGTCACCATGCGCGCGGTGAGCCCCCGGTCCGGCCTGAACTTCGAACCCGCCATGACGACCCCCCTGGTCCGAAGTCTAGTTCGCCCAGGTCGGAATGGGTTTGAGACACACCACGCACGCGCGCAAGCGCCGAAGTCGGCCGGCGGGCCGCATGGCGGC
>NZ_MKKC01000034.1 GCF_001942255.1 Nocardiopsis sp. CNR-923
CTGACATAGAACTCGCTGGGATCACCTCAGTGAGCGAATCCGTGTCCCCCTTCCCGGCGTGAGGCCTCGCTGGGACTTTTCGGGACCCTCCACTCCGGCTGCCACTGGAGTTGTGAGTCCGCCCACCCGAGCAGGCGCAAAGCTCGATGATGGGGAGACGGACCTTCTCATGCTCTGGTCCGGTCAGGGCCATGCAGCACACCTTTCATCATGGGGAGCCAGCGGGACGACGCCCCGTTGGTGTTCCTGTGGCAACCGTATACTGCGGCGCTGACAGTCAGAGAATCATGGGATTCCTGACGATGGGCGTACCTTCTGCTCAAGGCAGCGAGCCCTAGGGTGGCACTCATTGCTCGTGTCCGAGTTATCCTTCTAACATCGCAACATTTCTGATACGAAACCGTTATGGACGCCTCTAGTCAGCTTCGTCCCAGCAGACACCGTATCGCCCGTTTGCACTCCAAACCTGTGTATGACCTCTCGCTGGCTTGGCCCAAGTTTCGTGTGGGCTGCGGGTTGTGCTGGATGATGAGATCGCCTCCCGTCACCTGTGTACGGACAGAGCGTCAGCGGTGGGGGAGGCCCGATACAGACAGCCCGTCGCGGTAGTTTCGGGGCATGGACAGGAGCGAGGACGGCCAGGGCCGCTGGGTGGTGCACGGCGAGCGCACCCTGTATGACAATCCGTGGGTTCGGTTGGGCAAGGCCGACATCACCACCCCCTCCGGAAGCAGGTTCGAGCACCACACCGTCGCCCTGCCCTCCGCAGCGGTGATCGCGATCCTGGACCACGACGAAGAGCACGTCCTGATGAGTTACCGACACCGGTTCGTGCCTGACGTGTGGGGATGGGAACTACCCGGAGGGCTCCTGGATCCCGAGGAGACGCTCGAGCAGACCGCCGTTCGTGAGGCGTTGGAGGAGACTGGTCACCGTATCGGCTCGGTGCAGCACGTGGTCACGTTCGAGCCGATGATCGGAACGGTCCGCAGCCCCCACCATGTCTTTGTCGGCCGGGATGTCGAGCTGGTGGCGGACCCGACCGAGTTCGATGAGGGCGTCTACGAATGGGTGCCCTTGACCAGAGTCCGCAGCTTAATTGCCGAGGGGTGGGTGCAGAGCTCAGGAACCCTCATCACCCTACTCCACATCCTCGCCTTCTGAGCGAGCCCGCGGTTCCAGAAGCCGGGCCAGGCGGGCACGTTGGCGCACGGAGCCGGACCGCTTGGAGAGTTCGGCGGCGCGCTGTACTTGTCGGCGGGCTTGTGCGAGGTCGCCGTGGGCGGAGTAGGCCAGAGCCAGATCGGTGCGCAGTCCGGCCTCGGCGCGCCCGAGTTCCATCGGGGCGATGTCGGGGCTTAACCCAAGGCCGGGAAGTTAGCCTGTTTGTGCTGGTGGCAAGGGGGTTGAGGTCCAGGTTGTGGCTGCGTAGAGGCCGGGTCCGAGCTTGTGGATGAGCCCGGTGTTGGCCCATCGGGACAGTTGCCGATACATGGTGTGCAGGGTGACGTCGCCGAAGTGGGCGGCGATCTCCGTGGGTCTCCACAGCCGGTTCGGGTCGTCCTGCAGCAGGGCGAGGATGCGATGCCGTCGGCGCTGGGCCGGGGCGGTGTAGCGGTCGTCTCGGGAGACGGTGGGCAGAGGCGGCTGTTCGGGGCCGGGTTCGAGGACGGTGACGGCGAGGTCGGTCATGATGCGGCTGTGATCTGGGCGGCCGTCGTCGCGTCGTTCGCTGTAGCGGGACATCGGCGACTTGACCTTGCGGGTGCTGGTCCGGTGGCGGCGGGGCGCAAGGAGGCGGGACAGCACCCGGCGGCCGATCAGTCCGAGGCGTCCTTGCTCGTCGGGAACGATCCCGGCGGC
>NZ_MKKC01000035.1 GCF_001942255.1 Nocardiopsis sp. CNR-923
TGGGGCTCCACGTCTATGTCTGCTGAACGGTCATATCTCCCGCATGGTCCGGTTGACGGCTTTCATCCCGTTTCAAAGTCGCTGGGATCACCTCACTGGCCTGTGGACCTTGTGCTATTTGAGGACCCTGAGCGTCCAAACGACTGGCAGAACGTCCTCGGACTGTTCGAGTTCAAAAAGCCCACTCTCAACGAGGGTATATCTCAACTAGAGATTTACCTTACCCGTGAACCACGTGCTCGCTTTGGTGTCTGGACCAATGGAAAAAATTCAGTAACCATCTATAAACTTCCAGACGGCACATTCAAGCATGTTAAACACAAGGATCTCCGCCTCCCCTCTCCTGGTGACAACTTTGAACAGGCGACCTCTAAGGCGATCACGTTTGACGACCTAGCTACGCCCTCCGGGCGTGAACTACGTCAGTCGTTCGAGGCCTTGCTTGATCTCGTAGTTGCGCGCGATACGATCGTAACTCGATCGGAAGCTCAGCTTGAACAGTTGTGCAACATGCTGCTACTCAAGCTGGAGTCGGATACCAACGGTTCAATGCAACCAAAGAAGCCGGTATCCTTCCAGCTGGCTGATTCCGAGAAGAAAACCGCCGACCGAATCCATGGAGATTTCGAGACGCTCATTCAGCAGCGAGAAGAGATCTTCCGCGAAGAACACTCGCCTCAGTTGATGCTAGACGATCATACAATCAAAGAGATCGTCTACGCGTGGTCTGGCATGAACATGCTAAACGTAGGTGCGGAGGCTGTTTCTGCTGCCTTCCAGGTTTTTCGTCGAGCCAACCTCAAAGCTGGGGAAGGTCAGTACTTCACACCGTTTCCAGTTGTCCGTGCAGCCGTGCGCGTTCTCGATATCCAACCTAACGATAAAATCATCGATCCCGCATGTGGCACAGGTGGATTTCTGATCGAAGCGTTCCGTGATATGGCATCCCGTATTGACAGGCCTGAGACAGTTCGAACCTGGGCTCATCGGCAAGTCCACGGAGTCGACAAGGACAGCATCAACGTGAAACTGACTCGCGCGATGATGATGGTTATGGGCGACGGTAGCGCCCATATTCATATCGGCGACTCACTTCGCGAAGACCGCTGGTCAAATAGCTATTCACATCTCACTGCAGCAATGCGGAACGGTGCGTTTACGGTTGTATTGACGAATCCACCGTTCGGTGAAGCACTCAAGATTTCAGCACGAGAGTGTGAACTTAACAAGTATACAATCTCATGGGCTGCAGGAAAGAACAAAAAGTACAAGGACCTTGAGATTGGCCTGGTGTTCCTAGAACGAGCCTACAGGCTTCTAGGTGCTGGGGGGCGAGTCGGCATCATCCTTCCAGAAACCTACTTCTTTTCGTCAAGTTATTCTTGGCTAAGTGATTGGATGGCTACACGTTTCATCACGAGGGGAGTCATCAACGTGCCGATGGAGGCATTCCAAGGATTCTGTCGTGCGAAAACCAACCTCTACTTCTTCGAGAAAATCGACCCCAAGACAAGGAGCCACTGACATGGTGCACAAGCCCGCGTGGTTCAAGGATGGGCAAGTTTTTGTGTCCTTTGCCGAGACAGTCGGTATCAACAAGGATGGTAACGATCTCTTCATCGTTGACGCAGCTACCGGAGAACGGACCAGGGAGATCGATGACCGTGTCGCACGCGATATCGATGCGCTTCTGGATGGAAATCTGAACACCCCAACCGCCCACTGAGGTGATCCCAGCGACTTTGAAACGGGATGAAAGCCGTCAACCGGACCATGCGGGAGATATGACCGTTCAGCAGACATAGACGTGGAGCCC
>NZ_MKKC01000036.1 GCF_001942255.1 Nocardiopsis sp. CNR-923
CGAGCCCGTCGTCCGGGTGGACGACCTGCGGGTGACGTTCCCGACGATGGACGGGGACGTCCACGCGGTGAACGGGTTGTCCTTCGAGGTGCCCCGTGGCGGGGCGTTGGGGATCGTGGGCGAGTCGGGCTCGGGCAAGAGCGTGACCTCGCTGGCGTTGATGGGGTTGCACCGGGGGTCGCGGGCGCGGATCTCGGGGTCGATCCAGGTCGCGGGCCAGGACGTGGTGGCGGCCTCGGACCAGCGGTTGCGGCGGATGCGCGGCAACGACATCGCGATGGTGTTCCAGGACCCGATGCAGTCGCTGCACCCGCAGTACACGATCGGGAACCAGTTGGTCGAGGCGTACCGGGTGCATCATCCGAAGGCGTCGCGGGCGCGGGCGAGGGCGCGGGCGGTCGAGTCGTTGGAGCGGGTGGGGATTTTGGATCCGGCGCGGCGGGTGAACTCCTATCCGCATGAGTTCTCGGGGGGGATGCGTCAGCGGGTGGTGATCGCGATGGGGTTGATGTGCGATCCCAAGGTGTTGTTGGCCGATGAGCCGACCACGGCGTGGACGTGACGGTGCAGGCGCAGGTGTTGGACCTGTTGGACGGGTTGCGTCGGGATCTGGACATGGGGTTGATCCTGGTCTCGCATGATCTGGCGGTGGTGGCGGGGTCGGTGGACCAGGTGGTGGTGATGCGCCACGGTGTGGCGGTGGAGCGGGGGGACGTGCGTTCGGTGCTGTCGGAGCCCGCGCATCCCTACACGCGGGCTTTGTTGGCGGCGGTGCCCAGGGTGGAGGTGTCCCGGGCCCAGCGCCGCGCCCGGGACCGGGCCGAGCGCGCCGAGCGGGCTGGGCGGGTTGAGCGGGGTGGGGGTGTGGTGGCCGGGTCGGCGGAGGCGGGGGCTGGTGTTCCTTCGGGCTCCGCCTCGGGCTCTGCCTCGGGCTCTGTTTCGTCTGGTTCCTCGGGCTCTGCCTCCGTCTCGTCTGGTTCCTCGGGCTCTGTTTCGTCTGGTTCCTCGGCCTTGTCCGGGGCGCGTTGTTGCGGGTGGAGGATGTGGCGCAGTGTTTCAGGGTGCGTGGTGGTCTGTGGGGTCGGGCGTCGGATTTCTGGGCGGTCAAGGGTGTGTCCTTCGATCTGTTCCGGGGGGAGACGTGGGGATCGTGGGGGAGTCGGGGTCGGGTAAGTCGACTCTGTCGCGGATGGTGATGCGGTTGCTGGAGCCGACCCGGGGTCGGGTGGAGTTCGAGGGCCGTGACATCACGCATGTGTCGGAGCGGGAGTTGCGTCCGTTGCGGCGGGATGTGCAGATGGTGTTCCAGAACCCGTATTCGTCGTTGAATCCGCGGGTGACGGTGGGGGAGGCGATCGGTACCGCGTTGCGGGTGCAGGGGGAGCGGGACGGGGCGAGGATTCGGGCGCGGGTGCGGGAGTTGTTGGAGCGGGTGGGGCTTTCGGCTGATCATTACAACCGGTTCCCGCACGCGTTTTCGGGGGGTCAGCGGCAGCGGGTCGCGATCGCGCGGGCGTTGATCGTGAAGCCGAAGTTGATCGTGTGTGATGAGCCGGTGTCGGCGTTGGATGTGTCGACGCAGGATCAGGTGTTGAGGTTGTTGTCGGAGTTGCAGGATGATTTCGGGTTGACGTATATCTTCGTGGCGCATGATCTGGCGGTGGTGCGGCAGGTTTCGGATCGGGTCGCGGTGATGCGTGGGGGCGAGGTCGTGGAGTTGGGCGACAGCGACAGTGTGTATGAGTCGCCGTCCTCGGAGTACACGCGTCAGTTGCTGGGGGCGGCGCCGGTG
>NZ_MKKC01000037.1 GCF_001942255.1 Nocardiopsis sp. CNR-923
TCGGCTCACCGGTGGGGTTTCGCCAGCCCGGGGACTCGTGCCGCTGGGGGGTGGCCGTTCCCGGTCGGCTCATCGGTGGGGGGTTGGGTGGTCTGGTTGCGGGGTTCTTGGGGGTTGGGGATGGGTGTCGTGCCGTTCGGGTCACCACGGGGGGTGTGGCTCGCCTCGGAGGGCGTGTTCGCGGAGCGAATTCGTTCCGGAGGGCGAGGTCCCTCACCTACGCCCGCCGTGTGTCCGCCACAGATAGGCAGGACACGGTCACCACGTGGGGGCGTGATTCCGAGACGATGACACCCCCGGCCCCGGGAGCGGGGGGTGGTCGGTTCAGGGGGCATGCGCCCCGGGCCCCGTACCGGTGCGCGCGTCGGTCACCGAAGGGGGTCGCGGCACGTCTGACCGGTGCGGCGTTCCAGGGGGTTAGGGGGAGGCGTTCCCTCACCGCCCGGCCACAGGGGGGCGGGAACACCCGAACGCCCCGCCCCGCCACAGGGCCCGTTAGCGCGGGGCCCGGAGCCCTTGAGTCGACGGCGTGTCGGTCAGGAGCGCACGATCACTCGAAGAGTTCGTCAGCGTCGGTGACCGCGACGGCCCGGTCGATCCAGCTCTCCAGGTGGGCGAGGTTCACGCACTGGATGATGCGATCCCGGGCGGAGTCCGAGACCGGGACGCCGCGCGCGTGAAGGATACGCAGCAGCGCAGCCCGTTCGCCCTTGATCAAGCCCGCCACCTGACCCTGAAGTCGGCCTTCCTCGCGGCCTTCAGCGAGACCTTCCGCGAGGCCTTCCGCACGTCCTTGGCTGACGTACTTGCGTGCGAAGTCGCTTTGCCACTCATAGGTTCCGGTCGTCATGAGTTCCTCCCACTTCTGTCGAGCCGCCGCGCTGAGCTTCGACTCGATGAAGTCATAGTAAATGAGCCTGGTGTGTTCGGGCAGGGCGTCCAGTGCCGATTCGGCGGCCTTGAGGACTGCGGGGTTGTCGCCGTGGGCGGTGGCAGACAGCACGGACAGTTCCGGTAGACGCCGGGCCCGGTCGATATCGTCGATCACCGGTGTGTTGCTCGGTCCCAGCACGGCGGGAGCGAAGGCAGCCCCACCGGCCTCGAACTCGATGGGAGTGCGCGCCCACTCTTCGGTGCCGCTGTCCGGACAGACCACCATCAGTCTGACCGGGCAGCGCAGGATCTCCCGCACGGTGGCCACGTACAGCGGCCAGGTGTACGGCTTGTCGTGGTCCTTCTTCTGTTGGACCTCGGCGATGATGGCCATCACCTTGGCGCCCTCACGGTCGTAGAGGACGACGACGTCATCCGACTTGAACGGCACGGGCTTGAGCTTGGTGTGGTCGGTACAGCCGAGTTCGGCGTGCGCATAGTCGGGCACCGGGAAGCCGATCGTGTCCCGCAGCATGGCGGGGGCCAGCTCGGGACGGTTGTGGAACAGGCGCACCTGAAGCTCGTGGTCGAATCCTGGCATGGCAGAACACTACCGAGGGTGATCGCACGATTCTGGGGATTCGGTGAATGTCGTGAATGTCGCAGCGACCACTTGGTCAGAAACTCCCTTGTGGTGCTGAAGCGGTTCGGTTTCCTTGACCCCCTGTGGCTGGGCGGGGCGTTCGGGTGTTCCCGACCCCCCCTGTGGTCGGGCTGCCAGGGACGGTGACCCTCGACCCCCCTGTGGCCGGGCGGTGAGGGAACGCCTCCCCCCTAACCCCCTGGAACGCCGCACCGGTCAGACGTGCCGCGACCCCC
>NZ_MKKC01000038.1 GCF_001942255.1 Nocardiopsis sp. CNR-923
ATCCTCAGCTCCCTGGCCGACTACCTCGCCAAGATCGGAACGGAACGCCAAGAATCCGAGTAAAAACACCCTGCCGTATTTCGGACGCAGGACACTAGGACCTGGAGCAGATCGTGGAGAAGGCCGCACAGCAGGTGGTCGTCCCCGCACGACGGACCTTCTACGGGCGGCAGGGGCTGAGGTAGGGGAGAAGCAACGAAAAGAGTCGGTGGGGCGGGCGCGCACCCGCCCCACCAGCCTGCCTGGGGCTTGTGGCGGTGGTTAGGAGATGAGTCGGAGGCGCCGTTCACCGTCGGGGTCGGTCCACGGCCCGGTCGGTGGGCCGTCGATGGCCTCGATCATGGTGTCGTCGATGTCGGTGACCAGGTGTCCGTACCGGTCCATGGTCGTGGTGATCGACGTGTGCCCCAGGCGGCGTTGGATCTTGAAGACGTGCACGTCCTTGTCGATCAGCCACGCCACGTGGGTGTGGCGCAGGTCGTGGATGCGCGGCTTCTTCCCGAGTCCCCGCTTCTGGGCTTCCTGGACCCCGGGCACCCACCGGCGGCCGTAGAACGAGGAGTGCCGCCACCAGTGCCCCTGCTTGGTGGTGAACACGAACTCCTCCGGGCCCTTGCCCTCCAGGCGGGGGCGGATGAGGTCGATGGTGCCGGGGGAGAGCGGGATGCGCCTGCGGGAGCTGCGGGTCTTGGGCGCACCCAGCTTGAAGGTGTTGTCAGGTTGGCGTTTCCACGCCCTGCGTACGTCCAGATACCCGCGCATCAGGGGTTGGCCGTTGGCCCCGATCGCTGTGGTGATGGTGATGTCGCGGACCTGGAGGGCGGTGAGTTCGCTGTAGCGCATCCCGGTGCGTGCGAACACTTCCACCATGTCGCGGACGTCCTCGGCCATGGAGTCGCGCAACAGGGTGAGTTCCTCGCGGGTGAGGAAGCACATCTCCCAGTCGCCCTCACCATCGTCGATACGGGGTAGGCGGGTGCGTGAGGCTGGGTTGGAGGGTCGGATGGGTGGGTCTTCTCGGACGGCGGCCTCGCAGATGGTGAACAGCAGCGCGTGGAGGTTGTGGATGGACTTGGGGGACAGGGGTTTGCGCAGCCATCCCGGTTCCTTCTTACGGCCTCGGCTGGGTGTGTCGGTCCGGTATGTGGCTGTGGGGTCGGGAGTGCCGGTGCGCAGCTGGTTGACCCAGGCCCGCACGTCCTTGGGCTTGAGCTGGGACGTGTCGCGCAGGTTCACGTTCCCGAAGGTGGGGAGCAGGTGGTTGGTGAGGTCGCGGTGGTAGTCGGCGCGGGTGCGTTCGGCGATGCCGGTCATCGAGTCGATGAGTTCACGGGCGAAGTCGGCGAACAGCACCGGCTCCGCCTCCGGCTCATCGTCCTCCTCGGCCTGGACCCAGCCGTGTCCGGGGACCCACCCCTGTGCCCACCCTTGGCGGGGGATCCAGTTCTCCGGCCACTGATGGTCGGCTGCTTCGACGTGGAGCTTGAAGGTGTGGGCGTCGGCGTGGACGTCGAACGGCTCGGACTGCGGCGCTCCGTCACGGGTGCCGCCGAGTCGCCATTTGACCCAGTACCGGGTGCGCCCGTCGGCCAGTGTGCGTTGGTTGATGGTTGCCATGCGTGGACCATCGCTTGGTCATGTCCCTTGGAGTGGTGTAACTCCTGGATGGGTGATCTGACCTGCAGGGCTATAGCAACGAGGCGAGCCATCGTGTGACGGTCAAGAGGAAGG
>NZ_MKKC01000039.1 GCF_001942255.1 Nocardiopsis sp. CNR-923
GGACCAGGGCGGCAGAGGGGCCCCAGCGAGATCGGTCCCGGGTCACATCCCGGGGGTTAGTGCGGTTGTGAAGTTACACCACTCCAAGGGACATGACCCATCGCTTGGGTGGGGGCCGAAGCGAAGGGAATCGGCGAAAGATCTCGAAGAACCTTCGACCCGGACGCCACTACAGCCGGTACGTCGATATTTGTGCGGGATGTCGGGCTGTCGCCCTGGTCCGTGCACCCTCGTGCACCCCCGCTCCGGGGTGAGTGACGGGGTGGGTGGTGCACACCCGCCGGGCGATTCTTGACCGCCGTGCACCCGCTGGTGCACCCCCGGCAACGCGAAAGACCCTGACCGTCGGACGTTTCCGCTGGTCAGGGCCTTGTCGGCTCTGGGGTGAGTGACGGGACTTGAACTGCGGTCGGCAAGCGCCATGACCTGCGAAAACACGAGAACCCGCAGGCAGTGGGGGAGGTGATCCCCTGGTTGAGTCGGGTTGCCCTACGTTCCGCTGCGAGGTGTGCACCCTCCGGGTGCACATCCTCAGTCGCCGTGGTACACCCTGAGTGGGAGGCGTAGGGCGTCTCTGCGGGAATCAGTTTCGAAGTTGTCTGTATGGATGGCACGACGTATCACATCGTTCCGATTTATGCGACTCAATCCGCTATGCGCGTCGTTCGCGTCAAATAATTCTCCAGTGCTTGGTCGCTAGGGCGGGGAAGCTTATTTTTGTTTTTCATGGCATTGAAAGGCGATGCGCGATATATCCTAGTAATGTCGTGTTGTGCGAAGGGGCATTCGCATGAAAGATTTCCCGCGTCTATTGAAGTTCTCATTTCCGCATCGAAAGTGGGTTGGTGCTACTTCTTTTCAGCGTTTAGTTCCTCAAATTGCTTGCCTAGAAACACATGGTGGAGCCCTTTGTGTTCTAGAGCGTCGACGAATTTTCTCCTCAGTCCTTCAATGCCCTGGTAATAATTTCGGAAATCTTTCGAAGCATCCTGGGCTGTAAGGGCGTCGCAGGGCCATGGGATCTCAATCTCCATAAACCTTTTTCCTACGTCCTCACGGTTGGTTTGCATAAAGACCACGCGCCGCCATTGATTTCGAACTACCTTCAAGGAGAGGGCCCATAGTAGGTAGAAGTTATCTACAAAAGATGCAGATGTGGCCCGTAGGATTAGAACTTCTTTTGTTGCCACTATGCGTTCCTGGCCAGGCATGAGGACTGCGAACTCGCCGATATTTTTGGAGGTCCGAATAGGTGTGATGAGATCAAACGCACGGATCCCGGATTCGTCGCCTCGCCAGAAACTCTTAGCCACCACGTCGGGGACCAGATTCGACGGGTTGATGTTGACCTGCCCGGCTCGAATATCGGAAACCTTGATATAGGGGATGCTTCCTCCGCTACGCATGTCAGCGAGGGTGAGCCATGCCCTGCCCGTTGTTCGATGAGTCCTTCCTCAACGAGAGCGCCAAGCGTCTTAACCTCGAATTCCTCGTATCCCGGATGACTGAGTAGGTCCGAGAGTGCTTGACTGTCGCGGTGGTCGTAGTAGGTGGGCACGGCCACCTTAAACTCGTCGCTGGGGACCCAGTGAGGTGATCCCAGCGAGTTCTATGTCAGGCGCCCGTGTTCGAAGTGTGTGAGAACGAGGGCGGCTCTGGCGATGTCCCCGATCTTGCTGGGGCTGGCG
>NZ_MKKC01000040.1 GCF_001942255.1 Nocardiopsis sp. CNR-923
CGTTGAAGTGTTTGCGCAGGTCGGGGATGGGACCGACTGCGGCGATCGGGATATGGGGGTCGATCAGGGCCCATTGGTCGTCGGTGAGATCGCCTCGTGTCATGACTGTTGCTCTATCAAAGCCGGGCCCGGCCCGCAGGCGATCTCCCGAACTCGTGATCCAAACTCCAGACAGGACCTAGGCCAGGGGACCAGCGAGCCCACGGTCAGCATGGTGGAGCCGAGCACGCCATGGCGGTGGGGATTACCGTCGAGGTCGTCGACAAGGAACTCAGCCAGAGCGGCGCCAATGGGCCCGTCGAGCGCACGTTCGGCTGGCTCGTGCTCCACCGCTGCCCCGGTCCGCAACTACGAGCAATTGCGGACCGGGGCGGCGCCACACGGCATGACAGAACACAGGACAGCAGACCGGATCGGATGGATCCGCTTCCCGAGGAACAAGGAGTAGGCTTCCACGACCTATCCTCCCAGCCTGCGGTGCACCAAGGGACCTCCCATCCGATGGGATGACAACCCCAGAGGCGAGGAAACCCCAGGCCAACGGGGGTGGACCTCCCGCGTGGCCCGGGGTTGGAGGCGATGTTTCGCTCCTGGTGTGCTCGCCAGTCCTGCACACCCCACCACCGCCCATCCGATACGGGCGAAATGCCGCCATTCACGACCAGGGCCGGAAACGGCCCTGGTCGGCCCTGTCCGCCCCGCACACCCCGAACAGGGGCCCACGGCCCGCCAGGGGCCACGGGGCCAACACCGGCCCACACAACCCCCGACACCGAGACGGCCCCGCCACCCCCGACACACCGACCAACCACGACCACCGCCACAGCCACAGCCACGGGACGGGACGGGACGGGACGGGACTGAATCGAACACGCGTCCGCTCGCCCACAGGCCCCTTCTCCGAACCGCTTCGCCCTCTCCTCACAACCCCTAACGACAGCCCACAAGCAGCACACGCGACACCCGACCACCGATCTCCCAGGGCCGCACCACAAGAAACCAGACCCGTCCCGCCTCGAGAACCCGCCAGCCGTGCAGCGCCCACTCAAGGCGCTCAACACCGGCACCCGTCCACCACACGGACCCCAGAGATCTCCCCCACCGTCTCCACCCACCCCACCACACGCCACGAAACCGACGCTTCAGCACAGACCAAAGGAATAAGAGAGGAGAACACGAAGAAACTGAACAAAAGGGAGGATTCGAGGTGAGGACGGACCCATACGAGTCAGACCAAGGCGGGGGCGCCCGCCGCTCGTCAGCGGGGCGCCGCCCGCCCCCTACGTGAAGATGACGACCCACTGGGTATCAGTCTGGGCTGCCAACGGCCCACCCAAACGGGCTGTGACCTGCCCTGATAACGCCGCCAGGGTACTCCGTTCAAAGCGGCCCACACACAGGCGGAGTCACAGGACCACTGACAGGCCCAGTCACAGGCCCTCGTCCGGCCCCCGCCACACGCCCGCCACGGCAGGAGGCCGACGCCGCCGGTGCGACACGCGACCCGGACCACCTCGCCCAACCCCACCACGAGAACACACCACCGTCCCGTCCCCCCGCACGCCCTCTGGCGGATCTCAGGATGGTGTCCCGTTGAGTGGTGTAACTTCACGAACGCACTAACCCCCGGCCCCTGACTTGGGGCCGATCTCGTTGGGGCCCTGTCGTCGGCCCGGACCG
>NZ_MKKC01000041.1 GCF_001942255.1 Nocardiopsis sp. CNR-923
CTGGCGCAGGTGCGGGTTGCCTCCGTCAACCTCGTCGGCGGCCACCCAGGCCGCGGGGGTGTGCGCGGCCAGGGCGGCGGTGATCATCTGCTCGGCGAGCGCGGGTCCGGTGGCCGGCGTGCTCGGACAGGGTCCAGCGGTTCTTGCGCGGCAGCGGGACGAGCAGGCCGCGCAAGAGGTCGTGGGCGGTGCGCTGGGTCTCGGGTCGGGTCAGACGGGTGGAGATCGTGCTGATCAGGTCGTTCAGCCGGTGTGGCCAGCGCTGGGCCGCTACGCTGACGTCAGCGGCCACCGCCGGGTTCTTCTTTGTCTTCACAACCATCGATGATCACGCGGTGGCCGTCCGTGTGTCCGGCGTTTCCCCGGATCAGAGGCTTGTCGTGCTGTCATCTCCGACAAGTCGTTCCAGTTCAGGGCAAACCGGAACTACAACTGGAGTACTACGCCCGGATTACTCCTAGTTGGTGGCCTCTCCCTCAGTGGGGAAGTCGTCCGGGGAGCCGTCACCACCTCCGAAGCCGAGGGGGCGCGGGAAGTCATCGCCCTGCTTCTCGTGCTTGCCGGTCAAGAAGTCCATGTTTCCTCTTTCCTCAGTTCTGATTGCTGTGCTGTGGTACCTTCGCGCCAAACCATGCACGGAGGGGCCCGAGGGTGCAGTACAAAGAGAAGGATTTCCAGAAAGCCTTGGACGGCTTGGGCCTGTCCCCAGATGGAGCGATCAGGATTGGTTACCTGACCGCTACCACGACAGGCCCCGCCCGTAAACCAGGAGGAAAACGTGTATGGGTTCGAGTGGGGACCGCGGCTGATGAAGTCGTATGGATGCGTGCCGAGGCTATTGAGGAAGCATCCGGAGAGCTGGCAGAACGTATCCCTATGCCGAAAGTGTTGGATACCTTCACGTGGGAGAAATTCGACACTGACGAGAATGTCACTCGTCAAGTACGTGCCCATGTATTCGAGTACGTGAATGGCTCCCCTGTCTCCCCTGAGCCGACTATCCGGCAGGCCCCGAAGGTGAGCGATGCATGGTGGTGCGAGTTGCGCCGAGCACACAACGAAATCAGCGCGGCCAGGTGGGCCGGACCCGGACAGTCCGAGAAGCGTGTTCGCCGTTGGGTGGCAGCCATGACAGGAGACGACAGGTTCACCAACACTGCGATTGAGTGGCGACCGCAACACAATGACTTTCACTGGCAGAACCTCCTTTCTCCAAGGCTGACCATTGTGGACTGGGAAGGCTATTCACTCGCCCCTGTCGGCTCTGACGCTGCAACTCTGCTGACCTACAGCCTTACGCACACTCCTACTGCTGAACGTGTGCGAGAACTCTTCTCAGACGTTCTCTCCGGAGAGACCGGAAAGCTAGCTCAGGTGTTCGCAGCAGCGAACGTGTGGACAGCGATCAAGAACGGATTCCATCCTCACCTCGAACAACCTCTAAAGGAGCACGTCAGAAAACTCCTGTCTGTGTGACTTTCCCCTCCCAACATCCCCCAGCAACGGAATTCCTCACGACCCACGTTGGCTATATTTCTCTTACCTCATCCTGAATTGTGCAGGCTTAGAGCTCATCTCAAAAGTCCTGCGAGATGACTCCGAGCCTGGCATGATCACGGACTGTGAGTGACGTGTTGCCCGATGGGCTCTGGGAGATCGTC
>NZ_MKKC01000042.1 GCF_001942255.1 Nocardiopsis sp. CNR-923
CCACGGGGCACCTCGAAGGACAACCCGTTCACCGCGTGGACGTCCCCGTCCATCGTCGGGAACGTCACCCGCAGGTCGTCCACCCGGACGACGGGCTCGACGGGCTCGACGGGCTCGGCAGGCTCGGCGGGTTGGGGCGGGGACTGGCTCATCGGTCGGCCTCTTCGTTCCTCGGGGCTGGTGCTAGTCGTGGATGCGGACACGGGGGTCGAT
Source organism: Nocardiopsis sp. CNR-923 (assembly GCF_001942255.1). Lineage (GTDB taxonomy): Bacteria > Actinomycetota > Actinomycetes > Streptosporangiales > Streptosporangiaceae > Nocardiopsis. Next base: position 214 of record NZ_MKKC01000042.1, read on the forward strand.
GAACGGGTACAGCAGGTCCACGACCAGGCTGGCGACGACGATGAAGAACGCGCCCACCAGGGTGACGCCGAGGATCACCGGAAGATCGCTCTGGGTGATGGCCTGGACCGCGTACCGGCCGATGCCGTTGAGCGAGAACACCTGCTCGGTCAGGACGGCGCCGCCGAGCACCAGGCCCAGGTCGAGGCCGAAGATGGTGACGATCGGCGTCAACGTGGGCCGCAGCGCGTGCTTGAGGATGACCCGGCGCTCGCTCAGGCCCTTGGCGCGGGCGGTGCGCACGTAGTCCTCCCCCAGGGTCTCCAGCATGCCCGCGCGGGTCTGGCGCGCGTACATGGCCGCGTGCAGGAACGCCAGCGTCACCCAGGGCAGGAACAGCCCGGCGGCCCACGCCAGCGGGTCCTGGACCAACGGCACGTAGCGCGGCGTGGGGAACCAGTTCCAGGCGTGCACGGGGAAGGCCAGCACCAGCAGGCCGGTGAAGAAGATCGGCAGGGACACCCCGGCGAGGGCGACCCCCATGGCCAACCGGTCGAAGAGGCTGCCCCTGCCCACCGCCGAGACCACCCCCACCGCGATTCCGCCGACCAGCCAGATGACGCCCGCGCCGACGGCGAGCGAGACGGTGATCGGCAAACGGTGGACAATCTCGGTGAAGACCGGCTGGTAGGTCTGGAAGGAGTAGCCCAGGCACGGTGCGGGGCACTCGACGACGTCCCGGCCGAACTGGTACTCGGCGCCGACGAGGATGCCCTTGACGAACTCCCAGAACTGGACCGCGATCGGCCGGTCCAGGCCGAGGCGGTCGACGGTCGCCTGGACGGCCTCCGGCGTGGGGGCGCGGCCGACGTACATGGTGGCCAACTGCTCGGTGGTGCGCCCCGCCCACCGGGGGACGACGTAGAAGATCGCGAACGTGACCATGGTGACCACGACGAGCAGCAGGAGACCGGCGCCCAGACGGCGCAGGATGTAGGTCAACAAGGCGCGCTCTCTCGACAGGGGCTCGGGCCGGGGTCGACCGGGGCCGCGGCGACCGCCGCCGACGGGGACGTGTCCACGATGGAAACGCTAGCGGAACGTGTCCGATCGATCACGCATACGCACCGTCGACGCGTCGGCCGTTCCCGTGCCGAGTCAGGCCGGTGCTCAGCCTGAGCGCCCAGGGACGTCCGGTTCGCGGGCGAGCCCGTACGGGTGCCCCTTGTGCCCCTTGGTGGCTTCGGCGTCGACCCCTCCGGCCGTGCGCGGCGATGTCACCCCGCCCTCACACTGCGCGGCGCGC
>NZ_MKKC01000043.1 GCF_001942255.1 Nocardiopsis sp. CNR-923
TGAGTTTCCTGAGTCAACCCCTATGCCGCCAAAGGCGCCTCCGAGACGGTAACGATCTTGCCGTTGGCCTGGTGAGTGGCGGGGTCGTAGACGGTGCCGTCGCGCCAGCAGGCCCACATCACCCGCAACCAGGAACGGGCCAGAATGCGGGTGGCGTGCGGGTGCCGCTTCTTGCGGGCACGGGCGTCGTTGTAGATCCTGGCGGCCCACACACTGCCGTGCCGGCTGTTGTCGGCGAACTGGGTCAGGGCCAGGCGTGCCCTGCGGTTGGTCGCGAAGCGCAAGGCCACCGCCCGGGACTTGCCCGAGGCGCGGGTGACCGGGACGACACCGGCCTCCGCGATGAGCTGCTCGCAGGCCCGGGCGCGCTCCAGCAGCGGACCGACCTCGCCGATGACCTGGGCGAGGCTGACCGTGCCGATACGCGGCATCGCGGCGAACAGCGGCGCGTAGGGGTGGGTCGCGACCGCTTCGGCGATGGCCTTGTCCAGGTCGCGGATGGTCGCCCGGATGCCCTGCACGAGCTGGACCTGGACACGGACCAGGCGCTCGACGACCGCCTCACTGAGCCGGGAGGCCGCCGCGGGGGCGGCGCGCAGGCGCTCGATCAGGACGCTGCCGGGCTTCTTCCCGGAGTAGCCGCGCCTCTTGCACCAGGCGGCCAGGCGACCGGCGGTGAGCTTGGCGGCCGAGCCGGGGGTGGGGTGGCGGTCCAGGAACGCCAGGGCGATGTCGCTGTCCAGCTTGGCGAAGACCGCCTTGCCGCCGGGCCAGTGCTCGTCCAGCAGGGCGGTGAGCTGGTTGACGGCGGCGACTTTGGACTCGACGTGGTCGGCGCGGGTCCGGGTCAGGGACTGCAGGGCCAAGGTGGCCTGCTCGGTGGGTTGCAGGCGGGGCAGCAGGTGGCCGTCGGTGCGCAGGTAGTCGGCGAGTTTGAAGCTGTCGCCGGCGTCGGTCTTGGCCTTGGAGGCGCCCCAGCGGGCCCGCATGGCGTGGAAGGCGTTGGGGTGCACCGGGACCACGGGGTGCCCGGCGGCCAGGAGCCGGTCCACGGCCAGGCCGCGGGTGGTCTCGATCGCCACCGGCAGGTCGGCCGGGGCGCCGTGGCCGCGCAGCCGGGCCAGGGTCGTGGCGAACCCTTCCTCGGTGTGGGGGAACTCCCACCGGTCGACGCGTTTGCCGGACGCGTCCATGACGGTCACGTCGTGGGTCTCGGTGGCCCAGTCCCATCCGATGAACACGGAAGTCGTACTCCAATGCTGCTGGTGGAGCACCTGCCCGGTGGTGAGGTCGTCTGCCGGGAGCTCATTAATCGGCCCTCTGCGGGGCGTGTCCCTGAAGCCGATCAGACGGCCTCGGCCCGGCGGGGCTGGCGGAACTCACGCTGGCCGTCGAACGGCTCGCACTACTGGCCATGCACCCACCGGGACCGAGAGGTCACAACCCTACTCGAGAGGGCTGCACAAAGGATGGTCCTCTAATGAGC